>NZ_JBIVKJ010000019.1:0-117488 GCF_044750705.1 Kitasatospora sp. NPDC088783
AGTTCTCAAGGAACGGACGCTTCCTTCGAGCCGCATTCCTGCGGACCCTCCGGGCGCTTCGTTCTTTCGTGTTTCCAGCTTATCAGATCCGAGCTTGTGCTCTTTCCCGACTCGCTTTCGTCTTTCGCGGCCTGACGGCCCGTCCGACGTTTCAAACTCTAGCCGATCCCCGCTCCGAAAAGCGAATCGGCCGCAATCTCCGAAAAAACGCACGACGAATACGAACGGGGACGCGAAAGAGACGCGACCCGTCACGGATCCAGCGGTTTGTTTCTCAGGGGATTGGCCGCCCCGGGACCGTCCACGCAGATGCGTGCTCGGTGCTCCCTGTCAGGCAACTCGAAGAACTGTACATACCTGGGGGCCCGGGATCAAGTGGTGCCGGCGGACGGCACCTGGAAGACCAGGATCGCGACGTCGTCGTCGTGCTCGGCGGTGACGCCCAGGGCGCGCAGGAGGCGGGAGCAGACGGTGTCGGGGGTGCTGACCGGGCCGGTGAGGGTGTGGGCGAGGTGGTCGATGCCCTGGTCGATGTCCTGGTCGCGGCGTTCGACCAGGCCGTCGGTGTAGAGGACGCCGGTGGTGCCGGGGAGGAGGCGGAGGGTGTGGGAGAGGTGGCCGGCGCCGCCGGTGCCGAGGGGTGGGCCGTTCTGTTCCTCGCCGCGCAGGACGGTGCCGTCGGGGCTGCGGAGGAGGAGGGGGAGGTGGCCGGCGGAGGCGTAGACGAGGGTGGTGGCGGCCGGGTCCCAGACGGCGTAGGTGCAGGTGGCGATCTGGTTGGCGTCGATCTCCATGGCGAGGCCGTCGAGGAGGGTCATCACCTCGTGCGGGGGGAGGTCGAGGCGGGCGTAGGCGCGGACGGCGGTGCGGAGCTGGCCCATGACGGCGGCGGCGCGCAGGCCGCGGCCCATGACGTCGCCGATGACCAGCGCGGTGCGTCCGCCGCCGAGGCCGATGACGTCGTACCAGTCGCCGCCGACCGCGGCGTCGGCTCCGCCGGGTTGGTAGGTGGCGGCGACGTGGAGGTCGGCGGGCTGTTCGAGTTTCTGCGGGAGGAGGCTGTGCTGGAGGGTGACGGCGGCCTCGCGCTGGCGGCGTTCGGCTTCGCGGAGGCGGCCGGCGGACTGGACCTGGTCGGTGACCTCGGTGGCGAAGACCAGGACGCCGGTGGGGGTGGCGTGTTCGTCGGGGCCGAGCGGGACGCAGGCGATGTTGTAGTAGCGGTTGCCGCCGAGGCCGAGGATGCAGCGGGACTTCACGCTGCGCGGGCGTCCGCTGCGCAGGACCTGGTCGAGCAGCGGGAGGACGCCGAGGGTGGCGAGTTCGGGGAGCGACTCGGCGGCGGGGCGGCCGGGGGTGCGGGCGCCGAACAGGTCGCGGTAGGCCCGGTTGGCGTAGCCGAGTTGGTGGTGGGGGCCGTGGGTGAGGGCGACGGGGGCGGGGAGCCGGCGCAGGACGTCGCGGAAGTCGTAGGGCTGTTCGGCGTCGCGGGGGTCGGGGCAGGGGGCGGCCGGGTCGCGCGGGGCGGGAACGGTGACGGGTTCGTCCGCGGTGGCGGGAGTGGCCCGCCAGGCGGCTCCGGTGAGCCGGGCGCTCCAGCGCATGAGGTCCAACGTTGGCCGCTTCCTCGGGGACTGATGGGAGGTGGTGCCGGTCGACGGGCAGCTGCGGTGTGATGATCACCATGCGTATGCGGGTCTGCACTCGCCGTAATGGTTCCACCGGGGTTGATCCTGTCAGGCTCCGGGGTGATTCCGGAAGTCGTGCCATCGGTACGGCGCGTTCGGTGAGGTGCGCGCCGGTGGTGCACTCCCGTGCGACGGGTGAAGACGGAGAGAGAAGGCGGAGGAAGAAGGCGGAGGCGGTGCGGGCGTCAGGTGCCGGGGCCGGTGGTGAAGCCGGACTCGAACTCGGCCCGGGGGTGCTCGATGGCGCCCAGGGCGACCACCTCCCGGGGGAAGAGGCCGCCGAACAGCCAGTCCGTCAGCACCCGGATCCGGCGCTCCCGGGTGGGGAGGCGGCGCAGCTGGCGGACGCGGTGCAGCCACCAGGCGCGGCGGCCGGTGAGGCGGGTGCCGCGGCGGGTGTGGGCGACGGCGCGGTGCAGGCCGAGCGAGGTGGAGCAGGCGGGGTCTTCGGGCCGGTAGGCGGTGAGGGGTCGGCCGGCCAGCTCCGCGGCCAGGTTCTCGGCGAGCAGTCTGGCCTGGGCGAGGGCGTGCTGGGCGTTGGGGGCGCAGGGTTCGCCGGTGTGGTCGGGGACGGCGGCGCAGTCGCCGGCGGCCCAGGCGTCGGGCAGCGGGAGGCCGTCGGGGGTGGCGATCCGCAGGGTGGGCAGGCAGGTGATCCGGCCGGCGGCGTCGAGCGGGAGGTCGGTGAGGGCGAGGACGGGGGCGGGGCGGATGCCGGCCGTCCAGACCAGGGTGCGGGCGGCGAAGCGGCTGCCGTCGGAGAGCGTCATGCGCTGGTCGGCGGCGGACTCCAGCGTGGTGGAGAGCCGGACGTCGATGTTGCGTTCGCGCAGTTCGGCGAGGGTGTGGGCGGCGAGTTCGGGGGTCTCCTCGCCGAGGATGCGGTCCTTGGCCTCGACCAGGATCCAGCGCAGGTCGTCGGGGTCGAGGTTGTGGTAGCCCTTGGTGGCGGTGCGGGCCATGTCCTCCAGTTCGGCGAGGGCGCCGACGCCCGCGTAGCCGGCTCCGACGAAGACGAACGTCAGTGCGGCGTGGCGGAGTTCGGGGTCGCGGGTGGAGGAGGCCAGGTCGAGCTGTTCCAGGACGTGGTTGCGCAGGGCGACCGCCTCGCCGACGGTGGCGAAGCCCATGCCGTGCTCGGCCAGGCCGGGGACGGGGGCGGTGCGGGAGACCGAGCCGGGGGCCATCACCAGGACGTCGTAGCGGACTTCGGTGGGCAGCCGGAGTTCGCCGCGCGGGGCGGCGTCCACCCAGGCGGTGCGGGTGGCGTGGTCGATCCTGGTGACCCGGGCGGTGAGCACCCGGCAGTCGGGGAGCGCGGTGCGCAGCGGGACCACCACGTGGCGCGGGTCGATGGTGCCGGCGGCGACCTCGGCCAGCAGCGGCTGGAACGTCAGGTAGGGCTGGGGTTCGACGATCGTCAGTTCGATCCGGCGGGTTCTCAGCCGGTCGCGCAGCAGCTGCTGGAGGCGCAGCGCGGAGCTCAGTCCGGCGCAGCCTCCGCCGATGATCAGGACTCGAATGGGGCACCTCCGGCCGGCCCTGGTGCTGTGACCCGTTTCACGTTCCCCCTATGACGCACCCGGTGGTGGGCTCTTGTCCACAGTCAGGGCCGGATCGGTCCGAATCCGGCCGGGAAAGCGGGCGCCGCCGGGGTTGCCGGGCCGGGCGGGGCGTCTTCCGCGGGGGCGGGCGGGGGTGGTGCGGAGAGCGGGGGCGGGGGGCGGGAATGTGTACGTCCGACCGTTCGTCCGGCTTTCGTCCGTTCGCACGTCCGATCGCCCGTCCGGCGGTGCGGAGCGGGGTGGAGCGGGGCGGTTCGAACTGACGGCTCGTCAAGGTCCGGCAAAGGAAGGCAAGTCGGGGTGAACGGGGGCGTCGCCCGGCCCGATGATCGGGCTGTGATTCGTCTCACGTGGGTCCGCGGCGGGGGCGTGCGGGGATTTGTCCGCACGTGGGGGCCGGGTCGGACCGGTCCGGGGCGATCAGTGGTGCACTTCTGCGGCGAACTTCCTTGAACTATGGTCGGATTGTGCTTCGGACCGCCAATGGCGCCGGTCCGTTCGCCCTGGACCTGGTGGCGTCGACGCGACTGCACGGGAGCCGTCAGGGGAAGGTAGTGCGCGGACGTCGGACCACGGCCGGTGTCGGCGGCGCACACCAGGGGGCGTAGTAGCCGTTCGGGTACCCGGGACGGGGTGCCCCGGGGGAGGTTTGGCATGTCGGAGCAGGATCAGGTCGCGGGCCGGGTGCCGGTCGCGGCGTTCGGGAGGGCCGCGGTGGACGTGGTGCCGGAGCAGCGCGGTCCTGGCGAGCGGGAGCGGTACGCCTTTCCGCCCGGTGAACGCGAGCGCGAACGTGAGCGCGAACGTGAGCGCGAGCGCCAGGGCGAGTCCGGGCGCGGGGCGGGTTCGCGGTTGCGGGTGGACGCCCGGCGGAACCTGGAGAGCGTGCTGCGGGCCGCCCGCGAGGTGTTCGGCGAACTCGGCTACGGAGCGCCGATGGAGGAGGTCGCCCGGCGGGCCGGGGTCGGCGTGGGCACCGTGTACCGGCGGTTCCCCAGCAAGGAGGTGCTGGTCCAGCGGATCGCCGCCGAGGAGGTGTCCTGGCTGACCGCGCAGGCCCGGGAGTCGCTGTACGGCGGGCTGACCGGCCCGTGGGACGCGCTGGCGGGCTTCCTGCAGCGGGCGGCGGCCTCCGGCGCGGGGCGGCTGCTGCCGCCGGAGGCGTTCCGGTACGCCGAGGAGATCGGCCGGGTGCCCGAGCAGCGCGGCACCGAGCTGCGGGCGTTCGGCGGCGCGCCGGTCGCCGAGGGCGAGCAGAGCGCCGATCCGCGGCTGCTGCTGCAGTTGCTGGCGGCGCTGGTGGCCCGGGCGGGCGCGGCCGGCGAGCTGCGGCCCGGGGTGACGGTGGCCGACGTGGTGCTGGTGCTGACGGCCGCGGTGCCGGTGCACGCCTCCGCGGCCGTCCCGGTGCGGGAGGGCGAGCCGGAGGGCGGGGCCGGACACCGGCTGCTGCAGATCCTGCTCCAGGGCCTGCGCGCGGCCTGAAATCGCCCGGTGCGCGGCCGTTCTGACGCACCGTGCGGGCGCCTCTCCGGCGGGCGGGTTCCGGGGAGCGGCCGGGACGCGCCGTTCGGGTGACGGGACGCCGCCCGGCGCGACGCTCCGGCCGGGGGCGCGCGGAACGTTCCGGGTACGCGCGGTGCTTGCGCGGCCGAGGTTCGAACAGGTCCGCGAGCGGCGGCCCGGACGGGTGGGACGGGGCGGACCCGGCTACCGGTGGTCGCCGCGCTATGCCATTCTTTGCCCGTGGTTGGAGCCATTGTCCCGTTGCGCACCGTGACCGCCGTCGAATCCGAGGGGCGGCCCGTGCCGTGCGCCGTGCGGCGGGGCGGGGCCCGGTGAACCCCGACGAGCAGGGCGACGCGGGCGAGTTCGGCTCCGGCCTGGAGACGCCCGGCCAGGTGCCGGACCAGGGCGGCAGCCCGGCCCGCGAGTCGCTGACCGGCCGGGTGCCCGGCCAGGCGCCGGCCGGACGGGGCGGGGTCGCCCCCGAGGCGTTCATCGGCGAGGAGCTCCCGTCCCGCGCCGTCGTACCCGCCCCCGCCGACCCGGTGGACGGCGAACGGCCCCCTTCCGACTCCGAGTTGACCGCCCTGGTGCGGGCCGGGGACGACGCCGCGTACGAGGAGATCTACCGCCGGCACGCGGACGCCGTCCGCCGCTACGCCCGGACCTGCTGCCGGGACAGCTTCACCGCGGAGGACCTGGCGGGCGAGGTGTTCGCCCGCACCCTGCAGGCGCTCAAGGCCGGCAAGGGACCCGAGTTCGCCGTCCGGGCCTACCTGTTGACGGCGGTGCGCAACGTGGCCGCCGCCTGGGCCCGCTCGGACCGGCGCGAACAGCTGGTCGACGACTTCACCGGCTTCGCCGAAGCCTCCGCCGCCACCGTCGAGTTCGACCTCGCCGACCCGGGCGCGGACGCCTGGGCGCTGGCCCTGGCCGACCAGCGGATGGTGATGCGCGCGTACGCCGAACTGCCCGAGGACGACCGGGTGGTGCTCTGGCACACCGAGGTCGAGCGGGAGTCGCCCAAGACGGTCGCGGTGATGCTCGGCAAGACCGCCAACGCCACCGCCGTCCAGGCCCACCGGGCCCGCGACCGGCTGGCCGCCGCGTTCCTCCAGGCGCACGTCTCGGGCAGCCAGGAGTCCGGCTGCGCCGGGTACGCCAACCGGCTCGGCGCGTACGCCCGCGGCTCGCTGCGCAAGCGCGCCTCGGCGGAGGTCGGCAAGCACGTCCAGGACTGCACCCGCTGCACCGCCGCGTACCTGGAGCTCGCCGACATCAACCACGGCCTGCGGGCGGTGCTGCCCGGCGGCGCGCTGCTCTGGGTCGGCAGCGGCTGGTTCGCGGTGGCGGCCGCGGCGGTCGGCGGCGCCGCCGTCACCGGGGCGGCCGTGGGCGGGGCGGCGGTGGCCGGCGGTGCGGCGAGCACCGGGGCGGCGACGGCCGCGGGGGCGGCCGGGGGCGCCGGTCCGTCCGGCGGCGGGGCGGCGGCAGCGGCCGGGGAGGGACTCGGCACCGCCGCGAAGGCCGGGATCGCGGCCGGGATCGCCGTCGTCGCGGCGGCGGTCGCCGCGTTCGCGCTGACCGGTTCGCCGGAGCCCGCGCCCGCGGTGGCGGCCCCGCCGGTGGTCACCGCACCGCAGGCTCCCCCGCCCGCCCCGGCCCCGGCCCCGCGTCCGACGCCGTCCCCCGCGCCGACGCCGACGCCGACACCCACCCCGACGCCGAGCCGCACGCCCGCGCCGAAGCCCACCCCGTCCCCGACGCCCAAGCCGAAGCCGAAGCCGTCCCCGACGCCGACGCCGACCCCGCGGCAGGTGCCGCCGCCGTCCCCGACGCCCACCCCGAGCCCGACGCCGACGCCCACCCCGACGCCCCCGGTGGTGACCTCGCGCCAGTTCTGGCTGGACGAGCTGCCGCTGGACCGGGGCCGGCGCGCCGTCCCCGACACCCCGACCGTCCGCGGCGGCCAGGTCCTGCAACGGCCCGCGGCCTGGCTGCACGGCACCCGCTACGCGCACGTGCTGGCGGCCCCGGTGCCGTCCCGGGTGACCGTGGACCTGAACCGCGCCTGCCGGTCCTTCGACGCCGTCGCGGGGCTGGACGACTTCGGCGTGAGCTACGGCGAGGCGGTCTTCTCGGTGCAGGGCGAGGACGGACGGGTGCTGTGGAGCTCCCCCCGGATGTCCGCGGGCGACCGCCCGGTGCCGGTGCACGTCCCGCTGGACGGCCGGACGTCGATCCGCCTGGTGGTCACCCCGGTCCGCGGCTCGTTGCCGGTGATCGACCTGGCGGACTGGGCGCAGGCCCGGATCACCTGCTGAACCCGGCGGTTCGGCCGGTCGGGCGCGACGACCGGCCGGGCGCGGCGGTCAGCCGAGCCGGGCGGTGAGCGCCTGCTGACCGCGGGCGATCCAGCGCACCGGCCAGCGCAGCAGCAGGACCAGGCAGAGCGCCCAGCCACCGGCGTGGACGGCCCAGACGCCCGCCATGGTCGGCCCGCCCCACGCCTGGTGGTAGTCGGTGTGCAGGTACCAGAGCGGGTAGCCGAAGTTGCGGACCGAGTTGAAGACCGCGTAGCCGAACAGCAGCAGGGCGGACGCGTCCAGCGGCAGGCCGAGCAGGAGCCGGGCCAGCCGCCGGCCGACGCCCGTCGGCCCGGGCTGCAGGCGCTCCGCCGCCGTCCGCCGCCCGGCCAGCAGCAGCGCGGTCGCGGCCAGGCCGGCCGGCAGGGCCAGACCGGCCCGGAGGACGGGGACGGCCGCGGCGGCGGTCCGGCGGCCCGGGACGGCGGTCCGAGGGCTGGTCGCGGGCACGGTCACGGCCATCTGCGGGCTCCTTCTGCGCGGTACTTGCCGGTCTCCCGGCGGACACCCGCCACCTTCCCGGAGCGGGGCGGTACGGGTCATCACACCGGGGAGCCGGACCGCCGTCATACCGGGGTACTACCCGCGCCGTCCGTCGCCGCGCCGGTCGAAGCGCCGGGTGGCACCGGGCGGCGCCGGGTCAGATCGCGCAGGCGCCGTCCTCGCAGGTGTCGGCGGGCGGGGCGAGCGGGGTGATCCGCTTGGCGGTCTCGGCCTCGACCTGGCGCAGGACCTGGAGGAAGGTCTCGGCCTCCTGGCCGCCCTGGACGGCCCACTGGCCCTCGAAGACGAAGGTCGGGACGGCGGTGACGCCGATGGCGCGGGCCTCGGCGAGGGCGGCGCGCGTCTCGGCCTCGCCCTCGGTGCCGGCCAGGTAGGCCGCGGCCCGGTCGCGGTCGATGCCGGTCTCGGCGGCCAGGGCGGCGAGCGCCTCGACGTCGCCGACGTCGACGCCCTCGGAGAAGTGCGCCTTGAGCAGCCGCTCCTTGAGGGCGGCCTGGACGGCGGTGCCGTACTCGGTCTCGGCGAGGTGCAGCAGGCGGTGGGCGCGCAGGGTGTTGACCTCCAGCGCGGCGTCGAAGTCGTAGTCGATGCCGACGCTGCGGCCGACCTCGGTGATCCGGGCGTCCATGGCGAGGGACTGCGGCCCGTAGCGCTCGGCGAGCCACTCGCGGTGCGGGCGGGCCTGCTCGGGGGCGTCGGGGACGAGCTGGTAGGGGCGGTAGACCACCTCGACGCCGTCCTTGCCCTCGAACCGGTCGAGTGCCTGCTCGAAGCGCCGCTTGCCGACGTAGCACCAGGGACAGGCGATGTCCGAGTAGATTTCGACCTTCATGGCGGGCGGGCTCCTGTCCGGCGGTTCGGGTGCTCCCGGGCGACCGGGGGCGGCCGTCCGACGGAAGGTGAACGCTCAACCATCCGCGGACATTCCGGTCAGGCCCCCGCGGTTCGGTCCCCTCAGGCCCCCTCGGCGGGGGGTGCGGGGACGACCAGCACCGGGCAGGTGGCGTGGTGCACGGCCGCGGTGCTGACCGAACCGAGCAGCAGCCGGCCGAAGCCGCCGTTGCCGCGGGTGCCGACCACCAGGGTGTGCCGTCCGTCGGCGGCCCGGAGCAGCACCTCGATCACGTTGCCGAGGACGACGTACAGGGCGAGCTGCCCGGCGTACGGGCGGACCCGGGCGGACTGCACGGTGGCGACGGAGCGGCGCAGGCCGTCCGCCATGCTCTCGGTCAGCCGCTCGATGCTCTCCTGGACCAGGTCGGCCATGCCCGGCGGGTAGCCGGTCGGCGAGGGGTTGACCGCGGCCAGGACGTACAGCGGGAGGTGGTGCGCCTCGGCCTCGGTCATGGCGCGGTCGAGGGCCCAGAGCGCGGCGTCCGAGCCGTCGCAGCCGGTGAGGATCGCGGCGCCGGGCGGCGGCGCCTCGTGGTGCACGGGGAGGGTGGCGGTCATGGCGCGCGCTCCGGGAGGGACTCGGGGCTCAGCGGGTCGGGGGTTCCCGACGCTATCCGGCGCGCGGCCGGCGGCGGGGCAGGCGCACCCGGTCCGGGGTCAGGTTTCCAGGGCGGCGCGGGGCGCGGCGGGCAGGCCGGTCCAGGAGGAGCCGGGGCGGCGGGCGGCCAGGCGGCGCAGCCAGAGTTCGGCGGCGACCAGGTCGGCGAGGGCGGCGAGGGTGCCGGGCGGGGCGTTCCCGGCGGGGTCGGTGGCGGCGGCGAGCGCCTTGCGGGCGGCGGGGGCGTCGAGCAGTCCGGCTTCGGCGAGCAGCGGGCGGTCGAGGAGTTCGGCGAGTGCGGGGGCGGCGGCGCGCAGGCCGCGGCGGGCGGGTGCGTGCGGGTCGGGGCCGGGGGCGCGGCCCCAGTCGGCGGGGAGGTCGGTGCGGCCGGTGCCGGCCAGCACGGCGGCGAGCAGGGCGTGCCGGGCGCCGGGTTGCAGGCGCAGGTCGTCGGGGAGCAGCCGGGCGGCGCGGACCACCTGGTTGTCGAGGAAGGGGGCGTGCAAGCGCTGGCCGTGCTGTTCGGTGGCGTGCACCAGGGTGCGGTAGTGGGCGGCGTGCCGGTGCAGGGCGAGCCGGGCGCGGCGGGCGCCGGGGGCCTCGGTGGGGGCGCTGCCGCGGGCGGCGGTGCGCAGGTGCTGGGCGAGGGCGGCGAGCGGTTCGTCGGCGAGCAGGTGGGCGGCGGGGCCGGGGCGGTGCCAGGCGAGGTCGGCGGCCAGGGCGCGGCCCACCGTCCTTTCGGACGCCGGTTCCTGACGGAGCGTCAGGTGGAGTGCCAGGTCGTCGAGGGCGTCGGCGTAGCGGGCGCGGGCGAGGCGGCGGGCGGCGCGCAGCACGGTGACGGGGGTGTGCAGGGTGCCGGTGAGGGCGCCGGCGGTGGCCCGGTCGGCGCCGGCCAGGGCGGCGAGCGGGGCGAGCAGGTCGAGCGAGCGGCCGGCCCGGACCAGGTCGGCGAGCCGGGCGGGGTGGCCGTCCAGGACCTGGCGGGCGCCGTGGCCGGTGAGGTGGTCGGCGCCGCCGGCCCGGTGGGCGGCGGTGTGCCGGGCGGCGTGGACCAGGGCGGGGCCGGGTTCGTCGGTGAGCGGGCCGGCCAGGGGGTCGGCGAGGCCGGCGTACGGGGCGACCGGCGGGACGAGCAGGTGGCGCAGGCGGGGGGCGTGCACGGCGAGGGCGGGTCCGTCGGGGTCGCCGAGGGTGACGGCGGGGAGGGTCTCGGGTTCGGGCGGTTCGGCGCGGCGGGCCCAGGAGCCCTTGACGGCGCCGGTGCGGGCGGCGGGCCGTTCGGGCCCGGGGTCGGTGCCGGGGCCGGACGGCAGCGGGACGGCGGCGGCCAGCAGGGCGACGGTGGCGGAGGCGGTGCCGTAGGAGAGGTCGACGCCGAGCCGGGGCCGGTCGGCGGGCCCGGTGGCGCGGACCCGGCAGCGGACGGCCTCCAGCAGGGCACGGGTGAGTTCGCGGACGGCGGGGGCCTCGGCGCGCTCCTCGGCCCCGCTCTCCGGGTAGGGCGTGTGGCCGGGCCGTCCGCCGCGGATGCCCAGCGCGTGTCCGGGCGGGACGCGGCGCACGCCCCGGTAGGGGGTGCGGTCGCCGAGCGTCTCGGGGGTCTCGGGGGTGGCCAGCCGGGCGGCCAGGTGGGCGGTGTCGACGGGGGCGCCGACCAGGTCGGCGAGCGGGAGGGCGGCGGTGGCGTAGGCGGTGCCGCCGGCGAACGGGGTGTGGAAGACCGGCTGGGCGCCGGCGAGGTCGGCGAGCAGCACGGTGGAGCGGGTGCCGGCCCGCAGCACGACGGTGTAGCTGCCGGGCCAGTGGGTGAGGTGGCGCAGCGCGCCGCCGCGGGCGGCGGCCAGGCCGTCGGCGAGTTCGCGGTCGGTGGCGCCGCAGCGGCCGGCCACGGCGAGCCGCAGGGTGGCGGGGGTGTCCCGGTCGGCGCTGTCGGCGGGGTCGTGCGGGTCGAGCCCGCCGCGGACGGTGGCGGGGCCGCCGGGGCGGAGCACGGCCAGCCGCAGTTCGTCGGGGCGCCAGTCGCCGACCGCCCAGAGCGGGTCGGGGCCGCCCCAGAGCAGGGTGCCGGCGATCGGGCGGACCGCGGCCAGGGCCGGGTCGGCGGCGGTCAGGCCGCTCCAGCCGGTGAGCCACCGCATCGCGCCTCCACCTGTGGTGCCGCGGCGCGCGGCGGACCCCCGGGCGGGCGTACGGGGTCGGCGCGCCGTCAGGAGACATCGTGCCACCGATGGGGCGGGTGAGCGCCAGGCTTTCGGGGCCGCGGCGGAACGCACGGGCCAGGCCTCCCCCTCCGGGGCCCGGGCCGTGCGGGTCTCGAACTCCCGTCCGGCGCACGGGCGGTGGCCTGGAACGGCGGCGCGGAGGAGGGCCGCGACCGTCGCGGGTCGGCCGAAGTTGGCCGAAAGCCGTCGCACGGCCCGGGAGGGCATCCGCATGCCCTCCCGGACGCGCAGCTGCCCGCGGGGAATTGAGGCAGCGTTTCCCCCGGCCCGCCGGGTCCTCGGCGGCGGGCCGATCCACAGCCTCCAGCGAATCGCCCACCTGCCGCTGCGGCCAGGGAGCACGGGTGGCGCACGCGGGCACGGGACCGGAGCACGGGCGTCCGGCAACTGCCCGCAGGACGTCCGGCGGGCGTCCGGGCGCCGGTCCCCGACGCGGCGCGTTCCCGCCAACCGGAATGCGACCTCTTAACCGTCGGAACGCGGACGACTACGCTAGGTGCAAGCAGTCCGGTGGCCCACTGCGGTTCGCCGCGGCCCGCCGCCATCCGCGCACGACGTCGCCAGGGGGTGCCACCGCCACCATGACCGTCAGCTCACGAGGGCCGAACGACCGGCTCGGGGCACTCCTCGCGCTCGCCCAGATCAGCAACGCCGGGCTCGCCCGCCGGGTCAACGACCTGGGCGCGCAGCGCGGCCTGACCCTCCGTTACGACAAGACCTCGGTGGCCCGCTGGGTGACCAAGGGGATGGTCCCGCAGCGCCCGGTGCCGCACCTGATCGCCACCGCGCTCGGCAACAAGCTCGGCCGCCCCGTCCCGCTGGAGGAGATCGGCCTCGCCGACTCGCACCCCACGCCCGAACTCGGGCTGGAGTTCCCGCGCGAGGTCCCGGAGGCGGTCCGCTCCGCCACCGAGCTGTGGCGGGTCGACCTGGACCTGCGGCGCGGCCCCGGCGGCGGCCGGTGGAGCGACAGCCTGGCCGGGACGTTCTCGGTCGCCGCGTACGCCACGCCCGTCTCGCGCTGGCTGATCACGCCCGCCGACGGCTCGGTGGCCCGCGAGGCTGTCCCCGACCTGACCGGCAGGGGGGCACCTCCCGGTTCCCCCGGGAACCGGGGGAGGGTCGGGCACGCGGACGCCGCGAAGCTCCGCGAGGCCGCCCAGGAGGCCCGCCGCTGGGACTCCAAGTACGGCGGCGGCGACTGGCGCTCCTCGATGGTGCCCGAGTGCCTGCGGGTCGAGGCCGCCCCGCTGCTGCTCGCCTCGTACAGCGACGCGGTCGGCCGGGCGCTGTTCGGCGCCACCGCCGAACTGACCAGGCTGGCGGGCTGGATGGCCTTCGACACCGGCCAGCACGAGGCCGCCCAGCGCTACTACATCCAGGCGCTGCGGCTGGCCCGCGCGGCCGGGGACGTGCCGCTCGGCGGCTACGTGCTGGCCTCGATGAGCCTCCAGGCCGCCTACCGCTCCTTCCCGGACGAGGCCGTCGACCTCGCCCAGGCCGCCCTGGAGCGCAACCGGGGCCTGGCCACCGCCCGCACCATGAGCTTCTTCCACCTGGTCGAGGCCCGCGCCCACGCCAAGGCGGGCAACGCCCCGGCCTGCGCCACCGCGCTGGCCGCCGCCGAGACCGCGCTGGACCGCTCCCGCCCCGGCGACCCCGACCCGACCTGGATCGACTTCTTCGCCTACGACCGCCTCGCCGCCGACGCCGCCGAGTGCTTCCGCGACCTGGGCGTCCCGTCCAAGGTCCGGCAGTTCACCCGCGAGGCGCTGGCCCGCCCGACCGAGGGCTACGTCCGCTCGCACGGCCTGCGGCTGGTGGTCTCCGCGATGGCCGAGGCCGAGGCGGGGGACCTGGACGCCGCGGTGGCCGCCGGGGAGCGGGCCGTCGAGGTGGCCGGGCGGATCTCCTCGTACCGCAGCCGCGAGTACATGGTCGAACTGCTGCGCCGCCTGGAGCCGTACCAGCACGAGCAGCGGGTCAAGGACCTCACCGAGCGCGCCCGACTGGTCCTGGCCACTTCCTGACGCGCACCGCCGCACCGGCCCCCGCCCGTGGCACCATCTGGGCGGGGGCCGGTGGTCCGCGGAGCGGAGGGTGGCGGGGATGAGGCACGACGTCCGGGTCCTGGTGGTCGGCGGCGGCATCGTCGGCCTGTCCACCGCGTACGCCCTCACCCGCGAGCACCCCGGCGCGGACGTCGCCGTCCTGGAGAAGGAGGACGCCCTCGCCGCCCACCAGACCGGCCGCAACAGCGGGGTGATCCACAGCGGCGTCTACTACCGGCCCGGCTCGCTCAAGGCCCGGTACGCCACCGACGGGGCCCGCGAGATGGTCGCGTTCTGCCGCGAGCAGGGCATCGCCCACGAGGTCACCGGCAAGCTCATCGTCGCCACCGACCCCGCCGAACTCCCCCGGCTGGCCGCCCTCGCCGACCGCGGCCGGGCCAACGGCATCCCGCTGACCGCGCTCGACCCGGCCGGCATCCGCGCCCACGAACCCGAGGTCACCGGCATCGCCGGACTGCACCTGGCCACCACCGGCATCTGCGACTACCCCGCGGTGGCCCGCCGCTACGCCGCGCTCGCCGGCGAGCGCGGCGCCGAACTGCGCCTGAACACCCCCGTCCTGGGCGTCGACCGGCGTCCGGACGGCGTCACCGTCACCACCCCGCACGGCGAGATCCGCTGCGCGGTGCTGGTCAACTGCGCCGGACTGCACAGCGACCGGATCGCCCGGCTGGCGGGCGACGACCCGGGGGTGCGGATCGTGCCGTTCCGCGGCGAGTACTACGAACTGACCGAGGAGCGGCGGGAGTTGGTGCGCGGACTGGTCTACCCCGTCCCCGACCCGGCGTTCCCCTTCCTCGGCGTGCACCTCACCCGGGGCATCCACGGCGACGTCCACGTCGGGCCGAACGCGGTGCCCGCGCTGGCCCGCGAGGGCTACGACTGGCGCACCTTCAGCGCCCGCGACCTCGCCGAGACGGTGCGCTTCCCCGGCACCTGGACGATCGCCCGCCGGCACTGGCGCCACGAACTCGGCGAACTCCACCGCTCGCTCTCCAAGCGCGCCTTCACCACCGCCGTCCGCCGCCTGCTCCCCGCCGTCACCGAGGCCGACCTCGTCCCCGCCGCCGCGGGCGTCCGCGCCCAAGCCGTCGCCCGCGACGGCACCCTCCTCGACGACTTCGCCTTTGCCGGCTTCGACCCCGCCGACCCGCGCTCCACCCGCCGGGTCGTCCACGTCCTCAACGCCCCCTCCCCGGCGGCGACGGCCTCGCTCGGCATCGGCCGCGAGGTCGCCCGCCGAGCGGTGGCGGCCCTCCGGGCGGGGTGACGCGGGGAGTTCCGCGCACGGCCGGGGGCGCGCCCGGCCGGGTGGACGCCGGCAAGGTCGCGGGACAGGGCAGGCCCCCGTCCCGCGTCGCGATCCTGCGGTGCGTGCTCGACGGGCCGCGCAGTCCCCCGCACCCCCGACTCCGCCCTGCCGGTACGTGTCCTGTTCGCGCCCGCCGGCCTGCCCGGGGGCTCCCTTAGACTGGTGCGATTGTGACCTCCTCCGCCCCCAGCCCCCAGTTGTCCGCGTCGGCCCGGCTCTCCGCCGCCCCGGCGGCGTACCCCGCGCCGATGTACCCGCACAAGGCCACCGAGGCCCAGCACCGCGAGCAGCGGATCCGCAGTTTCCAGCCGCGCCGTGGTCGGATGACCAAGGCGCAGGCGGGTGCGCTGGACCGCGGGTGGGAACGGTTCGGGCTGGCGATCGACGGGACCCCGCTGGACCTGCCGGAGCTGTTCGCGGGCCGGCCGGTGACGCTGGAGATCGGCTTCGGGATGGGCGACACCACGGCCGCGATGGCGGCCGCCGACCCGTCCGCGGGCATCCTCGCGGCGGACGTGCACACCCCCGGCCACGGCAACCTGCTGCAGTTCCTGGAGCGGGACGGCTCGGAGAACGTCCGGCTCGCGGCGGGCGACGCGGTGATCCTGCTGCGCGACATGCTGCCGGACGCCTCGCTGGCCGGTCTGCGGGTGTTCTTCCCGGACCCGTGGCCGAAGCCGAAGCACCACAAGCGCCGGCTGATCCAGGCGTCGTTCCTGGAACTGGTGCTGCCCCGGCTGGCCCCGGGCGCGCTGGTGCACTGCGCGACCGACTGGGAGCCGTACGCGGAGCAGATGCTGGCGGTGCTGGGCGCCTCGCCGGAGCTGGAGAACCTGCACCCGGAGGGCGACGGTTCGGGCTGGCTGGAGCCGGACGGGCACCCGGCGGGCAGCGTGCCCGGGTACGCGCCGCGACCCGGGTGGCGGCCGGTGACCAAGTTCGAGCGGGCCGGTCTGGCCAAGGGCCACGTGGTGCACGACCTGCTGTTCCGCCGCCGCTGAGCCGGTAGCCGCGGTCGGCGGTCGCCGGGCGGTCGCTCAGGTCGCTCAGGCGGTGGCCTTGCCCGCGGCGACCAGCGCGGTGAGCGCGGTGCGCTGGACGTAGGCCAGCAGGGCGACCGTCACCGTGCTCATCGCCAGCGCGAACAGCACGTGGCCGAGCGTCGAGGCGACCGCCGCGCCGAGCAGGCCGAGCACCAGGTGGCTGCCCAGCCGCAGGGCGACCAGGCCGATCGCCACGTTGCGGGTGCCCTTGCCGCGCCACAGCAGCTTCGCGAGCTTGAGGCGCCGGCGCATCAGGGTGAGCGAGACGCCGAGGTTGACGGCCGCCAGCAGGACCAGCGCGGGCCAGGCCGAGGGGGCGGCCCGCAGCAGGTCGAAGGCCCCGGCGAGGACGCCCTCGAAGCCGAAGAACCAGACCGGCAGCCGCATCTCCGCGACGCTCGGCCGCGAGGCGTCGGCGGTCCCGGCGGCCCCGGCGGTCTCCACGGCCCCGGCGGTCTGCGTGGCCCCGGTCGCGGTGAAGGCGGTGGCCGTCTCGAACCCGATGCTGCTCATGGTGTCTCCCCCGTGTCGTCCCCGGCCGCCCGGTCGCTCCCCGGCGGTGCCACCACTGTGCCCGCGCGGCCCGGTCCCGGCCCAGGAGCTGCCGTCACCGACCCGGCATGACGGATGTCACGGGCCCGGCCGGGCGGTGGGGGGCGTTCCGCTCCGCTGACGATCGGTCACCTCGCGGGTACGGATTGTGCCGACCCCTCCCCCCGGGGCGGCGGCTTCGCCTACCCTGCTGCAGGTGAGCAGTCCGCCCAGCGGCGGGGCCTCCTCCGGGCCGCCCGTGGGGGCCGACGCCCTGGCCGCCGATCCCCCGACGCCCCCCACCGGTTCTCGGCCGCTCCCGGAACCGACCGCGCGCCGGTCCGGCGGCCTGCTCCCGGACGTGCCGCCGCGCCCGGTGCCGAGCGGGCGCATCCCGGGGCAGCAGGGCGGCCCGGTCACGGGCGGCCCGGTCACGGGCGGCCCGGTCACGGGCGGCCCGGTCACGGGCGGCCCGGTCACGGGCGGCCCGGTCACGGGCGGCCCGGTCACGGGCGGCCCGGTCACGGGTAGTCCGGTCACGGGTAGTCCGGTCACGGGTAGTCCGGTCACGGGTAGTCCGGTCACGGGTAGTCCGGTCACGGGTAGTCCGGTCACGGGCACCGCGGCGGCGGTCTCGCTGTGGCGGCGGCTGTGGCCGTTCCGGCGGCCGGCGCTGTCCTCGGCGGTGGCGGCGCTGGCGCTGGCGGGTTCGGGGGTGCTGATCCTGCGGCTGGTGCAGCGGCAGACCGGGACGACCGGGCTGCTGGTGGGGCTGGGCCTGGCGCTGCTGCCGCTGCCGTTCGTGCTGGGGGCGCTGGCCTGGCTGAACCAGACCGCCCGGGTGCCGCTGCGGCACCTGCTGTTCTGCCTGGCCTGGGGGGCGTGCGCGGCGACCACGATGGCGATCCTGGCGAACGGCTGGGCGAGCGACTTCCTGATCGCCCACCAGGGCGCCCGGGGGGAGACCCTGGGCGCGGAGTTCGCGACGCCGCTGATCGAGGAGCTGGCGAAGGGCGCGGCGCTGCTGGTGCTGCTGCTGCCGTTGCGGCGGCGGCACCGCTGCGAGCAGGGCCGCCCGTGCGCCGGGTGGCGCCGGCTGCTGTGGCACTGGCCGGGCCCCGGCCGTCCCGCGCACTTCCGCCCGGCCCCGGCGGGCCGCCAGCGGGCCCGGTCCTCCCCGCGCACCCTGGCGGCGGGCACGGTGCTGGGCGGGGTGACGGCCTGCGGGTTCGCGTTCACCGAGAACGCGCTCTACCTGGGGCGGGCGTTCACCGCGGACCGGCAGGCCCGGCTGGACGCGATCGGACAGGGCGGGGCGCCCAGCCTGCGGGACTTCGACGGGACGGTGCACACCTTCGTGCTGCGGGCACTGCTCTCGCCGTTCGCGCACCCGCTGTTCACCGCGCTGACCGGGCTGGGCCTGGCGATCACCCTGACCACCGGCCGGCGCTGGTTGGCCCGGCTCGGCGCACCGGCGGGCGCGCTGCTGGCGATGGGCCTGCACGGGGTGTGGAACGCGGCGGCCGGACTGGGCACGGACGGCTTCCTGCTGGTGTACGGGCTGGTGATGGTGCCGTGCTTCGCCGCGCTGGTCAGCTTCGCGGTGTGGGCACAGACCCGCCGCACCCGGCAGCCGTCCCGCCCGGGCTGACCGGCGGCCGGACAGGGACGGGACGGGCTGAGCCGGGCTGGGCCGGGCTGGGCCGGGCTGGGCACGGACGGCCGAGGGGCTGTCCCGACCTGCGCGGATGCTCGGCCGGGAAATGGATTTCCCTTTCCCGCCGGCCTCACGTAGAGTCGTGTTCACCGACGCGGGGTGGAGCAGCTCGGTAGCTCGCTGGGCTCATAACCCAGAGGTCGCAGGTTCAAATCCTGTCCCCGCTACTCAGTAGCACGAAGGCCCGGAAGCATCGCTTCCGGGCCTTCGCCGTGTGTCCGGAGGTGCTGCCGTTCGCCGGTGTGACGGGTGCGTCCCGTGATGGGGTAGGGTGGTGTTCACCGACGCGGGGTGGAGCAGCTCGGTAGCTCGCTGGGCTCATAACCCAGAGGTCGCAGGTTCAAATCCTGTCCCCGCTACTCAGTAGCACGAAGGCCCGGAGGCAACGCCTCCGGGCCTTCGCCGTGCCCGCCCGGAGGTCGGCCGGACGGTCGGTCGGAAGGTCGGCCGAATAAATCCGTTGCCTCTCCCGGCGGGCGGTGCCTATGGTGGCGGCACACTGAAAGGAGGTGATCCTGAGTTGAGTTCTTTCAGGATGCGTGAGGTGGCTGCTCGCTAGAGCCGCCCCTGCCTGCGCAGCGGTGAGGCCGTTCGGTCTCCGGCTCAGGCGAATTTCCAGCAGTCACCCGGCCCGTGGGCTCACCGGTACATCCCCGGTGCCTCGGTCGCCGTCCCCAGCGGGACGGTCCGAGGAGCAGCCCGCGGGCCGTCTGCGTTCTCGGAGGTCCGGGAGGTCCCGGGGGTCCCGGGGGCCGTCGCCCCGCGCCGGGGCGGGAAGCCGTGGCGGCGGGCCGCCGCGGTGACGGCGAGGACGGGCAGCAGCAGGGCGAGGGCGAACGGGGGCAGCGCGCCGGGGCCGCCCAGGTCGAGCAGCAGCCCGCCGACGGCGCCGCCGAGGCCCATCGCGGTGTTCCAGGTGGCGACCAGCAGGGTCTGGCCGCGTTCGCCGCCGGCGTCGGCCACCGCGGTCTGGAACAGCGGGGCGGCGCCGCCCCAGCCGAGGCCCCAGAGCGCGGCGGCGAGCAGCACCAGGGGTGCGGCGGGCGCGGGCAGCAGCAGGAGGGCGACGGCGGCGAGGAACGCGGTGCCGGCGGCCAGCGTGAGCCGCCGCAGCCGCCGGTCGACCAGCGCGCCGGTGGCGGCGAGCCCGACGACGGCGGCCAGGCCGAGGACGAGCAGCAGCAGGTCGCGGCGGTCGGCCGCGCCGTAGTGGTCGAGCAGCGCGGCGATGTAGGTGTAGAGCACGTTGTGGGCCAGGACGTACGCGGCGGTGACGAACAGCACGGGCCGCACGCCGGGCAGGCGCAGGGCGGCGCGGACGGGTTCGGGGCGGCCGGAGCGGCGTCCGGGGGCGTCGGGGACGGCGGCGGCGATCCACAGCAGCAGGGCGGCGGCGAGGACGGCGACCAGCGCGAAGGTGGGCCGCCAGCCGATCAGCCGGCCGGACCAGGTGCCGAGCGGGATGCCGAGGGAGAGCGCGAGCGGGACGCCGATGCCGGTGACGGCGATCGCCCGGCCGTGCAGGGCGGGCGGGGTCAGGCGGCGGGCGTAGCCGACGAGCTCGGCCCAGATCGCGGCGACGGCGACCCCGGCGGCGATCCGGACGGCCATGGTGAGCGGGTAGGACGGGGAGAGCGCGGTGACGGCGTCGGCCAGCAGCAGCACGGCGACGGCGGCCAGCACCAGGCGCTTGCGGGACCAGTGGGCGGTGGCCCGGGCCAGCGGGATCGCGGACAGGCCGGTGGCCAGGGCGTAGCCGGTCAGCGACTGGCCCATCGCGGATTCGCCGACCCGCAGGTCGTGGGCCATCTCGGGGAGGACGCCGGCGGGCAGCGCCTCGGTGACGATGCCGAGGAAGGCCGCGGTGGCCAGGGCCAGCAGCGGGGACCAGCGCAGCCGGGGCGCGGACGGGGTGGTTGCCATGCGGGTATGGTCGAACTCTGACATCGATGTGAGAGTCAAGTCCTTCCGGCGGGCCGGGGACGGCGGACGGAGGAGCCGGTGCGGATCGGTGAACTGGCGGCCCGGACGGGGGTGGCGCCCCGGCTGCTGCGCTACTACGAGGAGCAGGGGCTGCTGAAGCCGGGCCGCTCCGCGAACGGCTACCGGGAGTACCAGGAGCCGCTGGTGGAGCGCGTCCGGCAGATCCGCTCACTGCTGGCCTCGGGCCTGTCCACCCGCACCATCCGCACCGTGCTGCCCTGCCTGACGGACGGCCAGTTCCACGTCCGGGACGCCGCGCCGGAGACGCTGGCGGTGCTGGAGCACGAGTACCGGCAACTGGCGGAGCGGGCGGAGTGCCTGGCCCGCAGCCGGGACGCGGTGGGCGCCTACCTGGGGGCGGTGCGCTCGCTGCGGGCGGCCGGGCGGTAGCCGGGGCGCGGCGGGTGGGCCGGGCGCAGCACCAGCACCCGGCCGGTGGCACCGGTGCGCAGGACGCGGCTGGCGATCCGGTGGTGGCGCAGCGCGGCGCGCAGTTCGGTCAGGTGCGGGCAGCGCCGGCCGCGTTCGTCGTACAGCGGGAAGACCCGGACCTCGCCGTCGGGGGCGGTGACCCGGACGAGTTCGCGCAGCGCGCGGAGCTGCTCGACGGGGCCGAAGACGGCCGGGTAGGCGAACAGCAGGTAGGAGCTGAGGGTGAGCGCGAAGGTGCCGTCGGCGAACGGGAGCCGGGGCAGCGCGGCGGCCACGTAGCGGTCGGGGTGGGCGGTGGCGTCGGCGGTGAACAGCCGGCGGGCGCGGTCCCAGCTGCGCAGGTACTTCTCGGGGCGGCGCAGGGCGGGCAGGTGTCTGCGGGGGTCGCGGCGGATGGCGGCGGCCATGGTCGCCCGGCCGTCGGCGGCGAGCGCGGCGAGGCGGTGCGGACCGAGCGCGTAGCCCGGGTCGGCGGCGACCACCTCGCAGCCGAGCGCGCGGGCCTCGGCGGCGAGCGCGGCGGCCCCGCCGGGGCAGTCCAGGACGGGGCCGGGCAGCCGGGCCAGTTCGACCCGGGTGAGGCCGAAGCAGGCGCAGTACTCGTCCAGCGGCCGGGAGGTGACCAGCACCGGCGGAGCCTCCGCGGGCCGGGAGAGCCGGGCGAGGGTGGTCGGGCACATGCGGGGCCTCCGGACGTTCGACGGGCCCGGGGTGCGGCCCGGGCCCGTGGTCATCCGACCACGGGCCCGGGGGTGTCGCACGTCCAGCCGGTGCCGGGGGCGCGACCGACGCGGGAGGAGATCCGGCCGTCGACCGGTCGGCGGCGGAGGTCCGCACGACCCCGGGGAGACCGGGCCCCGACCGAAGGGTCGGCTGGCGACCGGGAAGCCGAACGGCACCCGCAGGCTCGGCCACCGACGGAGAGCAGGGCTCGGACGGCCGACGGCGGAAGCCCGACCGGCCCCGGCAGGACCGGGCACCGGCCGGGGAGTCGACCGACGACCACGAGGCCGAACAGCAACCACCAGCCCAGCCACCAGCAGAGAACTCGGCCGACGGAAGGCCGACTGGCCCCGGAGGGACCCGGGCCCCGGCCGGGGAGTCGACCGACGACCACCAGCTCAGCCACCGGCGAAGAACTCGACCGAAGGCGGAAACCCGGCCGGCCCCGGGAGGACCGGGCACCGGCCGGGGAATCCGCCGACGGCCGCGAGGGCGAACGGCGGCTGGGGGCTCAGTCGTTGGCGGAGAGGAGGGCCCGGGCGGCGAAGCGGTGGATGCCGGTGAGGCCGCGGATCAGCTGCGGGGTGAGGAGGACGAAGACCAGGCCGAGCACGCAGACGCCGGCGATCTGCCAGGGCTCGGTGAGCTCGTAGACGTGCTGGACGCCGTGGGAGTCGCGCCAGTCGGCGACCCGGTAGCCGTCCCAGGGGGTGTAGCGGCCGAACACCCACTGGTAGGCCGGGAACAGGGCGAGCGACCAGCCGAGGCAGAAGAAGGTCACCGAGAGCGTGAAGCTGAGGATCGCCCAGGGGAGCATGACGAACTGGTGCAGCGCGGCCTTCCAGCCCGCCGGGTCGGCCAGTCGGCCGGTGATCCGGCCCCAGACGCCCTCCCGGCGGACGGTGATCTCCGGCGGAGTGGGCAGTTCCTCGCCCAGCAGGGTGCGGATCCGCAGCCGCTCGGCGGCGCCGAGGCCGCGGGCGACGGCCAGCAGCAGGGCGAGGACGGGCAGGCCGATCGCGGTGAGGGAGAGGCCGAGGCCGGCGCAGAACAGCGGCACGACCAGGGCGAAGCCGAGCACCGCCATCGGCAGCCCGCTGAGCACGTAGCCGAGCTGCTGGAAGGTGCGCCGGGAGAACGGGGCGCGCCAGAACCCGGGCCGGTCGAGGTGGCCGCCAGGGCTGGTGACGGGGTACGCAGCGGTGGACATCCGCGGTCCTTCGGGTCGTCGGGCGGCCCCGCCGGTCGGCGGTGCCGGGCACGTGCTCCAATCTGCCGCAGCGGCCCGGCCGGGGTAATGACGCCTGCTGCCGAATCCGTGGTGGGGTTAACCCCCGTCCCGCCCTGCGGCCCGCTCTCCCCCGGACGCGACGGACGCGACGGACGCAGCGGACGCGACAGGCGCTACGGACGCGACGGCCCGGCCCACGGCGGGCCCGGCCACTCGGGGGCCAGCAGCGAGTACTGGAGCGCGTCGTGCCACCCGCCGTCCCGGTGCGACTCGGCCCGGATCCGGCCCTCGTACCGGAACCCGGCCCGGGCCAGCAGCCGGACCGAGGCGGTGTTGGCGGGGTCGCAGCGGGCCGCCAGCCGGTACAGGCCCAGGGTCTCGAAGCCGAGCGCGCACAGCAGCGCGGTGACCTCGGTGGCGTACCCGCGGCCCCAGGTGTCGCGGCGCAGGACGCAGCCGAGCTGGGCCGCGTGCCCGTCCTCGCGGGTGAGCGCGGCCTGGCCGACCGGCTCGCCCGACGGGTCGTCGACGGCCAGCCGGTAGTGCGTCCGGGGCTCCTCCTCGGCGGCCTCCAGGTACAGCTCGACCTGGTCGGCGCAGTCCTCGAAGTCCCGCACCCCGAACGGGAGGTGGCGGACCGTCTCGGGGTCGCCGTGCACCGCGTGCAGGGCGGCCACCTCCTCCGGGGTGTGCCGGTACTCCCGCAGGGTGAGCCGGGGGCCGCGCAGCCGGAGGGTCTCCATGGCCGCCGACCCTACCGGGCGCCGGTCCGGGGACCGGCTACCGTACCGGGGTGGACGACGACGACCTGCACCTGCTCCCCCGTACCCGCGCCGCCGATCTGCTGAGCTGGGCGGACGGGGCGGGGCTCGACCCGGTGCCCGAGCCGGCGGTGCGGACCGTGCTGACCCTGCTGGAGCTGGGCGGGGCCCGGCTGCACGAGGGCCTTCCCGAACTCACCTCCCCGGTGCTGGAGCACCTGCTCTACGAGCAGCTCCACCTGTACGTGCAGCCGGACGGCGACCCGGCGGCGTACCCGGCGGCGGTGCGGCTGCTGATCGAGTGGCAGCGGGCGGCCCGGCGGCTGAACGCCAAGCGCGCGGAGAAGCTCCGCGCGGAGGCCGACTGGCAGGGCGAGGTGCTGCTCTCCCTGCTGCGCCGCTCCGACCTGGTGACCTGGCCCCGGCTGTACGCCCTGCTGCTGCGCGCGGACGGGGTGCCGACCGCGGACCTCGGTGCGGTCCGGGCCTGGCTGGCGGCGTTCCGCGAACTCCCGGAGGAGGAGCGCTTCGCCGCCTTCGACCGGGTGCCCGGCCTGGACGGGGACGGCCACTGGGACCAGCCGGGACGGCCGCTGCTGATCGGCGTCTCCACCGACGGGGCCCGGCGGCTGCTGGAGCAGGGCCTGATGCGGCGCAGCTACCGCAACCTCGCCGAGCTGAACGCCCGCGGACTGCCGATGCCCGCCGAACTCACCGGCGCGTTCGAGGAGTTCGAGGAGGCGGTGGCGCAGGCCGCGATCGACCTGTGCGGCGAGTGGACCGTCCCGGGGCTGCCGCGGCTGCTGCTGGAGGAGTTCCCGGAGCTGGCCCCCGAGGAGTACTGAGCGGGCCGGGGCGGCCGGGCGCGAGAGGGCCGCGCACCGCCCCGGGCGGGGCCTAGGGCCGGAGGCCGAGGTGGTGCAGCCAGGGGAGGGGGTCGACGGGGGCCGCGCCGCCCGGGCGGACTTCGAGGTGCAGGTGGGGGGTGGTGGCGTTGCCGGTGGCGCCGACGGCCCCGAGGACGGTGCCGGGGGCGACCCGGCCGGCGGGGGCGGCGATCCGGGAGAGGTGGCAGTACCAGAGCTCGGTGCCGTCGGGGAGGGTCTGGATGACCCGGTAGCCGTAGGTGCCGGACCAGCCCGCCGAGGTGACGGTGCCGGCGGTGACGGCGGTGACGGGGGTGCCGGTGCGGGCGGCGAAGTCCAGGCCGGTGTGCAGGTGGGCCCAGTGCGCACCGGGCTGGGCGGACGGGTCGGCCAGCCGGTAGCCGGCGACCGGCAGGACGGCCTCGGCCGCGGTGGCCTCGGTGGCCGCGGTCTCGGGCGCGGCCGCGGTCTCGGCCCGGCGGTCGGCGTGCTTGGCCTCCGCCTCCTGCGCGGCGGCGACCCGGGCGGACTCCTCGGTGGCGGTGCGCTGCCCGTCGGCCTGCTGGAGGATGCGGGCGGCCAGGGCGAGGCCCGGGTCCGCGGCGAGCAGTCCCTCGGAGGCTTCGTCGGCGGCGGCGACGGGGGCCGGGGCCGGTGCGGCGGCCTGGGCGGGGGCGGCGGCGAGGCCGGTGGCGCCGAGGGCGGCGGTCATCGCGGTGACGCCCAGCAGCGGTGCGCCGACGCGGGCCTGGCGGGGCAGCCGGGGCCGGACGGGTTCGGTCTCGACCGGGTGGTCGAGCAGCTGGGTGCCGGTGCTCTCGGTGTAGGTCGACGCCACGGGGGCGCGCTCCTTCCTTCCCTGCCGCCGACCGGGTTAGCTGACGGGTTCGGAGGTGGAAGGTCTCCTACGGTCGGGCCCAGGGCCGTCCCGATTCACCCCGGTGGAACGTGGTTCCCCGGCTCCCGGGCCCGACCGCGGGGGTGGGCCCGATGGATTAGGCGTGGCGCACGGTGCCGCATGGTTACGGCGTTGCCGACCGCGCTGCGTTATCAAACGTTAATCCTATGGACCCCATGATTCCAAGCGCCTACCGAGGTGCAGTGAAACTTTCCTGACGCCCTATGGGCGATTTGTGACGGTTCGCCAAGGGGCCCGGTTCCGGACATGACGGACCGTGACGGCGCGGTTGAGTATCCGTACTCACGACCCCCCGCGGCCCCCGGCGGGACCCTGGCCCCATGACCGCATCCGTGCCGCACCGCACCACCTCCGCCTACTACCTGCAGGCCGTCGCCTCCTTCGCGTTCGCCACGGCCGCCCTCGTCCTCGGGATCGCCTACCTCCCGGTCAGCGCCTGGATGCGCGCCTTCCTCGGCGTCGGCCTGCTCTACGAGATCACCTCCGCGTTCACGCTGGCCAAGGTGATCCGCGACCGCCAGGACGAGGGCGCGCTCACCAGCCGGGTCGACCAGGCCCGGCTGGAGAAGCTGCTCGCCGAGCACGACCCGTTCAAGGTCGACGGGATCTGACCGGACGGGGCCTGGCGGGATCCGAGCGCCCGGCGGGCGGGCGGCGCGGGCGGCAGGGGCGGGCGGCAGGGGCGGGCCGGTGGCCGGGAGTTGACGGCTAAGGCTATTAGCCTTAGCTTTATGGCTATCGGCAGGAGCCGGGCCCTGAGCGCCCGGAGCGCCGGACGCCCGCCAGGAGGCCCGCGATGAACAGCACCCTCGGCACCACCACCCGGTACCTCGACGTCACCGGCGGCCGGATCGCCTACGACGACGCCCCCGGCCCCGGCGTCCCGGTCGTCCTGCTGCCCGGCATGCTCGACAAGCGGGCCGTCTACCGCCACCTCGCCCCGCTGCTGGGCGCCGCCGGGCACCGGGTGGTCAGCATGGACCTGCGCGGCATGGGCGAGTCCTCGACCGGCTTCACCGACCACAGCCCGGCCGCGATCGCCGAGGACCTGGCGGCCCTGCTGGACCACCTGGACCTGCGCGGCGCCGTCCTGGTCGGCAGCTCGTACACCGGCGCCAGCGTGGTCCGGGCCGCCGCGCTCGCCCCCGGGCGCACCGGCGGCGTGGTGCTGATCGACGCGTTCGTCGAGAACCTGCCGCTGAACGGCTTCCAGAAGGCGCTGTTCGGCCTGGCCGCCCCGCTGGTCACCGCGTTCCCCGGGCTGTGGAGCGCGATGCAGAAGTTCTACTACCCGGGCGAGCGGCCCGCCGACTTCGACGCCTACCGGGCCGGGCTGGCCGCGATGCTCCGCGAGCCCGCCCGCAAGGCCGCGCTGCGCGGCTACCTGAGGGGCGACTCCGCGCCGGTCGGCTGGTGCGCGGCGGTCGACGTGCCCGCACTGGTGCTGATGGGCGACAAGGACCCGGACTTCCCGCGGCCCGGGCTGGTCGCCGACCGGCAGGCCGCCGCGCTGCGCGGCCGCACAGTGATGATCGGCGGCGCCGGCCACTACCCGATGGCCAGTCACCCGCAGGCCGTCGCCGACGCCCTGCTGCCCTTCCTGGCCGGACTGGGCGGGCCGGCCGGGCAGGCCGGGCAGGCAGGCCCGTCCGACGAGAACGGGACCGCCCGCTGATGCCCCGCGCCGGACTCTCCACCGCCGCCGTGGTGGACCACGCCCTCGAACTGATCGACGAGCGCGGCGCCGAGGCGCTCACCCTGGCCGCCGTCGCCGCCCGGGCCGGCGTCGCCACCCCCTCGCTGTACAAGCACGTCGCCGGGGGCCTGCCCGAACTGCGCCGGCTGGTGGCCGTCCGCACCACCGAGGAGCTGGCCGACCACCTGGCCGCCGCCGTGCTCGGCCACTCCCGGGACGCGGCGGTCCGCGCCCTGCTCGCCGCCTACGCCGGGTACGCGCTGCGCCACCCCCGCCGGTACGCGGCGCTGCCGCAGGCGCCGGACCCGGAGCCGGGCCCGGCGCTGGCCGCGGCGGCCGAACGGCTGGTGGGCGTGCTGTTCGCGGTGCTGCGCGGCTACGGGCTGGCGGGCTCGGAGGCGGTGCACGCGGTGCGGACGCTGCGGGCCGCGGCCCACGGGTACGCCTCGCTGACCACGGCGGGGGCGTTCCGGCTCGCCGAGGGCACGGACGTCACGCTGGAGCGGCTGACCGGCGTGCTGGTCGAGGGCCTGGCCAACTGGCCCGGCGCGGAAGGCGCGTGACCTCCGGGGCGCTGCCGCGTTCTACCCGGTATGAAGAAGCGCAGCCTGCTCGCCTTTGCCTCGCTCGCCGTCGGCGTGGTCGCCTCCCTCACCGCCCCCAGCGCGCACGCGGCGCCGGAGCACGGGGCCGGGCTCGGCCCGCTCAAGGACGCCGTCTCCGCCCCGGACCTGCCGCTGGACGGGGACACCGTGCGACCGGCCGCCGAGCAGCCCGGGGCGTGACCCGGGCGGCCACCGGGCCCCGGGGGAACGCGCCGGTGGCGCGACGTCCACACCTTTTCGCAACCTGACGCCCACCATTCCGACACCACTGGTGCGTAACACTGTCCTTCGGTCGGGAAGTCATACCGCGTGGAGACCTTCCACGGGTGTGACCGACAAGCACGGAGGACCAGGACATGCCGCAGGCGACCCAGCGCACCGAGCCCGGCACCGGGCTGATCCCCGTTCCCCGGACGGCGCCGGACGGCGCGCCCGGCGCCGCGCGCCCGGCGGCCGCCCCGCCGCGGGAGGGCTGGGGCGCCGCGCTGCTGCGCGGGATCGCGGTGGCGCGTTCGCTGCGCTCGCTGCGGCCGGTCGCCGCGCGCCCGCAGCGCGGGTACGGCGAGGTCGACGGCCAGTAGCCGCGGGCGGTGCCGGGAGCGGCCGGGTGTCGGAAATGCCGGTGCTGTCCCACGTGTCGTGAAAGCGCCCGGTTGACCGGTGCGTCCATAAGATGGGCAGCACTGGCACGTCGACCGGAAGGGCCGGGCGCCTCCCCATGGACCAGGACCAGAGCTCCCCGCGCCGCGCCAGCCGGTCCGAGCTGCGGTGCGTACGGGCACTGCTGCGGGCGTCGAGCGCGGCCGAGCTGCTGGCGGCGCTGCTGGCCGAGGGCCCGGCCTGGATCACCGGCGAGGGCTCGGCGCTGTACCTGCTGGACGGCGACGGGGCGCTGCGGCTGACCGCCTCGCACGAGCTGCCCGCGTGGGCGCACCGCAAGTACGCCGTGGTGGACCCGGCGGGCGGGCTGCCGGTGGCGCTGGCGCTGCGGCGGCGGGAGCCGGTGCTGCTGAGCCCGCAGCGGACCAGCGCGGACTACCCGAACGCGGCGGCGGGCCTGGGCACCGGCCTGGTCGCGCTGGCGGTGCTGCCGCTGGTGGTGGACGGGGACCCGGTGGGTTCGCTGGCGCTGGCGCTGGCCCACCGCGGGGCCGTCCCGCGCCGGGACGTGGAGCTGCTGGAGACCTTCGCCGACGTGGTCGCGCACCGGCTCGCGCACCTGTTGGACCACGTGCGGGCGGCCGATCCGGCGGCGGCCGGGCCCCGGCCGGAGATCCCCTCCGCCGACGGACAGTTGGTGTCGCTGGCGGTGCGCTCGGCGGGGGCCGGGGCGTTCGAGCGGGACCTGGTGACCGGCGAGACGGTGTGGGACGCCCAGGCGTACCGGGTGGTGGGCCTGCCTCCGCCGGGGGCGACCGGGCGGGCGCCGGACCTGGCGGAGGTGGTGCACCCGGAGGACCTGCCGGACGTGCAGACCGCCCTGGCGGAGGCGCTGGCGGTCGGCGGCCCGTACCGGGTCTCGTACCGGGTGGTGCGGCCGGACGGCACCACCTGGCAGGTGGACGAGGTCGGCGAGGTGATGCTGGACGTGCACCGCCGGCCGGTGCGGACGGCGGGGCTGCTGACCGGGCGGGCGTGGCGGCCGGGCCCGGCGGGCGGTCCCGCGGCGGCCGCGGCGGCGGGGGCCCGGTCGACCCTGCTGCTGGCGCTGACCCGGGCGCTGTCCCGGGCGGTGACGGTGCGGGAGGTGACCACGGCGCTGACCGACGTGGCCCGGCCGGCGCTGGGCGCGGCCGGGGTGGTGCTGGACCTGGTGGACGAGGGCCGGCTGACGCCGGTGTCCCCGGCGGTGTTCGGCGGCCCGCACCGGGCCGAGCTGAACCGGCTGCACGACCTGGCGGGCGGGGTGATGGAGCACGTGCTGGCCCGGGCCGCGCCGCTGTTCAGCGAGCCGGACCGGGAGCCCCGGGGTCCGGAGGAGCCGGCCGCCTGGACGGTGCTGCCGCTGGTGGCCTCGGGGCGGCAGGTCGGCTCCTGCCTGATCACCTTCGCCACCGAGCGGGCGTTCAGCCGCGAGGACCGCACCATGTACTCGGCGTTCGCGGGCATCCTGGCGCAGTCGCTGGAGCGGGCCCGGCTGTACGACGTGCACCACGAGCGGGCCAGCGAGCTGCAGCGGGCGATGCTGCCGCGCTCGCTGCCGGCGCTGCCGGGGATCGCCTCGGCGGCGCGCTACCTGCCGTCCACCGAGGGGATGCAGATCGGCGGCGACTGGTACGACCTGCTGCGGCTGCCGGGCGGCCTGGTCGGGCTGGTGATCGGCGACGTGCAGGGCCACAACGCGGAGGCCACCGCGGTGATGGGGCAGCTGCGGTCGGTGCTGTGGGCGTACGCGACGGAGGGGAACGACCCGGCGGCGGCGCTGGAGCGGACCGGCCGGCTGCTGGCCGAGATGGAGACCGAGCTGTTCGCCACCTGCCTGTACGTGGTGCTGGACCCGGCGAGCGGCCTGCTGCGGGCGGCCCGGGCCGGGCACCCGCCGCCGGTGCGGATCGGGGCGGCCGGGGCGGCCGAGCTGGAGCTGCCGGGCGGCCCGCCGCTGGGGGTGCTGCCGGAGGTGCGCTACCCGCTGGTGGAGGCCCGGTTGGAGCCGGGCGAGACGCTGCTGGCCTACACGGACGGGCTGGTGGAGGTCCGGGACGAGGACTACGACGAGTCGGTGCAGCGGATGCTGGGCGGGCTGGAGCTGTGGACGGCGGAGGCCGGCGGGGCCCGGCGGCTGGGGCGGCCGGGGGCGCTGGAGCGGCTGGCCGACCTGCTGACGCTGAACGTGACCGAGCGCGCGGTGCGGCAGGACGACGTGGCGCTGCTGCTGCTGCACCGGACGGCTAGCTGAGATCCGCCCGAACCCGCCCGGCTTGTCCGAAATTGACGGAATCTGAACGGCGGAAGTTGGAACCGTTCATACGCAAGTAGTAACACCACCATAAACTCCGCGTGTGACGACCACTCAATGGTGCCTGGCAGCAGCTTCCTTGCTCGCCCTCCTCGCCCTCGCGGCGGCTGCCCGCTCCCGCGCCGTCACCCGGGCCCTGCGCTCCCGGCTGTCCCGTACCGAGAACGAACTCGCGGCCGTCCAGCAGCAGTTGGCCGCCGAGCTGGCCGACCGCCGGGCCGGGGCCGAGGCCGCCCTGCAGGAGCAGGAGATGAACGCGGCGACCCGCCGGGCCTTCCTCAACGTGGCCCGCCGGATCCTGGTGATGGCGCACGACCAGCAGGCCGGGCTGGACGAGATGGAGCGCACCCACGACGACCCGGTGCTGCTCGACGGCCTGCTGCGGGCCGACCACGCCGCCGCCCAGCAGGCCCGCCTCGCCCAGACCCTGGCCGTGCTCTGCGGCTCGCGGGCCGGCCGGACCTGGCCCGAGCCCGTCCCGCTGGAGGACGTGGTGCGCGGCGCCCAGGGCCGGATCCTGCCGTTCCAGCGGGTGGTGGTGCACAGCCGGGTGGACACCGCGGTGCTCGGCGCCGCCGCCGAGGCGCTGATCCACGCGGTGGCCGAACTGCTGGACAACGCCACCCGCTACTCGCCGCCCAGCTCGCAGGTGTACGTGACGCTGATGCCGGTGCACAACGGCGCGGTGATCGAGATCGACGACTGCGGCGTCGGCATGACCGACGTGACGGTGGCGAAGGCCGCCGCCGCGCTGGCCGGCGGCGGCTCGCTGGAGGTCTCCCGGATCGGCGAGGTCCCGCAGCTGGGCCTGGCCGCGGTCGGCCGGCTCGCCCAGCAGTACGGCTTCCGGGTCACCGTGCACTCCACCCCGTCCCCGTACGGCGGCGTGCGGGTGGTGGTGCTGCTGCCGAACGCGCTGCTCACCGACCCGCTGCCGCACGGCCTGCCGGGCGCCGCGGCCCGCCCGGCGGTGGCGGCGCCCGAACCGCGCCGCGCCGGGCCCGAGCCGCGCCACCGCACGTCCGAACCGCGCCACCGCGCGCCCGAACCGCGCTCCCGCGCCACCGACCCGCTGCCCGTCCGCCCGGTCACCCCCCGGACCGCGGCGGCCCAGCCCCCCGGCGCGGCCCAGCCCCCCGAAGGGCCGCCGCGCGGCGGCGCCCTGCCGCGCCGCACCAACCGGCGGGGCAGCGCCCCGCAGCACCAGTTCCCCGCGGAGCCGGCGGTCTCGCCGCGCTCCGCCCGCGAGGCCCAGGCCTTCATGTCGCTGTTCCAGAGCGGTACCGCTGACGGCCGCGTCGCCGCCCAGCAGGACCGGTGGTCCGACCCGGACCGCCCCGACGTATTCCCCGCTTCCCCCCAGGGAGACTCCCATGACGACCAACCCTGATCTCGGCTGGCTGCTGGCCGACATCGTCTCCGTACCGGAGGTCCGGCACGCCCTCGTGGTGTCCAACGACGGACTGGAGATCGGCCGCAGCCCGCGGATCGACCGGGACGACGCCGAGCGACTGGCCGCCGCCTGCTCCGGGCTCCAGTCGCTGTCCCGGGGGGTGGCGACCGGCTTCGGCGACGGCAGCACCCGGCAGATCGTCATCGAGTACGGCGGCGGCTACCTGTTCGTGGTCGCCGCCGGGGCCGGGGCGCACCTCGCAGTGGTGGCCGGGGAGTCGGTGGACGCGGGCCTGGTGGCCTACCAGATGCAGATGCTGGTCGGGCGGATCGGCGAGCACCTGACCGCCGCGCCCCGGCAGGAGAGCGCCGCCGGGGACCTGCGGTGAGCCGCGGACCGGTACGCCCGTACGTCATCACCGGCGGACGCAGCCGGACCGGCCGGAGCGTGCTGGAGTTCGAGAGCCTGGTGCGGACCGTGCCGGGGGTCGCGGTCGACCCGATGGTGGTGAACCGGGAGCAGTTGGAGATCCTGGAGATCTGCCGCCAGCTGCTGTCGGTCGCCGAGGTGGCGGCCCACCTCGGCCTGCCGATCAGCGTGCTGAAGGTGCTGGTGGGCGATCTGTGGGAGCTGGGCGCGGTCCAGGTGCTGCCGCCCGTACGACCGGCCGAGCGGGCACCGCTGGCCCTGATCGAGGAGGTGCTGGTTGGTCTCCGTCAGCTCCGTTGAGCCGACCTACCTGCCGCCCAGCGTGCAGGGCGCGGTGAAGATCCTGGTCACCGGGCCGTTCGGGGTCGGCAAGACCACCCTGGTCGGCGCGCTGAGCGAGATCGACCCGCTGCGCACCGAGGAGACGATGACCGCGGCCGGCGAGGACGTGGACGACCTGACCGGCCGTCCGCACAAGTCGACCACCACGGTGGCGCTGGACTTCGGCCGGATCACGCTCAGCGGCCGGCTCGCGCTGTACCTGTTCGGCACGCCCGGGCAGCAGCGGTTCTGGCCGCTGTGGGAGGACCTGTCGCGCGGGGCGCTGGGCGCGATCGCGCTGGTCGACTCGCGCCGGATCGAGGAGTCCTTCGACGTGCTCGGGCTGCTGGAGGAGCAGCGCATCCCGTTCGCGGTCGCGGTCAACCTGTTCCCCGACACCCCGCCCTACCCGGAGGAGGAGCTGCGGGCCGCGCTCGACCTGCTGCCCGGGGTGCCGATCCTCACCTGCGACGTCCGTGACCAGGGCGCCGCTCACCGCCTGCTGATCGATTTCGTCGACCACCTGCGGGTGGGCGCCCTGGAGCTGTCATGACCGTTCCCGAACACCTGGCGGCCACCACCGGCTGTCCCTACACCGGCCGCCCGGCCGGTGCCGCGCTGTACGGCTCGGCGGTCGCCGCCGACCCGCACGGCCTGTACGCCCGGCTGCGCGCCGAGCACGGCCCGGTCGCCCCGATCGAGCTGGAGCCCGGGGTGGAGGCGTGGCTGGTCATCGGGTACCAGGAGATGCTCGAACTGACCCGCAACGAGCAGCAGTTCTCCAAGGACTCGCGGGGCTGGCGGGTGCCCCGGGAGGGCCGGCTGCGCCCGGACTCGCACCTGGTGCCGATGACCATGTGGCGGCCCACCCTGCAGAGCATGGACGGCGCCGAGCACCAGCGGCTGAGCAGCGCGGTCGCCGACACCCTGGCCCGGATCGACCACAAGCGGCTGCGGGAGACCACCGAGGCCGCCGCGATGGCGCTGATCGAGAGCTGGGGGCCGGACGGCACCGCCGACCTGGTCGGCCAGTTCACCCGGCGGCTGCCGCTGCTGGTCTTCACCCAGCTGCTGGACCTGCCCGAGGAGGACGGTCCGCACCTGCTCGAACTGATCACCGGGGTGGTGGACAGCAACGCCGACTCGCAGCGGGCCTCCGCCGCGCTGGCCGCGCTGCTGGCCTCGCTGGTGCGGCGGCGGCGCGAGCGGCCCGGCGAGGACCTGACCTCCTGGCTGCTGACCCACCCGGTCGGGCTGACCGACGAGGAGGTGGTGCACCACCTGGTGGTGATCCTGATCGCGGGCAACGAGCCGACCATCAACTGGATCGGCAACACGGTGCGGCTGCTGCTCACCGACCGCCGCTTCCGCACCAGCCTGACCGGCGGCCGGGCGACCGTCGCGGACGCCCTGGAGGAGGTGCTCTGGCGCGACCCGCCGGTGCAGAACTTCCCCGGCCGGTGGGCCACCTCGGACACCGTGCTGGGTGGCCAGTACATCAGCGCGGGCGACCTGCTGGTGCTCGGCCTGGCCGGGGCCAACGACGACCCGTCGGCGCACGGCCCGGACGGCCTCAGCGGCAACCGGGCCCACCTGGCCTGGGGCGCGGGCCGGCACGTCTGCCCGGCCAAGGACCCGGCCCGGCTGATCGTCGAGACCGCGATCGAGACGCTGCTGCACTGCCTGCCGGACCTCCAGCTCGCCGTCCCCGCGCACGAGTTGACCTGGCGCCCGTCGCCCTGGTCGCGCGCCCTGACCAGCCTGCCGGTGCTGTACAGCGCCTTCACCCCGCCCCGCCCCGCACCGCCCGAGAGGACCGCATGGACACCGCAGCCGCAGACCGGGTCTGCCCCTACAGACTCGACCCCGTCGGAGCAGACCAGCACGCCGAGAACGAGCGGCTCCGCGCTCGCGGACCTGCGACGCAGGTTGAGCTCCCTGGTGGGGTGGTGGTCTGGGCGGTGACCCGGCACGACGCCCTCCAGCGGGTGCTGGCCGACCCCCGGGTCGGCAAGGGCGTCGGGCACTGGTCGCTGTACCGGGAGGGCGGGCTGCCCGAGGGCTGGCCACTGCTGACCTTCGTCACCGTGCCCGGGATGACCACCTCCGACGGCGCCGACCACCGGCGGCTGCGCGCCCTGTCCGCGCAGGCGCTCACCCCGCGCCGGATCGCCGAGCTGGCCCCCGCCGTCCGGCAGCGGGTCGCCGAGCTGCTGGACGCGCTGCCCGCCGCGCAGGACCCGGCGGCCGGGGTCGACCTGCGCGCCCGGTTCGCCTACCCGCTGCCGATGCACGTCATCGGCCGGCTGCTGGGCCTGGACCCGGACCAGCAGGACCGGCTGCACGAGCTGTCCGACATCGTGGTCAGCTCCTCCGGCGCGCCCGGCGCCAGCGCGGCCGCCGCCCGGGACATCGGCGTGCTGCTGGCCGGCGTGGTCGCCGCCAAGCGGGCCGAGCCCGCCGACGACCTGACCACCGCGCTGATCGCCGCCCGCGAGGACCAGGACCGGCTCAGCGAGCCCGAACTGATCGGCATCCTGCTCCAGCTGGTGGTGGCCGGCCACGAGACCACCCTCAACCTGATCTGCAACGCGGTGCACGCCCTGCTCACCCACCCCGAGCAGCTGCGGCTGGTGCTGGACGGCACCGTGCCGTGGTCGGCGGTGGTCGAGGAGACGCTGCGCTGGAACTCCCCGGTCGGCCAGTTCCCGATGCGCTACGCGCTGGAGGACATCGACCTGGGCGAGGGGGTGGTGATCCGCGAGGGCGACGGGATGCTCGCCTCGTACGCGGCGGCCGGGCGCGACCCGGAGCAGTGGGCGGACGCGGACCGCTTCGACCTGACCCGCTCCCCGCTGCGGCACCTCTCGCTCGGGCACGGGCCGCACTTCTGCATCGGCTCGGCGCTGGCCCGGCTGGAGGCGGAGACCGCGCTGCGCGAGCTGTTCGCGCGCTTCCCCGGGCTGCGGCTCGCCGAGGGCGCGGACCCGCGGCCGATCCCGTCCTTCGTCAGCAACGGCATCAGCAGCCTGCGGGTCCGGCTCGGCTGACGCCCCGCCGCGGGCTCCCCCGCCCGGCCGGTCCACGTGACCGGGCGGGGGTCGCCCTCGTTGCACCTGCCATGAAGAAGCTCACCGCACTCGCCGTCCTGTCCGTGGCCGGGCTGGCGCTCACCCAGGCCCCCGCCCAGGCCGACCCGATCGCCTCGGCCGGCGGCCTCGGCCAGGCCCAGGGCCTGGACACCGGCTACCACGGCGCCCTGCCCTCCACCGCCGAGCTGTGCCACCGCGACCTGGCCCAGTACCCGGTGGTCGGCCCGCTCACCGACTCCGCCACCGGTGCCTGCGAGACGCTCGGCGCGGCCGTCGACGGGCAGTAGCCACGCCCCGGACATCCGGAACCGTTATGGTGCGAATGTCCGTTTCTTCCGTGGTTCCTGGCGTGAGGTGATCCCGTGGGCAGCGTGGCCGACCAGATGGTGGAAGTGCTCCGGCAGGCCGGGGTCGAACGCGTCTACGGAGTGGTCGGCGACAGCCTCAACCCGGTCGTCGACGCGATCCGCCGCGCCGAGGGCATCTCCTGGGTGCACGTCAGGAACGAGGAGGCCGGGGCGTTCGCGGCCGCCGCCGAGGCCGAGCTGACCGGGCGGCTCGCGGTCTGCGCGGGCAGCTGCGGCCCCGGCAACACCCACCTGATCCAGGGCCTGTACGACGCCCAGCGCAGCGGGGTGCCCGTGCTGGCCCTGGCCTCGCACATCCCGTCCGGGCAGATCGGCACCGGCTTCTTCCAGGAGACCCACCCCGAGCGGGTGTTCACCGACTGCAGCACCTGGTGCGAGATGCTCTCCAACCCCGCCCAGCTGCCCCGGCTGCTGCGGGTCGGCATCCAGCACGCGCTCGGCGCCCCGGGCGTCTCGGTGCTGGTCTTCCCCGGCGACGTCGCCGCGCTCACCGCCCCCTCCCCCACCGGGAGCAGCGCCTTCCTCACCGAGCAGGCCGTCGCCGCCCCGCCCTGGTCCCAGGTCCAGGCCCTCGCCGAGACGCTCAACTCCGCCCGCACCGTGACCGTCTTCGCCGGCGCGGGCGTCCGCGGCGCGCACGAGGAGCTGATGCACCTCGCCGAGGTGCTGCAGGCCCCGGTCGGGCACTCGCTGCGCGGCAAGGAGTGGGTGCAGTACGACAACCCGTACGACGTCGGGATGAGCGGCCTGCTCGGCTACGGCGCCTGCCACGAGGCGCTGCACGAGGCCGAGTTGGTCCTGCTGCTGGGCACCGACTTCCCCTACGACTCCTTCCTCCCGCAGGCCCGCACCGTCCAGGTCGACCACGACGCGACCCGGCTCGGCCGCCGCACCCCGCTGGAACTCGCCGTGCACGGCGACGTGGCCGCCACGCTGCGGGCCGTGCTGCCGCTGCTGGAGCGCAAGACCGACCGCCGTTTCCTGGACGGGATGCTGGACCGGCACTGCAAGGCCCTGGAGACGGTGGTCGGCGCCTACACCAAGGGCATCGAGAAGCACCGGCCGATCCACCCCGAGTACGTCGCCTCGGTCCTCGACGACGTCGCCGACCAGGACACGGTGTTCACCGTCGACACCGGGATGTGCAACGTCTGGGCCGCCCGCTACCTCACCCCCAACGGGCGCCGCCGGGTGATCGGCTCCTTCCTGCACGGCTCGATGGCGAACGCGCTGCCGCACGCGATCGGCGCCCAACTCGCCTTCCCCGGACGGCAGGTGGTCTCGATGTCGGGCGACGGCGGGATCGGCATGCTGCTCGGCGAACTGCTCACCGTGGCGAAGTACCGGCTGCCGGTGAAGACCGTGGTGTTCAACAACGGGGCGCTCGGCATGATCAAGCTGGAGATGCTGGTCTCCGGCTACCCCGAGGCCGAGATCGACAACGGCGACGTGGACTACGCCGCGATCGCCCGCGCCTGCGGCATCCCCGCCAAGCGGGTCACCGACCCCGCGAAGGTCCGCGAGGTGCTCGTCGACGCCCTGGAACGCCCCGGCCCCGCGCTCGTCGACGTGGTCACCGACCCCAACGCCCTCTCCATCCCCCCGCACATCACCGCCGCCCAGCTCAAGGGCTTCGCCCTCGCCGCCGGCCGCACCGTCCTGACCGGCGGAGTCGGCAAGATGATCGACCTGGCCCGCTCCAACCTCCGCAACATCCCGCGCCCCTGAGCGGCCTTCAGGGGGCCGGGGCTCTCCGGGGAGAAGCAGGGGGGAGAAGCGGGGAACAGGCCCTGCGGGCGGCAGGGGGAAGAGGAGAGCAGTCGGCAGCCTTCAGGGGCGGGACCGGGGCTGCCCGGGGAGGAGGCCGCCGGCGGGAGGTGGGAGGGGAGGGGAACAGGCCCTGCGGGCGGCAGGGGGAAGAGGAGAGCGACCGGCAGCCTTCAGGGGCGGGACCGGGGCTGCCCGGGGACGAAGCCGCCGGCGGGAGGCGAGGGAAAGAGGCCCTGCGGGTGGCAGCCTTCAGGGGCGGGGGCGGGGTTGTCCGGGGAGGGACGGTCGGCCCCTTGCGAGGGGTGGGTGGGGGTGGGGAGGATGAGGGGCGGTCGCGGGGGGTTTGCCTGGGAGGCAAGTTTGTTGCCTGTGGGGCACGGAGGGTGTCCACTGGGGGCATGACGGACAGCCCACTCGGTGAGGACCAGGAGGTCGCGGGCCTCGGTGCGCGACTGCGGGAGCAGCGGGTCTCCAGCCGCTTGACGCTGGAGGCCGCGGCGGCCCGGGTCGGCCTCTCGCCAGCTTACTTGTCGCGCCTGGAGACCGGGCGGCGGCAGCCCTCGCTGCCGGTGCTGCTGGGCCTGGCCCGGGCGTACGGGACGAGCGTGGCCGGGCTGCTCGGGGAGCAGCCCGGCGAGCCGGACCCGGTGATCCGGGGCGGCGGGATCGAGCCCGGGCGGGCCGGCGGCTGGGGCTACCGGCGGGCCGGTGCGCCGGGCCGGGCGATGCAGGCGCTGCGGGTGCACGTGCCGCCGAGCACGCAGGACGCGGTGGTGCGGGTGCACCCGGGCGAGGAGTGGCTGTACGTCACCGAGGGCCGGATGCGGCTGACCCTGGGCGACCGGGTGCACCTGCTGGAGCCGGGCGACTCGGCGCACTTCGACTCGATGACCCCGCACGTGATCGCCGCGGACACCGCCGACGGCCTCGACCTGATCTTCGTCCACACGCTGTTGCAGAGCCCGGCCGGCGAGCTGTGCCTGGGCGACGCCCCCCGCATCTAGCCCCGTCCGCCACCACCGTCAGGAGACCGCCATGGCCGACACCGCGAAGCACCCCGCCCACGCCCCCGTCCCGAAGTACGCCGAGACCATCGACGCGGGCTACCGCGCCTCGAACCGGGTCTGGATCCGGGTGTGGATCTACATCGTGTCGGGCCACGTCTTCGTGGGCTTCCTGTTCCTGCTGTTCTACGTCGGCAGTCACAAGGGCTGACGGAGCAGCGCGCAGAGCGCGTCGAGGGCGGGTTCGAAGGCGTGCTCGGGCGGGGTGCCGTAGCCGATCACCAGGCCGGGGGCCCGGCCCGGGGCGGGGGTCGCGCCGGGGGCCAGGCTCCAGCCCAGGGTGTTCAGGGCGAGGCCGGACTTCCTGGCGCGGCGCAGGAGTTCGTCCTCGCCGGGGCCGTCCGCGGGCAGTTCCAGGACGGCGTGCAGGCCGGCGTTGAGGCCGGTGACCCGGACCTGCGGGGCGCGGGCGGCGAGCACCTCGACCAGCCGGTCGCGGCGGCGGCGCAGCAGGTGCCGGCTGCGCCGGACGTGCCGGTCGTAGCCGCCGGAGTCGATCAGTTCGGCCAGGGTGAGCTGTTCGAGGGCGCCGCTCTGCCCGTCGGCCAGCCGCTTGTGCCGGGCCACCGGTTCGACCAGGGCGGCGGGCAGGGCCAGCCAGGCCAGCCGCAGGCCCGGGGCGAGCGACTTGGCGGCGGTGCCCGCGTACACCACCCGTTCGGGGTCGAGGGCCTGCATGGCGCCGATCGCGTGCCGGTCGTAGCGGAACTCGCCGTCGTAGTCGTCCTCCAGCAGGTAGCCGCCGGTCTGCCGGGCCCAGTCGACGGCGGCGGCCCGCCGGGAGGCCCGCAGCGGGACGCCGGTGGGGAACTGGTGGGCGGGGGTGAGCACGGCCAGCCCGGCGCCGGTGCGGTCGAGGCCGGTGGTCAGGGCGCCGCCCTCGTCCAGCGGCAGCGGGCGCAGGGCCAGGCCGCGGGCGGTGATCGCGGCGTGCTGCGGCGGCAGGCCGTACTCCTCGACGGCGACCTCGGTCAGGCCGTGCTCGCGCAGGGCGGCGCAGAGCAGGCCCAGGCCCTGGAGGTAGCCGGTGCAGATCAGCAGCCGCTCCGGGTCGGTGCGCACGCCGCGGGCCCGGGCCAGGTAGTCGGCCAGGGCGCGGCGCAGTTCGATCCGGCCGCGCGGGTCGCCGTAGCCGAACGCCTCGTGCGGGGCGGTGGCCAGGGCCCGGCGGGCCGCGGCGAGCCAGGCGCCGCGCGGGAAGCGGCTCAGGTCGGGCGAGCCGGGGCGCAGGTTGTGCACGGGCGCGGGCCGGACGGGCAGGCCGGGCGGCGGCGCGGCCGGGGACGGCTGCGGGCCGCGTCCGGCGACCACGGTGCCCGAGCCCTGGCGGGAGGCCAGCCAGCCCTCGGCGGCGAGCTGGGTGTACGCCTCGGCGACGGTGTTGCGGGCGATGCCGAGGTCGGCGGCGAGCGCCCGGGAGGACGGCAGCCGGGTGCCGGCGGCCAGTCGGCCGTCGCGGACGGCGGTGCGCAGCGCGTCCTCCAGGGCGGCGCGCAGGCCCAGGCCGCGGGCCCGTCCGGCGTCCAGGTCGAGGTGCAGGTCGCCGCCGAAAGTGGCCCAGGAATCCATCCCCCCAATGAACCACGCCGCCGGTCCACCGCGCGCCTACGGTGGGCGGCATGACCGACGGATCCACCGTTCCCGCCCCTGCTCCCCGCATCCTGCTGCACCGCAGCGCCCCCGACTTCCACCGCGCCCTGCTGGAGGCCTCCCGGGCCGCCACCGCCGGCCTGGCCGACCCGGTGGTCACCGAACTGGTCAACCTGCGCGCCTCGCAGATCAACGGCTGCGCGTTCTGCCTCGGCGTGCACGCGCGGGACGCCCGCGCGAACGGCGAGCGCCCGCACCGCCTGGACACCCTGGCCGCGTGGCGGGAGACCCCGTACTTCACCGCCCGCGAGCGCGCCGCGCTGGCCCTCACCGAGTCGGTCACCCTGCTCGCCGGGACGCACGTCCCGGACGAGGTGTTCGACGAGGCCGCCGCGCACTTCCCGGAGGCCGAACTGGCCCACCTGATCGGCCTGATCAGCGCGATCAACGCGCTCAACCGGGTCGGCGTGACCAGTCGGCTGACCCCCCGCCCGTAGCGGGGCCGGCGGCGCGTCCCGGCGTGCCGGGGCCCCCGGCCGGAGGTAGCGTCGCGTTCCATGGACGTGGTGATCGCAGGTGGGCACGGAAAGATCGCGTTGCGGCTCTCGAAGCTGCTCTCGGCCCGGGGCGACACGGTCGCCGGGCTGATCCGGAACCCGGCGCAGGCCGGGGACCTGGAGGAGGCGGGGGCCCGGCCGGTGGTGTGCGACCTGGAGCGGGCCTCGGTGGAGGAGCTGGCCGGGCACCTGGCGGGGGCGGACGCGGTGGTGTTCGCGGCCGGGGCCGGGCCGGACAGCGGGGCGGCCCGCAAGGAGACCGTGGACCGGGCCGGGGCGGTGCTGCTGGCGGACGCGGCGCACCGGGCCGGGGTGCGACGGTACCTGCTGGTCTCCTCGATGGGGCTGGACCGGATCGGGGACCCGGAGGTCACGCCGGAGTTCGACGCGTACCTGAAGGCGAAGTGGGCGGCCGAGGAGGCCGTGAAGGAGCGTCCGCTGGACTGGACGGTGCTGCGCCCCGGCGGCCTGACCGACGGGCCCACCGAGCGGCACGCGCACCTCGCGCCGCCGCCGAACCGGCCCGGCCGGGTGTCCCGGGACGAGGTCGCGCACACCCTGGTGCGGCTGCTGGACGACGAGACCACGGTGCACCAGACCCTGGAGCTCACGACCTGACCGCGGTTGCCCGGCGCCGGGCCGGGCGGGATCGTGGAGGGGGTGAGGTGAGTGCGATGGCCGAGATCGCCCTGCAGGTCGACGTCGCGGCGTCCCGGGAGCGCCTGCTCGCGGCGCTGGACACCCGCGAGGGGCTGGCGTCCTGGTGGACCACCGAGGTGGAGCGGGACGGTGAGGACCTGCTGTTCCCGGTGCCGGACACCCCGGGGCCGTTCCGGCTGCGCCGGGAGCGGGCCGACCTGGAGCGGGTGGCCTGGCGCAGCGTCGGGGTGTTCCCGCCGGCCTGGCAGGGCACCACGGTGACCTGGGACTTCTTCGACCACCCGGACGGTCCGCGGCAGTCGGTGCTGCTGCTGCGCCACCTGGGCTGGGCCGCGGACACCGGCCCGGCGGTGGCGGTGGCGGCGGGCCGGTGGGCGGAGCTGCTCGTCCGGCTGAAGGACTACGCGCAGAGCGGCCGCCCGCAGCCGCTGTTCGTCCCGGCCGGCTACCCGCACCCGGGGGTGCACGTGCAGGCGGAGTGAGGGCCCGGCGGGTGCGACGCGCCGGATCGGGCGATGACCGGCATGGAGCGGGCCGGACGGGTGAGACTGACTGCATGTTGGGACTTCCGGACCGCATCACGGCCTTCCTGTTCGACCTGGACGGGGTGCTCACCCAGACCGCGAAGGTGCACGCCGCGGCCTGGAAGGACATGTTCGACACCTTCCTGCGGGCCGAAGCGGCGCGCACCGGCGGCGAGTTCAGGCCGTTCGACCCCGGCGACTACGACCGGTACGTGGACGGGCGGCCCCGGCTGGACGGCACCCGGCAGTTCCTGGCCTCGCGCGGGATCGACCTGCCCGAGGGCACCCCGCAGGACCCGCCGGGCACCCGGACGGTCAACGGGCTCTCCAGCGCGAAGAACGAGACGGTGCTGCGGCTGATCCGCGAGCAGGGCGTGCAGCCCTACGAGGGCTCGGTGGCGTACCTGCACCGGCTGCGCGAACTCGGGCTGCCGCGCGCGGTGGTGTCCTCCAGCGCGAACTGCCGGGACGTGCTGCGGGCCGCCGGGATCGACGACCTGTTCGAGGTGGTGGTGGACGGGGTCGTGCTGGCCCGCGACCACCTGGCGGGCAAGCCCGCGCCGGACACCTTCCTGGCCGCGGCGCGGCAGTTGGGCGTCGCCCCGGAGCACGCGGTGGTGTTCGAGGACGCGCTGGCGGGCGTCGCGGCCGGGAAGGCCGGCGGCTTCGGCGCGGTGGTGGGCGTGAACCGCACCGGCCAGGCCGACGCGCTGCGCGAGCACGGCGCGAGCATCGTGGTCGACGACCTGTCGGAGCTGATCGAGGAGCACCGGTGAGCCCGTCCGAACTGTTCACCGTCGACCCGTGGGGCATCAGCGAGCACGGCCTGGACCTGCCCGGGCAGGCCCGCGCCGAGTCGGTGTTCGCACTGTCCAACGGCCACATCGGGCTGCGCGGCAACCTGGACGAGGGCGAGCCGCACGGGCTGCCCGGCACCTACCTGAACGGCGTGTTCGAGCTGCGTCCGCTGCCGTACGCGGAGAGCGGCTACGGGTTCCCGGAGTCCGGGCAGAGCGTCATCAACGTCACCAACGGCAAGCTGATCCGGCTGCTGGTCGACGACGAGCCGTTCGACCTGCGCTACGGCGAACTGCGCAGCCACCGGCGGACCCTGGACTTCCGGGACGGCGTGCTGCGCCGGGAGGCGGAGTGGACCTCGCCGGCCGGGCGGACGGTGCGGGTCACCTCGTCCCGACTGGTGTCGCTGACCCAGCGGGCGGTCTGCGCGGTCGACTACACGGTGGAGGCCGTGGACGGGCCGGTGCGGATCGTGCTCCAGTCCGAGCTGGTCGCCAACGAGCAGCTGCCGGGCGGCGCGGGCGACGGCGACCCGCGGGCGGCGGCGGTGCTGGAGGCCCCGCTGGCCGCCGAGTTGCAGCACGCGGACGGCACCAAGGGCGTGCTGGTGCACCGCACCCGGTTCTCCGGGCTGCGGGTGGCCGCCGCGATGGACCACGTGGTCGACGGGCCGGAGCGGATCGACACCACCGCCGAGTCCTCCGACGACCAGGCCCGGATCACCGCCACCACGGTGCTGAACGCCGGTCAGAAGCTGCGCCTGGTGAAGTACCTGGCGTACGGCTGGTCGGCGACCCGCTCGCTGCCCGCCGTCCGGGACCAGGTGGAGGCGGCGCTGACCGCCGCCCGGTACACCGGCTGGGACGGGCTGGTGAGCGAGCAGAAGGAGTACCTGGGCCGGTTCTGGAGCGACAACGACATCGAGATCGAGGGCGACGTCGAGCTCCAGCAGGCCGTCCGGTTCGCGCTGTTCCACGTGCTGCAGGCGGGCGCCCGCAGCGAGGAGCGGGCCATCCCGGCCAAGGGCCTGACCGGGCCCGGGTACGACGGCCACTCGTTCTGGGACACCGAGACCTTCGTGCTGCCGGTGCTCACCTACTGCCTGCCGGACGCGGTCAAGCAGGCGCTGCGCTGGCGGCACACCACGCTGCCGATGGCCCGCGAGCGGGCGGCCCAGCTCGGGCTGGCCGGGGCGGTGTTCCCGTGGCGGACGATCCGCGGCGAGGAGTGCTCCGGGTACTGGCCGGCCGGCACCGCCGCGTTCCACATCGGCGCGGACATCGCCGCCGCCGTGGTCCGCTACGTCCGGGCCACCGGGGACACCGAGTTCGAGCGCACCCACGGCCTGGAGCTGCTGGTGGAGACCGCCCGGATGTGGCGCTCGCTCGGCCACCACGACGCCAAGGGCAACTTCCGGATCGAGGGCGTCACCGGCCCCGACGAGTACTCCGCGGTCGCCGACAACAACGTGTTCACCAACGTGATGGCGCAGTCGAACCTGTGGAACGCGGCGGCCACCGCGCTGAAGTACCGGCACGAGTCCTCGCTGCTCGGGGTGGACACCGAGGAGGCGGCGGCCTGGCGCGACGCCGCCGACAAGATGTTCATCCCGTACGACGAGCAGATCGGCGTGCACCCGCAGGCCGACGGGTTCACCGACCACCAGATGTGGGACTTCGAGGCCACCCCGCCGGAGAAGTACCCGCTGCTGCTGCACTACCCGTACTTCGACCTGTACCGCAAGCAGGTGGTCAAGCAGGCCGACCTGGTGCTGGCCATGCAGGTGCGCGGCGACGTCTTCACCGCCGAGCAGAAGGCCCGCAACTTCGCCTACTACGAGCGGCTGACCGTCCGCGACTCCTCGCTCTCCGCCTGCACCCAGGCCGTCATCGCCGCCGAGGTCGGCCAGCTCGACCTGGCCTACGACTACACCGCCGAAGCCGCCCTGATGGACCTGCACGACCTCGGCGGCAACACCCGCGACGGCCTGCACATGGCCTCGCTGGCCGGTGCCTGCATCGCCCTGGTCGCCGGGTTCGGCGGGCTGCGCGACCACACCGAGCAGCTCTCCTTCCGCCCCCGGCTGCCCGCCGGGCTCCAGCGGCTGCGCTTCTCGATGAGCGTGCGCGAACACCTGCTGCGGGTCGACATCACCCACGCCACCACCACGTACACGCTGCGGCGCGGCAGCGTGCTGCCCGTCCTGCACGACGACGAGCAGCTGCGGGTCGAGGCCGGGAAGCCGGTCAGCCGGCCCACCGCGAAGATCGGCGACCCCGGCGAACGCCCCGCCCAGCCGCCCGGCCGGGCCCCCGCCCGACGGCACAGCCAGGCCGGGGTCAAGGTGGGGGCGGTCGACCACCTGCCCGCCGAGTAGCCGCTGCGCTCGGCGCACTCCGCCCGCCCGGTGCCCTCCCCCGGGCGGGTGACCGTGCGTGTACCGGTCCGACGGCACGTCAACACTCCCTGCACCCCCCGTGAACCGGCGGGTGCGGGGAGACCCCCGGCGCCTCCGGTTCCGCCGCCCCGAACGGAGGCCCCGTTGCGCCCCCTCGCGCTCACCGCCGCCCTGCTCACCGCGCTCACCGCCACCGCCGCCACCACCGCCCGACCCGCCCCGGCCGCCCCGGCCGCCCCGCGCTGGGTGCACAGCTGCGCCGCCCCCGCCCGGGCCGACACCGCCTCCTGCGACGCGCTGCGCGTGATCAGGCCCGGCACCGCCGCCACCGCGGGCGACGACGGGTACGGGCCCGCCGAGCTGCGCGCCGCGTACGGGCTGCCCGCGGGCGGCGGCGAGGGCGCCACCATCGCCGTCGTCGACGCGTACGACCACCCGCGCGCCGAGGCCGACCTCGGCACCTACCGCGAGCGCTACGGGCTGCCCGCCTGCACCTCCGGCAGCGGCTGCTTCCGCAAGACCGACCAGCGCGGCGGCAACCGGCTCCCCCGCGGCGACACCGCCTGGGCCGGGGAGACCGCGCTCGACCTCGCCATGGTCTCCGCGGTCGCGCCGCGCGCCCGGATCGTCCTGGTCGAGGCCGACAGCGCCGCCGTCTCCGACCTCGGCACCGCCGTCAACACCGCGGTCGCGCTCGGCGCGCGGTACGTGTCGATCAGCTGGGGCACCACCGAGAACGCCAACGCGGCGGCCTACGACAGCCGGTACTTCGACCACCCCGGGGTGGTGATCGCCGCCGCCTCCGGCGACGGCGGCTACGGCGTCAACTTCCCCGCCTCCTCCCCGCACGTGGTCGCGGTCGGCGGCACCACCCTGCGGCCCGACGGCACCGCGCCGCGCGGCTGGAGCGAGAGCGCCTGGTCCACCGGCCCCGACGAGGGCACCGCGAGCGGCTGCTCCGGCCGCCTCCCCAAGCCCGACTGGCAGACCGACCCCGGCTGCGACCGCCGCACCGTCGCCGACGTGTCCGCCGTCGCCGACCCCGCGACCGGCGTGGCCGTCTACCAGAGCTACGGCGGCAACGGCTGGTACACCTACGGCGGCACCTCCGCCGCCGCCCCGATCATCGCCGCGACCTACGCCCTGGCCGGCCGCCCCTCGGCCGGCAGCCGCCCGGCGTCCTTCCCGTACCGGCACCCGGACGCCCTGCACGACGTCACCTCCGGCGCGACGGCCGACTCCTGCGACCCGGCGTACCTGTGCACGGCGGGGCCGGGGTACGACGGACCGACCGGGCTGGGCAGCCCGGACGGGGTGGCGGCGTTCCGGGAGTAGCCGCGCGGGGCCGACGTCCGGGAGAGGCACGTCCGGGGGCGCGGTTCCCGCGCCCCCGGACGTGCCTCTCCCGGACGTGCCTCCCCCGGTCTCGCCGCGCCGGAGACCGCGGGTCAGGCGAGCTGGGCGGCCTGGAGGCCCGCGTAGGGGCCGCCGGTGCGCAGGAGTTCGGCGTGCGAGCCGATCTCGGCGATCCGGCCGTCGTGCATGACGACGATCCGGTCGGCGCCGCGGATGGTGGACAGGCGGTGGGCGACGACGAAGACGGTGCGGCCGCGCACCAGCCGGGCCAGGGCCTGCTGGACCAGGGACTCGGAGCGGGAGTCGAGCGCCGAGGTGGCCTCGTCGAGGATCAGGATGCGCGGGTCGCGGATCAGCGCGCGGGCGATGGCCAGGCGCTGCTTCTGGCCGCCGGACAGGCGGGCGCCGCGTTCGCCGACCACGGTGTCGAGGCCGTCGGGGAGGCGGTCGATGAACTCCATGGCGTTGGCGTCGCGCAGGGCCGCCAGGACGGTCTCCTCGGGGACGTCCTTCATGCCGTAGGTGACGTTCTCCCGGATGCTGCCCTCGAACAGGATCGACTCCTGCGGGACGACGGACAGGAAGGTCCGGTAGGAGCGCAGGTCGAGCTCCTCCATGTCGCGGCCGTCGAGCAGGATGCGGCCCTCGGTGGGGCGCAGGAAGCCGATCACCAGGTTGAGGACGGTGGACTTGCCCGCGCCGGACGCGCCGACCAGGGCGATGGTCTCGCCGGGGCGGACCGACAGGTCGAAGCCGGTGACGGACGGGGCGTCCGCGCCGGGGTAGCTGTGGCCGACGTTCTGGAAGTCGATCCGGCCGGTGACGCCGGCGACGTCCGCCTTGCCGGAGTTCTCCTCCAGGTCGGGGGCCTGGAGCACCTCGCCGACCGAGCGGACCGAGGCCAGGCCCTTGCCGAGCTGCGGGGTGAGGGTGAGCAGGGTGGTGACGGAGCTGGTGAGCGAGGAGAAGTAGGCGCTGAGCATGACGACGGCGCCGGGGGTGACGTTCAGCCAGCCGTAGTAGGCGACCAGCGCGGAGCCGGCCAGGCAGCCGACGCCGATCGCGTTGAGCAGGATCCAGGAGATCGAGCCGAAGCGGCCGTTGAGCAGGTCGAGGCGCAGTCCCTCGTCCAGGACCCGGCCCAGGGTGCGGTCGACCCGGCGCAGCGCGGTGCGCTCCAGGCCGTGCGCCCGGGTGATCGGGATGAGGGTCGTCATCTCGCCGATGCGGGAGGAGAGTTGCTCGACCTCGCGGCGGAAGGACTCGTTCTGGCTGCGCAGCCGTTCGCGCAGCCGGACCACCAGCAGGGCGCTGGCCGGGACGACGACCAGGAAGACCGGCAGGAAGGCCGGGGTCTGGACGGCGATGACGACCAGGCCGCCGAGCAGGGTGGCGATCGCGGCCAGGCCGTTGTCGGCGGTCTGCTGGGAGGCGGTCTCGATGCCCTCGACGTCGCGGATCACCTTGGCCTGCAGGACGCCGGCGCTGACCCGGGAGTGGTAGCCGATGGACAGCTGCTGCATCCGGTGGCACAGGGCGGAGCGCAGCCGGGTGCCCATCCGGCGGATCGAGCCGTGCATCCACTGCACGTACAGCATGTGCAGCGGCAGGTTGAGCAGCAGGATGACCAGCAGGACGGCGGAGTTCCACCAGAGCACCGAGACGTCGCGGTGCTTGACCACCACGTCGACGATGTTCGCGGTGATCAGCGGCAGCAGCCAGACGGGGGCGTGCTTGGCGAAGAAGACGCCGACCGCGCCGAGGACGCGGGCGCGGTCGGGGCGGAAGAGGAACAGCAGGGTGCGGACGGGGTGCTCGCCGCGGTAGCGGTGGCTGAGCGATCCGTCGGGCAGGGCCATGGGGGAACTCCAGTACGGGGGGTGAACAGGCGGTGCCGTCCCATCCTTCCAGCGGGCGGGGCCCCTCGGACTGTCCGCAACCGGACAGTGATACTCCATGGACGGACGACTTTTCGAACAGGTCCGGTCAGGGGTGAAACATCGCGGCACCTCCGCGCCGTCATAGGGCGGATCAGGGCGAGGGGAGACGGAACGTGGGCACTGCTGGACGGCGGGCCGCCATGGAGGAGGAGTTCGTCGTGTTCGCGACGGCCCGGTCCGGGCAGCTCTACCGCTCGGCGTACTTCCTCACGGGCGGGGACTCCCACCTGTCGGAGGACCTGGTGCAGGACACGCTGGGGCAGATGTACGCGCACTGGCACCGGCTGCACCGGCCGAGCTGGGCCGGCCGGATCGACAACCCGGCCGGGTACGCGCAGACCGTGCTGGTCCGGGCGTACCTGACGCACCAGCGGCGGCGCAGCAGCAGCGAGCGGCCCAGCCAGGCCCTGCCGGAGGTCGCCGAGGACGGGCCGGACTCGGCGCTGCGCCTGGCCCTGGTCGAGGCGCTGGCCCAACTGCCGCCCCGGGACCGGGCGGTGGTGGTGCTCAGGTACTGGGAGGACCGCAGCGTGGAGGAGACCGCGGCGATCGTGAAGGACAGTTCGGCGGCGGTGCGGACCAGGTGCTCGCGGGCGCTGGCCAAACTGCGGGGGCTGCTGGGCGGGGACCTGGCGGAACTGGTGGCGCGATGAACCCGGGACGCGACGGACGGAGTGGTGCGGTGGACGGCGGGGCGGGCGGCGCGGCGCGCGGCGCGGGCGGCGACCGGGACGGGGAAGGGGCGTTCGAAGTGCAGTTGGGGGCGGCCTTCGGGCTGACGGGCGGCGGGCCGGGTCCGGAGGTGACGGCCCGGCTGGTCGACGGCGGGCTGGCGGCCGGACGGCGGCGCCGGCGGGCCCGGCGGCGGCGCACCGTGCTGCTGGCGGGGGTGCTGACCGCGGCGGTCGCGGTCGGGGCGGGGGTGCTGACGGTGCCGCGGGGCGTGCCCGGGGAGAAGACCTCCGTGGTGGACCTGGCGCACTCCGGCCCCGACCCGGCGCCGCCGCCGCTGGCCGGCGGGGTGACCGTCCTGCTGGTCGGCCTGGACACCGCGGTCGACGCCCGGGGCGGGCCGGCCCCGGACGCGCTGCGGCGCGACGGCCTGCACGGCTCGTCCCGGTCCCCCGGCTCCACCGACACCGTGATGCTGGTGCACGTCCCGGCGGGCGGCGGCGAGGTCCGGCAGCTGTCGCTGCCCCGGGACGTCTACGTCACCGGGGCCTCCGGCGAGGAGGTGCCGCTCGACCAGGTCTACCCGGACGCCGCGCGCGCCGCGACGGAGCAGCAGCGCGACGCCGGGCTGTCCGAGCAGGAGCTGTGGGCGCGCGGCCAGGGCGCCGGGCGGCAGGCCCTGCTCCGGGCGGTCGAGCAGCTGACCTCGGTGCGGGTGGACCACTACGCCGAACTCTCGCTGGTCGGCTTCTACCACGCCGCCGAGGCCCTCGGCGGGGTGCCGGTCTGCCTGAACCACCCGGTGGACGACGCGTGGAGCGGGGCCCGGCTCCCGGCCGGGCGGCAGGAGCTGGACCCGGCCCAGGCGCTGGCCTTCGTCCGCCAGCGGCGCGGCGTCGGCACCGGCACCGACATCGAGCGCACCCGGCGCGCCCAGGCGTTCCTGGCCGGGGTGGTGGAGAAGCTGCGCGGCGGCGGCGTGCTGGCCGAGCCGGGGAAGCTCACCGCGCTGTACCGGGCCCTGCAACAGGACCTGGTGGTCGACACGGGGTGGAGCCCGGTGGACTTCGTCCGCCAGGTGCCGGCGCTGGCCGCCGGGCGGGGCACCCTGCGGACCCTGCCGGTGGTCCTCGACGGCTCCCGGCTCCGGGGGGTGCCGGGGGCGGCCCGGAAGCTCCTGGAGGACGATCCGGCGACGCCCGCGCCCGCGCCGTCGGGGTCGGAGTCGGCGGGCCAGGGGTCGGCGGACCAGGGGTCGGCGGTCCAGGGTTCGGCGGCGGACGCGGAGGCGGTGGCGGCGGCGGAGGGGTCGACGGGGGTGCGGGCGTCGCCGGACCCGTCCGCGCGGGTCTCCGGACTGCTGCCGGAGCCGGTCGAGCTGGGCGGGGTGCCCTGCGTGGACTGACGGCCGGGCGGGTGGGCCGGTGGTCGGCGGGCGGTCAGTCGAGCGCCGTCCAGCCCCAGGGGCGGGGGCCGTGCTCGCCGAACAGGCAGGCCAGCCGGTGGCGGGCCTCGGCGCGGTGGCGGGGGTCGGCGCCGGCCTGCTGCCAGGCGTAGCAGGTGAGCCGGAGTTCGCGGATGTCGCGGAGCACCGGGTAGCCGGGCCACTCGGTGACGTCGGCGCCGTAGGCGGCGCAGAACGCGTCGTACGTCCCGGGCGGGACGGTGCCGAAGGTGTGGCGGCCGACGGCGGTGGTGGTCAGGTCCCACTCGGCCGGGCCGAGCGCGGTGCGTTCGAAGTCCAGCAGGTGGGAGGCGGTGGCGGTGACCGCGAGGTTGCCGCTCCAGGCGTCGCCGTGCACGAGGTGCGGCGGCCGGGCGGGGAGGGCGAGTTCGCTCCAGGCGGTGCGCAACTCGGCGAGGTGGGAGCGCAGTCGGCGGCGGCCCGGCTCGTCGAGGGCGGCGGCGGCGATCCGCTCGGGGAGCCGGACGAACGGGTCGAGGGCGCCCAGTCCGGCCGGTGGCGGCGGCAGTCGGTGCAGGCGGCGCAGCGCGGTGGCCAGTTCGACCGGGGTGCCGGGGCGGTGCGGCGGCAGCTCGTGCCAGAAGGTGACCGGGCGGCCGTGCACCGCCAGCGGCGCGGCCGGGTGGCCGAGCGGGCGGACGGCCGGCACCCGGTGCCGGTGCAGCCAGTCGGCGACGGCCAGTTCCTTGGCCGCGACCGCGAGTTGGCCGGGGCGGCCGATCCGGGCGACCACTCCGCCGGGCAGCCGCCACAGGGTGTTCTCACCGGCCCGGATCAGCCGCGCGCCGGTGCTCGGGCGCCCGGCGGCGGCGCAGGCTTCGGCCAGCAGGGCGGCGGGGGTGCGGCAGTCCACGTCTCGGGCTCGTTCCGTTCGACGTCCGGGGGCCGGCCGGGGGCCGGATGCTGTGGGCCGGGGCCGCTGCCAGTGTGCGCCGCGGGCTCGGCGGGCGGGGAGGGCGTACGGGGGCGCGGGAGGCCGGGGGCAGGCCCTAGCATGGCGGCCATGCCACCGGGAGAGCGCCGCGTCAGTGCCGAGATCGGCGTACCGTTCCTGAAGATCGGTACGGACGACGTGGGTTCGCTGTTCCGCCGCCGGGCCCGCAAGCCGCTGGGGCCGTTCCTGGTGCTCTCGGTGAGCAGCGGGCTGGCGCTGGACACCGCGCTGCACACCCGGCACGGCACCCGTCCGCACCTGTGGAAGGCGCACGGGCAGCCGCACCAGCTGTGGCTGCTGGGGCCGACCGACCGGGACGGGGAGTTCGAGCTGGTCTCGGCGGCCAACAACCTGCTGCTGGACGGCCGGGGCGCGCAGGACGGCGACTCGGTGCGGATGTGCGACCGGCACGGCGCGGACGCGGCCTGGCAGCGCTGGCGGGTCGTCGCGGTGGACGGCGGCCGGGCGCACCGGATCGAGAACGCGGGCACCGGGATGGTGCTGGACTGCCCGTACGAGGCGGTCTCCCCCGCTCCGGCGACGCTCTGGGCGCCGCACGGCGGCTCCAACCAGACCTGGGTGCTGGCCGCGCCGTTCACCGTGGCCCCGACGGGCTGACCGGCGGCCGGGCCGCGACGCCCCCGGCCCGCCGGTGGAGGGGCCGCCGGTGGAGGGGCCGCCGGTGGAGGGGCAGTCGGCGACCCTTCGCCGGGATGGTCCGGACCCTCGCCATTGGTCCAGACCTATTGACGCCCCCTGCCCCCGCTCCTACGATCCGGCTGGGCACAACCCCCCACATGTCCCCACCTCACCCACAGCCGCGCATCGCGCCCCCACAGCGCTGGTCATGCCCATGACCAGGTGTTCGGCGGGAAGGGAGCACCATGTTCCGTCGAAGGTCGTACTCGCCCGTGGAGCGCGCCGCCCAGGCGCCGCGGGTCAGCCACGCCCAGCCGGGTCCGAGCGTCCTGAAGCGGTCGCTGGCCGGCGTCAGCGCCGCCGCCGTGATCGGCACCGGCCTCGCCGTGGCCGGCTCGGTCACCGCGTCCGCCGACGTCGCCAACCTGGTCGCCAACCCCGGCTTCGAGAGCGGGCTCGCCAACTGGACCTGCACCGCCGGCTCCGGCGCGACGGTCGTCAGCAGCCCGGTGCACGGCGGCACCGCCGCGCTCAAGGCCACCCCCAGCGGCCAGGACAGCGCGCAGTGCTCGCAGACCATCAGCGTGCAGCCCAACGCGCAGTACACCCTGAGCGGCTTCGTCCAGGGCAGCTACGTCTACCTCGGCGCCACCGGCACCGGCGTGAACGCCTCCACCTGGGCCCCCGGCAACGCCTCGTACGGGCAGCTCAGCACCACCTTCTCCACCGGCGCCTCCACCACCTCGGTGACCGTCTTCGTGCACGGCTGGTACGGCCAGCCCGCCTTCTACGCGGACGACCTGGTGCTCAGCGGCCCCGGCGGCAGCGGCAGCCCGTCGCCGTCCACCAGCGCCCCCAGCTCCCAGCCGCCCACCTCCCAGCCGCCGACGTCCCAGCCGCCCACCTCGCAGCCCCCGACGTCCAAGCCCCCGACCTCGCAGCCGCCCACCTCGCAGCCGCCGACCAGCAACCCGCCCGGTGACGCCACCTGCGCCACCAAGCCGCGGCCGACCGGCAAGGTGCTCCAGGGCTACTGGGAGAACTGGGACGGCGCCTCCAACGGCGTGCACCCGGGCCTCGGCTGGACCCCGATCACCGACAGCCGGATCGCCCAGCACGGCTACAACGTCCTCAACACCGCCTTTCCGGTGATCCTCTCCGACGGCACCGTGCTCTGGCAGGACGGCATGGACACCGGCGTCAAGGTGGCCACCCCCGCCGAGATGTGCCAGGCCAAGGCGAACGGCGCGACCATCCTGATGTCGATCGGCGGCGCCGCCGCGGGCATCGACCTGAGCTCCAGCGCGGTGGCCGACAAGTTCGTCGCGACCATCGTGCCGATCCTGAAGAAGTACAACTTCGACGGCATCGACATCGACATCGAGACCGGCTTGTCCGGCAGCGGCAGCATCACCACCCTGTCCGCCTCGCAGTCCAACCTGATCCGGATCATCGACGGCGTCCTCGCCCAGATGCCGGCCGGCTTCGGCCTCACCATGGCCCCCGAGACCGCGTACGTCACCGGCGGCAGCGTCACCTACGGCTCGATCTGGGGCTCCTACCTGCCGATCATCAAGAAGTACGTCGACAACGGCCGGCTGTGGTGGCTGAACATGCAGTACTACAACGGCTCCATGTACGGCTGCTCCGGCGACTCCTACTCGGCCGGCACCGTCCAGGGCTTCACCGCCCAGACCACCTGCCTCAACAACGGCCTGACCATCCAGGGCACCACCGTCAAGGTCCCCTACGACAAGCAGGTCCCCGGCCTCCCCGCCCAGTCCGGCGCGGGCGGCGGCTACATGGCCCCCGGCCTGGTCTCCCAGGCCTACGGCTCCTTCAACGGCCAGCTGAAGGGCCTGATGACCTGGTCCCTCAACTGGGACGGCTCGAAGGGCTGGACCTTCGGCGACAACGTCAAGTCCCTCCAGGGCCGCTGACGCCCCGTAGCCGGTAGGAAGTGCACGAGGCAGGGCCCCGGGAGCGTCGGTCGCTTCCGGGGCCCTGTGGTTCGGGGGGGTGGTGGGGGTCAGGCGCGGGCGCGGTGGGCGGCGATGAGCTGGGCGTAGCGTTCGCCGCTGGCCTTGAGGGTGCGGACCTGGGTGTCGTAGTCGACGTGGATCAGGCCGAAGCGCTTGTCGTAGCCGTAGGCCCACTCGAAGTTGTCGAGCAGGGACCAGGCGAAGTAGCCGGCCAGCGGGGCGCCCTTGGCGACGGCGCGGGCGCAGGCGGCGAGGTGGGACTCCAGGTAGGCGGTGCGCTCGGGGTCGTCGACGCGGCCGTCGGCGGTGACGGTGTCGCGGTAGGCGGAGCCGTTCTCGGTCACGTAGATCTCGCGGACGCCGTAGTCCTCGGTGAGGCGCAGCAGGAGCTCCTCGATGCCGGGGGCGTGCACCTCCCAGTCCATCGCGGTGCGCTCGGGGTTGGGGCCGGGGACCTGGCGGAAGCCCGGGACGGGGCCGGTGGGGTCGTCCTCGACGATCTGGCGGAAGTAGTAGTTGAGGCCGACCCAGTCGAGCGGGGCCGAGATCAGGTCGAGGTCGCCGTCCCGGACGGGGAGTTCGACGCCGTACAGGTCGAGCATGTCCTGCGGGTAGCCGCGGCCGAGGATCGGGTCGAGCCACCAGCGGTTGATGTGGCCGTCGGCGCGCCGGGCGGCGGCGAGGTCGGCGTCGGACTGCGTGGCGGGCTCGATGGTGGAGAGGTTGTTGACGATGCCGATCCGGGCGCCGGGGACGGCGGCGCGCAGCGCCTGGACGGCGAGGCCGTGGCCGAGGTGCAGGTGGTAGGAGGTGCGGACGGCGGCGGTGAGGTCGGTGACGCCGGGGGCCATCTTGCCCTCGAGGTGGCCGATCCAGGAGGAGCAGAGCGGCTCGTTGAGGGTGCACCAGTCGCGGACCCGGTCGCCGAGGCGCTCGGCGACCACCGCGGTGTACTCGGCGAAGCGCTCGGCGGTGGAGCGCTCGGGCCAGCCGCCGCGGTCCTGCTGGGCCTGCGGGAGGTCCCAGTGGTAGAGGGTCGGGAACGGGGTGAGGCCGCGCTCCAGCATGCCGTCGACCAGGCGGTCGTAGAAGTCCAGGCCGGCCGCGTTGACCCGGCCGTCGGCCTGCGGGACGACCCGGGGCCAGGCGATGGAGAAGCGGTAGGCGTCCAGGCCGAGCCCCTTGGCCAGGTCGAGGTCCTGGGGCCAGCGGTGGTAGTGGTCGCAGGCCGTGTCGCCGGTGTCGCCGTTGTCGACCTTGCCGGGGGTGTGCGAGAAGGTGTCCCAGATCGACGGCGCGCGGCCGTCGGTGCTCGCGGCGCCCTCGATCTGGTAGGCGGCGGTGGCGGCGCCCCAGCGGAAGTTGGCCGGCAGCGCGTCGAGGTGGTTCACGGGGTGGTCCTTTCGAGGGTGAGGGGGCGGCGGTCCGGGCGGTGCGTCACGCGTCGGCACCCTGTCGGTGCGTCAGTTGTCGACACCCTGACGGTGCCTCACTTGACGGCACCGGCGGTCAGACCGGCCACCAGGTAGCGCTGCAGCAGCAGGAATCCGGCGACCACGGGGAGGCTGACGACCAGCGAGGCGGCCATCACCTGGTTCCAGTAGACGTCGGTCTGCGTGGCGTACCCCTGGAGCCCGACGGCCAGCGTGCGGGTCTGGTCGTTGGTCATGACGGAGGCGAACAGCACCTCGCCCCAGGCGGTCATGAAGGCGTACACGGCGACCGCGATGATGCCGGGCAGGGCGGCCGGGACGATGATCTGGACGAGGGTGCGGATCGGGCCGCAGCCATCGACCGCGGCGGCCTCGTCGAGGTCGCGCGGGATGGAGTCCAGGTACCCGGCCAGCATCCAGATCGAGAACGGCAGCGAGAAGGTCAGGTAGGTGAGGATCAGGCCGCCGCGGCTGCCGTACAGCGCGATGCCGGTGGTGTTGCCGATGTTGACGAAGATCAGGAACAGCGGCAGCAGGAACAGGATGCCGGGGAACATCTGGGTGGACAGCACGGTGATCGTGAAGACCTTCTTGCCGCGGAACCGGTAGCGGCTCACCGCGTAGCCGGCCAGCAGCGCGATCAGCACGGACAGGCCGGTGGCCGAGCCCGCGACGATCAGCGAGTTGGTGAAGTACTTCGCGAGCGGGACGGTCTTCCAGATGTCGATGTACGGCCGGAAGGTCAGGTGGCTGGGCATCCAGCGCCACGGGCCCTGGACGTCCTGGAGCGGCTTGAGCGAGGAGCTCAGCATCACCGCGACCGGGGTCAGGGTGAAGACGGCCAGCACCAGCAGCACGATCCGGCGCAGCCAGCGGAAGGAGGCGGGCGGGTTGATCATTCTGCGTCCCCCCGACGGCGGTTGGTGGCGAACAGGTAGACCGCGGTCACCAGCAGCAGGAACAGCAGCAGCAGGACGGACATCGCCGAGCCCTGGCCGAAGTTCCAGGTGATGAAGGAGGACTGGTAGATGTGGATCGAGATCAGGTCCGCGGCCTGCGGGGCGGACTTGCCGAACAGCACGAACGGCGTGTTGAAGTCGTTGAAGGTCCACAGGAACAGCACCAGCACCAGCACCAGGTTGACCGGGCGCAGCGAGGGCAGGGTGATCCGGCGGATCTGCTGCCACACGCCGGCGCCGTCCAGCGCGGCGGCCTCGTACAGCTCGCGCGGGATGTTCTGCAGGCCCGCGGTGAGGGTGAGGAAGGCGAACGGCCAGGACTTCCAGACCGAGACGGTCAGCAGCGCCCAGAAGCTGTTGTCGCCGATCAGCCAGAACGGCTTGTCGCTGGTCAGGTGGAGCTGGTCGTGCAGCACGTGGTTGATCAGGCCGGTGTCCCGCTGGAACATGAACGACCAGGTGATCACGGCCGCGAACACCGGCAGCGCGTACGGCAGCATGAACGCCGCGCGCAGCAGCCCGCGGCCGCGGAAGGCGTCCTGGGTGAAGACCGAGGCGGTGACGCCGATCAGCCAGGACAGGCCGACCGACAGCACCGTGAACCCGCAGGTCACCCAGAACGAGTGCAGCAGCGCCTTGCCGACCGGGGCGTCGAACTCCAGCGCGACCTTGAAGTTGTCGAAGCCGGACCAGGGCGCCGAGCCCCAGTCGCGGATGAAGAACTGGGTGAGCTGCTTGAAGGCCATCACGATGCCGGTGACCATCGGGACCAGGTGGATCAGCAGTTCGGCCAGCAGGGCCGGGAGCAGCAGCAGGTAGGGCAGTGCGCCGCGCCCGAACTTGTCACGGAGGCGCCGGGGGGCGGGGGCCGCCCCCTTCGGGGCGGCCTCCTGTCCGGCGGTCTGGCGGTCGATCACTTTCTCGGGCACGTCAGCTGGCCGGCATCTGCTGCTGGGCCTTGGACAGTTCGTCCTTGACCGTGGCCTCGGTGATCGGCTTGCCCGCGGCGGCGGACGCCAGCAGGTTCTTCACGGCGGTGCCGATCAGGGTCTCGAACTGGCTCTCGGTGGGGACCTGCGGGAGCGGCGCGGCGCTCTTCTGCAGGACGCCCGCGAGGGTCTGCAGCTCCGGGGTGGAGAACGCGGCGTCGGACTGCGCGGCCTTCACCGGCGGCAGCGAGCCGTAGGTGCCGTTGAGGGTCTTCTGCTCCTCGTCGCTGGTCATGAACTTCACGAAGTTCAGGGCGCCGTCGAGGTTCTTGGTGTTCTTGAAGACCGCCAGGTTGATGCCGGCCACCATCGAGGTGGTGGCCTTGTCGCCGGTGGCGCCGGCCGGGGCCGGGACGGGGACGACGCCGTAGTCGTCCGGGTTCATGCCGTGCGACTTGAGGTTGGCGCCCGCGGACTGCCACATCAGCATCGCGGCCTTGCCGGTGGCGAAGTCGGTCACCGACTGGTTGGCGGCGTACTCGGCGTTGCCGGGGGCGGCGATCTTGTCGTTGGCGATGAAGTCGACGTACTGCTTGACCGCGGCGACGGCCTCCGGGCTGTCGAAGGTCGGCTTGCCCGAGGCGTCGTAGAAGCCGGTGCCGTGCTGCATGCCCAGGGTGAAGGCGTGGTGGACGTTCTCCGAGACGTTGCCGCCCTCGATCGCCAGGCCGTACTTGTCGCTCGAGGTCAGCTTCTTGCCGTCCGCGACCAGCTCCTCCCAGGTGGCGGGCGGGTTGGCGATCCCGGCCGCCTGGAACAGCTTCTTGTTGTAGTACAGGCCGTAGGCCATCGAGTACAGCGGGACGGCCGCCGGGTCCTTGCCCTTGGCGCCGGCCGAGGCGATGGTCGACTCCAGGAAGCGGTCCTTGCCGCCGATCTTGTCGAAGGCGGCTTGGTCGAACGGGAGCAGTGCGCCGGTCGCCTGGAGGGAGGCGGACCAGGTGTTGCCGATGTTCAGCACGTCCGGGCCCTGGCCGGACGCGGTGGCGGCCAGGATTCTGTTCAGCAGGTCGGACCAGGGGATGACCTCGAGGTTGACCTTGATGCCGGTCTGCGCCTCGAACTTCTTCAGCTCGGGCTCCAGCACCTGCTTGTCGTTCTCCAGGCTGCTGCCCTGGTTGGAGGCCCAGTACGTGAGCGTCTTGGGGCTGGAGTTGCCGCCGCTGCCGCTGTCGCCGCCGCCGCAGGCGGAGGCGGTCAGGACGATCGCGGCGGTCAGGGCGAGGGCGGCGGAGATCCGGTGGGTGCGCATGGGAGGAGCCCCTCTCGGGCTGTCGTCTCGTGGGGGTGAAGAGGCAGTCGGAACTGCTTACTTCACGCCGAGATTTAACGTCTGAGAAAAGTAGACGTCAAGAGGCGCGACGGCGTAGATTCTGCAACGAAGAAGGGAAACCGATGACACCGCGAGGCAAGCAGACCGTTCGCGACCTGCGCCGGAGCAGCCGTTCCACGCTACTGCGACACCTGTACTTCAACGGTCCGCTGAGCCGCCAGGAGCTGGGCACCGCGACCGGGCTGAGTGCCGGATCGGTCAGCAACGTAACGGGCGAGTTGCTTGCCGACGGGCTGATCGAGGAGTGCGGATCGGTCGAGTCCGACGGCGGCCGCCCGCGCATCCTGCTCCGGGTCACCCCCGGCCAGGCCCACCTGGTCGGCATCGACATCGGCGAGACCCAGGTCCGGGTCACCCTCTTCGACCTCGCGCTCACCGAACTCGCCTCGGCCGACCAGCCGTTGCTCGCCGCGCACGACCCCGAGCGGGTGGTCCGGATGATCGCCGGCGGCCTCGACCAGGTGCTCGCCGCGGCCGGCGTCGCCGCCGAGAACGTGCTCGGCATCGGGATAGGGGTGCCCGGCATCGTCGAGCAGGGCACCGGCGCCGACCCCGGCGCGGGCATCGTCGTGCACGGCCAGACCTTCGGCTGGGACGCCGTCCCGTTCGGCCGGATGCTGCGCGAGCACACCCCGCTGCCGCTGTACGTCGACAACGGCGCCAAGACGCTCGGCCAGGCCGAGATGTGGTTCGGCGCCGGGCGCGGCAGCCGGCACGCGGTGGTCGCCCTGTTCGGCTCCGGCGTCGGCGCCTGCGTGATCGCCGACGGCGTCCGCTTCCGCGGCGCGACCAGCTCGGCCGGCGAGTGGGGCCACACCAAGGTGCACGTCGGCGGCCGCCCCTGCCGGTGCGGCTCCCGCGGCTGCCTGGAGGCGTACGTCGGCGCCGAGGCGCTGGTCGAGCGCTGGGACGGCACGGTGCCCGACACCAGCGAGAAGGCCGGTCTGGCGGCCCTGCTGCGGGCCGCCGAGGAGGGGCAGCCGAGCGCCGTCGCCCTGCTCGACGAGGCCGCCGAGCTGTTCGGCGCGTCCATCGCCGACCTGGTCAACCTGTTCAACCCCGAGCGGATCGTCATCGGCGGCTGGGCCGGCCTGCTGCTCGGCCCCCGGCTGCTCCCCGCGATCGGCGAGGCGGCGACCCGCTACGCCCTGTCCTTCCCCCGCTCCCGCACCACCATCACCCTCTCCGACCTCGGTCCGGACGCGGTGACGCTCGGCGCGGCGACGCTGCCGCTGACGCACTTCCTGGACAGCGGCGGCGAACTGCCCGACCACCTCGCGGCGGTCGCCGCCGTCTGACCGGCGCCCCGTCCCGCACGTCCCACGCGTCCCGCCCGTCCCGTCCCGTCCACGCCGTCCCGTTCAGGACCGGCGCGGGCGGGACGGTTTGTGCCACGGCATAAAGAGACCACCCGGAAGTCGTTCGGGTACTTAGCGGCGGGGACGAAGATGGGACCATGTATCTGGTTCACGCGAGGTTGCGAATGCCGGCCGGCGGTGGAGTTCCCCCGGGCTTGGCGGAAATGGTCCAGTCCCATGCCCGCGAGGCGGACGCCCTGGAGCACGTGAGCGTCCACCAGGACGGGACGGGCGAGGTCACCGTGGGCGTGTTCAGCCTGTCGGCCGGGCTGGCCGAGGCGGAGGAGCGGGCCGCCGCCCTGCTGGGGCGCGCCGTCGGCGAGGAGCCCGAGCTGGCCGGCGTGGACGTGCTGGCCGTGGGTGCGGCCCTGGTTCCGGGCCCCTGGTGGGACTTCGACTGAGGTCGGCCTGGACGGCTTAGGTCAGTGCATGTTCCGTCCAGCCGGAGTCTGTTCCCTCCCGCTGCCGGCGGGAGCAGAGTGGAGGTGTCGGGGGGAGCGAGAGCCCCGGCCAGGAACCCCGGGAGGAAATCCCGGGAAATCCCCACTACTTTCCGAGGAGAATTCCGTGCTGGTCACCCGTGTCTCCAAGTTCGCCGCTTCCGCGATTGTCGCCGTCGCCGCCCTGACCGTTTCGGCGGGCGCCGTGGAATTCTCCGGAAACGTCGCGGACGGCGCCGGGACCGTCCAGGTCGACCCGACCCCGACCGCCACCGCCACCCCGCACCCGGGCGCCTCCCCGCAGGGCGACGTCACCTGGGGCGGCTGAGCCGACCGGCCGCACGGCACCCGCCGACGGACCGGCAAGGCCCGTCCGCACCGCACCAACTGACCGAAGGTCAGCACAACAGCACAGCGCAACCGCACCGCACCGCACCGCACGAGCAGCGAGCGGCGAGCGGCGAGTAGACGGACCGATCGGATTCACGGGGGTGAAGGACGATGGAATTCCTGGTGCTGGGCGCCCTGGAGGCCCGCCAGAGCGGTGTCCCCGTGGACGTCCGGGGCATGCGGCAGCAGAGACTCCTGGCACTGCTGCTGCTGAACGTCGGCCGGGTGGTGCCGATGGACTTCCTGGTGGACGAGCTCTGGGAGGACCCGCCGACCTCGGCCCGCCCCCAGGTGCACAACGCCATCCGGGACCTGAGACGGGTGCTGGCCGCCGGCGAGCACCGGCTGGTGACGGCCGACGTCGGCTACCGGCTGGCCGCCCCGGAGGACGCGGTGGACGCCAACCGCTTCGCCCGCAAGGTCCGGGAGGCCCGGGCCGCCGAGCGGGACGGGCGGTTCGCCGAGGCGATCCGGCTGCTCCAGTCCGCGGTCGACCTGTGGCGCGGCGAGGCCTTCGCCGGAATCCACTGCCCGGCGGTGACCAGCGCCGCGGTGAAACTGAACGAACAGCGGATCGCCGCCGTCGAGGACCTGATGGCACTGCGCCTGAAGGTCGGCGAAACCTCCTCGCTGGTGGGCGAGTTGACGGCGCTGCTGGCCGAGTACCCGCTGCGCGACTCGCTGCGGCGGAGCCTGATGACGGCCCTGTGCCGCAGCGGCCGGCAGGCCGACGCGCTGGCCGTGTACGACGAGGGGCGGCGCTTCCTGGCCGACGAACTCGGCCTGGAGCCCAGCCCCGGGCTGCGCGCCCTGCACGCCGAGATCCTGGCCGACGGCCCCGGCGTGCACGGCGCCGCCGCCGCACCGGCCGAACCGCCCGCGCCGCGGCCCGCCCGGGGGCAGGAGCCGCCCGGCAGCCCCAACTGCCTCCCGCACGACCTGGCGGACTTCACCGGCCGGGCCGCCGAGTCGGCCCTGCTGCTGGAGGCGGTCGGCCGGCGGGCCCCCGGCGCCCCGCTGATGCTGGCCGTCGACGGCATGGGCGGGGTCGGCAAGACCACCCTGGCGGTGCGGCTCGCCCACCAGCTGACCGGGCAGTTCCCGGACGGCCAGTTCTTCGCCGCGCTGGACGGCTTCGACGAGACCCGGCCGCCGGTGCCGCCGATCCGGGCGCTGGCCGCGCTGCTGCGGGCGGACGGCCTGCGGCCCGAGGAGGTCCCGGCCTCGCTGGAGGAGCGCAGCGCGCTGTGGCGGGCCCGGCTGGCCGGCCGGCGCTGCCTGCTGGTGCTGGACGACGCCGCGGACAGCGCCCAGGTGCGCCCGCTGCTGCCGGGCGCCGGGGAGACCCTGGTGCTGGTGACCGGGCGGCGCAAGCTCAGCGCCCTGGACGGCGCGGTGGCGCTGCCGCTGGACGTGCTGCCGCCGTCCGACGCGGTCGAGCTGCTGGCCCGGGTGGCCGGCCGGGCCCGGGTGGCCCGGGAGCCCGCCCGGGCCGCCGAGGCCGTCGCGCTGTGCGGGTACCTGCCGCTGGCGGTGCGGATCGCCGCGACCCGGCTGCGCGACCGTCCGGCCTGGACGGTCGCGGACCTGGTGGAGCGGCTGGCCGACCCGGCCCGGCGGGCCCGCTGCCTGCGCACCGCGGACCGGGACCTGATGGCGCTGCTGCGCGCCTCCTACCAGTACCTGGACCGGGCGCAGCAGCGCTTCTCCCGGCTGATGAGCCGGCAGGGCGCGGAGAGCTTCGACGTGCAGCGGGCGGCGGCGCTGACCGGGGTGAGCCCGGACGAGGCCGAGTGCTTCCTGGACGTCCTGTTCGAGCACAACCTGGTCCGGCAGGAGGCGTCGGCGCTGTTCTCCTTCCACAGCCTGATCCGGGACTGCTCCTCGGCCCTGCCCGAGCCGCCGGCCGAGCCCGTTCCCGGGGCCGTCCCCGGAGCGCCCGAGGTCACCGAGCTGGTCGGCCGCCTGCTGCTGACCGCCGCGGTGTGATCCCCCCGGTGCCGGGCCGCGGTCCCGGTGGTCCCGCGTCCGCTGCCCGGACACCTCTCCGGAACATGACGGTCAGTGCGTGGTTGCCCCGTATCAGTAAGCTCTGAGCCCGAGCAAACGTTACTGGCGCTGATCGAAACGGGGATCGATTCATGCTGGACGCACTGGGACTCGACACCGAGGCCGAATCCATCTACCGCCGGATGCTGGCCGAGCCGCAGTCCGGGGTCGCCGCCCTGGCCAGGTCGCTGGGCATCACCGAGGAGAGAGTGCGCGCCGGGCTCGACCGGCTGAGCGAACTGGCCCTGGTGCAGCCCTCCGCCCGGGAGGGCATCGGGTTCCGGGCGATCGGCCCGGAGACCGCGATGGAGGTGCTGCTGGCCCGCCAGCAGGCCGAACTCGCCGCCCAGCAGCTGCGGGTGGAAGCCTCCCGGGCCGCCGCCGCGCAGCTGATCGCGGAGTGCTCGGCGTTCCGGCCGACCGCGACCGACGCCGCCTCGGAGCAGTTGAGCGGCCCGGAGGCGATCCGCGAGCGGCTGGCCGAACTGGCCGGCTCGGTGCGCCAGGAGGTGGCCACCTTCGCCCCCGGCGGCGCGCACACCGAGGAGGACCTGCGGGCCAGTCGGCAGCCGAACGCGGCGCTGCTGGAGCGCGGCGTCCAGATGCGCACGGTCTACCTGGACAGCGTCCGCAACCACCGGCCCACCCTGGACCACGTGACCTGGCTGAACCTGCACGGCGGCCAGGTCCGGACGGTGCCCGAACTCCCCATCCGCATGATCATCTTCGACCGGCGGCAGGCCGTGCTGCCGATCGACACCGAGGACGCCCGGGCCGGCGCGGTGGTGCTGCGCGGCGCCGGCACGGTGGCCGCGCTGTGCGCCCTGTTCGAGGGCGTCTGGGACAACGCGATCCCGGTCGGCGACATGCCGAAGGTCGACGCGCACGAGATGCCGCCGCAGGAACTCGCGGTGCTCAAGATGCTCGCCCAGGGCCACACCGACGAGGCGATCGCCAAGCGGATGGGCGTCTCGCCGCGCACCGCCCGCCGGTTCGCCGCCAACCTGATGGAACGGCTGGACGCCCGCAGCCGCTTCGAGGCCGGGGTGCACGCCGTCCAGGACGGCTGGCTCCCCGCCACGCGCTGACCGCGGGCGCCCGGCTGACGCGCCGTCAGGCCGTCTGCGCCGCCGGTTCTGCCGGTGCCGCAGGTGCCGCCGGTGCTGCCTGCGCCCGCTTCTCCCGCAGGTCCGCGAGGAGCAGCGCCAGCGCGGGCAGCAGCGTCACCCCGTACACCCCCAGCAGCCAGCCGAAGGAGTGCGCGAACGCGGCGGGCACCATGCCGTGGTGCTCCTTCGCGGAGTCGGTCAGCACCACCGTGACCACCGCGATGGCCAGCGCGCCGCCGATCCGCTGGGTCAGGTTGAGCTGCGAGGAGGCGTCCGGGATGGACTCCTGACGGATCGACTGGAACGCCCGGGTCATCGTCGGCACGATGGTCAGGCCGGTGCCCAGGCCGCGCACCACCAGGCTCGCGCAGATCAGCGGGTACGGGGTGGTGCCGGTCAGGCCGGTCATCGGCAGCGTCGCCAGCATGGTCAGGCCGATGCCGATCAGCACCGTCGCGCCGCCGCCGATCTTGCGCAGCAGCACCCGGGACAGCCAGGCCGCGGACACCACGCCCAGGCCGCCGGTCGACATCAGCAGGCCGGTGGCCACCGCGGACTCGCCGCGGGCGTCCTCGAAGTACAGCGGGATGAGCATCATCGGCGAGTACAGCACGAAGCCCAGGCAGAAGATGTTCACCACCGCGGTCGCGTACACCGGGATGCGGAACAGCCGCAGGTCCAGCAGCGGCGCCTTCGCCCGCAGTTCGCGCAGCACGAAGACCACCGCGCCCAGCACCGCCAGGCCGACCGGCACCAGCAGCGCCGCGCTCGCCCGGGCGCCCTGCTCGGCGTACTCGTGGATCGCCAGCACCGTGGAGACCGTCGCCGTCGCCGAGGAGACCAGGCCCAGCACGTCCAGCGGCCGGGCGCTCCCGGCCGGCGGCGCGTCCTTGCGGACCCAGCGCAGCGCCGCCGCCAGCAGCACCGCGCAGAACGGGACGTTCACCACGTACACCGCCGACCAGCCGCCCCAGCCCACCAGCAGACCGCCGATGGTCGGGCCCAGCAGCGGACCGATCAGCATCACCGAACCGTTCAGCGCCTGCACCCGGCCCAGGTGCTCGCGCGGCACCCCGCGGGTCAGCAGGATCGTCGACACCGGCGTCAGCACGCCCGCCGCCGCGCCCGAGAGGCCGCGCGCCGCGATCAGCTGGTCCAGCGACTGCGCGGCGGCGCAGCCCAGCGAACCCAGCGCGAACAGCGTCACCGCGGCGGCGAACACCCGCTTCGTCCCGAACCTGGTGGCCAGCCAGCCGGTGGCCGGCATCACGGCCGCCAGCGCCAGCAGGTAGGCCGTCACCACCCACTGCACCTGGTTGATGCCGCCGAACCGGGCCGTGGTCTCCTGCATCGAGACGTTGACGATGGTGGTGTCCAGCAGCGCGATGAAGCCGCCGGCCACCGCGATCACCATGGTGAGCAGCGCGGCCTTCGACGGCGCCTCGGCGGGGGGAGGCGTCCGGTCGGCGGGGGGCGCGGCCTGCTCGACGGGGGTGGGCTCCTCCTCGACCGCGACGGCGGTGGGGGCGTCCTTCGGCGCGTCCTTCGGGGTGGCGGCCTTCGGGGTGGCGGCCTTCGGGGTGGCGGCCTTCGCGGACGGGGCGGGGGACTCGGGCTTGGCACCGGTCGCCTTGGTGGCGGCGGTGGCGGCGGCGGTCGCGGTGGCGGTCGTCTTGGTGACGGTGACGGTGGTGGCGGCGGGCTTGCGGGCCGGGGCCGGCTTGCGGCGGGCCTTGCCCTTGGCCGCGTTCACCGTGGTGCGGGCGGGTGTGGTGGGCATCTTCGCGGGTCCTTCATCAGCGGGGAGGAGGAGTGTGGGCCGGACCGGGTCAGTCGACCGTGAGCAGGGCGCGCTCGACCTCGTCCAGCACGGCTTCGGCGGCCGGGCGGGCGTCCGGGCGGTTGCGGCAGGACAGGGTGAGCTCGGTGCGGTCGTCAATCTGGCAGGTGCTCAGGAACATCTCGGCGTACGGGACGAGCATCGGCAGGGTGTAGTACTCGGTCGGGCGGAAGTGCGCGGTGCGGTACAGGCCGGTGTCGATCCGGCCGTGGTCGGTGAGGATCGCGGTGCACGGGAAGCGGGTGCCGTCCAGCTCCTGGGCCTCGCGCAGCGAGTTGGCGAACGGGTTGTTGCGGAGGAAGTCCCTTTCCAGGGAGGCGACTTCGCGCTTGCGGAGCATGGCGGCGAGCAGCTGGCTGTGCAGCCGGTTCCAGCGGTCCTCGCGGTGCAGGTCGAGCACCAGCTGGGAGGTCAGGTTGGCGGTGGAGCGCACCTCGCGGTCGTGCCGGCGCAGGTCCACCGGGATGATCAGCCGGCCGGTGTCGGCGGTCAGCAGCCGGGAGACGGCGGCGCCGATCCGGGCGGTCACCGCGGTCGGGGTCGCCGCGATCGAGCGGCGCAGCCACAGCGCGGTGCCGTCGGCCGCGCCCCGGCCGAGGATCGCCGGGAAGCCCTCCACCCGGGCCGGGACGGGCGCCGCCGGGACGGGGGCGGCGGCGGCCCGGAAGTGCGTGTCGTCGACGGTGGAGTCGGCGCCGAGGAGCTGCTCGCCGCGCAGGGCCCGGAACAGGTCCTCGATCCAGTGCCGCAGCCCGCGGCCGTCGGTGACGATGTGGCTGGCCCGCACCACCAGCCGGGTCACCGGCCCGTTCGCCAGGCCGAGTTCGCAGACCGGACCGGTGACGACGTCCAGGTCGCGGTGGAAGAACGGGTGCTCGAACCCGGCCCCGGCGGGCAGTTCGGTGACCGGCGGCAGGGCGGCGTCGTCGGCCCGCCAGTTCGGGCCCTTCCGGCGCACCGCGAGACCGGGGTTGACGGCGGTGGACTTCCGTACCGCGTCGGCGAGTTCGGCCGGGTCGATCCGCCCGCTGCCCTCGATCACCATCTGGATCAGCTGCGGGGTGCCGGTGGCGTTGGCGTTCAGGTAGCCGCGCTCGATCTGCGAGATCCGCCGGGTGTAGACGCGCCCCGGGGCGGCGGTGGGAGTGGCGGTGGGGGTCATGCGACGGGCTCCAGTTTCGGGGTGGCGGTGCGGACGGGGCGGGCGGCGGGCTCCGGCTGCCACCACCAGCGGACCTGCGCGGGGGCGTCGGTGGCCAGGGCCAGTTGCAGACCGTCGCCGAGGTCGGTGGAGCGGACCAGGTAGCCGACGTTGGTGGGACGCCAACCCGGCCGCCAGTCCGGGAGCCGGACGCCCGCGAAGGTCTCCTTGCGGATGTGCGACGCCTTGATCAGCGCCTCGCACTCGGCGAAGTCCCGCATGGTGGCGGGCTCGCCGTCCGGGCGGCCGAGCAGCGCGCCCAGCCACTGCATGGCGAACGGCCGGTCCCGGTGGTCCTGGAGGTCCACCCCGACGGTCTGCCCGGCGACCAGCGCCACCGTCGAGTACGCGGCGCAGTGCGCGACCGAGGCGGTCAGGCCCAACTCCGGTACGCTCCACCGCCAGTGCTCATCGCGAGCCAGCTCGCGCGGCGAGATCCGGACCCCGTACAGGTGGGCCACCGCCTCGGCGATCAGCCACCGCCCGGCGTCGTTCAGCCGGTGGCCCATCCGATCCCGGGGCAGCCGCGGATGATGGGTGACGAGACAGTCGACCACCCCCCGCTCCGCCCCGGACACCACCCGGTCGGCCACGGTGACCGGAACCGGCACGGCCCACCCGCCGTCGACCCCGGGGCGGCGCCCGGTGCCCCGGACCGCCGACCGGGCCGCTGCATCGGCGGCGGGGACGGAGACAGGAACGGAGAGGGGGGCGGGGACGGAGGCAGGGACGGAGAGAGCGGCGGGGACGGGGGCAGGGGCGGAGAGAGCGGCGGTGGCCGGGACCGGCACGGCCCACCCGCCATCGGCCCCCGGGCGGCACCCGGTCCCCCGAACCGCTGCACCAGCGCCAGCGGCGGAGAGAGCGGCGGTGGCCGGGACCGGCACGGCCCACCCGCCGTCGACCTCCGGGCGGTACCCGGTCCCCCGGACCGCCGACCGAACCGCTGCACCAGCGCCAGCGGCGGAGAGGGCGGCGGCAGAGACGGTGGCGAGCCCGTCCTTCACCGCCGGCGGTACGGACCCGGTGGCGGGGAGGGCCGGAGCCGTCCGCCCCGTCCCCACCAGCCGGGCCGTCAACCGACGCACGGCGAAGACCATCCCGGCCACCCGCCGCCCGGCCCCGCCGGACCGGACCGCTCCCCCATCGGCGACCGGAGCGGGTTCACGCTCCGCCGCACCGGCAGCGGACTCGGTCTCGGCCCCCACGACGCGACCGGCACCGAAGCCGAACCGCGCCCGACCGGGGGCCGCCAACGTCCCTGCCAACGGAGCAAGTCGTGTCCTCAGCGGAGCCGCCGAAGGCTCGGCACCGACCGCCGGACGGCCACCTCCCGACCCTGCCACGGCACGGCCGACGCCACCCGGCGCCAACGCACCTACCCAAGAGGACAGTTGCGCCCACAGCGGGGACACCGCAGGCTCGGAGCCAACCGCCGGACGGCCCGGAGACGCCGCAGCACGACCGACACCATCCGCCGCCGACGACCCTTCCGAAGAGCCCAGTTGACCCTCCAGTGGGACCGCCGCAGGCTCGGAGCCAACCGCCGGACGGCTACCTCCCGGTCCCGCCGCAGCTCCGTCGACTCCACCCACCGCCAACGACCTTCCCGAAGAGCCCAGTTGAGCACCCAGCGGGACTGCCGCAAGCTCGGAGCCAACCGCCGGACGGCCCGGAGACGCCGCAGCACGACCGACACCACCCGACACCAACAACCCTCCCGAAGGGCCCAGTTGAGTCCCCGGCGGGACCGCCGCAGGCTCGGAGCCGACCGCCGGGCGGCCACCTCCCGACCCCGCCGCAGCACCGCCGACACCACCCACCGCCGACGATCCTCCCGCCGAGGCGAGTTGATCCGCCGACCGCTCCCCCGCCTCGCCGTGCTCCGCCCCCGCCGGGAGGCGGGTGGCGGCGTGCAGGGCCGGGCCCAGGTGGAGGGACCAGCTGGCGGTGAGGGCGGTGGGGGGTCGGGGTGTCCGCAGGGGGGTCATCAGGGCCTCGCGTCGATGACCGCGGCGGCGTAGGAGCCGCCGTAGGCGAAGCTGGAGAGCAGGAGGCGTCCGGCGGGGGCGTCGCCCGCGAGGGCGGCGACCAGGCCGAGGGCGCCGGCGGAGCCGTAGGTCTCGCCGAGTTGGGCCTTGGGGGTGCGGGTGGGGCGTTCGGCGAGGCCGGCCAGGGCGAGGGCGCGGCGCTGGGCGAGGTCGACCAGGCGGTAGCCGGAGGCGGCGGAGACCACGGTGTCGATCTGCTCGGGGGTGGAGTCGGCCTCGGCGAGGGCGGCGCGCAGGGCGCGGGCCCAGGCTTCGCCGTCGCGGCCGATCCGGCCGATGCCGACGGACTCGCCGGAGGCCCCGAAGCCGCGGACGTCCGCCAGGACGCTCGCGCCGCGGGCGGCGGCGGAGGCTTCGGATTCGAGCAGGATCGCGGCGGCGCCCTCGGAGAGGACGGTGCCGGTGCCGCCGTCGGGGACGACGTGCGCGGTCTTCGCGTATCCGGGCAGCCGGGCCTGGGTGGCCAGGGCCTGGGCGGGGAACTCGTCGGCGACCACCACCATGATCCGGTCGGCCATGCCGCGGGCGATGACCCGGGCGGCGAGCTGGAGGGCGAGGACGGAGGAGGTGCCGCCGTTGGCGATGGTGGCGGTGTAGCCGCGGTAGCGGTGCAGCATCGCGACGTGGCCGGCGGCGGCGTTGACGACGGTGTTGGCGAACATCGCCGGGTTGGCGCCGGTGATGCCCTGTTCCAGCACGCCCTGGTGGAAGTTGAGGACGGAGGTGACCGGGCCGTAGCCGGTGGCGAAGACGATGCCGGTGCCCTCGGCCTCGGCCCGGGAGGGCTTGCCGTGGCGCTCGTACAGGTCGCCGACGGCGCCGGCGGCGAGCACGCCGAGCGGGTCCATCCGGCGGGCCTTGCTGGGGTTGAGCCGCTTGGTGACGGCCTTGACGTCGATCCGGCCGATCGGGCGCTCGCCGATCCCGGCGACCTGCTCCAGGGTGTCGAAGCCGGTCCGGCCCTCGGCGAGGGCGGCGGTCAGTTCGGCGGTGGAGCCGGCCGAGCCGGCCAGTCCGGCGACGCCGGTGACCACGACGTGGTGCACGGGCTGGGTGTGCCGGGCCGAACGGGCGGGCCGTCCGGGCTTGTTGAGGACGACGGTGGCGTTGTTGCCGCCGAACGCGAAGGAGTTGGAGGCGACCACCTCGAGCGGCGCGGGCCGCCCGTTGTCGGGGACGATGTCCAGGCCGAACGGGGAGGCGGTGCCGCGGGTGTTGACGGTCGGCGGGATGACGCCCCGGTCGATGGCCAGGGTGGAGACGATCGCCTCGACCGCGCCGGCCGCGCCCAGGGTGTGGCCGAGCATCGACTTGGTGGAGCTGGCGGGCGGCAGCTCGGCGCCGAACAGCAGCTTCACGGCCTTGGGCTCGGAGACGTCGTTGGCGGGGGTGCCGGTGCCGTGCAGGTTGACGTAGTCGACGTCCTGCGGCTCCAGCCCGGCGGTGCGCAGGGCCTGGGCCATCGCGGCGGCGGCGCCCTTGCCGCTCGGGTCGGGGGCGGTCTGGTGGTAGCCGTCGCAGGAGAGGCCGTAGCCGCCGAGTTCGGCGAGCGGGGTGGCGCCGCGGGCGGCGGCCCGTTCGGCGGACTCCAGGACCATGAAGCCCGCGCCCTCGCCGAGGGTGAGCCCGGTGGAGGCGGACATCGGCGCGCACGGCTCGGGGTCGAGCGCGCCGAGGGCGGAGAAGCCGTACGCGGAGAGTTCGGCTAGCGGGTCGACGCCGCCGCAGATGACGTGGTCGACCTCGCCCTTCCAGAGCAGTTCGGCGGCGTAGCCGAGGGCCACGGCGCTGGCCGCGCAGGCGTTCGACAGCACGATCCGCGGGCCGCGCAGGTCGAACTCGGCGGCGATGTAGTCGCCCACGCAGGGGAGTTGGGAGGCGGCGGCGGCCTGGGCGTCCAGCTCGCCGTCCTTGACCAGGCCGCGGTGGACGTTCTCCAGGGTCGGCATCGCGCCGAGGCTGGAGCCGACCACCACGGCGACCCGGTCGCGGTCCACGGTGTCCAGGTCGAGGCCGGAGGTGCGCAGTGCCTCGCGGATCGCGGTGGCGGCCAGCGCGTAGCAGCGGTCGAGGTCGGCGGGCTGCTCGGCGGTGACCATGCCGGCCCAGTCGGTGAGCAGCTCGGTGGTGTCGAACAGGGTGTTGGTCTTGATGCCGGAGACGCCCTGGGAGATCGCGGCCCAGCTCTTCTCGGCGTCGTCGCCGGCGCCGGTGATCAGGCCGACCCCGGTGAGGGCGATCCGCTCGGTGGTGGTGGTGTGGTCGGTCATCAGTGGATCCGGGTGGTGAGGGAGCGGGCGATGACGCGGGGCTGGGTGACGGTGCGCAGCGGGGTGCTGTCGGCGTCGTCGGCGGCCAGCTCCAGGCCGGGGACCCAGAACGGGGCGTCCAGCAGGGCGACGACCAGTTCCTCCTCGGCGTTGGCGGACGGGGCCTGCCAGACGACGGTGCCGATCCGCTGCCCGCCGGCGGTGACGGGGGTGCCGGCCGGGACGACGGCGCCGGCCGGGGCGGCCAGGGCGGTGGTCTTGGCGGTCTCGGAGGTGGGCTTGACCAGTTCCTCGGAGCCCTGGAACTCGCCGATCCGGTTCCAGTCGACCATCCAGGCGAGGTCCGCCTCGTGCACCGGCAGACCGCCGAAGCCGGCCGCGTAGACGGCCATCCCGGCCTCGGCCTGGACCCGGGCCAGGCCCTGCGGGCCGACCTCGGCGCCGTTCTCGGCGGTGACCGCCTCGACGACGGCGGCGTGGGCGGCCTCGGGGGCGTTGGAGAGCAGCAGGTAGCCGTACTCGCCGGTGGTGCCGACCCGGGCGAGGTGGGCCAGCGCGGCGGGCTCGCCGGGGACGGCGGACTCGGTGACGCCGTGCAGGGTCAGGCCGGAGATGTCGAACTCGACGAACGTGGCGGCGGCGGCCCAGGCGTGCGGGCCCTCGAAGGCGCTGGCGCCCCAGCCCTCGGGGGCGACCTCGACGGTGACGTCGGACGGGGCGTCGACGGCGTCCAGGTAGGCGGTGAGCTGCTCGGCGGTGACGGGGGTGCGGGGCAGCAGCCAGGAGTCGTCGCCGATCTCGAAGTGCAGCAGGACGGCGAACGGGGAGCCGTCGGTGTTCAGGGCCAGGGCCTCTCGGACGCTGTCCGGCTCGACGTACTCGCTGGACTTGGCCAGGAACAGGTCGAGGAACTCGTAGCGGTCGCCGCCGGAGACCCGGACCAGCGGGGCGGTGATCCGGTAGGCACCGATGGCGGTGCGGACGGTGGTGTAGTCGTCCTGCGCGGTGCGGGCGGGGGCGGTGGTCATGGTTCTTCGGTGTCCTTTCGGGGAGTGACGGGGTGTCAGATCGCGGGTGCGGGGTGGACGGACAGCTGCCAGGCGGCTTCGGTGCCGGTGGCGGCGCAGCCGATCAGCAGTCCGGAGGAGGTGGTGCGCAGGACGATCTCCTGGGTGGGGCTCCCGCCCGCGGGGGCGAGGTGCAGCCAGTGGCCGCTGCCGAGCCGGACCGCCGCGGCGGCGGCCCAGACCTGCCGGAAGCCGGCGCTGTCCAGCTCCCGGCGGGTGCCGGCGGAGTCGATCACCACGGCGGTGTCGGCCGGGGTGTCGGGGGTGAGCCACAGGACGGTCTCCTCGTCCGCGCCGGGGGCGTGGACGTCGATCCGGACCGGCTCGGCGGACCGCTCGGGGGCGGTGACCTCCCAGCTGATCCGCTCCTGCGGGGCGGCCAGGCCGAGCGGGTGCTTCTGCTCCCACTCGGCGGTCGGGACGCCCCAGCCGAGGCCGGTGGCGAGGCTGTGCCGGTGGTGCTCGCGGGTGACCCACGCCCCGGCGCTCCAGCGCGGGTTGCAGCCGAAGGGCCGGGTGCGGGGGGCGGGGCTGCGCAGCACCCTGGTGCCGTTCTCGGTCCAGCCGGTGATGCCGCCGGCCGCGGCCTTGACGGTCAGCTTCCGCCGGCCGTCCAGGGGTTCGGCGCCGGTGACCGGTCGGGTCGCGGCGGCCCGGGGGCCGGTGGCGAGCTCGGTGCGCAGGCGGGCGGTGCCGTCGGCGTCGGGCTCCAGGTGGCGTTCGACCAGGGTGGTGGTGATCAGCCGGACGGGGTGGCCGGCCGGGAGGGCCACCCGGGTGGCGCCGTCGGTCCAGGCGAGGGCGCTGCCGGCCGGGGCGGTGCGGGCGGCCGCGACCACCTCGGAGGTGTCGCGGACGCCGAGGCCGGTGCCGATCGGGTGCTCTTCGGCGGTGCCGTCGGGGCCGGTCAGGGTGAAGTCGCCCTGGCGCAGTCCGACGGTCTGGAAGATCCGGCCGGGCCGGGTGGTGTACGTGAACTCCTGGCGCAGCACCCCGTGGTGCAGGGTGAGGGTGCCGGTGACCAGGTTGCCGCCGGTGCGCTCGGTGACCCGGACGCCGTGTTCGACGGGCTCGATCTCCAGGTCGCGGGCCTGGCCCTCGCGCCAGCCGGCCGAGCGGTCGGCCTCGGCGCTGGGCCAGGTGGAGGCGAACACCGGTCCGTGGTGGCCCTCGGCGTGCACGGTGAGGGTGCCTTCGGCGGCGTCCAGCTCGGCGGTCAGGCCGTGGTCGCCGAAGCGGTGCGGCCGGCCGTCGCCCGGGGCCTTGACCTGGTAGGGCGGTTCGGCGATCCGCAGCGGCCGGGTGGTGCCGTCGGGGCCGGTGAGGGCCGCGTCGAGCATCAGGCCGCGGTCCACGTCGATGGTGGCGGCGAGCTTGAAGGCGCCGAGGGCCAGAGCGTAGGCGACGGTCCTGGTTCCGTCCACCACCCGTACGTCGGAGCGGAGTTCGCCGTCCCGGCCGTCGGTGACGTTGCCGAAGCTGCTGAGCTTGCCGAGTTCCGCCACGGCCTCGGGGCCGAGGTCGTGGAAGACGCTGCGCAGGATCAGCGGGATGTAGTTGTGCAGTTCGACGTTGCCGTCCTCGCCGGGGACGGTCTCGCCGACGGAGACGCAGCCGACCCGCCGGTAGAGCTTGAACGCGACGGTGTTGGCCGGGTTGACGGTGAGGCGCAGGACCAGGCAGCCGCAGCGCATCATCCACTCGACGGCCTCGGTGAACAGGCGTCCGGTGATGACGCCGTTGCGGTAGGCCGGGGCGACGAAGAACATGTCGGCGATCAGTTCGCCGGCCCGGGCCGAGCGCCGTCCGGTGCTGTGGAACAGCCCGAAGGTGCCCACCACCCGGCCGTCCTCGGTGGCGATCAGGAAGGTCGCGGTGTCGCGCTCGGCGAGTTCGCGCTCCAGTTCGGCGCCGGTGATCCCGCCCGCCACCGGGTTGGGGTTGTCGCGGTGCCGGTTGTACAGCTCGGCGATGTCGTGCGCGTCGCCCTCCTGGTAGGGGCGGATCGTGATGGACATGGCACACCTCCTTGTCTGTGCTGGTGCGGTGGGGCGGCGCCGGGTCAGCCCTTGCGCTCGGTGGTGACGATCAGCGAGCCGGCGGCGGCGAGTTCGGTGCCGACCGAGGCCCGGACCGAGACCGAGCGCAGGCCGCCGAGCTTCTGACCGAGCTTGGCCTCCAGGGTGAGCTGGTCGCCGGGGACGACCAGCCGGGAGAACTTCATCGAGCTGATCGAGCCGAGGTAGCCGACGCTGGCCGACGGGTCGGCGGGCGCGTCCCCGGCGGCGGGGGCCGGGGCCTCCAGCAGTTCGGCGACGTAGACCACGGCGACCAGCTGGGCCATCGCCTCGACGATCATCACGCCGGGCATGATCGAGTGGTCGGGGTAGTGGCCGGCGAAGAACGGCTCGTTCACCGAGACGCTCTTGACGCCGCGTCCGGAGACGCCGGGGACCACGTCGTAGGCGCGGTCGATCATCAGCATCGGCCAGCGGTGCGGGAGCATCCGCTTGATGTCGTCGGAGGAGTAGGCGAAGGTCTTCGGCTTCTCCTTGCCCGGGGCGGCGGGCGCGGCGGCCCTGGCGGGGGCGGGTGCGGTGGCCACGGTCAGACCTCGCGGGCTTCGATGAAGTCGACCAGGGCGTTGATGGAGCCGAAGGCCTCGAAGTCGTCGTCGCTGATCAGCACGTCGTACTCGTTGTTGATCATGACGACGATCTCCAGGGTGTCCAGCGAGTCCATCTCCAGGCCGCGGCCGAACAGCGGCTGGTTGTCGGAGACGACCTCGGCCTCGGCGTCCAGGCCCAGGCGGTCGATGATCATCGACTTGATCTTCAGGTTCTTCTCCAGGCGCTGCTCGGCCTGGGTGCGGACGTCCTCGAAGGTGGCGGTGGACATGGGGGACTGCCTCTCTCTGTGGGTTGATGGAACGTCAGTTCGATTGCGGAGGACGGCGGCGGTCAGCTGTAGAGCATCCCGCCGTCGACCGTGAGCACCTTGGCGGTGATGTACGAGGCCGCCGGGCTGGCCAGGAAGACCGCCGCCTGCGCGACCTCCTCCGGGGTGCCCATCCGGCCCAGCGGGATCGCCGCCGCGGCCTCCTTCAGCTGGGCGCGCGGCACCTTCTTCACCATGTCGGTGTCGATGAAGCCCGGCGCGACCACGTTGACCCGGATGCTCTTCGGCGCGCCCTCGTAGGCCAGGGTCTTCGCCATCGCGATCACCCCGCCCTTGGAGGCGGCGTAGTTGGCCTGGCCGACCCGGCCGGCGATGCCGGAGGTGGAGGCGATGAAGACGATCGCCCCGCCGGAGGCGTACATCTGCTTGGTGGCCTCGCGGGCGGTCAGGAACGCCCCGGTCAGGTTGGTGGAGATCACCTCCTGCCACTTGGCGGCGCTCATCGCCGCGAAGTGCCCGTCGGCGGTGATGCCCGAGTTGAGGACCGCGACGTCCACCCCGCCCCAGGCGGTGCGGATCTCCTTGTACATCGCGGTGACCTGCGCCTCGTCCGAGACGTCGGCCCGCACCAGCAGCGCGCGGCGTCCCAGGCCCTCGATCTTCTCCGCCAGCTGCTCGGCCTTCCCGGCGCTGGAGCGGTAGTTGAGCGCGACGTCGCAGCCGTGCTCGGCCAGCTGGAGCGCGATGGCCGCGCCGATGCCGCGGGAGGCACCGGTGACGATCGCCCGGGTGCCCTCGGTGAACAGCCCGGTCATGCCGCGCTCCCGGTCAGGTTGGAGGTGACGGTGTGGGTGCCGGGGTCGAAGCCCTCGGCCTCGGTGCCGAGCCCGGCCTTCTCGGCGGCGGTCAGCACCGCCTCGGCGACGGCCAGGTCGAGCACCCCCAGCCCGAACGGGGAGAACACCACGGTGCGCGCGCCGGACGGGAGTTCGGCGGTGCCGTCGAGCAGCGCGCCGATCTCGGCGGTGACGAAGCGGCGGTGGCCGGCCTGCTGCTCGGCCTTGTGCAGCGAGGTCTGCTCGCGGATCGCGTGGTCGGCGTCGTCGACCACGTTGACCGCGCCGAGCACCGACTCGACCGACAGGTCGCGCAGCGACAGGTGCAGCACCACCTGTCCGTGCGGGCGCTGCGGGTGGTCGGCGAGGTCCAGCCAGTACGAGGAGTCGGTGGTGGCGATCGACACCGTGTCGGCGCCCAGCACCCGGCTCAGGCCGGCCGCCCGGAAGGTCAGGTGCGGGTACGCGGCGGCCAGTTCGGCGGCAAACACCTCGGCCCGCTCCGGGAAGGCGTCCTGGAGCAGGACGGTCTCCAGCTCCTCGTGCACCTGGTCGAGGAAGTGCACCACCCGCTGGTTGATGGTGCCGCAGCCGACCAGGCCGACCGTGCGGACCTCGCGCCCGGCGTTCAGCAGGCCGGAGGCGAGCGCCGCGCCGGCCGCGGTGCGCACCGCGGAGATCTGGCTGCCCTCCATCAGGGCGAGCGGGTAGCCGGACTCCAGGTCGTTCAGGATGCACAGCGAACTGGCGCGCTGCATCCCGCGCTTGACGTTCTCCGGGAAGGAGGAGATCCACTTCAGGCCCATCACCGGGGCCGGTCCGCCGAGGTAGGCGGGCAGCGCGATGATCCGCGAGTCGGAGCGGTGCAGCGGGCGCAGGAAGGTCGAGAAGGGGAGGTCGGACTTGCCCTGCCCGTGCAGCACGTAGGCGTTGCGGACCAGGTCGACGACGGTGGCGTCGAGGCCCGCCAGGGCGGTCCGGACGTCCTCCCGGCCGAGGATCCTCATGTCGTTTCTCTCTCTTGCTCGGTGGGCGGCAGGTACTGCCGCAGGTAGGTCTCGACCCACTGGTCGTCGTAGATGGTGTCGAGGTAGCGGTCGCCGCCGTCGGGGAGCACGGCCACGCAGGTGGCGCCGGGCTCGATCCAGGAGGCGGACTGCCCGATCGCGGCGATCACCGCGCCGGAGGAGCCGCCGGCCAGGATCGACTCCTGGCCCAGCAGGCTGCGGCAGCCCCGGATGCACTCCGAGTCGGTCACCTTGACCACCCGGTCGGCCAGGCCCGGCTTGAGCAGGGCGGGGACGACCGCGGCGCCGTGGCCGGGGATGGTGCGCCGGTGGGAGGACTCCCAGGGCTGCGGCGGCCCGAAGATCACGCTGCCGACGGCGTCCACCGCGACCACCCGGGTGGGCAGTTGCTGGTCGTGGATGTACTCGGCGCAGCCGCGCAGCGTGCCGGTGGTGCCGGCCGCCAGGAACAGGTAGTCGGGGGCGGCGGGCAGCGCGTCCACGATCTCGCGCATGGTGGTGCGGTGGGCCCGCGCGTTGTCCTCGTTGGCGTACTGGTTGGGCCACCAGGCGTCGGGGACGGTCTCCAGCAGGTGCCGGACCCGGGCGATCCGGGCCGGCAGGTACTCGCCGGTGGCGGGGTCGCGGTGCTCGACCACCTCCACCTTGGCGCCGTAGGCCCGCATGATGGCGAGGTTCTGCGGGGTGGTGCGCGGGTCGACCACGATGACCAGGCCGAGCCGGTGGAAGTTGCACAGCTGGGCGAGCGCGATGCCCAGGTTCCCGGAGGAGGACTCCACCACGGTGGAGACGCCGGGGACGATCCGTCCGGTGGCGATGGCCTGTTCGACCATCGACTTGGCGGCGCGGTCCTTGATGGAGCCGCCGGGGTTGAACCGCTCGCACTTGGCGTACACCTGGAAGCGGGCGGGCGGGAAGAGTCGGTCCAGCGCCACCAGCGGGGTTCCGCCGATCGTGGCGACGATGTCGGGGTCCGACGGCCGGTGCGGGCGGGCCCGCACCGTGGCGCCGTCGGGGACGAGCACGGTCATTGGGGCACCTCTCGGCTGATCTGGAGCCGCAGCTCACTGACGTAGCGCTCGCCGTCGGCGTCGGGCAGCCAGGACTCCTCGGGGGCCGGCAGCGGCTCGCTGACGGTCACCGCGGCGTCCGGGTCGGCCTGCACCGCCCGGCGGACGAGGTTGGCGAAGGAGAGCACCAGCACGGGGCTGGTGAAGTCGACCAGGGAGGGCTTGGTCTCCTCGGGGAACTTGACGAAGGCTCGGTCGGGCAGGCCGCGGTCGGTCACCCAGCGGCGCACCGCCAGGTAGTCGCGGTGCCGGTCGGCCTTGGCGGGCAGGGCCAGACCGGTCAGCGGCAGCCGCCAGGTCTCCCGGAACAGCACCAGGTCGTCCAGGGTGACCCGGGGGGCGTGCGGGCGGTCCAGGCCGATCTTGAAGGCGTCGCAGGCGATGATCGAGATGAGCACGGCGAGCAGTTCGGACAGCGAGCGGGAGCGGCCGTCGGCGGTGGTCGCGGTGACGGTGCCGTCCTGTTCGGCCAGCGTGATGGAGACCGCGGGCTCGATCCGGTCGCGCCGGTCGAACGGGGCGCGGGTGAAGCCGATCAGCCGGTCGCCCTCGCCGATCGGGGCGGGGACCATCCGTCCGCTGTTGCGCTTCCAGCCGACCGGGAGCAGCGGCACCAGGCGTTCGGCGCCGATCGCCCGGTTGACCTTGTCGCGCACCGAGCCGCCGTCGGCCGTCCAGTCCAGGAAGGGCAGGTCGAGGGTGGCCAGGCAGGCGTGCATCTCGCCGAGCACCACCAGGTGCTCGCCGGCGTTGACGGCGTCCACCGAGCGGGCCACCACCTGGAGGTCGGGGCTGTGCACGGCCAGGTGCGGGGAGCGCACCGGCCCGGTGGCGAAGACCCGCCGCGCCCGGTCGGCGATCGCGTCGACCGCCAGGTCGATCCGGGTGGCGCCCTCGGGCACCTCCCCGATCACCTCGCGCCACTTGAGCGCGAGTTCCCGGACGGCCTGCTGCACGGGGTGGTCGTGCTCGCCCCAGAACAGCGCCAGGGTCTGCGGCCAGACGTCGGCCAGCGTGACGGGGGCGCCGGCGGGCAGCCGGCCGGCGGCGGTGCGGACGAAGCCCGCGACCTCGGCCTCGACCAGTTCGGCGAGGCGGTTGCCGAACCAGTCGGCGGCGTCGGCGACCAGGGCGAGCGGGCGGGCGATGCCGTCCAGGAAGTCCCGGCCGAGCTCCATCCGGCAGTCCCGCAGCGCGTCCTGGTAGCTGAGGGTGCGGCCGGCGTACGCCTTGCCCTCCTCGCGGGAGGCGGCCTGGCCGGTCACCTCGACGAAGTGGGCGTCCAGCGCGTCCAGCGCCTCGACCAGCTGCTCGGCGGTCCGGGCCCGGTGCACGGCGTCCTTGAGCCGGGCGAGTTCGGTGAGCACCGCGTCGTAGCGGACGAACAGGGCGGGGTCGCCGATCGCCGCGACCCGGCGGCGCAGCACCTCCTCGGCCCGGACGTCGACCGGGATGTTGGCGTCCCAGCCGAGCACGCGCTGGCGCAGCAGCCGGCCCAGCGTCCTCTCGACCTGCCGGCGGGCGGTGGCGGCGTCCCGGCCGTGCTCGGCGACCAGCAGGTCGGTGATCTGCTCGGCGTTGCGGTCGCCGTCGGCGAGCCGCAGCACCTGGGCCTCCTCGGGGCGCAGCCGCAGCACCTTGCGGGTGGGGAGCACCAGCTGCTCGCCGTCCAGGTGGACGTCGGGGCGGAGCATCGGCGGGAACCACCAGCGGGCGCCGGGCTGTTCGGCCATCCAGTCGGCGATCGCGGCGACCGTCCAGCGTTCCAGCGCGGTGTGGGTGGCGGCGACCAGGCCGGGGCCGTTCTCGATCGTGACGGCGCGGTCGGTGCGGCCGACGCCGATCCAGGCGGCGGGGCCGAAGAAGCCGATGGTGTCGGCCTTGGCGCAGTAGCGCAGCCAGTACATGGCGAGGGTGCGTTCGCGCTGGCGGCGCTTGGTCTCCTTGCCGCCGGGGGCGGCCAGCGAGTCGAGGACGCGGAAGACGGTGCGGTTCTGCCAGGCGATGGCGAGGCGGAGCTTGGGGTCGGTGGCGAGGGCGGCGAGGGCGGCGCCCTCGTGGTCGGCGTCGGCGGTGTAGGCGGCGCGGAACTCGTCCTCGGTGGCGCGGCCGGCGGCGAGCGCGGCGGCGGCGGCCGGGGCGCGGGTGCCGCCGACCAGGTCGAGGCCGGAGACCGGGAAGCCGGCGTTGCGCAGCAGTCCGACGCCCCAGACCTTCCAGTCGGTGCCGGCCAGCGGGTGGCGCGGGCCGAAGTCCGCCCAGTCGGCGGCGGGGGCCTCGACGGCGGGCGCGGTCATCCGGCCACCTCCGCCAGCTCGCGGGCGGCGGCGGGGGTCTCGGTGAGGGCGGCGGCCAGTCGGCCGATCCCCTCGGCGATCTTCTTGCGGGGCACGTTGCTGAAGCACAGCCGCAGGCCGTCGGCGTGCTCGCCGTCGATCGAGAAGTGCCCGCCGGGGACGACCGAGACGCCGCGGTCGGCGGCGGCCCGCGCGTACGGCCCGGCGTCGGCCCGGTCGCGGTGGCGCAGCCACAGGTAGAAGCCGCCGGCGGGGCGCTGCCAGTGCCAGGGGCCGTCGGTGCCGAGTTCGGCGTCCAGCGCGTCGGCCATCAGGGCGCAGCGCTCGCGGTAGCTGTCCCGGTAGCGGTCGATCAGGTCGCTCCAGCCGGAGCGGGAGTAGTAGGCGGCCAGCGCGCCCTGGGCGAGCGCGGAGGGCGACAGCGAGATGATCTCGGCGACCCGGGCCAGGTCGTGCCGCAGGTGCTCGGGGGCGGCGATCCAGCCGGAGCGCAGGCCGGGCGCGAAGATCTTGGAGAACGTCCCGAGGTAGACCACCCGCTGCGGGTCGAGGGACTGGAACAGGGCGGTGGTGGTGCCGTCGAAGCCGAGCAGCCCGTACGGGTTGTCCTCGACCAGCAGCAGGTCGAGCTCGCGGCAGGCGGCGAGGACCTCGGCCCGGCGCGGAACGGCGAGGGTGGCGCCGGTGGGGTTCTGGAAGGTCGGGTTGGTGTAGAGCAGCCGGACGGTGTGCCCGGCGGCGCGCAGTTCGGCGACGTCGCGGCGCAGCCGCTGCGGGTCGATCCCGTCGGCGTCCTCGGCCGCGGCGTGCGGGCGCAGGCCGACGGTGCGGAACGCGGCGGTGGCGCCGGGGTAGGCGGGGGTCTGCACCAGGATGGTGTCGCCGGGGGCGCCCAGGGCCAGCGCGACGGCGGTCAGGCCCATCTGCGAGCCGCTGGTGGGGATCAGGTTCTCCGCGTCGGCCCGGCCGTCCTCCCGGGCCATCAGGTCGGCGACGGCGGGGACGAGCGCCTTGGCGACGTGCGGGGTGGTGTACTGGAGGGCGAGTTTGCCGCCGAGCCGCACGAGCCGGGCGAGCTGGGCGGATATCTCCGCCAGCGGCAGGACGTCCAGGTCGGGCAGTCCGCCGGCCAGGGAGATCACGTCCGCGCCCCGCTCGAACAGCTTCGGCATCTCGGCCGGGGGTCTGGTGTCGGTCCACATGGCTGTTCGGTCCTCAGATCCCGGCCGGGGCGGCGGTGTTGGCGTGCACGTAGCGCAGCAGGCCGGCCGGGGAGGCGAGCGCCGGGTCGACGAGGGCGTCGGGGTCGACCTCGAAGCCGAACTCCTCCTCGATCGCCATCAGCAGAGCGATGGTGTGCAGGGAGTCGACGCCCAGGTCCACCAGCGGGGTCTCGGAGTCGGTGACCTGCACCGAGCAGGTCCGTTCGACGAGCTGGTCAAACTGCGACTGGTTCATGGCTGCTCCTCGGGGATGCGGTGGTGGTCTGGGGGGCGGTGCTCGCGGCGGCCGGCGCGTCGGCGGTGCTCCCGGCGGCCTCGACCAGGCGCCTGGCGGCGGCCCGGTCGGGCTTGCCGTTGGCGGTCAGCGGGACGGCGGCGATCGGGACGACCTGGTCGGGCATCCGGCTGTGGTCGAGCCGCTCGGCCAGCAGCGCCCGAACCCGCTCCGGCGGGAGGGTGCCGTGCACGGCCAGCAGCAGCGGGGCGCCCTCGGGTTCGGGGCGCAGCGCGACGGCGGCGCTGACGCCGGGGATGCGCTCGGCGGCGTCCTCGACCTCGGTGAGGGCGATCCGCATGCCGCGGCGCTTGATGATGTCGTCGTCGCGGCCGACGAAGTACAGCCGGCCCTCCTCGTCGAGCCAGCCCTTGTCGCCGGTGCGCAGTTCCAGCGTGCCGTCGGGGCGGCGGACGAACCGGCTCTGCTCCTCCAGCGGGATGCCCCAGTAGCCGGCCATCACGGTGGGGCCGGAGACGGTGATCTCGCCGGTCTGCCGGGGGCCGAGCTCGGTGCCGTCGGCGGCCAGGATGCGGATGCGGTCGCCGGGGATGGCCGGGCCGACCGAGTCGGGGTGCTCGGCGTACTCCTCGGGGTCGAGGATGGAGATCCGCTTGCACTCGGTCATGCCGTACATCGAGGCGAACTCGGAGCCGGGGAACAGCTCCAGCAGTTCGGCGGTGACGGCCCGGCCGGGGCGGGCGCCGGTGTTGGTGAACAGCCGGACCCTGGTGGGCCGGTGGAGCTTGCCCTGGAGCAGGGTGAGGATCTGGGCCAGCGAGGGCACCAGCGGGACGACGGTGACGCCGGTGCGTTCGATCAGCCGCAGCAGGCCCATGTCCTCGCTGCGCCGGGCCAGCACCAGGGTGGCGCCGACCAGGGCGGACATCAGGGCCTGGTAGAGGCCGTAGTCGAAGGAGAGCGGCAGCCGGCAGAGCACCACGTCCTGCTCCTCGTAGCCGAGGCAGGCGTTGACGGCGTCGACGGCGGCGAGCATCTGGCGGTGCGGGCAGACCACGCCCTTGGGGCGGCCGGTGGTGCCGGAGGTGTAGATCAGCAGCGCCACCGCGTCCTCGTCGACCTCGGCCCGGTGCGGGTCCGCGGGGGTGGCGAGGACCTGCTGCCAGGCCGGGCCGACCTCGACGGTGCGGGCGGCCCGGCGGCCGGCCGCCGGGCGGCAGACCGCGAGGGCGGCGCCGCTGTCGGCGACGATGTGGTCGACCTGGTGGTCGGTCAGTTCGGGGTGGACGGGGACGAAGACGGCGCCGGTGCGCAGGGTGGCCCAGAACAGGGCCAGGAAGGCCCGGTCGTTGCCCCCGGCGTACACCACCCGGTCGCCGGGGGCGATGCCCTGGCCGCGCAGCCAGCCGACGGCGCGTTCCACGGCGGTGCCCAGCTCCCGGTAGTCCAGGGTGCCCTGGGCGTCGATCACGGCGGGGTGGTCGGCCCGCTCGCTGAGCGGGTACTCCAGCAGGTCAGACACCGGCATGGGCGGACACTCCTCGGCCGGCGGGGGCGGTCAGCCGCTCCCGGGCCCGGGCGACGTCCCGGGCGGTGGTGACGGACAGGACGTCGAGCTCGGGGTGCTGGCGCTTGAGGATGCTCGCCAGCGTCTTGGCGGGCGGCAGCGACACCGTCAGTTCCGGTGCCATGGCGGCGAGTTGGAGCAGGCACAGGTCCCAGCGGACCGGGCTGACCACCTGCCGGACCAGTCGGCGGCGGATCTCGTCCGGGTCGGTGACGGCCGCGCCGTCGGCGTTGCCGAGCAGCGGCTGGGACGGCCGGGCGAACGGCACCCGGGCGGCGGCCTCCTCGAAGGACTGCCGGGCCGACTCCATGTACGGGGTGTGGAAGGCGCCGGCGACGCTGAGCCGCTTGACGGTGGCGCCGGCCGGCGGGGCGGCGGCGAGCTGGTCGAGGGTGTCGGCCAGGCCGGCCGCGACGATCTGGCCGGGGCCGTTGAAGGTCGCCGCGTACAGGCCCAACTCGCCTATTCGGTCCAGGACTTCGCTCTGCTCGCCGCCGACCACGGCGGCCATCGAGGTGGGTGCCTCGGTGCAGGCCACCGCCATCGCCCGGCCGCGGACCGCGGCCAGCCGGACCGCGTCGGCGGGGCTCAGCACCCCGGCGTACGCGGCGGCGGTGAGTTCGCCGACCGAGTGGCCGGCCGCCACCGCGGCGCCGTCCGGGACGGCGTCCCGGAGGGCGTGGTGGGCGAGCAGTCCGGCGGCCACCAGGAGCGGCTGGGTGTGCTCGGTGCGGGCGATCTCGGCGGCCGGGGCCTTGGTGCCGAGCTGGACGAGGTCGACGTCGGCGGCCTCGGACCAGGCCCGCACCCGCTCGGCGGTGGCCGGGTCGCGCAGCCAGGCGGCCAGCAGGCCCGGGGTCTGGGAGCCCTGGCCCGGCGCGATGAATGCGAACATGTGTTCTAACCCCCTTTCGGGTGGGGCCCGCGCCCGGGAGGCGGGCGCCGGATGCGTGCGTGCTCGTGGACGGGAAGTGCGTGGGGCCGCGCGGTTGCGACGGTTACGGGCGGCCGGTGGACTTGCGGAAGCGGCGGATCGCCAGGAACGAGAACCCGGCGAACCAGGCCAGCAGGTTGAACACCGCGCCGGCCACGCTGGAGTGCTCCCCGTGGAAGGAGAAGCCGTCGTTCAGCGGGTACCGGGCCAGCGTCGCCACCCCGTACATCGGGGTGTAGCGGGAGACCTCCAGCATGGTGCCGCTGAGCGGGATGAACAGGTTGCCCAGGAAGGCCAGCGCGGTCATGGTCAGGCCCGGCATGTGCATCACCACGTCGGGCTTCATCGCCAGGCCCATCCCGATGCCGAGCGCGGCGAACACCGCCGACCCGACCCAGGCCACCAGCAGCGAGACCACCCACACGTTCGCGTCGGCGTGCGCTCCGGTCAGCGCGCCCAGCACGCCCACGATGGCGACCGGAACCCCGGCCATCAGCACCGAGCACAGCACCTTGACCAGCAGGTAGCCGGGCGGGGTGAGCGGGCTCATCGCGATGGTCCGCATCCAGCCGGCCGACTTCTCCACCGAGATGGTGGCGGCCGAGCTGACCGCCGCGGTGGCCGCGCCGTACACCGCCTGGCCGATCATCATCCAGGCCGCGAAGTTGCCGTGCGGCAGGTCGGCCCCGCCGGACGGGGCGGTGCGGAACAGCGCCAGGTAGAGCACGGCGGGCAGCAGCACCGTGAAGATCGTGGTCTGGCGGTTGAAGCGGCGGCGCAGCTCGTAGCGGACGAAGGTCGGGTTGACCCCGTTGAAGACCGAAGTGCGGGGGGCGGCGGGCGCCGTGACGGCGGCCATCAGACGTTCTCCTTGGCGGTGGCGGTGGCGGTGGCGGTGTCGGTGGCGGTGGCGCGGGCCTCGCGGGCCTCGCGGGCCTCGCGGGCGTTCTCGGTGATGGCCAGGAAGGCCTCCTCCAGGCTGCGCGGCGCCACCTCGACGTCCCGGGCCCGGGTCTCGCCGACCAGCACCCGCAGCAGGGCGTCCGAGTCGGTGCAGGTGAAGTAGGTGCGCTCACCGCGCGAGGTGCTGGAGCGCACCCCGGGGGTCCGGGCCACCAGGGCGGCCTCGTACGGGCTGAGCACCGCCGAGACGGTCCGGCCGCTGATCGCCGAGCGGATCGAGGAGGCGGAGCCGTCGGCCACCACCGCGCCCTTGTCGATCATCACCACCCGGTCGGCGAACTGGTCCGCCTCCTCCATGTAGTGGGTGGCGAACATGACCGTCATGCCGCGCGCCGCGTCCTCCCGGACGGCCGCCCAGAAGTTCCGCCGGGCCACCACGTCCATGCCGGCCGTCGGCTCGTCCAGCACCAGGAAGTCCGGCCGGGAGAGCAGCGCCAGGGCGAAGCGCAGCCGCTGCTGCTCACCGCCCGAGCAGGCCGCCACCCGGCGGGCGCGCAGCTCGGTGATGTCGGCCCGGGCCATGCAGCGCTCCGGGTCCGAACCCGGGTGCAGCGAGGCCAGCATGTGCACGGTCGCCTCGACGGTCAGGTCCGGCAGCAGCCCGCCGGACTGGAGCACCGCCGCCACCCGGCCGGCCCGGACGGCCTGCTCCGGGTCGGTGCCGAACAGCCGCACCTCTCCCTCGTCCGGGCGGGTCAGCCCGAGCAGCATGTCGATCGAAGTGGTCTTGCCGGCACCGTTCGGGCCGAGGAACGCCACCACCTCGCCGCGCCGGACCCGCAGGTCCAGCCCGTTCACCGCGGTGAACACCTCGCCCTTGGCGTTGCTGAACCGCTTGACGACGCCGGTCAGTTCAGCGGCCAGGGGATCGGACGCCGTCCCCCTCGACGTCGTTCGGTTCTGGTAATCGATCATCATCCGGGTCCTCACGGTTCGGCGGAGGTTCGCCTCCTGGTGAGCACCACTCTCCCGGCCGCCCCTATCCCCCCGAACCGACCGGCCTATCGGCCCCCTATCCCCTCCCGCACCCGCCCGAACACCCACCCCACCCGCCCCGCGAGCGCCACCGCCACCGATGGGTGCCGTCAGACCTCGACGACCTCCACCCCGGCCTCCAGGCCCCGGAAGTCGTCGGCGTTGCGGGTGTACAGCGGCAGCCCGTGGGCGGCGGCCGTGGCGGCGATCATCAGGTCCATCCGGCGCGGCCGGGGGTTCCGGTCCGCCTTGACGGTGAGCGCGACCAGGGTGCCGAACCGCCGGGCCGCCTCCCGGTCGAACGGGAGCGCGGCGAACTCCGCCTCCGCGTCCGCCAGTCGCTGCGCCCGCGCCATCATCTCCACCGGGTCCTTCGCCAGGGCCACGCCCTGGGCCAGTTCCGCGAGCACCACGGCGGAGACCGCCGCCTCCAGGGGCAGCGACTCCGGGTCGATCGACGGGAGGTCGATCAGGACGCAGGTGTCCAGCATCCCGCGCGGCCTGCGTCCGCTCACCTCCGCTCCTCCGGCTCGTCGCCGATCCGGTCCTCGTCGCCGAAGAACCCGTCCGCCTCCGCGCGCATCCGCGCGGTGTCGACCGCCGGGGCGTTGCGCCACTTGCGCTGGAGCTCGTCGAGCGGCACGAAACGGCGGCGCGAACCGAGGGGCCGCACCTCGGCGATCTCGGTGCCGTTCCGGGTGACGTGGTACGTCTCGCCCGCCTCGACGTCGTCCAGCACGGCCTTGGACCGGGCGGCGAGCTCCCGCTGCGTGATGGTCTTCATCCCTCCAGCGTAATGCGCCGTATTGCAGTGCGCCACGCCTGCGCGGCCAGGGTGTCGCGGGGCACTGCGCGTCCCGGGTCAGAGGTTGGCGAACTCGCCCGCCGCGACGGCGGTGACGAAGGCGTCCCAGCTCGCGGGCGTGAAGCGCAGGCGCGGGCCGTCGGGGTCCTTGGAGTCGCGGACGGTGCCCGGGCGGTTGGTGTCCACCTCGATGCAGTCGCCGCCGTCCTCGTTGCTGTAGCTGCTCTTGACCCAGTTCTCAGGCATGCCGTCGGAGTGCATCTTCGGCGAATCCTTCCAGGACGGACGGGAGCACAGACCCAGGGCTCCGGTCGACAGGGCCCCGTCCAAGAAAGTGCCCCGCGGTTCGACCGTGAACCGCGGGGCGCCGTAGGTATTTCGGGTCAGAGGTTGGCGAACTCGCCTGCCACGACGGCGGTGACGAAGGCGTCCCAGCTCGCGGGGGCGAAGCGCAGGCGCGGGCCGTCGGGGTCCTTGGAGTCACGGACGGTGCCCGGACGATTGGCGTCCACCTCAACGCAAGCGCCGCCGTCATCGTTGCTGTAGCTGCTCTTGACCCAGTTCTCAGGCATGCCGTCGGAGTGCATCCTCAGCGAATCCTTCCAGGGCGGAACTGATCACGGTCTCGGAGTCCCGTGGAGAGAGGGATTGAGCCCGCAACAGATCGTAGTCCTTCCGGCGGCTCACGACGGTCACCGCGTCATCGTGCAGGCGCCCCCAGCGATCGCCCTCTTCGTAGACGGCCACCGACCGATCCGGCGAGGTCAACATGATCAGCGAAGAACCACTCATCCGCGAGTACGCACCGGCGCTGAACGGCAGCACCTGGATCGTCACATTGCGGCGCCGACCGGCAGCCAGCAGCACGGAGAGCTGTTCCACCATCGTCTCCGGACCGGCGATCGGACGTCGCAGCGCGGACTCATCGAGGATGAACCAGTACTCGCACACTGCCGGTTCGGCGCGGAGTCGTTTCTGCTGTTCGAGTCGGGCGGTCAGCCAGCTCTCGATCTCAGCGTCCGACGCACGGGATGCGCTCGCGTACATGATGGCCCGGATCACCGGCTCGATCTGGAGCAGACCGGGGATCGACAGCGAGTAGGAGGCATGTTCCACCGCGCGGTCGTTCAGCCTGTGGAACGCGCTGTACTTGTCGGGGAACGGCTCCCGTTTCGCCATCTCGTAAAGGCGGCAGAACAGTCCGTCCGTCCCGAAGGCCATGTCCAGCTTCTCCGACAGGCCGACCGGCGGCTTGGACGCGCCGCTCTCGATCCGCGACAGGTGCGCCTTGGAGAACATGAGGATGTTGCCCAGCGCCTCCAACGACATGTTGTCGTGCAGCTTGCGGAGGCGGCGGATCTCGGCGCCGTAGAAGTGCCGGGGCGAAAGGTCCGGCTGAAGGTCCCGTTCCTGCCAGGCCATCCGTCCAGCCCCCTCCTTGTTCCGTGCCGGACCCCTGCTCAGGTCCGCAACACCGTGCTCCTTGTCGAGGGTAGCGCCGCCCGGCAACGCTTGAAGCACAGACAGTGACCGAAGCGGACGGCAATCTCCCCACGGAGCAACAATCATGACGACTTGTCAGCCAGACCCCTTCATCCCACCGACGGCAGCCGAGGGCCCGTCCGACGGCCGCCCCGCCCCGAAGCCCGGGATGACGATCCGCGTCTACACGGTGCGGGCGGACGGCAGCCGGGAGCAGGTCTCGTTCCGGACGTCCGACGAACCGCTGATGCCCGCGCCGCGCTCCACGCTGACCTGGCCGGCCTGCGGGTGCCCGCGCTGTGTCGGCAGCGGCACCGCGCAGGAGCCGGACGCGGCCTGAACCCCCTCTCCCCTCACCCACCGAACGGAATCAAGTGCTGTACACCGGACAGTCGTTGGAGGAAGTCGCCACCCTCCGGCGTTCCCTGCGCGAGGGGTCCGACGACCCCGAGCGGACCTCGGAACCGGCCGAGCCCGCCGCGCCCCTCCCCCTCCCGCCCTCGTCCACCGCGTCCCGCCCGTGACGGACCGGGAGGCCGCCGCCGAGGCGTCGCAGCAACGCGCGTGGACGATCGCCGAGCGGCTGGCGCGGGCGGGCGGCGGGAAGGCGCGGCTGAGCACCACCCCCGGCGGGTACCGGATCGAACTGCACCTGGAGGGCCCCGCGCCGGACGAGTACGGGGTGCTGGCGGCCCTCGCGCTGGGCGACCGCTGGGGCCACCGCCGCTCCCTCACCTCGCGCGACGGCGGCGGCGGCGTGCAGGAGAGCGTGTGGAGCGAGGTCCACCTGCCCCCCGCCGACGGCGCGGCCCCTCCTGCCGGCCGGTGAGAGTCCCCCGCCCCGGCCCTCCGCCCGAAGGCCCGCCCGGTCGCCGCACCCGGACGCGACGAGCCGTCAGGGCGCCGAGTCGGGGACTCCCTTGCTGCGCTCGTACGCCTGAATTGGGGTCATCTGGCCCCGGTAGCCGGGCAGTTCGACGGTGCCCTCGTGGCCGACCTGGGCGCAGCGGCTGGTGTCGTCGGCGGTGCTGGCGTCGGCACCCTTGAGGATGGCGGACGGGTCGGCGGGGGGTGCGGGCGCGGTGGTGGTGCCGGTCTCGGCCGGGTAGCCGGTGCCGGTGGGCCAGTCGGTGCCGATCAGCAGCTCGATCGAGTTGCCCTGTCCGGCCCGGACGGCGCTCGCGGGCAGGCCGAGGGCGGCGGCGACCTGCTGGGCCTCGGCCTCCTCGCCCGCCGGGTACGTCACCGCGCTGTGTTCGGCGGTGACCTTCGGACCGGTGGTGGTGCCCTTGGCGAAACCGGCCTGCCGCAGCGTGTCGACGAGCGCTCCGGCCCGGCCCGTGACACCGGTGCCGTTGCGCACCACGACGGTGATCCCGCCGCGGGCCGGTCCGGTCGCGGCCGGGGGCGCCGACGACTCGGCGGGGGCGGACGGGACGGACGGGGCGGTGGAGGAGGCGGCGTCCCCGGGCTGCGGGCCGCCGCTGAGCGACCGGTCGTCCTTGATCGCCCGGAACAGCTCGGTCGCGCCCGGGCCGATCAGCCGCCGGTTGTCGTCCGCCGGGTCGTGGATGATCTGCATGGTGGTGAAGGTGATCCGCTCGGACGGCACCTTGCTGATGTCCTGGCCGAGGCCGACCAGCTCGGTGATGCCGTCCAGGCCGGGGTCGACGGTGAGCGCCTTGGTGGCGGCGTCGGCGAGCGACAGCAGCTTGCCCGGGTCGGTGAGCGTCCCGGCGCCCTTGAGCTGGCGGATCATCGAGCCGAGGAAGAGGTGCTGGGCCGAGGAGCGGCCGGTGTCGGTGCCGTCGCCGAAGCCGTGCCTGGTCCGGACGAACTGGAGGGCCGCCATGCCCTGGAGGGTGTGCTCGCCCTTGGTCAGCTTGAGGTGCGAGTACGGGTCGTAGACGTTGTCGCTGACGCACACCGGGACGCCGCCCACCGCGTCCGACATCTTGATCACGCCGCTGAAGTCGACCTGCACGAAGTGGTCGATCGGGAGGTCGGTGAGCTTGCGCACGGCCGCCACGGTGCAGCCGGGGCCGCCCTGCAGGGTGGCGTTGATCAGCCCGCGCTGCGCCTTGAAGACGGTCTTGCCCGCCGCGTCGCGGCAGCCCGGCAGGTCGGTCCGCAGGTCGCGCGGGATGCTCATCACGGTCGCGTTGCTGCGGTCCGCGGAGACGTGCAGCAGCAGGTTGACGTCGGCGTTGGCGCCGCTGCCGCAGTCGGCGCCGCCGATCGTGCAGTCCTCCGGGTCGGCGCGCGAGTCGGAGCCGATCACCAGCACGTTGATGGGGGTGCGGCCGAAGGCGTCCGCCACCTCGTGCCCGGCGTCGCCCTCCTCGCCCGCGTACAGCGGCGCCTGCTTGATGTTGGCGTTGAACCGGTAGTAGAGGTAGCCGCCCGCACCGGCGGTCAGCACCACCGCCCCGACCGCCGTCCACAGCAGCGTCCGCTGCCAGCGCCGCAGCCGTCGGCGTCCCCGCCGCCCCGGCCGGCGGGCCGCCTCCCGGCGCGCCGCCCGCCCGCCCGTCGCCGGGCCGGACACCGGGCCGGAAACCGGGCCGGAAACCGGGCCGGAAACCGAGCCGGGAGCCGCACCCGCGGACGGACCCGCCGACGCGTCCGCCGCGCCGCCCGCCCGTCGGCGGGCCGCCCGGCCGCCCTCCCGCTGCCGGGGCACCGCGCCCTCGGACCCGTCCTCCGCCGGTTCGGCGGCCTCGGCCTGTCCGCGTATCACATCGCACCCCCGTGGCCCGGCCGTTCCGGGCTCTCACCCCTATAGATGCGCGACCGGGTCCGGGTGTTTCACGGTTCGTCCGAACACTTCCGCGCACCGCCCCGGCGGGGTCACAGGCTGATCCACCCCGCCGCCAGCGCCAGCACGCCCAGCACCGCCCCGGCCACCGACACCGCCAGCACCACCGCCTCGCGCGGCGAGAACAGCCGGCGGCCCTGCTCGCGGCGGGCCATCACGAACAGCACGGTGGCGGGCGCGTAGACGACGGACGACACCAGCAGGTACGTCCAGCCCGCCGCGTAGACCAGGAACGCGGTGTACGCGGTGGCCAGCCCGGCCACCAGCAGCGCGGCCGGGCCCGCGCGGTCCCGCCGGGCCACCCGCACCCCGTACCCGGCGGCCAGCAGGTACGGGACCAGGCCGAGCGTGCTGGTCAGGTCGAGCGCGAAGTCGAAGGCGTCGTCGGAGAAGGCGGTGACCACCAGCATCAGCTGCGACAGCACGCTGGTCAGCAGCAGCGCGGGCACCGGCACGTCCCGGCCGCCGGTCCGGGCCAGGAAGCGCGGCATGTCCCCGTCCCCGGCCGCGACGAACAGCACCTCGGCGGCCATCAGCGTCCACGCCAGGTACGCGCCCAGCACCGAGACCACCAGGCCGACGCTGACCAACACCTGGCCCCAGGTGCCGACCGCCGCCGCCAGCACGCCCGCCATCGAGGGCTGCCGCAGCGCGGCGATCCGGTCCGCCGGCAGCAGGCCGTAGGAGACCACGGTGACCGAGGCGAACACCGCGAAGACGCTCAGGAAGCCCAGCACGGTGGCCCGGCCGACGTCCGAACGGCGCGCCGCGTGCCGGGAGTAGACGCTGGCGCCCTCCACCCCGAGGAACACGAACACGGTGGCCAGCATCGTCCCGTGCACCTGGTCGTAGAGCGAGCCCGTGGCGGCGGCGCCCCGGAGGTTGGCGGCGAACACGTCCGCCCGGAAGCAGGCGAGCGCCAGCACCACGAACACCAGGATCGGCACCAGCTTGGCCGCGGTGACGATCCGGTTGACCGTCGCGGCCTCCCGCACGCCGCGCCGCACCAGCAGGAAGAACCCCCACAGCCCGGCCGAGGAGAGCAGCAGCGCGAGCCAGGTGTCGCCGTCCCCGAGCGCCGGGACGAGCGCCCCGACCGTCGACATGATCAGCACCCAGTACGTCACGTTGCCGACGCAGGCGCTGGCCCAGTAGCCGAACGCCGAGAAGAAGCCCAGGTACTCGCCGAAGCCCGCCTTCGCGTACGCGTACACGCCCGCGTCCAGCTCCGGCCGCCGCACCGCCAGCGCCTGGAACACCAGCGCCAGCATCAGCATGCCCGTCCCGGCGATCAGCCAGGAGACCAGCGCGCCCAGCACGCCGGTCTCCTGCGCGAACCGGCCCGGCAGCGAGAACACGCCCGCGCCGACCATCGAGCCGACCACCAGCATGGTCAGCGTCCGCCGGGTCAGCCTCGCCGGGCCCGCCGCCGGTCCCCGGACCGCCGCCGCCGTCTCCTGCGCCGTCTCCTCCGCCGCCACCCGCGCCGCTCCTCCCGCTCGCGGCCCGGCGGCCCCGGAGGCCGCCGCCGCGGGCGGAACGCTACCAACCGGATGTCCGTTTGGCACCGTTGTGCACCTATTGGTCACCCGTCCGCGCGGCGACGGCCACTGCGGCGGCGGCTACTGCGGCAGCAGCTCCTGGCGCAGGCGCTCCTTGATGACCTCCAGGTCCTCGCAGTCCCCGTCGGTCCGCTCGGCGATGTGCACCCGGTACAGCTCCTCCAGCCGCGCGTCGTCGGGCTCCAGGCCCAGCTGCTCCAGCAGGTGCCGGAGCACCGTCCGGCCGGAGTGCCGGCCGATCAGGACGGAGCGGGTGCGGCCGAAGCGGGCGGGCTCGACGTACTCGTAGGTGGCCGGGTTGCGCAGGACGCCCTGCTGGTGGATGCCCGCGGCGGTGCCGAAGGCGTAGGTGCCGAAGATCGCCTTGTTGCGCGGCTCCTCCAGCCGGATGACCCGGCGCAGGACGGTGTAGGCCCCGTACATGGCGGCCAGGTCGATGTCGGTGCGCAGGCCGGTCTCGTCCTCCTTGTAGGCGAGGATCGCCGCGATCTCCTCCAGCGGGGTGTTGCCCGCCCGCTCGCCGACGCCGCCCAGGGTCGCCTGGACCTCGTCGGCGCCGGCCAGCAGGCCGGCCAGCGCGTTGGCGGTGGACAGGCCGAAGTCGTCGTGGCAGTGGGTGGCGATGCAGGTCTCCGCCGGGACCCAGGACCGGAACCGGCGGATCAGCGCCGCGTACCCGTCGGGGGTCATCGCGCCGGAGGTGTCCGCCACCACGAAGCCGGTCGCCCCGGCCTCGACCGCCCGCTCGGTCATCGGGCGGAGCAGGTCGTCCTCGCCGCGGCTGGCGTCCTCGATGCCGACGGTGACCGACTCCACGCCGTAGGAGCGGGCCAGCCGCACCGACTCGACCACCTCCTCGATCGCCTGCTCCCGGGTGATCCGCCGCTTGTACTTCAGGTGCAGGTCGCTGCCGGTGGCGGCGACCTGCACCTGGTGGTTGGCGGTGCCGCCGGCCTCGACCGCGGCCAGGACGTCCCCGGCGACGGCCCGGCAGAAGGTGGTGAAGCGCGCCCTGGTCAGGTGCTTGGAGATCAGCCGGGTGGCCTCGAAGTCGCTGGGCGAGGAGGCCGGGAAGCCGGTCTCGATGCGGTCGACGCCGAGGGCCTCGATCCGCAGCGCGAGGTCGAGCTTGTCCTCGGGGCCCATCGCGTTGGCGGGCGCCTGCTCGCCGTCGCGCAGAGTGGTGTCGAAGAAGGAGATCCGCCGCACGTTCTCGTTCATGGTTGTCCCCGTTTCCCGCACTGCGTCGCGGCAGTGGGTGACGTCTCGGAATTGCGGAACCGGTTCGGGCCGGTCGGCGGTGTCACCGACGGCGTTGGTGCAGCGCGGTGGCCATCCGGTCGATCGCCTCGGTGATGACCTCGCGCGAGGTGGCGAAGGAGAGCCGGATGTGGCCCTCCCCGCCGGGGCCGAAGGCCGATCCGGGCATCACCGCGACGCCGGCCTCGGACAGCAGCCAGGTGGCGAACTCGGCCGAGCTCGCGAAGCCGGTGCCCCGGATGTCGGGGAAGGCGTAGAAGGCGCCCTCCGGCCGGGGACAGCTGACGCCGGGCAGCGAGTCGAGCCCGGCGACGATCAGTTCCATCCGGGCCGCGTACTCGTCCGTCATCTCCTGGACGGCGTCCTGCGGACCGGTCAGCGCGGCCAGGCCGCCGCGCTGCACGAACGAGCCGGCGCAGCCCACCGAGTGCTGCTGCACCTTGAGCATCTCGGAGATCACCGGCGCCGGTCCGGCCACGTAGCCCAGGCGCCAGCCGGTCATCGCGTACGCCTTGGAGAAGCCGTTGACCAGCAGGGTGCGCCCGGCGCCCGCGGGCAGGCTCGCCGGGCTGACGTGCTTGGTCCCGCCGTAGACGATCTTCTCGTAGATCTCGTCGGAGACCACGAACAGGTCGTGCTCGTCCGCGACGGCGGCGACCGCCTCGGCCTCGGCGGCGTCCAGCGCCCGGCCGGTCGGGTTGTTGGGGGTGTTGACCAGGATGACCTTGGTCCGGTCGGTGATCCGGCTCTCCAGCAGCTCGCGGGTGATCCGGAAGCCGTCGTCGCCGTCGAGCGGGACGTCCACCGGGACGGCGCCGATCAGGTGCGCCATCGAGTGGTAGCTGACCCAGCCCGGCGTCGGGACGAGCAGTTCGTCGCCCGGGTCCAGCAGCGTGGTCAGGGCGGTGAACAGCGCGTTCTTCGCCGACGGGGTGACGATCACCTCGGTGGCCGGGTCGACGCTGACGCCGTTGTCCTCGGCCAGCTTCCGGGAGATCGCGGTGAGCAGCTCGGGGATGCCCCGGCTGGCCGTGTAGTGGGTGAAGCCGCCGGCCAGGGCGCCGGCGCCCTCGGCGGTGATGTGCGCGGGGGTGTCGAAGTCGGGTTCGCCGCCGCCCAGGTCGAGCACCTTGACGCCCTGGGCGCGCAGCGACTGCACCAGTTCCAGGACGGCGAAGGTCGCGGACTTCTCGATCCGGCCGAAGCGGCGGGCCACGCTCCTCATCGGTCCGCCCCCGGCGCCCCGGCGGCCTGCGCCCCGTCGGCCGGTGCCCCGTCAGACGGCGCTTCGTCGGCCAGCGCCTCGTCGACGGTGGTGATCTCGGCGCAGCGGGCGATCACGGTGAGCGCGGCCCGGTGCATCTCGGGGCCGTCCGCGGCGGTGGCGTCCTCCAGGACCTTGACCCGGTAGTCGCGGTCGTGGCCGTCGCGGGCGGTGGCCAGGATGACCATGTCGGTGGAGACGCCGGTCAGCAGCAGGGTGTCCACCCCGAGGGTGCGCAGCAGGAGGTCCAGTCCGGTGCCGTGGAACGGGCTGATCCGGTGCTTGGCGATGACCGGCTCGCCCTCGGCCGGCTTCACCGCGTCGTGCACCTGGGTGGCCCAGTCGCCGAGCAGCAGGCGGCTGTCGGGCTTGGCGGCCCGGAAGATCGGCGAGCCGGGCGGCCACTCGGGGTAGCCGGCGGTGAAGCCGACCACGACGTAGATCACCGGGACGTCCGCCGCGCGGGCCCGCTCGATCGCCCGGGCCGCGTTCTCCAGCACCCGGCGGTCGGCCACCTGCTGCTGGTACCCCTCGGCGCCGTATTTCCCCCGCGGATGCACGATTTCATTTATCAGATCGAGTACAAGAAGCGCCGATCGGCCCACCGATTACCCCTCCAATGAAACCCCGGTCAATACCTCCGCCATTAGAACCAACCGTTCCAAGATCGTCAAGATTGTTATGTGAACCCCGTGTCAAACCCGCCCCGCCGACCGCCCGCACCGCCCGCAACGGACCGCCAACACCCCATCCTACCTGCACGTATGCCACGGCGGACGGCCGTGCTCGATCCATGAGCAAAATCGATGCGAAGCATGAATCCATTGACATTGCATTTCCCGGCCGGAGCCGGTTAGCGTTGATCGCGCACTGCGGTCGCCGATAAATCACCCGCGGACCAGCTGGTTCGCCGGACGGGCGCCCAACATATCTCGGGTCAATTTCTGGTGAATTTTTCACCACAGGCTGCAGGGGTGACATGAAGGACCGCGCCACCACCAACTCCACCGGAACGGCCCCGCACCGGATCGCGCTGATCGGGAGCGGCCCGCGGGGGCTCAGCATCGTCGAGCGGCTGGCCGCCCGGCTGGCCGGGGGACCCGCGCACCGGCCGGTGGAGATCCACCTGATCGACGCCGTCGAGGTGGGCACCGGCCGGATCTGGCGGACCGACCAGCCCGACTGGTTCCTGATGAACACCGTGGCCGACGAGGTCTCCTCCTTCTCCGGCCCGCCCGACGACGGACCGGCCCGCCCCGGCGCCGGACCGTCGCTGGCCCAGTGGTGGGCCGAGCACCGCCCGGACCACCCGGGCCCCAACAGCTACGCGCCGCGCCGGCTCCACGGCGAGTACATGCAGTTCGTGCTGAGGACGGTCGAGGAGAACCTGCCGCCGCACGCCACCCTGCACCGGGTGCGCGGCGAGGTCACCGACCTGGAACGGCTGGCCGACGACTACCGGCTGACCTTCGCGGACGGCACCGAACTGCGCGCCGACCGGGTCGTCCTGACCACCGGCCACACCCGGCCCGAACTCTCCGGGCTCCAGAAGCGGCTCGCCGACTTCGCCGCCGAGCACCCGGCGCTGCGCTACATCCGCGGCGACTCCGCCGCCGACATGCCGCTCGACGAGATCCCCGCCGGGTCGCCGGTCGGCGTCCTCGGCCTGGGCCTGTCCTTCTACGACGTCATGGCGGCCCTCACCGAGGGGCGCGGCGGCACCTTCGTGGAGTCCGGCGCGCGGGGCCTGCGCTACGAGCCCAGCGGCGCGGAGCCGCTGATCGTGGCCGGCTCCCGCAGCGGCCTGCCGCTGCTCGCCCGCGGCCGCAACCAGAAGCACCACGACCACCGCTACACCACCCGGCTGTTCACCCTGGACCGGGTCCGGGCCGCCTGCGCCGGGAAGCGCGTCGACTTCGCCGCCCACGCGGTGCCGTGGCTGATCGCCGAGGTCCACCTGGTCCAGTACGCGACCGTGCTGCGCGAGCGCGGCGCCGGCGGCGAGGACGCCTTCGTGGCCGACGTGCTCCGGGCCGCCGAGACCGGGGTGCCCGACGTCGCGGCGATCGCCGCCCGGCACGGGATCACCGGACTGCCCCCGATCGACCTGGACGAGGTGGCCCGCCCGTTCCACCGGCGCAGCTACCCCGGCACCCGGGAGTTCGAGGCCGACCTGCTGGCCGCGGTGGGACGCGACCTGGACCACGCCGAGCAGGGCAACGTCGGCTCCCCGGTCAAGGCCGCCCTGGACGTGCTGCGCGACACCCGCAGCATCGTCCGGGCCCTGGTCGACTTCTCCGGGCTCACCCCGCGCTCGCACCGCACCGACTTCCTGGAGTGGTTCGTCCCCCGGGTCTCCTTCCTCGCCGCCGGCCCCCCGCTGCGGCGGCTGCGCCAGGTGGTCGCGCTGGTCGAGGCGGGCGTGCTGCGCGTCCCCGGGCCCGACACCCGCTTCGAGACCCGCCCGGACACCGGCCGCTTCGCCGTCCGCTCGCCCCAGGTGCCCGGCTCCGAGACCGCCGTCGACACGGTGATCGACGCCCGGGTCCCGGTGCCCGACCTGCGGTCCGACCCGGCCGAGCTGACCAGGCGGCTGGTCGAGCGCGGCACCCTCACCAGCTACCTGAACGGCCTGGACGACGAGGTCTTCGACACCGGCGGCGTGGCCGTCACCCGCAGCCCGTTCCACCCGGTCGGGCGCGACGGCCGCCCCGACCCGGGCCTGTACGTGCTCGGCATCCCGACCGAGCACACCCGCTGGTTCATGCAGGGCGGCAGCAGCCGCCCCGGCTTCTGGACCGACTTCGTCCAGGACGCCGACGCCATCGCGGGCGACGCGCTGCGGCCCGCCACCGAACCGGCCGCAGCCGAACAGGCCCACGCCGAGCAGGCCCACGCCGAGCAGGCCGCCGAACCCTCCGCCGCCGAACCGGCCGCCGAACCGGCTCCCGCCGGGGACACTTCCGTACGGGAGTCCGCCGTCCCCGCCGGCGCCGGGAGCCGCTGACCACCATGACCGACGACCGGGAGCACACCAGCAGCATGGGCACGACCCTCGCGCAGAAGACCTGGCAGCAGCACGTCGTCCGGCGCCAGCCGGCCGGCGACGACCTCCTCTACATCGACCTCCAGCTGCTGCACGAGGTGAACACCCCGCAGGCCTTCGACCGGCTGCGGGCGGCCGGCCGCAAGGTCCGCCGGCCCGACCTCAACCTGGGCACCGAGGACCACAACACCCCGACGCTCGCCCTGGACCGCCTGATCACCGACCCGAACGGGCGCCGGCAGAGCGAGCTGATGCGCGCCAACTGCGCCGAGTTCGGCATCCCGCTGCACCGGCTGGGCGACCCGCAGCAGGGCATCGTGCACGTCATCGCGCCCGAACTCGGCCTGGTCCGGCCCGGGATGACGATCGTCTGCTGCGACTCGCACACCACCACGCTCGGCGCCTTCGGCGCGCTGGCCTTCGGCATCGGGGCCAGCCAGGTGGAGCACGTGCTGGCCACCCAGACCCTGCCGATGCGGCCGATGAAGGACATGTCGGTGACCGTCACCGGCACCCTGCCCGCCGGGGTCACCGCGAAGGACCTGGTGCTCGCGCTGATCGCCGAGATCGGCACCGCGGGCGGCCAGGGCCACATCATCGAGTACCGCGGCGAGGCGATCACCGCGCTCTCGATGGAGGCCCGGATGACGCTGTGCAACATGTCCGTCGAGGCCGGCTCCCGGGCCGGGCTGATCGCCCCCGACGAGACCACCCTGGCCTACCTGCGCCAGCGCCCCGGCCTGCCGCAGGGCGCGGAGTGGGACGCCGAGGTCGCGCACTGGATGTCGCTGCGCACCGACCCGGACGCGGTCTTCGACCGGGAGGTGGTGATCGACGCCACCACCCTGAGCCCGTACGTGTCCTGGGGCACCAACCCGGCCCAGAGCGTCCCGCTGGACGGCGCGGTGCCCGACCCGGCCGGCTTCGCCACCGCGGAGGAGCGCGCGGCGGCCGAACGGGCCCTGGCGTACATGGACCTGGCGCCCGGCACCGCGATGCGCGACGTCCCCGTCGACACCGTCTTCATCGGCTCCTGCACCAACAGCCGGATCGAGGACCTGCGGGCCGCCGCCCGGGTGCTGACCGGCCGCAAGGTCGCCGACGGCCTGCACCTGATGATCGTCCCCGGCTCGGCGCAGGTCCGCCGGCAGGCCGTCGAGGAGGGCCTGGACCGGGTGTTCGCCGAGGCGGGCGCCGACTTCCGGGCCGGGGCGGGCTGTTCGATGTGCGCCGCGCTCAACGAGGACCGGCTGCTGCCCGGCCAGCGCGCCGCCTCCACCAACAACCGCAACTTCGAGGGCCGGCAGGGCAAGGGCTCGCGCACCCACATCGTCTCGCCGCCGGTCGCCGCCGCCACCGCCGTGGCCGGCCGGCTCGCCTCCCCCGCCGACCTCTGAGGAACCGTCATGGAGAAGTTCACCGTCCACCGCGGCACCGCGGTGCCGCTGCGCCGCAGCGACGTCGACACCGACCAGATCATCCCGGTCCGGTTCTGCGCCAGCACGGACCGTGACGGCCACGCCGACGCCCTGTTCGCCGACTGGCGCGACGACCCCGGCTTCGTGCTCAACCGGCCCGAGCACCGGGGCGCCACCATCCTGCTCGCGGGCAACGACTTCGGCACCGGCTCGTCCCGCGAGTACGCGGTCTGGGCGCTCCAGGACTACGGCTTCCGGGTCGTGGTCGCCCCCCGCTACGGCGACATCTTCCGCGGGAACTCGCTGATGAACGGCCTGCTGACGATCGTCCTGCCGAGCCGGGTCGTCACCGGGCTGTGGGAGGCGGTCGAGGCCGACCCGGCGGTCCCGCTCGTCGTCGACCTGGAGGCGCTGGAACTGCGCTGCGGCGACCGGGTCCACCCGTTCGAACTGGACGCGGAGGCCCGGGACCGGCTGCTGGCCGGCCTGGACCCGATCGACGCGACGCTGCGTGACGAGAACGAGATCGAGGCGTACGAGAAGAACCGGCGGCCCGCCCTGCCGACCACCTGTTGAAGTGCGCGAAAGCGCCATAGCCGATCATTTCCCGTGCGAATCCACAAACCACTCACGACAACAGAACGACCGTTGTCGCCATTTTCGAACATGCTAGGGTCGAACGACCTGGCAGCACCGCCCTGCTGCTGACACGGGAACGGGGGCCCGGACGTGAAACTGTCCCAGTGCGCCGCCTTTGTGGCAGTCGTGGACACCGGGAGTTTCACCGGTGCCGCGAGAGCGCTGGGAATCAGCCAGTCCGCGGTCAGCCACGCGATTGCCGGCCTGGAGGCGGAACTCGGCGTCGGCCTCATGCACCGCGACCGCAAAGGCATCGAACTGACCGATTCCGGACACCGGGTGCTCACCCACGCCCGGGCCGTCATGCTCCATTCCGAGCAGATGCGCAACGTGGCCGGGAGCGCGGCCAGGGAGCCTTCCGGCCGAATACGGATAGGAACCAGCCAGAGTTTCGCCTGCCGCCTGCTCCCGGCCCTGATGACGGAATTCCGCGGCCGCTACCCGGAGCTCGAAATCGAGCTGAAGGAGGGGCCCGACCTCCGGATCTCCGAGTGGCTGCGCGGGTACGCCGTCGACGTGGGCATCGTGACCCTCCCCAAGCGGGACCTCAAGACCCACCCGCTGCTGGAGGACCAGCTGTACGCGGTGCTGCCGGCCCGGCACCGGCTCAGGTCCGCGGCGGGCGTGCGCATCCTGCAACTGGCCGACGAACCCCTGCTGATGCCGCACGGCGACACCGAGGGGCTGGTCCGCTCGCTGTTCCGCGCGGTGGGCCTGGAGCCGAACGTCTCCTACCGGGTCCAGAACCTGAACACCCTGCTGGCGATGGTGGCCGAGGGCCACGGGGTGACGGTGCTGCCCTCGCTCGCCATGCTCCCGATGTCCCCGGCCCTGCGCGCGGTGCCGCTGGCCCCGGCCGTCCGGCGCAAGCTCGCGATCGGGATCAGCCCGCTGGTGCGCAACTTCCAGGCGGTGTCCGCCTTCGTCTCGACCGCCCGGGCACTGGCCGGCAACCGCGACTGGACGCTGCCCCCGGGCACCGTCGGCGTCGGCCCGCAGAACACCGCCCGCCCGATGGGCGTGGTGCGCGTCCCGTGAACCCGCCCGACGGGCCCCGCTCCGGCGTCCGGAACGGGGCCCGCGGGCGCGGGGCGGCTCAGCCCCAGGTGATCAGGCGCTTCGGGTGCTCCAGGACGGCGGCCACGTCCGCCAGCACCTTGGAACCCAACTCGCCGTCGACCAGCCGGTGGTCGAAGGAGAGCGCCAGCGTGACGACCTGCCGGGGCACCACCGCGCCCTTGTGCACCCGGGGCCGGAGCCGGATCGCCCCGACCGCCAGGACGGCCGACTCCCCGGGGCTCAGGATCGGGGTGCCGGTGTCGACGCCGAAGACCCCGAGGTCGGTGACCGTGACGGTGCCGCCGAGCAGGTCCGCCGGATCGGTGCGGCCCTCGCGGGCCGCCTCGGCCAGCTCCTCCAGCGCCCCCGCCAGCTCGGGCAGCGTCCTGGCCTGGGCGTCCTTGACGTTCGGGACCACCTGGCCGTCCGGCGAGCCGAGCACGAGACCCAGGTTGACCGCCCGCCGGTGGACGATCTCCTGGCGCTCCTCGTCCCAGGCGGCGTTGATCTCCGGGTGGCGGCGCACCGCGGTCAGCAGCGCCCGCACCACCAGCAGCAGCGGCGTCACCCGCAGCCCGGCCAGCTCCGGGTCCCGCCGCATCCGGTCGGCCAGCTTCACCGTCCGGGTCACGTCGACCGTGGCGAACTCGGTGACGTGCGGGGCCGTGAAGGCGCTGGCGACGGCCGCCCGCGCCGCGGCCAGGCGGGCACCCGTCACCGGCACCCGGCGGTCCCCGGGCGCCACCGGGACGGCCTGGGTCCGGGCCGCCGGGACGGCCTGGGCCGGAGCAGCCGGAGCGACCTGGGCCGGAGCCGTCGGAGCGGCCGGAGCCGCCTCGACGGCGGTGGTGACGGCCGCGGCGGCGGCGGTGACGGCGGCCTCGGCCGCCGCCCGCACGTCCTCCCGGCTGACCGTCCCGTGGACGCCGGTCGGGGGCACCGTCCGCAGGTCGATCCCGAGGTCCTTGGCGAGCTTGCGGACCGGGGGCTTGGCCCGGGGCCGCTCCGGACGCGCGGTGCCCGCCGGGGCCCCGTTCGCCGGCCGCCGCTCGGCCTGCGGGCGCTCGGCCTGCGGGCGCTCGGCCTGCGGGCGCCGCCGGGCGGTCCCCGAGGGCGCGACCCCGTAGCCGACCAGGACCGGCTGCCGGGCCGGGGCCGGGGCGTCGGCGGCCGGGGCGTCGTCCGCGGGCGCGGTGTCCACCAGGATGATCACCGCGCCGACGTCGACCGTGCTGCCCTCCGGGTGGCGCAGCTCGCTGACCACGCCGGTGAAGGGGATGGGCAGTTCGACCGCCGCCTTGGCGGTCTCCACCTCGCAGACCGGCTGGCCGTCGACCACGGCGTCACCGACCCGGACGTACCACTTGAGGATCTCCGCCTCGGCGAGGCCCTCGCCGACGTCGGGCATCGCGAACTCGCGGAAGCGCTGGGTGGTCTTCGTCATCGGGCCGCCCCCTCAGTAGGAGAGCGAGCGGTCGACGGCCAGCAGCACCCGGTCGATGTTGGGGAGGTACTCCTCCTCCACCCGGGCCGGCGGGTAGGGCGCGTGGTAGCCGCCGACCCGCAGGATGGGCGACTCCAGGGAGTAGAAGCAGCGCTCCTGGATGCGCGCGGCGACCTCCGCCCCGGGGCCGGTGAAGACCGGCGCCTCGTGCACCACGATCAGCCGGCCGGTCTTCTCCACCGAGGTCTGCACGGTGTCGAAGTCGATCGGCGAGAGCGAGCGCAGGTCCACCACCTCGAGGGAGCGGCCCTCCTCGGCGGCGACCTCGGCGGCCTCCAGCGCGAGCTTGACCATCGGGCCGTAGGCGACGACGGTCAGGTCGCCGCCCTCCCGGACCACGTGCGCCCGGTGCAGCGGCAGCGCGGGGGCCGAGAGGTCCACCTCGGACTTGTCCCAGTAGCGCCGCTTCGGCTCCAGGAAGATGACCGGGTCGTCGCTCTCGATCGCCTGGCGGAGCATCCAGTACCCGTCCGAGGCGTTGGACGGCGAGACCACCTTGAGGCCCGCGGTGTGCATGAAGTACGCCTCGGGGGACTCGCTGTGGTGCTCGATCGCGCCGATGCCGCCGCCGTAGGGCATCCGCACCACCACCGGCAGCTTCACCTTGCCCAGCGAGCGGGCGTGCATCTTGGCGAGCTGGGTGACGATCTGGTTGAACGCCGGGAAGACGAAGCCGTCGAACTGGATCTCGACCACCGGGCGGAACCCGCGCAGGGCGAGGCCGATCGAGGTGCCGACGATGCCGGACTCGGCGAGCGGCGAGTCGGTGACCCGGTCCTCGCCGAAGTCCTTCTGGAGGCCGTCGGTGATCCGGAAGACGCCGCCGAGCCGGCCGACGTCCTCGCCCTGGATGAGGACCTTGGGGTCGTCCTCCAGCGACGTGCGCAGCGCCTCGTTGAGGGCCTTGGCCAGTGACAGGGTGGTGGTGGTCACTTCAGTTCCCCTCCTCGAACGCGGCCTGGTACGCGGCGAATTCGGTCCGCTCCTCGTCGACGAGGGCGTGCGGTCCGGCGTAGACGTGCGCGAAGATCGCGTCGGCGTCCGGGTCGGGCATGCCGCGGACGCCCTCGCGGACCCGCGCGGCCAGCTCCTCGGCCTCCCGGTCGACCTGCGCGAAGTACTCCTCGTCGGCCTGGCCGCTGGTGGTGAGGTAGGTGCGCAGGCGGCGGATCGGGTCCTTGGCCTCCCACTCCTGCCGCAGCGAGCTCTCCCGGTAGCGGGTGGGGTCGTCGGAGGTGGCGTGCGGCCCCATCCGGAAGGTGAACGCCTCGATCAGCATCGGGCCCTGGCCGGAGCGGGCCCGCTCCAGCGCGGCCCTGGTGACCGCGAGGCAGGCCAGCACGTCGTTGCCGTCCACCCGGACGCCCTCGAAGTCCCAGCCCGCGGCGCGCCGGTAGATCGGCGTGCGGGTCTGCTTCTCGGTGGGGGTGGAGATCGCCCACTGGTTGTTCTGGCAGAAGAACACGATCGGGGCGTTGTAGACCGAGGCGAAGGTGAAGGCCTCGGCCACGTCGCCCTGGCTGGAGGCGCCGTCGCCGAAGTAGGAGAGCACCGCGGCATCCGCGCCCTCCTTCGCGATGCCCATCGCGTAGCCGGTGGCGTGCAGCAGCGGGGGGCCGATCACGATGGTGTAGAGGTGGAAGTTGTTCTCGTTCGGGTCCCAGCCGCCGTGGTTCACGCCGCGGAACATCCCGAGCAGGTTCAGCGGGTCGACGCCGCGGGTCCAGGCCACGCCGTGCTCGCGGTAGCAGGGGAAGACGTAGTCGTCCGGCCGGGTCGCCCGGCCCGAGCCGATCTGGGCGGCCTCCTGGCCGAGCATCGGGGCCCACAGGCCCAGTTCGCCCTGGCGCTGCAAGGTGACCGCTTCGGTGTCGAACCGCCGGGTCATCGTCATGTCCCGGTACAGTCCGCGCAGTTCCTCCGCCGACAGGTCCACCGAGTACCGGGGGTCCTCGACCCGTTCGCCCTCGGGGGTGAGGAGTTGAACCATCTCGGGGTCGCGGGCCCTGCTGTCGGCCGCCTTCCCCCGAGCGGGCCGGGACCTGCCCGTCTTGCCCTGTGCTACCACGTGTGCTCCTTCGTCTGTCCGACAACGGGATCGGCCGGTGTCGGGAGTTCCCTGCCGCCGGCAGGGAGGGGTATCCCCTGCGCCTGCGCGGCGCACGGGATGTGCGCGCCGGGACCGGGCCAGGGGTGACGATGTCCCTGGCGACCGGCGTTTTTCGGCCCGCCCTTCGGCGCACCGACAGTATCCGAATCCCCTTGAGCACCACAGTTTTCCGCTGGGTCCAGCCGCGGGTGCCCGGGACACCCGTCACCGTACCCCCCGGGTATCGCCCGGGGTAAGAGTCGAAATGCGCCTTTGCACCACCCCTTTCGGGGTGGAATGCGCGCCGACTCAACTTAAGTGGAGTTCCGACCACCGCGATGGCGGAGGCGAGTTCGGCGGACTCCGCCGTCCGGCCGATTCCCCGCGCGCGGGGCCGGGCGAGACTGGCAGCGCGCACGGTCCCACGCGCCCAAAAAGATTCGTCCAGAGGGAGAGACCGCAATGCAACCGCTGTACACGATGACCGACGCCGAACGCGAGGAGCTGTTCGCGGTCCTGGCCACCGTCGACAAGCAGCCGTACCGCGACTATCTCGCCTTCTCCGCCGCAGTGCACGACCTGATCGACCGCGGCGAGGTGCCGGCCTTCTTCACCGAGGTCTGCGAGCGCATCCGGCTCGACCGGGAATCCGGCACCGCGGTCGCCCACGTCCTGCGCAACTGCCCGCTCGACCGGGAGATACCCGAGCTCGACCTGGACGACCCGATCGCGGACAAGCACGCGAAGAAGACCACCTTCGTCTCCGAGGCGTTCCTGGCGCTGTTCGGCCACCTGGTGCGCACGCCGCTGCTCTCCTACGGCACCCGCTTCAACGGCGACTTCTTCGTCGACGTGATCGCCATCAACCGCTACAGCGGCCTGCAGACCGGCTTCAGCGACAGCGAGCTGGTCTTCCACAACGACCGCACCGCGCACCCGGTCCGCGCCGACTACATCTCCCTGCTCGGCATGCGCTGCCCCGACCGCGACTACATCTACACCGGCTTCGTCGAGGGCCGGAAGCTGCTGGCGAACCTCACCCAGGAGCAGCAGGACGTGCTGCGGCAGCCGTACTTCATCACCCCGTACGACGTGCTCTCCCGCGACAACAACGGCGCCCTGTCCGTCTCGGACGTGCACGCGGTCCTGGAGAACGAGCACAGCTTCCGCTACCTCGACACCACCACGACCGTCACCCCCGACGCCCCGCCGCAGGCCATCGTCGCCCTGCTGGCCCTGAAGAACGCGCTGGTCCGCGCGGACAAGACCCGGCACCGCATCCTCACCGGCGACCTGTTCACCTTCGCCAACCAGGACGGCCTGCACAGCCGGGACAAGATGGAGATCAACGACCCCGAGGCCGCCCGCCGCCGCTGGCTGCTCAAGTCCTACGCCTTCCGCGACCAGGCCGCCGCCGACCGGCACACCGACCGCTGGATCGACGGCGTGCCCGGCCGGGTCGGCGACGGCACCTGATCGCGCCCGCTCCCGTCCGAGCCCGCCCGGTCCCGTCCGATCGCACCCGGTCCCGTCCGAGCCCGTCCGGTCCCGTCCGACCGCACCTGATGGGCAGTCAGTTCCCTCCCGCAGCCAACGACTTCACCAGGAGACCGCGCAGATGACCGACAACGCCCTCGCCGACAGCGCCGTGGCCGAGAACGGGCTGGCCGAGTGCCTGCCGGTGCTGTTCACCGAGCTGGCCGGCGGCAGGTTCGACTTCCAGGAGCTGGAGTTCGAGCCGCTGCTCACCGACGGCCGGGTGGGCGCCGAGATCCACCGCCTCTACACCACCGAGCAGACCGGCCCCACCGGCCCGGCCGCCGCGATCGTCCGCTACCTGCCGGGCGCCGCGGCCAAGCCGCACCGCCACCCGGGCTACGAGCTGATCTACATCTGCAGCGGCCAGCTGGAGACCGACGAGGGCGTCTACCCGGCGAACAGCCTGCTGGTGATGAAGCCGGACAGCGTCCACGCCCCGCGCAGCGCCAACGGCTGCATCGCCCTGGTGGTGTGGGAGCAGCCCGTCCAGCCGGTCTGACGGCACCACCACCGGCCGGCGGCCCGCCCCCGACGCAGCCTCGGCGGGCCGCCGGCCACCCCCGACATCCGAGTTCCGAGGAGTTCCTGTGACCGTCGTCCCTACGGCTACCGACCGAGGGGAATCCGGCGCCGCACCGCCGTCCCGCTTCGGCCCCAAGCACCGCTGGACCGTGCTCGGCCTCGGCGTCGCCGCCCAGGCCAGCTTCTCCGCCAGCTTCGCGGGCATCCCGGTCACCGGTACCACCATGCGGGCGGACTACCACCTGACCACCGGCCAGCTCGGCTTCGTCCTCGGCGCCACCCTGCTCGGCGTCGCGGTCTCCGAGATCTTCTGGGGCCTGCTGACCGACCGGTTCGGCGACCGGAAGATCCTGCTGACCGGTCTGCTCTCCACCGGCGCCGTGCTGGCCCTGATGGCGGTCTTCGTGGTGCCCGGCGGCGGCTCGGTCCCGGCCATCGGGCTGCTCGCGGCGGGCCTGCTGCTGGTCGGCCTGCTCGGCGGCAGCGTCAACGGCTCCTCCGGCCGCGCCGTGATGATCTGGTTCCGCGACGGCGAACGCGGCTTCGCGATGAGCATCCGGCAGACCGCGATCCCGGCCGGCGGCGCGATCGGCGCCGCGCTGCTGCCCTGGCTCGCCTCCTCCTACGGCTTCCGCCCGGTCTACGGCGTGCTCGCGCTGTTCTGCTTCGTCACCGCCGCCGCCACCTGGCGCTGGCTGCACTCCCCCGAGGACCTCCCGGCCGCCGGGGGCGCCGCCGCCCGGGCCGACGCCCCGCAGGACACCCGCTCGCCGCTGGTCCGCTGGGACTGCTGGCGGCTCGCCCTGGCCAGCGCGCTGCTGACGATGCCGCAGATCGCCGTGCTCTCCTTCGCGGGCGTCTTCCTGCACGACGCCAAGCACGCGGGTCTGTTCGCCGCCAGCGCGACCATCCTGACCGCGCAGATCGGCGGCGCGGCCATCCGGGTCTGGAGCGGCCGCTACACCGACCGGAACAAGAACCGCCGCAGCTACGTCCGGGCGGTCGGCGTGATCGCGGGCGTCCTGATGGCCGGTGCGGCCGTCCTCGCCCACGCCCCGACCTTCTGGACCGCCGCCGCCCTCGCCATCGGCGGCATGGTCGCCAACGCCTGGCACGGCGTCGCCTACACCGAGATCGCCGCCATGGCCGGGGCCGAACGCGCGGGCACCGCACTGGGCCTGGAGAACACCACCGCGTTCACCGGCGCCTTCGTCACCCCGATGCTCATCCCGCTGCTGCTCGGGGTGTCCTCCTGGACGGTGGTCTGGATCGCCGTCGCGGTCGCCTCGCTGCTCGCGGCGCCGCTGGCCCCCGGCAAGTCGGTCGGCCGCCCGCTCGCCACGGCCTGACGCCCCGCGGCGCGGCGCGGACCGCGCGGCACCGCCGGCCGAACGCCCGCCGTACGCGCCTCGGCCGCCCGTACCCGCCGTACCCGCCTCGCCCTCCCTACCCTCCTCACCCGCCGTGCCCGACACGGCCCCGAAACCCCGGGACAGTCTCCCCGGCCTCGTCCCGGGCGGCCCCGTCCGGACCGTGCGCAGGACCGCCGTCAGGCACCCTGCGCCCGGTCCGGCGGGGCCTGCAACCGTGCCTGCCGGGCCGCCCGGCCGCGCTGCATCAGCAGCACCGCCTCCAGCCGGTTGCGCACCCCCAACTTCGCCAGCGCGTGCGAGACGTGGCTCTTCACGGTGGCCGCGGAGAGCTTCAGCACCCCGGCCGCCTCCGCCGTGGACCGGCCGTCGGCCAGCAGCTCCAGCACCTCGCGCTCGCGCTTGGTGAGGCAGCGCAGCAGCCGGTCCGGGTTCTCCGTCCCGGGCGGTCGCGGCTCCCCCGGCGCCGGGCCGGACGGCGACCCGACCGAGGACAGCCGCCGGGTCTCCAGCACCTGCGCGAGCACCTGCGGGGAGAGCACCACGTGCCCGGACGCCACCGCCCGGGTCGCGCTGGCCAGCCGGGCGATCTCGGTGTCCTTGACCAGGCACCCGGTGGCCCCGGCGGCGAACGCCGCGTCCACCCGCCACCGGCTCCAGTCCGTGCCGATCAGCAGCACCTTGACCTGGCACCCGACCAACTGCCGCACCACCGACCAGGGTTCGTCCTGCGGGCCGACCACCAGCACCACCACGTCGGCCAGCGCCAGCCGGGACCACTCGTGGATCGGCCGGTGGCTGTCCACGCACCGCAGGTAGTCCAGTTGCGCGGCGTCCCGCAACACCGTCCCGAGCACCCGGCGCGAGATCGGGTCGTGATCCGCCAGCAGTACGCTCGTTCTCGGCTCGAACTGCTCGACGTCGACCACCCAGTCGTCATCGGCCCGCGGGGCCGCCACCGGCGGCTCGGCCACCGTCGTCATGACGCGTGCCACCTGCCGTAGAGCTGAGTCGTTCTTGATCACGGTTCAGCGCCCCCCGGATCGCATCGCACTGAGATAACGTTTCGACCCGCCAGCCTAGCGCCCGCACACGAAGCCGTCGTGAAAAAGTTGTGTCCGGCCGATCCGCCCCCGCCACCGCCCCGGCCCGCCACCGCCGTGGACTGATGCCCCGTCAACCGCCTTCCCCCGCAGCGCGGTGCCGGCCGGAAGGAGCCGGACAACGGCTCAGAACGGACGACGACGGGACCGACGGCGCCCTCGCGGTCAGCAGCTGCGGGTGCGTTCGGCGCCGTACTGCTCGTCAGTGACGTGTTCGAGCCAGGTGATCTCGGGCCGGTCGTCGCCGGGGGCGGTGGCGTCCCACAGGGCGAGGTGCTGCATGAAACGGTCGGGAGCGGCACCGTGCCAGTGCTCCTCGCCGGGCGGGCAGGTGACGGTCTCACCGGGGTGGGCTTCGAAGACGGTGCCGTCACGCGTACCGATCAGAGCGACGCCGGCGACGACGTGGAGGGTCTGCCCGACGGCGTGGTGGTGCCAGGCGGTGCGAGCACCGGGAGCGAAGCGGACCATGCTGGCGCACAGCCGGGACGGCTCCTGGCCGACCCGGATGCCGTCGAACCAGACATCACCGTTGAAACGGTCCCGGGGGCCCTTGCTCGTGGGCCCGGGGCTGACGAACTCCACGGGGTGATCCTTCCTCTCGTACGGACGGGGCGGATCGGAGCATACGGGCGGCCGGACGTCCAAGCACGGCACGTCCCCGCCGACTTCCCCGGCGCCTGCCCTCACCGGATCCGGGTGGCGGGCGACCGCCTTCGAACCTTCTACTCCATGGCCGACGCCCGGTCGTCCAGTTCATCGACACCGGGTACGTCCCGGAGCCGGTAGAGGCGGGCGCGCATGTCGTGGACGGCGTCCTGGACCTTGATCGAGCGGATGCCGTCCGCGCAGTCGAGGAAGTCGTTCCAGGCGGTGAGTGCGCCGTCGACGTCGTCCTGGCGGAGTCGGACGGTGCCGAGGTCGGCGAGGACGATGGCGCGGGTGCGGCGGCGGTCGAGGCCGTGGATCTCCAGGGCGTGGTGGAGGTGGTCCTGCGCGCTGGTGTAATCGCCGAGCTGGGCGAGGATCATGCCGGCTTCGTGGGCCCAGCGGCCGATGCTGTAGTGCGAGGCCCAGGAGTCGCCGGGGGCGCCGGTGGCTCGTTCGATGGAGGTCTGCGAGGAGACGAGGGAGCGGGTGGCGGTGGTCCGGTCGCCGTCCAGCGCGGCGGCATTGGCCAGGGTGGCCTGGTAGTAGGCGACCGCGCGGGGGTCGTCCAGGTTCTTCGCCTGGTTGACGCAGTCCTCTGCCACCCGGACGGCGGTGGCGCGGAAGCCCAAGTCGATGGCCTGCACGGCGAGTCCGCGCAGGGCGGTGGCGGCGAGTTCGGCGTCGCCGGCCTCGGAGGCCAGGCGGAAGGAGTGCGCGTAGTACTCCTGGGCGGCGCCCTGGTTGCCCTCGTCCTGGGCCATCCAGCCTGCCAGGTGGACGAGTTGGGCGGTCGCGGCGAACAGTTCGCGGCCGACGGCCTCGGTCCAGGTGCCGTCCAGCCAAGTGGACACGTCGTCGTGGAGGTAGCGGACGGCGAGGTGGCGGGCGTGTCCGCCGCCTAGTTCGGCCGCGGCGTCGCCGAGGGACCTGGTCATCTGGCGGACGGCCGCGACTTCGCCCCGGCCGACCTGGACCTTCCCGCCGGTCTTCTGGCGGACGCGCCGCAGCAGGCTGTCCGGGTCGGGCATCCCGAGCGCCGCGAGCGCGTACGCACTGGAGGCGGCCATGAACTCCCGGCGATCCACCACGTCCCTCCGGCTCAACTCGATGACGGAGTCCACGGTATCGCCCGGCTCGGGATCTTCCGGATCGGTTGGCGAAGTGCCGCCCGAGTCTGGTACCCGCAGGTGCAGGACCTCGATCAGGTACGGCAGCCAGTACGTCGGGACCCGTCCGCCGAGCTCCCACCGCGAGACCTGATCACGGCCCGGACCTGCGGTTCCTTTGCCTTCGGCGAGGCCGAGTTCGCGGCCGAGCCTGGGCTGCGACCAGCCCTTCGCTTTCCTGGCGCCCCTGATCAGCGTCCCGATCGGTGCGGTGTCCGCCGACACGGCATCCCTCCCCCTGGCCGACGCTGGCCGACAAGTGGCCGACAGCTGGCCTACACCCTGGCAGCTTCTGCCCTTGCGTGCACGGTCGTTGACTGAGAGTCAGCCGCCCGCGGTCGGCGAGGAAACACCCTCCTCCCCCGAACCGCCCGCGTCCACGGGCACCCGTCCGTGCCAGGCGGCCCGAGCCCACCCCATCGAGGTTCAGGAGGCACGCCGTGCGCATCCTCGTCGACGGACTGGACATGTCGGGCAAGTCCACCCTCGTCGCCACGTTGATCAAGACCTTCGAAGCCCGGGGAGTCACCGCCGTGCGGCACCGCGGCATGCTCGCCGAGCACCACCCCGTCGAACCGCTGCTCAAGCGGCTCCCGCTGGTCCGCCAGGCCCGGAGCTCCGCGATCACGGCGGCGTTCCTCGTCGGCGGGTACGCCCTTGACGGACTCCTCGTCCATCTCGACCCGCCCCGGCCGGCAGGCGCGGTGATCATCCAGGACGGCTACGCGGACCGCACGATCGCCTTCGGCCTGGCCGGCGGCCCCTACCTGACGGCCGCCCTCGCGCTGTGGGCCAGCCGCGTGTTCGCCACGTTCGACGTCGCGGTCTACCTGCACGCCAGCCCGCAGGTGCGGGGCGGGCGGATGGCGGAGCGGGCGGACGTGGACGAGGCGGACCGCCGCAGCGTCGAGGACGAGCGGTTCGCGGCCCGGTTCAACGCGAGCCTGCTGAACTTCGTCGGCCGCCGCCACCGCACCCTGCTGGTCTTCGACACGGCCGAGCACACCCCCGAGGAGATCGCCGACCAGGTCCTCGCCGCCGCCGGCATCCCCACCCTGTCGGCCTCCGAGCGCGTATACGGGCGGACCGCATGACCTTCCCCATGCCCGGACACGACCCCGGCCTGTGGCAGGCCGCCCAAGACGAGCTGACGGCCGCCCTGGGCGGCAGGCCGCTGGTCGCCGCCGAGCGGTTCGCCAGCTCCGGCCGCACCTCCTACACCGGCCCGGCGCCGGTCGCCGCCGCCCGCCCGACGCTCGCCATCGGCTGCTACGAGCCGTGGGTGCCCGCCTCGCCCATCGAAGCGCTGACGCTGGAGGGCCGCACGCCGGTCCGCTCCGTCGCCTCGCGCCGGTCCTGGACGGCCGACCTCGACCACGCCGCCCAGGCCGCCATCCGGCGCCACCCGCGGCCGGTCGTGGCGGCCTGGTACGCCACCGACCAGCTGCGGCGGTGGGCCGGGCCGGGAGGCACGGTCGCCGCCATCGACGCGAGCCTTCGGGCCGAGGTCGAGGACAAGGCGAACTTCGGCAACATCCTTGACCGCTCCGGCGTCCTGGCCGCCCTACACCTGCCCGCCGCCCGGGTCGACAGCACGCTGCCGGGCCTGCACGAGCTGCGCCGCCTCGTGCGCGCGGAGAAGGTCGTGGTGCAGTCGGGCGCGGACTCCGGCGGCCGGGGCACCGTGTTCGTCGACGACGAAGCCGACCTCGCGCGGGCCGCGAAGATGCCCGGCCCCTACCGGGTCACCGCGTTCGTGACCGGCTGGTCGGCGAACACCACCGTGCTCTCCGTCCCGGACCACACGGGCCGCCTACGGGTCTACGTCGACCGCCCCTCCCACAAGGCCGTCGGGCTGCCGGAGGCCGGCATCGGAGCGGGCAAGAGCGCGGGCAACACCTGGTGCCTGCCCTGGCCGAGGGACGCCGCCGCCCGCCTGGTCGACGCCGCCGTGCGGATCGCCCGCTGGGCCTGGGAGACGCACCGGATCAAGGGCCTGTTCGGCCTCGACGCCCTGCTGACCGCGGACGGCGCGGTGTTCCTGGGCGAGATCAACTGCCGCAACCAGGGCACCACCGAGGTCTGCGCCGTCAACCAGCAACTGCGCGGCCTGCCGCCGTTCCTGATCGCCCACCTGACCACGATGCTCGACCACCCCGTCACCTGGCTGCCCGACCCCGACGACTTCAACACCACCACCGTCGACGCCGCCACCAGCCCGGGGCCGGGCCCGTACTACCTCAAGCTGCGCCACCGCGGCGACGTGCCGGTCCGCCTCGACCCCCACCTCGGTCTGCCCGGCGTCTACCGCGTTGACGACGGCCGCCTGCGCTGGGTACGCCCCGGCGCGCACCCGGCCGACGCCGGACACGGCGAGGTCCTGCTCGCCAACCTCCCCGCCCCCGGCACCCTCTGCGAGCCGGGTGCCGAACTCGGCACCGCCGAAGGCATCACCACGGCCGCCGCCACCCCCTTCGCCTCCCCGCACACCCTCTCGAAGACCGGCCGCGCGCTCCTGGCCGCCTTCGATCAGCACCTCCTCCCGACGGACCGCAAGGAAGGAACCGCCCCGTGACCACCGCAACGATGCCCAGCCTGCGCGAGCAGCTCGCCGCCGTCCCCGACGACGCCCTCACCCGCCTGCAGTACCTCGCCGCCGAGGTCGGCTGCCTCAACAAGTGCGCGATGTGCAGCCAGGCCGCCGGCAGCGACCTGTGGCGCTTCACCCCGCGCGGCCTGAACCAGCTGATGACCGCCCTGGCGGAGGAGGCCGCCGCCCGCGGTCTGCGGATCGCCCAGGGGCGCATCCACCGCCCCGGCGTCCTCTTCCCCTACCTCGACAACGACATCAGCGCCTACCCCTACCTGGACACCTACGCCGAGCTGGCCCGCGACGTCCTCGGCGTGAAGATCCGCATGTCCTCGGTCGGGTTCTCCGCCCACAACACCCGCCTGACCGAGATGCACCGCCGCATCGTCGCCGACCTCGGCGGGGTCTTCGACGGCATCCGCTTCTCCCTCACCCCGTACGCGACCGGCTACGTCGGCAAGGCCCCCGGCACCTCCCGCGACCAGTACACCGCCGACCTCGCCCACACCCTGCGGATCTACCGGCCGCTGCTGGACCGCCTCGGCCACGGCGCCGCCACCGCCGCCGTCGAGATGCGCTTCGCACCCCTGGTCGGCATCGCCGAACTGGCCGACACACACGTCGACGGACACCACGTCCTGCGGGTCGGCCCGCACCTGCTGATCGCCACCCAGCCCGACCAGGACCCGCTGCCGGTCACCGTCATCGAGCGCCTGGACGAACGCAGCCAGCCGATCCTGTCCGCCCCCGGCCGCCCCTACCTCCACGTCACCGCCGACACCGCCCAGCCGGACAGCGCCACCGTGCGCGACGCCCTGGCCGGCCTGCTGGCCGTGCAGCACCGGGCCACCCTCGTGAGGCTGCACCGCTTCACCAACGCCGACGGCGATTACTACAGCGCCGACCCCGACTTCCACCCCGACGGCCGCTTCACCGCCCTGAACCTCTACCCGGCCACCGACCGGCGGAAGAGGTCCGGCTACACCGACACCACCCGGCACTTCCTCAACACCCTGCTCGACCACAAGGCCGCCCGCGGCCTGGCCCGCCGCGATCCGTTTCCGGACGCCACCGCCAGCGACGTCGACGCCGTGCTCTCCGCCCTACGCTTCAAGGCCCAGGCCCTCGACCCCATCGACCGGGCCGCCGCCGCGCACCTGCGCGAGCAGGTCATCCCGATGGTCTCCGTCCACGCCCGCGCCCTGCTGAGCGCCGGCTACCCGGCCGCCGCGTTCTTCTCCCGCGACTTCACCATCGACACCGGCCAGATCGTCAACCAGGGCCGCGCCCTGCCCCTCTTCCGGGGCCTGGCCGCCACCGACGGCGAGCCGATGACCATGCGGGAGGAACGCGGCTTCGGGCAGGCCAGCCTCTCCACCGTCCGCGGCCCGATCTGGCGGATCACCCCGCTGCCCTTCACCGACTCCCGCCTGCCGCTGGCCGTCACCGGCCGCAAGAACCCGCCGACCGAGCAACCCACCGTCCTCATCGAGGAGATGGACCCCTGCCACCTCGCCCCCGTCATGCGCTCCACCGGCTGCCGCCTGCGCCGCTTCACCCTCACCGGCGTCGAGATCGAACACATCGCCCAAGCCGACGCACGCGCCGCCCACGGCTTTCCCGGGGCAAGCTAGAGAACCTCAACACGCCGACTCCTCCCGGCCGTTGAGTCGGGAGGCCCGCCGGGAAACCCCGGCACACCACCCCCAGCAAGGAGAACCATCCCCATGAGCACCACCGAAGCGCCGACGTCCGAGCCGTTCAGCAGGATCAAGGTCCGCGTCACCGGCCTGGTCTTCTGCGGCGACGACGTCGCGCTGCTGCGCCGGACCCGGCCCGACTCCGTGCACTACACCACCATCGGCGGCAACGTGCAGGACGGCGAGGACTACCGCAAGGCCGTCCTGCGCGAACTCGAAGAAGAACTCGGCCTCAGCCCGGACCTGGCGGCCAGCGAGCCGGAGCTGATCTGGATCGCGGACGCCCGGATCACCCGCCCTGGCCCGACCCCGCCGCCCCGCAAGTTCCACCTCATCTACCGCCTCCACGTCACCCCCGAGGTCCGCGCCCGCCTCGCCACCCAGGAGTACGACGAACTCCCCGACGGCACCCACGAGGTCGGCACCATCGAGTGGCACGACTACCGCAAGGTCGACGGCCTGCCGCTGTTCCCGCCGATCGGCCGGCAGATCGCCGAACTCGACAGCCCCACCGCCCCGGTGAGCCGGTTCGAGCTGGAGCCGATCACCGACCAGAACTACACCTGGATCTGACCAGGCTCCGACCAGCGGTGGCCGCCCCCAGGGAACCCGTGAGGCAGCCACCGCTGTCGGCTGTGCACCTGTAGCGTCCGAGCCGGCCTGACGACCCACCGCCGGCCTCTCCGCACCGGTCGCGCTCGAAGATCGCTTCCGGGAGCTGGCCGCCGCCGAGCACCGTCAGCCGGGCGGCCCGGAACGGCCCCGCGGTGCGTCGGCTCTCCCAGGGTTCTAACCCACGGATCGTGACGTAGCGCAACGGGCCCGGGGCCGGTTGGAGGGCGGTGGACGTGGGTGGAAAGGGGGCCCGAGGGGGCGATTCGGCGGCGCTATCCCCGCTTTACTGATCATTTCAAAATGAGGTCCGGAGCTTCCGTAGGCAGATGATGCTGCAGGCGAGTTGGAGCAGGCCGAGGTGGAGGTCGGCGCGTATCTCGTAGCGGATCCGTAGTCGCTTGAACTGGTGGAGCCAGGCGAAGGTCCGCTCGACCACCCAGCGGGTCTTGCCGAGTCCGGAGCCGTGGGCGACGCCGCGGCGGGCGATCCTCGGCGTGATGCCCCGGCGTCGGAGGATGCGGCGGTACTTGTCGTAGTCGTAGCCGCGGTCGGCGAAGAGCCTGCGGGGGCATCGGCGGGGCCTGCCGCGCAGACCGCGGATCGGCGGGATCGCGTCCAGCAGTGGC
>NZ_JBIVKJ010000020.1:0-107224 GCF_044750705.1 Kitasatospora sp. NPDC088783
GCCTGAAGCAGTTCCGTGCGATCGCAACCAGGTTCGACAAGCTCGCCAACCGCTACCGAGCCGGAATCGTCCTGGCGGCCCTGATCCTCTGGCTTCGCGAACCCGCTAGATGATCATTTGTCAGACAGGCTCTAGCGCCCGCCCGCGCGTCCGGACCCGGCCAGGGCCCGGACAGGACCCGCCGGGACCGGTGCGGACCCGGCCAGGACCTGACCGGAACCCGTTCAGGATCCGTCCGGAATCCGCCCCGGACCCGCCGCGACCGGCCCGTTGCGCGGATACCCTCCTGGGCCGGGCGGACGGGCGTCTACGCTTGTGCCGACCCGAAACACCGAGGAGCACCATGTACGGCTGGATCTGGCGGCATCTTCCGGGCCCCGCGCCGGTCCGTGCGCTGATCGCCCTGCTGCTCGTCCTCGGGGTGGTCTACGTCCTGTTCCAGTACGTCTTCCCGTGGGCCGAGCCGCTGCTCCCCTTCGGGAACGTGACGGTGGACCAGGGCGCCGGCGGCTGAGACCGGCACCGTTCCGACTCCGTCCGTCCCCCGACGCACCCGTACCCCAGGAGTAGCGATGACCCCCGCCGGCCGAGCGCCCCGGATCCTCGTGGTCGACAACTACGACAGCTTCGTGTTCAACATCGTCCAGTACCTGTACCAGCTGGGCGCGGTCTGCGAGGTGGTCCGCAACGACGGGCTGACCGTGGCCGACGCCCGGCCGCGGGCGGGCGAGGAGGGCTACGACGGGGTGCTGCTCTCCCCCGGGCCCGGCACGCCCGAGGAGGCCGGGGTGTGCGTGGAGATGGTGCACCACTGCGCCCGGACCGGGCTGCCGCTGTTCGGGGTCTGCCTGGGCCTGCAGTCGATCGCGGTGGCGCACGGCGCGGTGGTCGGGCGGGCGCCCGAGCTGCTGCACGGCAAGACCTCGCCGGTGCTGCACGAGGACGGCGGCGTGTTCGCGGGCCTGCCCTCGCCGCTGACCGCCACCCGCTACCACTCGCTGGCGGTCGACCCGGACACCGTGCCCGCCGAGCTGGTGGTCACCTCGCGCACCGACAGCGGCGTGATCATGGGTCTGCGGCACCGCGAACTCCCGATCGAGGGCGTCCAGTTCCACCCGGAGTCGGTGCTCACCGAGGGCGGCCACCGGATGCTCGCCAACTGGCTCGCCGAGTGCGGCTTCCCGGAGGCGGTGGGCCGCTCGGCCGGGCTCGCCCCGGTCATCGGCCGGAGCTGACGCCGGTGACCGCCGTGCGCCCGGAGGGGGGCGTCCCCGACGAGCTGGGGGAGCCGGAGGACTGGAGCGTCTACGAGACCCCGGCCGAGCAGACCCTGAAACTGCGGCTGCCGCCCGCCCCGGCGGCCGGGCCGGTGTCCCCGCCGCCCGGCGACCGGGCGGCCCGCCGCCGGGCCGCGGCCGGCCCGTCCGGCCTGCGCGCGCCGGGCACCGGGCGCCGCCGGGCCACCGGGCGGCCCGCCGGGCCGCGGCCGCCGCGCCCGAAGGAGCGCAAGCGGGTGGTGCTGGCCCGGCTGGTGGGGGAGCTGTTCATCACCCTCGGCGCGGTCATGCTGCTGTTCGTCTCGTACCAGCTGTGGTGGACCAACGTGCTGGCCGACCGGGACGCCGGGGCCGCCAGCAGCAAGCTGGAGCAGCAGTGGGCCCAGCAGCCGGCCGCCCCGACCGGCGGGGGCGCCGCCCCCGCCCCGCAGCCCACCGCCTTCCAGCCCGGGCAGGGCTTCGCCATCATCCACGTGCCGAAGCTGGGCCTGGACTACCCGGTCGCCGAGGGCACCGACAAGCAGAAGGTGCTCGACCACGGCCTGGTGGGCCACTACGCGGGCACCGCGATGCCGTCCGACCAGCAGGGCAACTTCGCGGTCGCCGCGCACCGCACCACGCACGGCCAGCCGTTCCGGAAGATCGGCCAACTGGTGCCGGGCGACAAGATCGTGGTGGAGACCGCGACCGCCTACTACACGTACGAGGTGGCCGGCGGCATCCCGGAGACCCCGCCGACCAACGTCACGGTGCTCCAGGCGGTCCCGAAGGGCTCGCCGTTCACCGGGCCGGGCCGCTACCTCACCATGACGACATGCACGCCGGAGTTCAGTGCCCGGGGAAGGCTGATCGTCTTTGGCAAGATGGTCGAGGAACGGCCGAGGAGCCAGGGCCAGCCGGAGGCGCTGACCGGGCGACACTGAGCAGCGAGGCGCGGCACCATGGGCACAGCCATGCGGGGCGGTCGTAGGCGGCGCGGACGGACGGCGGTGGCCCTGGGGCTGCTGGGGGAGCTGCTGATCACCCTGGGGCTGGTGCTGGCGCTGTTCGTCGGGTACTCGCTGTGGTGGACCGACGTGCTGGCCGACCGGACCGCCGGGCACGCGGGGGACCGGCTGCGGCAGACCTGGGGCGTCCCGGCCGCGCCCCCGGCGGACGGCGCGGCCGCCGCGCCGGTGCCGCGGTACGCGGCGGGGGACGGGGTGGGCTTCCTGCACGTGCCGGCCCTCGGCCGGGGCGACCAGACGCTGATCCGGATGGGCACCACCGCGGAGGTGCTCGACGAGGGCGTGGCCGGGGTGTACGAGGAGCCGTACCGCTCGGCGATGCCGTGGGACGCCGAGGGCAACTTCGCGCTGGCGGCGCACCGGGACGGGCACGGCGCCAGGTTCCACGACCTGGACAGGGTCGCGGTCGGCGACCCGGTGGTGGTGGAGACCAGGGACGCCTGGTACGTCTACCGGGTCGCCGGGACGCTGCCGCAGACCTCCAAGTACGACGTGGGCGTGGTGGCGCCCGTCCCCGAGGGCTCGCCGTTCACCGGCCCTGGCCGCTACCTGACGCTGACCACCTGCACGCCGGTGTACACCTCCCGCTACCGGATGGCGGTCTGGGCCCAGCTGGTCCGGGTCGACCCGGTGGACGCGCGGCGCACCCCGCCGCCCGAGCTGCGCTGACCGCCACCGGGCACCGGAACGGCCGAGGGGCCGCACCGTTCGCGCTGAACGGTGCGGCCCCTCGGTGTGGTCCCGGGCGCCGGTGCTACGGCTTCGGGTCGTTGGACTTGTCCGGTGCCTGCGTGAACAGGGTGACCTTGTCACCGGGGTTGAGCTGGGTGCCCGCCGGGACGTTGGTGTTGACCACGGTGCCGTTGGGGTCCTGCGAGCCGACCAGGGCGTAGCTCAGGCCGAGCTTGCCGAGCTGGGTGATGGCGTCGCTGACCTTGACGTTCTGCAGCGGCGGCATCGTCACCTTGTCGGCCTGCTTGCCCACCACGAGGGTCACCTGACCGCCCTGCTTGAGCTGGCCGTTCTTCGGGTTCTGGTCGAGGACCTGACCCACCTGGGTGCTGTCGGTGACGGCCTTGGTGGTCACCGTGGCGTTCAACTTGGCGTCGGTGAGGATCTGGGTGGCCTCGTCCTGGGCCTTGCCGACCACGTTCGGCACGGTGACCTTCTGCTGGCCGGAGGAGACCGTCAGGGTGACCGTGGCGCCCGGGGCGGCCTTGCCGGTGACGTCCTGCGAGACGACCTTGTCCTGGTCGATCTTGTCGTCGTTGGCGTAGGTGGTCTTGACGTCGAAGCCCTTGTCCTTGAGCGCCTTGGTCGCGGCGTCCTTGGCCTGGCCGGTGACGTCCGGCACGTCGACCTGGGCCGCGGCGGCGGCCAGGTGCACGGTGATCGTGCCGGTGGCGGACATCTGGCCGGCCGCGGCGGGCTCCTGGGTGCAGACCTGGTCCTTCTGGACCTTGGTGTCGGCGCAGGTGGCGGCCGGGTCGCCGACGACCACCTTGAGGGTGGCGTTCTGCGCCTTCGCCGCGTTCTCCGCGTCGGCCAGGCTCAGCCCGGCCAGGTTCGGGACGGTGGTCTTCCCGGCGGCCTTGTCGCCGGTCTTCACCATGGACTGCACCACGAAGAACGCGCCGACCAGGACCAGCACCGCCGCGACGGCCAGCACGATCCAGGAGGTGCTGCTCTTCTTCGGCTGCTCCTCGCGCCGCCGGCTGCCGCGGCCCTCGTAGCCGCCGTCGTCCCCGCCGCCGTAGCCGTTGTCCTGGTAGCCGCCGTACGGGGCGGGCTGCTGGTTGCCGACCGGCGGCAGCATGGTGGTCGGGCCGCCGCCCTGCTGGGGCAGCACGTTGGTCTGGCCGTACGGGTCGTACTGCCCACCGCCCTGGTCGTAGCCGTAGCCGGCCGCGCCCATGCCGTAGGCCGCCTGCTGGGCGGCGGCGACCGGCAGGCCGTCGAGGAAGCGCTCGATGTCGTCGCGCATCTCGTCGGCGGACTGGTAGCGGTAGTCGCGCTCCTTGGCCAGCGCCTTGAGCACGATCGCGTCGATCTCGGGGCGGACCTCGGGGTCGTACGAGGACGGCGGGGCGGGCTCCTCGCGGACGTGCTGGTAGGCCACCGCGACCGGCGAGTCGCCGACGAACGGCGGCCGGACGGTGAGCAGCTCGTACAGCAGGCAGCCGGTGGAGTACAGGTCGGAGCGGGCGTCGACGGTCTCGCCCTTGGCCTGCTCGGGGGAGAGGTACTGGGCGGTGCCGATGACCGCGGAGGTCTGGGTCATCGTCATGCCGGCGTCACCCATCGCGCGGGCGATGCCGAAGTCCATCACCTTGACGTTGCCCTGCCGGGTCAGCATCACGTTGGCGGGCTTGATGTCGCGGTGCACGATGCCGGCCCGGTGCGAGTACTCCAGGGCCTGGAGGATGCCGATGGTCATCTCCAGCGCCCGCTCGGGCAGCAGCCGCCGCCCGGTGTGCAGCAGTTCGCGCAGGGTGGAGCCCTCGACGTACTCCATCACGATGTACGGGATGGAGATCCCGTCGATGTAGTCCTCGCCGGTGTCGTAGACCGCGACGATGGCCGGGTGGTTGAGCGAGGCCGCGGACTGCGCCTCGCGGCGGAACCTGGCCTGGAAGGAGGGGTCGCGGGCCATGTCGGTGCGGAGGGTCTTCACGGCCACGGTGCGGCCGAGCCGGGTGTCGTGCCCGAGGTACACCTCGGCCATGCCACCGCGCCCGAGGACGCCGCCGAGTTCGTACCTGCCGCCTAGGCGACGAGGCTCTTCCATATCTCCGACCCTCTCCCCCACCGGCAGGTGAGGATGTGACGTAGGTGTCCCCGCACGCTCTCTTCGGACGCGGCGGCCGCCGCCGCGGTTGCACGGCTCCGGCCACGGTCTCCGGCCGCGGGTACACCCGCTGCTGGCGGATACGCTACCGGGCCGACCTGGGCGGGCCCGCGCGGACCGTCAGCTGAGACCGGACCGATATCGACCAGGACCGTCCCATTGTGACAATTCCGGCCGCCGATCGAGGACCGGCGGCCGGAATGTGACGCATGCGACCGGGCCGCTCCGCAGCCCGCTTCCCGGGCCCGGTCGCCGGGCCTACTTGCCGAGGGCCGCCTGCATCATCGACTTGGCGATCGGCGCGGCCAGCGAGCCGCCGGAGATCTCCGAGCTCTGCGCCGCGCCGTCCTCGACCACCACCGCGACCGCGACCTGCTTGCCGGCGGAGTCCTTCGCGTAGGAGACGAACCAGGCGAACGGCTTGCCCGCGTTGTCCTGGCCGTGCTGCGCGGTGCCGGTCTTGCCGCCGACCGTCACGCCCGGGATGGCCGCCTTCCTGCCGGTGCCGTTCTTCACCACGCCCTCCATCAGCTGCTGGAGCTTCTGCGCGGTGTCCGGCGAGACGGCCTGGCTCAGCTGGTGCTCGGAGTGGGTGGAGATGGCGTGGCCCGCCGAGCCCTCCTGGGCGACCAGGTAGGGCTGCATCAGCGAGCCGTTGTTGGCGATCGCCGCGGCCACCATGGCCATCTGCAGCGGGGTGGCCCGGGTGTCGTGCTGGCCGATGGCGTCCATCGCGGTGCCGTCGGGGGAGGAGCCGCTGGGGTAGTAGCTGGCGGCGGCCCGGACCGGGACGTCCAGCTTGTCGTTGTTGAAGCCGAACTTCTCGGCCTGCGAGCGCAGCGCGTCCTTGCCGAGCTCGGCGCCGATCTTGCCGAACACCGTGTTGCACGAGATGGCCATCGCCGAGGCGAGGGTGGCGTTCGTGCAGGGCTCGTCGGGGCTGTCGTTGACCAGCGGGGTGCTGGTGCCCGGCAGGATGTACGTCTCCGGGGTGTCGGTGGTGTCCGTGGGGTTCTTGAACTTGCCGGTCTCGAACGCGGTCGCCGCGGTGACCAGCTTGAACGTCGAGCCGGGCGGGTAGGTCTGGCGCAGCGCCCGGTTCAGCATCGGCTGGTTCGGGTCGTTCTGCAGCGCCGTCCAGGCCGCGGAGTCGCTGTCGCCGCCGCCCGCGAAGGTGCCCGGGTCGTAGGACGGGGTGGAGACCAGCGCCAGGATCGCCCCGGTGCGCGGGTCGATCGCCACCGCGGCGCCCTTGCGGTTGCCCAGGCCCTCGAAGCCGGCCTTCTGCACCTTCGGGTCGATGGTGGTGACCACGTCGCCGCCCTGCTTGGGCTTGCCGGTCAGCATGTCCAGGGTGTTGCGGAAGAACAGCCGGGAGTCGGTGCCGGAGAGCACCGGGTCCTCCAGCTTCTCCAGCTGGCTGGAGTCGAAGATCTGCGAGGAGTAGCCGGTGACCGGCGCGTACATCGGCCCGTCCACCCAGGAGCGCTTGTACTTGTAGCGCAGGCCGTTGACGAAGTCGGACTTGGTGACGGGCTGGCCGGCGACGATGATGTTGCCGCGCGGGTAGGCGTACCGGTCGTACTTCACCCGGTCGTTGTGCGAGTTGCTCGCCCAGGCCGAGGCCTGCACGCCCTGCACCCAGTTGACCCGGACCATCAGCGCCAGCACCAGGACCAGGCAGAAGATCGACACCCGGCGGATCGGCTTGTTCACGAGGACGCTCCCCTGCTCTGGTCCGGCGCGCCGTACCCGGGCGGCCCGTACCGGTCGGGACCGGCCGGCTCCGGGATCGCCGGGGCCGGCTCGGCGGTCGGTTCGGCGGCCGGGCGGCGGGCGGTGTCGCTGATCTTCATCAGGATGGCGATCAGCGCCCAGTTGGCCACCACCGAGGAACCGCCCTGGGCCAGGAACGGCATGGTCATGCCGGTCAGCGGGATCAGGCCGGTGACGCCGCCCGCGACCACGAACACCTGGAGCGCGAACGCCGAGCTCAGGCCGACCGCGAGCAGCTTGCCGAACGGGTCGCGGGCGGCCAGCGCGGTGCGCAGGCCGCGCTGCACCACCAGGCCGTACACCAGGAAGATCGCCATCAGGCCGGTCAGGCCCAGCTCCTCGCCGAACGAGCCGAGGATGAAGTCGCTCTTCGCCGCGAACTGGATCAGCCAGCTGCGGCCCTGCCCCAGGCCGGTGCCGATGGTGCCGCCGGAGCCCAGCGACATCAGGGTCTGGCCGATCTGCTCCGAGGACTGCTTGGGCGGGTGCGGCCCGAACGCCGCCATCGGGTCCAGCCAGGCGTTGATCCGGGTCTTCACGTGCGGCTCGCTGGTGGCCACCACGGCGGCGCCGCCGAAGGACATCAGCAGACCGAAGACGATCCAGCTGGTCCGCTCGGTGGCCACGTACAGCATCACCACGAACAGGCCGAAGAACAGGAAGGACGAGCCGAGGTCGGTCTCGAACACCAGGATCAGGATCGACAGCAGCCAGACCACCACGATCGGCCCGAGGTCGCGGCCGCGCGGCAGGTACAGGCCCATGAACTTGCGGCTGGCCAGCGCCAGGGCGTCCTTCTTCACCATCAGGAAGCCGGCGAAGAAGACGGTCAGGATGATCTTGGCGAACTCGCCGGGCTGGATCGAGAAGGACCCGAAGCGGATCCAGATCTTCGCGCCGAAGTTCGCGTCCTGGGACGGGAAGAAGGCCGGCGCGGCCAGCAGCACCAGCGCCACCACCATCGAGATGTAGGTGTAGCGCTGCAGGATCCGGTGGTCCTTGAGCAGCCACATCACGCCGATGAACAGCGTGATGCCCAGGCCCGACCACATCAGCTGGTTGGTGGTCGCCGGGTAGTTGTCGTGCAGCAGGTCGCCGGCCTTGTCGAGCCGCCAGATCATCACCAGGCCGAGCCCGTTGAGCAGCGTCGCCAGCGGCAGCAGCAGCGGGTCGGCGTACGGGGCGAAGCGGCGCACCGCCAGGTGCGCGAGGCCGGCCAGCACGCCCAGGCCCAGGCCGTAGGCCAGGATGTTGGCGGGCAGCGTGCCGTCCATCGCCAGGCCCACGTTGGCGTACCCGAAGACCGGGACGGCCACCGCGAAGGCCAGCATCAGCAGCTCGGTGTTGCGCCGGTTCGGCACGGTGTCCGGGGTGCCGCGGCCGGTGGCGCGGCGGCGCCCGGTGGCGGGCGTGCGGCCGCCGCTCACGTCGAAGGTGCTCATGCCTGTGTGAAACCCCCCGGGTTCGCCCGCGGCCCTACCGGGCCGGGCAGGACGCGGCGAGCTGCTGCTCCTGTTCGGTCAGCGGCGGCGCGGACGGCTCGGTGCCCTCCCCGGTGGCCGGGGCGGTCGTGGACTCGGCGACCTTCTTGCAGACGGCGGCCTGCGCGCGCAGCGCGTCGACCTGCTTCCGGGCGTCGGCCAGGCCGTCGGCCTGGATCTTCTTGGCCACCTGGTCCTGCTGGTAGGCGGGCAGGTACTTGAGTTCGACGTCGGTGAACGGCTGGTAGACCGAGCTGAGCTCGATGCCGGCCAGGTTCTGGTCGAGGCCGCGGTAGACCGCGACGTGGCCGTCCTGGACGCCGACGTAGTACTGGTCCTGGCTCCACTGCCAGGCGAAGAACCCGCCGGCGCCGAGCACCGCGAGCACCAGCACGCCGATCAGGGTCAGCTTCAGGCCGCGCTTCTTCTTCCGGTGCTCGGCCGGGGCGTCCTGGTCGAACTCCTCGCCGGGCGCGCCGTAGCCGCCCTCGCCGGCCGGGAAGCCGGCCCGGGTGAAGTCGTCCGCCGGGGCGCCGTAGCCCTCCGGGGGGCCGAAGTCGCCCGCGGGGGCGCCGTAGCCGGGCTGCTGCTGCTCGTAGCCGCCCTGGTAGCCCTGGGCCGGGCCGAAGGCGCCCTGCGGGGCCGGGCCGCGGCCGAGGCCGGCGGCCCGGCCGGCCGGGGTGTCCAGCAGCTGCGGGTCGTTGTAGTGGTGCGGCTGGTTCTCGGCGACCGCGCCGACCACCACCGGGGCCTCGGCGGCCCGGCCGCTGAGCTGGTCGGTGGCGCCGACGTCGATCACGTCGGCGACGATGCAGGTGATGTTGTCCGGGCCACCGCCGCGCAGCGCCAGCTGGATCAGCTCCTGGACGGTCTGCTCGGGCGCGTAGTAGCTGCCGAGCGTCTCCTCCAGGGTCTGGTGGCTGACCGGGCCGGACAGGCCGTCGGAGCAGATCAGGTACCGGTCGCCGGCCCGGACCTCGCGGATCGACAGGTCGGGCTCGACCTGGCCGCGGCCGTCCAGGGCGCGCATCAGCAGCGAGCGCTGCGGGTGGGTCTCGGCCTCCTCGGCGGTGATCCGGCCCTCGTCGACCAGCCGCTGCACCCAGGTGTGATCCTGGGTGATCTGGTCGAGCCGGCCGTCGCGCAGCAGGTAGGCCCGGGAGTCGCCGATGTGCACCTGGCCCATCCGCTGGCCGTCCCAGAGCAGCGCGGTGAGGGTGCAGCCCATGCCCTCCAGCTGCGGGTCCTGCTCGACCATCTGCCGCAGCCGCTCGTTGGCGGTCTGCACCGCCTCGTTGAGCAGGCTCAGCAGGTCGGCGCCGGGGTGCGGCTCGTCGAGCCGGACGATCGAGCCGAGGACCTCGGAGGAGGCGACCTCGCCGGCCGCCGCTCCGCCCATGCCGTCGGCCACCGCGAGCAGCCGGGGCCCGGCGTAGCCGGAGTCCTCGTTCCCTTCACGGATCAGGCCCTTGTGCGAGCCGGCGGCGAAGCGCAGCACGAGACTCATGCTGTCCGGGCCCTCCTTCGGGTGGAGCTGGTCCTCATGCGCTGACTACTTCCGCAGCTCGATGACGGTCCTGCCGATTCGGATCGGCACGCCGATCTGGAGCGGCGTCGGCGTGGTGAGCCGCTGCCGGTCGAGATAGGTGCCGTTGGTGGAGCCTAGATCCTCCACCGTCCACTGCCCAGCCTGATCGGGGTAGATCCTGGCATGGCGGGAGGAGGCGTAGTCGTCGTCCAGGACGATGGTGGAGTCGTGCGCCCGGCCCAGCGTGACGGTCTGGCCCTGCAGGGCGACGGTCGTCCCGGCCAGCGACCCCTGGGTCACCACCAGGTGGGTGGGCTGGCCGCGGCGCTGCCGGGCCTGCGCCTGCTGGGCGGCCGGGGCGGGCTGCCCCTGCGGCCCGCGGCCCGCCCCGGCCTGGGCCGGCGCGGGGGCGGGGGAGCGCTGGGCGGTGCGCGCGGCGCCCTTGGTGTTGAACAGGTCGCTGCGGATCACCTGCACCGCGACGATGACGAACAGCCAGAGGACGGCGAGGAAGCCCAGCCGCATGACCGTCAGGGTCAGATCAGACATACCGGCCCGCTTCTACCCTTCGACCTGTCGGTAGACGATGGTGGTCGACCCCAGGACGATCCGGGAGCCGTCGCGGAGCGTAGCGCGCTGGGTGTGCTGCCCGTCCACCACGATGCCGTTGGTGGAACCCAGGTCCAGGACCATCGCGGGCGTACCGGGGCGGATCTCCGCGTGCTTGCGGGACACCCCGGGGTCGTCGATCCGGATGTCCGCCTCGGTGGAGCGCCCGAGCACCACCGCGTTCTGGCTGATCTGGTGCCGGGCGCCGTTCACCTCGATCCAGCGCCGGGTGCCGGCGCCGCCGTGGCCCGCGCCGGGGAAGGGCCGGACGTTCCCGGCCGACGGGGCGGCGGACGCCGCGGGCGGCATCGCGGGCGGCGCGGGGGGCGGCGGCGGGGCGCCGTAGGGCGCGGCGGACGCGCCCTGGTGCCAGGGCGCGCCGGGCGCGGGCGGCGTCGGCGGACGGCCGTACCCGGGCTGGGCGGCGGACGGCGGGGCCGGAGCCCGCTGGGGCTCCTCGGCGGCCAGCGTGCGGCTGCGCACCCGGTACAGGCCGGTGTCCAGGTCGTCGGCCTTCTCCAGGGCGACCTGGAGCGGCCCCATGAAGCTGTACCGCTGGGCCTCCGCGTACTCGCGGACCATCCCGGCCAGCTCGGTGCCGAGCTGGGTGGCGTAGGGGCTGAGCCGCTCGTGGTCGTGCGGGCTGAGCTCGACGATGAAGTCGTTCGGGACGACCGTGCGGTCCCGGTTCCAGATGGTGGCGTTGTTGTCGCACTCGCGCTGCAGGGCACCGGCGATCTCCACCGGCTGGACCTCGGACTTGAACACCTTCGCGAAGGTGCCGTTCACGAGACCTTCGAGTCGCTGCTCGAACTTCTTCAGGACTCCCACGGGGCACCCCCTCTCAGGGCGTCGGACGGGCCGGTTCGTCGGCTGGAAAGCGGTACTTCCGTACTGATCGTATCCACGCCCGGCCCTTCCGTACGGTTCCCCGGCTAGGTCGCGCCCGGAGGGGTACCCGCCGGACGGCCCGCTCACGCGTTCGTCCGGCCTCCGGTTGCGGGCCGGGCGGGCCCGTGCGGGGGGCCGGGCGGAATGGATTCGCAGGTGCGGCGTGGGGCGTGCTAATGTTTTCCATGTCGGAAGGGGCGCCCGAGAGGGAGCCGAACGGAAGACCCCGAGAGATGCGGTAAGCTTCTCGACAGGTCGGAAGAAGCGGTAAGCAACTGAAGACAACACCCATGCGCGGGTGGCGGAATAGGCAGACGCGCTGGATTCAGGTTCCAGTGCCCGAAAGGGCGTGGGGGTTCAACTCCCCCCTCGCGCACAGTGAAGCCCCGCAGGTCCACGGACCTGCGGGGCTTTCTCGTTCTCCGGTGGTGACGGCCCGGAACGGTTCTCACGGCTCCCGCGGTTCTCACGGCTTCCGAGGTTTTCGTGGCTCCCGCGGTTCTCAGGGGGCGGGCAGCACGGCGTGCAGGGCGTAGCCGCCGTCGGGGGTGGCGGCGGCGGTGAAGGTGCCGCCGAGCAGGGCGGCGCGTTCGCGCAGGCCGATCAGGCCGTGGCCGCCGCCGGGCAGCGGGGCGTCCTGGCCGGTGCCGGTCGGGCGCAGCGGCGGGGGGCCGTTGCGGACCTCGACGTGCAGCCGGCCGCCGCGGGCGGTGACCCGGACGGTGACCGGGGCGCCGGGGGCGTGCTTGCTGATGTTGGTGAGGCCCTCCTGGACGGTGCGGTAGGCGGCCCGTTCGACGGCCTCGGGCCAGTTCCGGCGGCCCGGGTCGAGGCGGCTGGTGACGGCCAGGCCGCTGCCCCCGATCAGCCGGGGCAGGTCGGCCAGGGTGGGCTGCGGGGCGAGCGGGGTGCCGGGGCCGCCGGCGGCGCGCAGCACGCCGACCATCTGCCGGAGTTCGTCGAGGGTGCGGACCGAGAGTTCGCGGATGGTGCGGGCGCCGTCCCGGGCGGCCGGGTCGGTGCTGGAGACCTGGAGCGCCCCGGCCTGGATCGAGATCAGGCTGACCTGGTGGGAGACCACGTCGTGCATCTCGCGGGCGAGCCGGGCGCGTTCGGCGGTCAGCACCTGCTCGGCGAGCAGCCGGCTCTCGCGCTGCCGGCCGGCGGTGAGCTCGGTGACCCGCTCGGCGAGTTCGCCGCGGGTGCGGGCGAGCATGCCGAGGGCGGCCGGTCCGGCGCCGAGCATCACCGACTGGATGCCGTACAGCGCGTTGTCCCGGCTGAGTTCGAACAGACCGGGGTCGAAGGGCCAGTGGAAGAACTCGACCAGGGCGAAGGCGGTGGCGCAGGCGACCGGGACGCCGGGCCGGGGGCGGGCGGCGGCGACCGCGTAGACGGCGGTCAGCGGGGCCAGCCAGATCTCGTTGAAGAACGCGCCGGGCAGGGTGAGCAGGGCCACCGTGAGCGGGAGGCGGCGGCGGGCCAGCAGGGCGGCCACCGACAGCGCGGAGAGGGCCAGCTGCCAGGGCGCGGAGCCCTTGGCGACCAGCGCGGAGTCCATCGCGGCGAGCAGCACCGGGGCCAGCAGGGTGGTGCGCGGGGAGCACAGCCAGGCCCGCGCGCGGGCCCGGAGCGGGCGGCGCGGCCCGGCGGGCTCCGGGGGCGTCGGGGGCTCTGCGGTCCCGGGGGGTTCCGGGCGGTGTCCGGGGGCCGCGGCGGCCGCGGCGCTCACTCCCCGTCCCGCCGCTCGCGGACCAGCCCGGCGCGGTGGGCGATGACGGCGGCCTGGACCCGGTTGGCGGCGCCGAGCTTGGCCAGGATGGCGCTGATGTGGTCCTTGACGGTGCCGGTGCCCAGGAACAGCCGGTCGGCTATCTCGGCGTTGGACAGGCCCTCGCCGAGCAGCGCCAGGACGTCGAGCTCGCGGCCGGTGAGCCGGCCGGTGAGGTCGGCGGCGGCGGTGTCGGGGCCGCCGCCCTCGACGTAGCCGCTGATCACGGTGCGGGCGACGGTCGGGGAGAGCACGCTGCCGCCGGCCGCGAGCACCCGGACGGCGTGCACCAGCTGCTCGGGGGCGGTGTCCTTGAGCAGGAACCCGGCCGCCCCGGCCCGCAGCGCGGTGCCGATGTGCTCGTCGGTGTCGAAGGTGGTGAGCATGGCGACGGCGGGCGGGTCGGGCAGCGCGCGCAGCCGGCGCAGCACGCTGATGCCGTCCAGGTCGGGCATCCGGACGTCGAGCAGGACGACCCGGGGGGCGAGTTCGCGGGCCAGCTGCTCGGCCTGGCCGCCGGAGCAGGCGCCGACCACCTCCAGGTCGGGTGCGGTGCCGACGATCAGGCCGAGCCCGGAGCGGACCAGCACCTCGTCGTCCACGATCAGGACCCGGGTCGGCGGCATGTCTCTCCCTGTCTCTCCCCGGTGGGGGCGGTTGGGGGCCGGGGCGGTTCGGCACCCCCGCCGATCGGCGGGGGTGGGAATCCGCTACCGGATTCACGCAATTCTCATCCGGGCTGGGCAACCATGGAAATCGGGGTCGAGTGCGCCGAACCGCGAGCGGATGCGCCCCTGTGATCGATCGTCTGGAATGGTTGCTGTGTCCACTGTGAAGACGGCTTCCCCGGCCGTGTCCCCCTCCCGGGGCGAAGGCCCCGGCCCGCTGGCACGGTGGCGGCTCAGGGCCGCCGCGTCGACGGTCTGGTACCTGCGGCTGGTGGCCCTGCTGAACCTGGCGGCGGTGCTCTCGGTGCCGTTCCGGGACCAGGTGCAGCGTCACAACGAGGGGGAGTTCTTCACCCCCTACCTGATGACCGCCGGCCTGACCTCGATGCTCCTGGCGCTGTTCCTGGCGGTGGCGATGCGCCGCCGCAAGCGGGCGGCGTGGATCTTCAACACCGGGCTGGCCGGGTTGACGTTCCTCGGCTACCTGGCCTGGATGGCCTGGGGCGACCGGTACCGGGACCACCCGTGGAACTACTTCTCGATCGTGCTGACCGGCCTGTTCCTGGTCGCGCTGCTGTTCTCCCGCCGGGAGTTCACCTCCAAGGGCGACCGCTCGAACCCGAAGACCGCGGCCGCCGCGGCGGTCGGCGGGCTGCTGCTGGGCGGGCTGGTCGGCTCGCTGCTGGTGCAGCTGACCAACGAGGTCGCCGGCGCGGGCTTCGGGACGCGGTTCAGCTACGCGGTGCACCGGATGATCACGCTGACCCCGTCGGAGCGGGTCCTCGACGTGGTCTCGGTGCCGACCTGGGTGAACGCGGCGATCAACGCGATGAGCGCGGTGCTGTTCCTGTTCGTGCTGTACGTGGCGTTCCGCTCGCCGCGCGGCGAGGAGCTGCAGAGCGACGAGGACCAGAGCCGGCTGCGCGAGCTGCTGGACCGGCAGGGCGAGCGGGACTCGCTGGGCTACTTCGCGCTGCGCCGGGACAAGGCGGTGGTGTTCTCCCCGTCCGGGAAGGCGGCGATCGCCTACCGGGTGGTCGGCGGCGTCACGCTGGCGTCCGGCGACCCGATCGGCGACCCGGAGGCCTGGCCGGGGGCGATCGACGCCTGGCTGGCCGAGGCCCGCGAGCACGCCTGGGTGCCGGCCGTGATGGGCGCCTCCGAGGAGGCCGGGGTGATCTACGCCCGGCACGGGCTGGACGCGCTGGAGCTGGGCGACGAGGCGATCGTCGAGCTGGACGAGTTCTCGCTGGACGGCCGGGCGATGCGGGTGGTCCGGCAGGCGTACAACCGGGTCAAGCGGGCCGGCTACACGGTGCGGATCCGCCGGCACGGGGACATCCCGGAGTGCGAGATGGCCGAGCTGGTGGCCAAGGCCGACCACTGGCGGGACGGCGCGACCGAGCGCGGCTTCTCGATGGCGCTGGGGCGGCTCGGCGACGCGGGCGACGGGCGCTGCGTGATGCTGGAGTGCTTCGACGGGGACGGCGAGCTGCGGGCGCTGCTGAGCTTCGTGCCGTGGGGCGCGCACGGCCTGTCGCTGGACCTGATGCGGCGCGACCGGGACAGCGAGAACGGCCTGATGGAGTTCATGGTGATCGAACTCCTGCAGCGCGCCGGAGAGGTCGAGCTGGAACGGGTGTCGTTGAACTTCGCGATGTTCCGGTCGGTGTTCGAGCGCGGTTCGAAGCTGGGCGCGGGCCCGGTCCTGCGGCTGTGGCGCTCGGTGCTGGGCTTCTTCTCGCGCTGGTGGCAGATCGAGTCGCTGTACCGGGCGAACGCGAAGTACCGGCCGATCTGGGAACCGCGGTACCTGCTCTTCGAGAAGAGCGGCGAGATCCCCCGGATCGGCATCGCCTCGGCCCGCGCGGAGGGGTTCATCACGGCCCCCACGATGCCGGCGCTGTTCCGCCGCCGGCACGGGTGAGGAACGCTTCCCGGCCGGGAACGGCCCGGGAGGGGGAGGTCCCTCCGCCGGGGGGCGGAGCGGGCCGGAGGTCAGCCTCCAGGAGGAGGCCGGGAATGGTCTCCGGAGCTGATGCCGCGGTTCGGCCCGGTGCGTAGGGTCGGATTCGGGGAGCAGAAGAGAAATCGACGACGGAAGTCGGCACGGAATCGGACGGGAGAGCCGGGACGTGGAGCAGATCACCCACGCGGGGGGCGTGCGGTCGGGGCTTTGGGCGGTGTTCCGCCGGGCCGCGGTCGCGGAGTGGGGGGAGCTCTTCGCTTCCGTGAAGGAGCGGGTGGTGCGGCGGAGGTTCGCCGCGGTGCCGCTGGCGACCGCGGCGACCGCGCTGGTGCTGCTGTTCTCGGTGGTCCAGCACCTGCCGGGCGGGGACCGGCTGGTGTCCGACATCGGGGTGGTGAAGGCGGCGCTGCCGCTGGACGTGTCGCTGCTGCGCACCCCGCTGTCGCTGTACGTGCCGGCCCTGGACCTGCCGGTGTGGGGGGCGCTGGCCCAGGTGTTCCTGGTGTTCGGGGTGGCCGAGATCGTGCTGGGGCGGCGGCTGACCCTGGTGGTGGCGTACGCCTGCACCCTGGCGGGCACGCTGTTCGCCCGGGTCGGGGTGACGCTGGGCCCGCACCACGCGCTGGGCTTCCCGCGCTGGGTGGCGTACGTGCGGGACACCGGGCCCTCGGCGGCGGTGGTGGCGCTGGCCGTGGTGGTGGCGCTGCGCTGCCGGGCCTGGTGGACGGGCGGGGCGGTGGCGCTGTCGATGGTGGTGGAGGCGCTGCTGCTGCCGAACCTGGCCGGGCTGGAGCACCTGGTGGCGATCAGCACCGCGGTGCTGATCGCGGTCTGGGTCGAGGTGTTCGGCGACTACTGGCCGCGGGTGCTGACCGGGGTCGGCGCGGCGGCGGCGGTGGCCGCGCAGGGCCGGGCCAGGGCGGTGGCGTCCTGACCCGGCGGGCGGGCGGCGGTCAGCCGCGCGGCAGCGGCATCTCGAAGTAGACGACCTTGCCGACCGCCTTGCGGGCGGTGCCCCACTTCTCGGACAGCTTGCTGACCAGGTTCAGGCCGCGGCCGTGCTCGGAGAACGCGTCGGCGGGCTCCAGCGAGGGCAGGTTGTGGTTGTCGTCGCTGACCTCGACCAGCAGTTTGTCGACCCGGATCAGCTGCAGCTGCACCTCGGCCCGGGCCACCCGGACCGCGTTGGTGACCAGTTCGGAGACCAGCAGTTCGACCGTCTCGGAGAGCGCGGTCAGCTGCCAGGCGGCGAGCTGGTCGCGCACCAGGCTGCGGGCCCGGCCGACCTCCAGCTCGGTGACGCCGAGCTGCCAGGTGGCGACCTCGGTCGGCGGGACGCCGTCGAAGCGGGCCACCAGCAGCGCGATGTCGTCCTGCCGGTCGTCGGAGTGCAGGGTGTTCAGCACGGTGTCGCAGGCCTCGTCGGGGGTCTGCTTGGGGTCGATCAGGTTGCCGCAGAGCGCCGCCAGGCCCGCCCCTATGTCGCCGCCGCGCACCTCGACCAGGCCGTCGGTGCACAGCACCAGCATCGAACCGTCCGAGACGTCGATCTGCTTGGTCTGGAACGGCACCCCGCCGACGCCGATCGGCGCGCCGGAGGGCAGTTCCAGCAGTTCGCCGCGGCCGTCGGGGTGCACCAGCACCGGCGGGACGTGGCCGGCCGAGGCGAGTTCGCAGGTGCGGTTGATCGGGTCGTAGACCGCGTACAGGCAGGTCGCCAGGTGGTCGTCGCCGAGCTTGTGGGCCAGGTTGTCGAGGTGGCGCAGCAGCTGGGCGGGCGGCAGGTCGAGGGCGGCCAGGGTCTGCATGGCGGTGCGGAAGCGGCCCATCGCGGCGGCCGAGTGCAGGCCGTGGCCCATCACGTCGCCGACCACCAGGGCGACCCGGCTGCCGGGCAGCTGGATGGCGTCGAACCAGTCGCCGCCGACCTCGGCCTTGCGGTCGCCGGGCATGTAGCGGTGGGCGATCTGGACGCCGGGGATCCGCGGCGGGCGGGTCGGGATCATCGAGCGCTGGAGCGTGGTGGCGACCTTGGACTCGGCGCGGTGCAGCCGGGCGTTGTCCAGGGAGAGCGCGGCGCGGGCGGCGACCTCCTTGAAGGTGTCGGCGTCGGAGCGGGTGAACGGGGTCCGGTCGGCGAGCCGCAGCAGCTTGAGGATGCCCAGCACGGTGCCGCGGGCGGACAGCGGCAGCACCAGCATCGAGCGGCCGACCACGGCCGGCTCCAGTTCGGGGCCGCCGAGCGAGGCCGCGTAGTCGACCGCGACGTCCGGCGAGATCAGCGGGACCAGCACCGGCTGGTTCTCCTGCAGGGCCAGGCCGGGCGGGGTGGAGCGGGGCATGGCCAGCAGCGCGCCCTCGTCCAGGACGTGGCCCCAGCACGGCGAGGCGGCGTTGAAGGTGCGGGCGACCCGGCGCAGCATGGTGGCGTCGTCGGGCGCCCCGACGGGCAGCTCGGAGTCGGAGATCAGGCCGTCGAGCAGGTCGACGCAGGCGAAGTCGGCGACCCGGGGGACCAGCACCTCGCACAGCTCGCGGGCGGTGGTGTCCAGGTCCAGGGTGGTGCCGACCTGGCTGCCGATCGAGGCGAGCAGCGCCAGGTCGCCGTCGTCGGGCAGCCCGCGGACCACCTCCACGCCGGTGCCGGAGCCGGCCGTCCGGCTCGGCGGGACGGCGGCGGGCGCGGGCGCGGCGGTCGGGTCGGTGACGGCGGTCGGGTCGGCTGCGGTGGTCGGGTCGGGGGCGGCTGCGGGTTCGATGACGGGGCCTCCCGGGTCCGGGCGGTGGGCGGCGGCTTCGCGTGGTCCGGGGACGGTGCGGCCGGGCCGCGGCGCGTCCCGGTGGTCGGTCGCGGGCCCGGCGGCCGGGGGGCGCGACCCGGCGGCGCCCGGGTTCGGCGGCTCCGCGGCGCGGCGGGCGGCGCGCTGCTGCGCGGTGGGGTAGCGGCGGCCGATCCCGGCGGCGGCCCGGGCGGTGCCGGCGCCCTCCGGGAAGGACGGCAGCGGGACCACGGGCAGCACGGCCGCGCCGTTCACCCGCAGTGCGGGCGGCCCGGCCTGGGCGAGGGCGTCCAGCAGCCGGCGGCGGCGCTCGGCGGAGCCCGGCGGGAGCAGCGCGGCGAGCGCCTCGGCGCGGCCCGGGCCGGGCGGGGCGAAGGCGGCGGCGACCTGCTGCGGGCGGGCCGCGGCGGGAGCGGCGGCGTACGGGAGCAGGCGCTCGCCGAGGGCGATCCGCGGGCCGGCGGCGCGCAGCGGGCGGGCGTCGGCGGCCAGCACCAGCAGCGAGCGGCCGACCGGCTCGACCAGCGGGTAGGCCCACCACAGGACGTCGCGCAGCCGCTCCTCGCGGTCGTGCACGCTCATCGGCCCGGCCCACGGGCCGTCCAGGACGAGGTCGTCCAGGGTGTCGAGGGCGTCGCAGCGCTGGGCCGGGCCGGAGCCCTCGGGGCGGGGTTCGACGGCGGGCAGCAGGCCGTGCGCGGTGCGGCCGAGGGCGACCTCGGCGCGGTGGCCGAACAGTTCCTCCGCGGTGCGGTTCCACAGCGCGATCCGGCCGTCCGGGTCGACCAGCACGGTGGCGACCCGGAGCAGGGCGACCACTCCGGCCGGGGGTGTGGGATCGGGCTGGTCCACCATGGGTATCGGTCTGCCCCTTTGTTGTGCTCGCTGCTCCTCCTGGCCGGTGCGCGCGTCCTCGCACGCGTCCTCCAATGAAGCACGGAGATGCCGGGGGCAGGTAGCCAATCGGGCAGATTCGTCAGTATCAGTTGCGTGTCGTCCGCCGCGCGCCCCGGGGAGCGCCACCGGTGTCACCCGGTCGGCGGTGTGCCGGGCCCCGGTAGGGTGGCCAGGGTGAGCGTACCGAGCGTCGAGGTGTGGGCGGACCCGGAGCGGCAGGACCTGGAGGAGCGGGTCGCGGCGGCCGAGTTGGCCTGGCTGACGCTGGACGTCGACGTGGCCACCCTGCGGGTGGAGATCGACAACTTCGCGCTGGCCCACCACCAGCTGCTGGGCCCGCTCTACGCCGAGCTGGACGAGCTGGACGCGCTGATCGCCGAGTCGGTGGCGGCGCTCAGCGGCGACCCGGAGGACCTGCGGCGGGCCCGGGAGGCCCGGGAGCGGGTCGAGCCGCCGGAGGAGCGCGGCACGCGCGAGGGCGAGCCGGAGGCCCGCCGGGTGCGGCCCGGCAAGGAGGCCCAGCGCACCTACCGCGAGCTGGTCCGCCGGGCCCACCCCGACCTGACCACCGACCCGGCCGAGCAGGAGCGCCGCTCGGGGTTCATCGCCCGGGTCAACGAGGCGTACGCGCTGGCCGACGCCGAGGGGCTGGAGCGGCTGGCCGAGGAGTGGTCCACCTCCCCGGACTCGGCGCCCGCCGCGGACTCCCCGGACCGGCTGGCCTGGCTGCGCCAGCGCCTGGAGTGGCTGACCGGCCGGATCACCGCGCTGGCGGTGGAGCGGGTCCGGCTGGAGCGCACCCCGATGGGCGAGCTGCTGCTGCTGCGGCCCGAGGAGCCGGAGCGGCTGCTGGAGGAGCTCGCCGAGCAGCTGCTGGCCACCGCCGCGGACCGGCAGGCGAGACTGGCCGCGCTCCTGCCCGACAATGGGCACCACCAACCGTCCCACGCACCCCAGGAGACCGCCCCGATGTTCGCTCAGCTGCCCACCGCCGACGCCGCCTCGGTGCCCGCCGACGCCGTCCTGCTCGACGTCCGCGAGCAGGACGAGTGGGACGCCGGGCACGTGGAGGGCGCGCTGCACGTCCCGATCGGCCAGGTGGTGGCCCGCCTCGACGAGCTGCCCGAGGGCCGGCTGTACGTGATGTGCCGGGTCGGCGGCCGTTCCGCCCAGGTGGTGCAGTACCTGGTGGCGGGCGGTCGGGACGCGGTCAACGTGGACGGCGGGATGTTCGCCTGGGAGGCCGCCGGACGCCCGATGGTGAGCGGGACCGGCCGGGAGCCGTTCGTCCTGTAGCCCCCGTGGTCCGCCGCGGGGCGGTGCAAGGGCTCCGGCCCCTGTTCGAACGCCTGGGCGGTGCGGCAGGATGTCGGCCGTGCGCGTCTGGTCCAAGCCCGCCCGGGTGGTGCTGGTGGTCGCCGGGGTGGGGCTGGGAGCCTGCGTCCTGGCGTTCCTCGGCGCGCTCTTCCTGGCCGTGGCGCCCGCCAACTCGGTGTCGAAGGAGTACCGCTCCGAGCTGGACGCGGTGGTCTACCCGGAGTTCGAGCAGAACTGGAAGCTGTTCGCGCCGGACCCGCTGCAGCGCAACGTCGCGGTGGACGCCCGGGTGCGGACCATCGGCCCGGACGGGCAGGTGGCCACCGGCGAGTGGCACGGGCTGAGCGCCGCGGACTGGGCGGCGATCCGGCACGACCCGGCGCCCAGCCACCTGGACCAGAACCTGCTGCGCCGGGCCTGGGACTTCTACGAGTCCACCCACGGCGACGGCGACGCGCCCGCCGCGGCCGGCAGCCGCGGCGAGCTCGCCGAGCAGTACCTGAAGCGGATCGCCCTGCAGCGGATCGGGCCCGGCGGTGGCCGGGTGATCCAGGTCCAGCTGCGGGCCACCGCCACCGCCGTCGCCCCGCCGCCGTGGAGCGGCGAGCAGGTCGACACCGCCCCGCACGCCCGCGAGCTGCCCTGGTGGCCGGTGCAGGCCGAGGACCGGCAGGGCCTGTGGTGACCGGCACGCCCGCCGCCGCCGTCCGGGCCGCGCTGCCGCGCCTGCTGACCACCCTCGCCCCGTACCAGGCCGCCGTGGTGCGGATCGGCGTCGCCGGCACCTGGGGCGGCTACCTGCTGCGCGAGTGGCCGCACCGGCGGGTGCTGTACGGGGACCTCTCGCCCTGGTCGGCGGAGCTGAACGGCCGGCTGCTGGCCGACACCCACGCGTTCACGGCGCTGTCCTGGAGCGACGGCCGCTGGTGGTTCGAGGCGGTGTACCTGCTGGCGCTGCTCTCGGCCGGGGCGACGGCGCTGGGCTGGCGCACCCGGGCCTCCTCGGTGCTGTTCGCGCTGACCGTGCTGTCGCTGCAGAACCGCAACGTGTTCCTCGGCGACGGCGGCGACAACCTGGTCCACCTGATGGCGATCTACCTGGCCCTCACCCGCTGCGGGACGGTCTGGTCGCTGGACGCCCGCCGCCGGGCCCGCAAGCCCGGCCGGGACCCGGCCGGGTGGGGCGAGCCGCGGGCGCTGGCCGACGCGCTGGCCGCGATGCTGCACAACGGCGCGATGCTGGTGATCGCCGCCCAGGTGGTGCTGGTGTACGCCACGGCCGGCTGGTACAAGGTCCAGGGCTCGCGCTGGCAGGACGGCACCGCGGTCTTCTACCCGCTGAAACTGGAGTACTTCGCCCCCTGGCCGGAGCTGTCTGGGCTGCTCGGCGGCAGCCTGCTGGTCACCTTCGCGCTGACCTACGGCACCGTGGTCATGCAGGTCGGCTTCCCGTTCTCGCTGGCCGCGCGGCGGCTGAAGAACGTGCTGCTGGCGGTGATGGTGGTCGAGCACCTGGCGATCGCGGTGCTGCTGGGGCTGCCGTTCTTCTCGCTGGCGATGATCTCCGCGGACGCGGTGTTCCTGCCCACCGCGTTCCTGCTGGCGGTCCAGGGACGGCTGGCCGGACGGCGACGGGCGCGGGAGCCGGCGGCGGAGCGGGAGGCCACGGACGGGCCGGCCGACGAGCCGGACGACGAGCCGGCCGGCGACGGGCCGACGGCGGAGCGGGCCGGGGAGCCGACCGCCTAGCGGGCCGCGTGGCGAAAAGTCGATAAGCTCGCGGTATGTCCTGGTTCACGGCCCTGCGCGACACCGCACGGGCCGGGCTGACCGTGGACCGCTCGCTGACCAACCCCAGGCGTGCGCTGCGCGGGGCGGTGGCCGCCGCGCTGGTGGTCTTCCCGGCGCTGTTCCTGTACGGACCCGCGCAGGCGACCTCGGCGGCGATGGGCGCGTTCATCGCCGGCACCGCGACCTTCCAGCGCTCGTTCCGGCCGCGCGCCTCGCTGGCGCTGGCGGCGGCCGCCGGGCTGGGCCTGTCGACCTTCCTGGGCTACGTCGCGGTGGGCGTTCCCGGCGCGTTCCCGGTGGTGCTCGCGCTGTGGGCGTTCGGTGCCGGGCTGGCCTGGGCGATCGGGCCGACCGCGGGCGTGGTCGCCGCCAACACGCTGGCCGTGATGATGGTGGTGGTGCAGCTGCCGGTGTCGGTGCCCACCGCGGTCGAGCACGGACTGCTCTGCTCGGTCGGCGGCGCCGTCCAGGCCCTGGTGGTGACGGTCTGGCCGATCGACAGCTGGCGGGCCCAGCGCGACGCGCTCGCCGACATCTACGCCGGGCTCGGCGACTACGCCCGCCGGCTGCGCCACGACCCGGTGGCGCAGGTCGACCCGGAGCCGTTCATCGTCGGCCGGCAGGCCGCCGCGCTGACCGCCTGGCAGGCCAGGCGCCGCCCGCCCGAGCTGCGCGGCCTGCGCACCATCGCCGAGCGGATCCGCCCCGCACTGGCCGCGCTCGCCGACCCCCGGGTCGGGGCCGCCGAGGAGGGCGCCGAGCGGGACCGGGCCCGCGAGGTGCTGGCCGCCGCCGCCGACGTGCTGGACGCGCTGGCCCGGGCGATCCGCAGCGGCGACCCGGTCCGGCTGCCCAGGGACACCCCCGGCCTGGCGCTGGCCCGCCCCGGCAGCGGCGAGGACCTGCTGCGCGGCGCCGCCCGCCGCTCGGCCCGCCGGCTCTCCGGCCTGCTGGGCCGGGCCGCCGACCGGCTGGACCGGCAGGACCGCACCACCGTGCAGACCCGCGGCGAGCCCGCCCCGGGCCTGCGCCGCCCGCCGCTGGTCAAGCTGGCGCCCGCCGCGCTGGCCACCGTCGGGCGGCAGCTGCACCGGCACTCGGCGATCTTCCACCACGCGGTGCGGATGGCCGTGGTGGTCACCTCCGCCTACCTGGCGTCCCGGCTGCTGCGGATCGAGCACGGCTACTGGGCGCCGATGACCTCCGCGATGGTGATGCGCCCGGACTTCGCGCAGACCTTCAGCCGCGGCGTGGCCCGGGTGGCCGGGACGGCCGCCGGGGTGCTGCTGTCCACCGCCGTGGTGCAGCTGTTCGACCCCGGGGACTGGGTGCTGGCGGTGCTGGCGGTGTGCTGCATGGGCCTGGCCTACCTGACCATGCGCACCGGGTACGCGGTGATGACGGTGGCGATCTCCTCGTACGTGGTGTTCCTGCTCGGCCTCCAGCCCGGCGACCCGGTGAGACTGGCCGTGGACCGGGTGTCGATGACGCTGCTGGGCGGTTTCGTCGCGCTCGCCGCGTACGCGCTGTTCCCGACCTGGCAGACCGCCCGGCTGCCGGAGCGCCTCGCCGAGTGGCTGGCCTCGGCGGGGCGGTACGCGGCGGCGGTGTTCGGCGCGTACGGGGACCCGGCGGGCGGCCGGGCCGAGCGGGAGGTGCGGCCGGCGCTGCTGGACGTACGGGAGGCCCGCAGCGAGATGCTGGCGGCGCTGGACCGGGCCGAGGTGGAGCCGGTGCGGCACTCCGAGCAGGTGCCGGAGCTGAGCCGCAAGCAGTTCGACAAGGCCCGCTCCGCGGTCGGCATGCTGGACCGCTCCACCGTCCTGCTGGAGGCCCACCTGCCCGGCGAGGACGCCCCGCCGGTGCCCGGGGCCGGCGCGTTCGGCGAGGAGCTGCGGGACGCCACCGCGCTGGCCGCCGCCGCGGTGCTGCTCGGCCAGGACGTCGACTTCACCCTGCTGCGCGAGGCCCACCGGACCTGGGACCACCAGCTCGCCGCGCTGCCCCGGGACGACCGGATCGACGTCGTCCGGGCCGGGGCCCGCCTGGTCATGCAGGCCCTGACCGAGCTGGAGCGCGCGGTGCGGACGCGGCCGCAGCCGGCCCGTCCGGAGCCCGTACCGTTGGGGGCGTGAGCGACACCTCGGTGCCCCAGCTGGGCGCGCAGTACGACGACCTTGGCGACGACCGGGAGATCGGCGTCGGCCCGCACCCCGAGCCGTGGCCCGACGACCCCCGGCTGGACCCGGAGCTGCTGGCCGCCGGGGACCGCCGCAACGTGGTGGACGGCTACCGCTACTGGCGGCACGAGGCGATCGTCGCGGACCTGGACACCCGGCGGCACGGCTTCCACGTCGCGGTCGAGAACTGGCAGCACGACTTCAACATCGGCTCGGTGGTGCGCACCGCGAACGCCTTCCTGGCGGGCGAGGTGCACATCGTGGGGCGGCGGCGCTGGAACCGGCGCGGCGCCATGGTCACCGACCGCTACCAGCACGTGCGCCACCACGGCTCGGTGGCCTCGCTGGCCGGGTACGCCGCCGAGCGCGGGCTGCCGGTGATCGGCATCGACAACCTGCCGGGCGCGGTGCCGCTGGAGACCTTCCGGCTGCCCGAGCGCTGCGTGCTGCTGTTCGGGCAGGAGGGGCCGGGGCTGACGCCCGAGGCGTGGGAGCACGCGGCGGCGGTCTGCTCGATCGCCCAGTTCGGCTCCACCCGCTCGATCAACGCGGGGGCCGCCGCCGCGATCGCCATGCACGCGTGGGTGCGGGAGCACGCCGCGCCCTGAGCGCGCTCCCGCCGGAGGTCAGGCGAACAGCAGCTTCCAGGTGTGCGGGCCCGGGTAGCCGTCGGCCTCGGCGCCCGTCCAGCCCTGGGCGCGCTGGAAGGCGGCCACGTTGAGGCGGTCGGCCTCGCCCCAGTCCCGGCTCGGGCCCTCCCGGTAGGCGGCGCCGTAGCCCTTGCGGACCAGTTGCTGCCCGAGCAGCAGCACGTCGTCGTTGACCTGCCCGGGGCCGAACCGGCCGGCGCCCGGGAAGGGCGGAGCGGCCGGAGCGGACGGGGTGGTCGGCGCGGCCGGAGCGGTCGGTGGCGGCGGGGCGGGGGTGCCGGGCGCGGGCGCGGGAGTGCCGGGAGCCGGGGCGGGCGCGGGGGTGGTGGTGGCGGCCGGGGCGGCCGGGGGGATGTCCTTGCCCTTGTGGTGCACCAGCAGGTCCCAGGTGTCCTTGCCGGGGTAGCCGTCGGCCTCGGCGCCGCGCCAGCCCTGGGCCAGCTGGAACGCCTCGGTGGCCTGCCGGTCGGCCTCGCCCCAGTCGGGGCTGGGGCCCTCGTGGTAGAACCGCCCGCCGCCGCGCTCGACCAGCATGGTGCCCAGCCGCGTCACGTACGGGTTGACCTTCCCCGGCCCGAACGTGTCCGCCCCCGGGAAGGCGTCGGCGTCCGGCGCGGGCATCGGCTGGCTCAACCCCTTGTAGCGGTACGGGAGGTAGCCGCTCGCGTTGCTCCAGTACGCGTACGGGGTGCTGCGCTCGGTGGTGCCCGGGCGGGTCTGCTCCAGGGCGGTGTACCTGGTGCGGGCGGCGTCCAGCCAGCCGCCGAACAGCACGGCGTGCGAGCCGCCCTGCGGGTCCTTGGGGTTGTTGTAGATCAGCGCGTCACCGGGCTGGAGGTCGTCCTTGGCGATCCGGTCGGCGAAGTCCGGCAGGGTCCAGGTGGTCTGGCTGCTGCCCAGGCCCCAGGCCATCGACACGAAGCCGGAGCAGTCCTGGCGGTAGCCGTCGGACCAGTACGTGCTCATGCTGTACGGCACTTTCCGGGCCACCCAGGCCCGGGCCCGTTGCAGGATCTCGGCCCGGGTGGTGGCGGGCCGGGCGGATATCGAGCGTTCGGGCTGGGCTTCGGCGCCGTACGGGCCGGCCACCTCGCCCTGGGGCGAGTCGGGTGTCGACGGGCTGCTGTCGGTGCGCGGCGCGGCGGTGACGGTGGCCGTCCCGGCGCCCAGGACGCCGCCGACGGCGGCCAGCAGGAAGGCCGCGCGGCGCGCCCCGCGGGCGGAGCACCGGCCCGGCCGGGCGGCGAGCGAACGGGCCAGGCGGCGGTCGGCGCAGCCCGGACAGCCGCAGGAGGCGTCCGGCTCGACATCGCTGAACTCCATCAGCACGGGGTCCTGCCTTTCCTCGGTGAGTGGGACTCACGTTCCCCGGGGGGAGCGGTGCGGACCACCCGATGGGCGGTCCGGCAGGGCGGTTCGGGTGAACGGCCGCACCGCGGGGTCGGGCGTGGCGGGGTAGGCCGCGACCGGTGGGAGGAAAGGGGTGAAACGGATGAAAGCGGATGAAACGGAAGGAAACATGACGAAGCGGAACGAAAGGGAGCAAATGGGAAGGAAAGGGAAGGATGGGGAAGGAAGCGGAGGGAAGGGGAGGGCGGGACGGGGCCGCGCGGGAGCCGGACCGGGCGCCGCGGCTACTCCCACTGCCAGCGGATGCCCACCTGGCCGGGCTGCTGGTCGGCGGTGAGGACGTGGGCGCTGGCCGAGGCGCCGATCCACAGCGGCTCGCGGTGGCGGTCGACCTCGGCGCCGGGGGCGCGGTCGAAGCGCTCGCACTGGACGGGGACGGTGGCGGGGTCGAAGTGCACCTGGAGGACGTACTCCCGCACCGGCGCGGCGAAGAAGCGTCCGTAGTCGATGGTGGGGCCGGAGTCGGGGATCTGCACCTCGTACTCCAGGACGGTGGAGTCGCCGAGGCCCAGCGGCCGGTCGAGCAGCAGTTCGGCGACCAGCAGCCCGCTGAGCGGGCGGCGGCGGACCCGGCCGAGGCGGGCGTGCCGGACGGAGGTGATCTCGGGGCAGGTCTGGACGCCCTCGTCGGCCTTGTGGACCACCACGTGCCGGGTGACGCCGTCCACGGTGGCGCGGACCACCTGGCGCATCCGCAGCAGGTGGCCGCGGCGGGAGGCGTCGACGTAGTAGGCGTCGTGGATGGACTGGCGCTCCAGCTGGCCGGCCGGCGGGGCGTCGAGTTCGGCGAAGACCTCGGCGAGTTCGGCCTGGCCGGGCCAGACCTGCTCGACCCGCAGGCCGTCGGGGGCCGGGCCCTGGGTGACCCAGCGGCCGCGCGGGCGGGGCGGGCCGAGCAGCGAGGTGAGCGCGGCGTGCCGCAGGCCGAGCAGCTCCTCCAGCAGGTGGACGGCGCGCAGCGAGGTGGCGCGCTCGGGCTGGCTGCGGCCGCGCCGCCAGTAACTGAGCGTGGTGACACTGACCCTGACGCCCTGTTTGGCCAGGGCGGCCCGGATCCGGTCGAGGCTGAGCCCGCTGGTCTCGATGGCGGCGTTGAGCACGTCGGCGAAGCCGCTCTGCAGGACCGGCGGGACGGGTATGCCGGTCGGCGGGGCGCCGAGGCCGGTCGGCGTGCTGCCGAGGCCGGTCGGCGGGACGGACACGCCCACCGGCGGGGCGCCGACGCCGACCGGCGACTGTTCGCCGCCGCCGGCCGACGGCGGCCGGCCGCTGTGCTCGCGCTGGCCGACCAGCCGGAGCCGACCGGAGTGCTGAGGTTGTTGTGAGCCCATGCGACACCCTTCCCACCCGGCGGGTTCGGCGGGTCCGCCCCCCGGCCCCACGGTGCGTCGGCGGGGCGTCGGTGGTGCGCCGCCGAGCGTGTGGGAACCCTATTGAGGGTTGAGAGGCTACGTCATCAATCAGGACATATGACAGTGGTCACGACAAGTATTTCGCGGGCGGAGCGAATCGGAAACACTCCTGACACACCCGTGCCGGGAGACCCTGGGCGGGTCTCCCGGCACCGGTGCCGACAGGGGGTCAGGACACGTTGAGCGCGGTGTCGTCGAGCACGAAGGAGGTCTGCAGCGAGGAGTCCTCCACGCCGTTGAACTTCACCGTGACGGTCTGTCCGGCGTACGAGGACAGGTCGATCGTCCTCTGCGCGTAGCCGGTGTTCTTGTCGAGGTTGGAGTACGTGGCGACGGTGGTGCCGTTGACCGAGACGGTCAGCTTGTCGTACGCGGTGCTGCCGGTCTCGGCGGTGTCGACGTGCAGCCAGAAGCTCAGCTTGGCGGTGCAGCCGGACGGGACGGCCACCGACTGGGAGAGGCTGTCGGTGTGGCTGGAGCCGTAGCCGTCCAGCCACGCCTTCCAGGAGCCGCCGTGGGCGGCCTGCGAGGTGGAGTTGTTGACCACGCCGGAGCTGGCGGTCCAGGGGGAGGCGCTACCGGTCTCGAAGCCGGGGTTGCCGAGCAGCTGGGCGGCGGTGCAGGAGCCGGTGGGCGGCGGCGGGGTGGTGCCGCCGGAGCCGAGCAGGGCGGCGGTCAGGCCGTCGGCGATCGGGGTGCCCCAGCCGGTGACCTGGTCGTAGCCGGCCTTGGTGGAGAAGTCCTGGTTCTTGCCGCTGGTGACGTCGTGGAAGGCGCTGCCGTACGACGAGGAGTTGGTGACCGCGTAGATCTTCGGGTTGGCCTCGCCGAGCACCGGCTTGGTGGCGGCCTTGGCCTTCTGGTTGTACAGCGCGGCGAAGCCGGACCACAGCGGGGCCGCCGCCGAGGTGCCGCCGTAGACCTGCCAGCCGGGGCTGCTGGTGCCTTGGGTGTAGATCGCGAAGCCGCTGTTCGGGTCGGCGTTGGAGGAGACGTCCGGGACGGTGCGCTGGGTGCCGGTGACGTTGGTGCCGGTCTGCCAGCTCGGCTTGGCGAACTGGGTGGAGACGCCGCCGCCGGCCGTGGACCAGGCGCTCTCCGAGCCGTAGGTGGTGCCGGAGACCTTGAGGTTGGTGCCGCCGACGCCGGTGTTGTACGGGCTGGAGGCGGGGAAGTCCACCGCCTTCACCGAGGAGCCGGAGTCGGAGCGGGTGCAGTCCCGGGAGCCGTCGTCGCCGGAGGCCGAGAAGATCGAGATGCCCTGGGCGGCGGCCTGCTTGAAGGAGTTGTTCACCGCGGTCATCGAGGAGGCGGTGGTGTCCGGCTCGCAGGAGCCCCAGGAGATGGAGATGACCGAGACCCGGTTGTCCGAGACGATCTTGGCGGCCATGTCGATCTCGCCCTGGTCGCTGTTGGGCGCCTCGTACACCAGCTGGGTGGCCTTCGGGGCGACGCCGCGGACGATCTCGGAGTCCAGCTCCACCTCGCCCTGGCCGTCGCCGGGCTTGGAGTCGTAGTTCGCGCCGTCCACCGGGACGGTGCTGACCGCCGGGCCGGACAGGCCGAACTGGCTGTCGTAGGTGGTCAGGTTGGAGGACTTGTAGCCGTCGAACTCCCAGAGCGCGACGGTGGAGCCGGTGCCGTCGGCGCCCAGCTGGTTCAGCCGGTAGGCGCCGTCGTAGGTGGAGGGGCCGAAGCCGGAGGGGGTGGCGTGCGGGGTGGCGGCGCCCGGCTTGGCGATCCGGGTGGTGCGCACGGTGTGGTCGTTGAGGCCGCTGACGCCCTCGACCACACCGGCCAGCGCGGCCGGCACCGAGGCGGCGGCGTCGTTGGCGAAGAAGGTCCGGCCGCTCTGCTGCGGGTCGGTGTACGTCGACTCGTGGGTGCCGAACGCGGCGGCGACCTGCGCGCTGGTGCCGGTGGCGTTCACCACCTGGCGGTTGTCGCTGACCGAGTCGACCTTCAGGCCCTGGGCGGTGAGGAACGCCCGGACCTGCTCGACGTCGGACGCGGTCGGGCCGAAGCGCTCGGTGAATTGCGCGGGCGTCAGGTAGTGGCCGTATTCGGCGGTGCCCGGGGTGGCGACCGCGGCCAGGAAACGGTCCAGTTCGGCGGTGTTGCGCAGTTTCAGCGAGACCGCCACGGATATCCGGCGGTCGGCGGGGACGTCACCCTGCTTGTGGGAGCGGGCGACCGCCGGGGTCACGGTCTGCGGCAGCGCCACCCGGGCGTTGGCGTTCGGCGTCGGGGCGGCCTGGGCGGTGGCGCTGCCCAGGGAGACGGCGGTGAGGGGAAGGACCGCGAGGGCGGCGGCAAGGGCGAGCGAGCGGGGTCGCACGGGCTCCTCCGGAATATCTGGCGGCGTTCCGGGTTTCGAAAACGCTCGCCAGAATCTCTCAGAGAACTCCCGGGAAAAGGCCCATGGCCGGGCAATTGCTTATTAAAAAACAGTCAACTGTGAAAGGGTGGGGGAATTCAGTTTATGAACCGAATTCCCTTTCCGCGGGAGGCGGGCACAACTGAATGTCAGGGGCGGCCCAGCCACTGGCCCAGCGCCGCCCGCAGCTCGCCCCGGGTCGGGTCGGCGCAGGCCCAGGCCGCGTACCCGTCCGGACGGACCAGCAGCACGGTGTCGCGCAGCTTGCCGTGCGGGTCGGCGGGGGCCGCGGTGACCACCCGCTCCGCCCAGGAGTCGGCCACCGACAGCTCGTCGTTGCTGACCAGCACCGCCTTGCCGGAGCGCAGCGCCTCGTGCAGCCGGGCCGGGCCGCCGGGCACGTCCACCGCCAGCCGCAGGTCCGGGACGCGGCGGCCGACCAGCGGGTGGGCGCCCTTCTCGGCCGGGTAGGCGTACCCGATGCCGGAGACCTGCTTGGCGCCCAACTCGGCCAGCGGGCCCAGGTGCCCGGCCGCCGCGCCGAGCGCCGAGCGCAGCGCCCGGGCCGGGGCGTGCGCGCCCTGGGCGAGCCGGACCAGGGCGCCGGAGGAGCGCAGCGCCGCCCGGCCGACCGGGTGGCGCTCGGTCTGGTAGGTGTCCAGCAGGGCGTCGGGGGCCCAGCCGCGGACGGCGGCGGCCAGCTTCCAGCTCAGGTTGGCGGCGTCCTGCAGGCCGGTGTTCATGCCCTGGCCGCCGGCCGGGGAGTGGCAGTGCGCGGCGTCCCCCGCCAGGAAGACCCGGCCGGAGCGGTAACTGGGCACCTGCCGCTCGTCGCTGTGGAAGCGGGAGGTCCAGCGGGTCTCCCGCACCCCGAAGTCACGGCCCATCACCTCGCGCAGCAGGTCGGAGAGTTCGGCCGGCACCACCGGGTCGGAGTCCGGCGCCTGGTGCTCGCGGCTCCAGCCGATCACCCGGTACCAGCCGTCGCCGAACGGGGCCAGGAAGGCGAACCCGGCCTCGCCCGCGCCGGCCGTCAGCGGCTCGTCCGGCTCCCGCTCCAGCCGGACGTCGGCCAGCATCACCGAGCGCACCGCGGACTCGCCGGGGAACGGGACGCCCAGCAGGTCGCGCACCGCCGAGTGCACGCCGTCCGCGCCGACCGCGTAGCGGGCCCGGAACGACCGCTCGCCCCCGGCGGTGCGGGCGGTCAGCGTGACGCCCCGGCCGTCCTGCCGCAGGCCGGTCACCTCGGTGCCGCGGCGCAGGTCGGCACCGGCCTTGACGGCCCGCTCCCGCAGCACCCGCTCGGTGTGGTACTGCGGGGTGACCAGCACGAACGGGAAACGGGTGGGCAGGCCCGCGAGGTCGACCCGGAGCCGGCCGAACACCTGCAGCGAGGGCATCGCCCGGCCGGTGGCGATCAGCTCGTCGGCCAGGCCGCGGGCGTCCAGCAGCTCCAGGGTGCGGGCGTGCACGGCGAACGCCCGGGTCAGGTTCGACTCCTCGGCCCGCTTCTCGAGCACCGTCACCCGCAGGCCGGCCGCCGCCAGGTCGCCCGCCAGCAGCAGGCCGGTCGGGCCGGCGCCGACCACCAGCACGTCGGCGGTGAACTCCGTCTCGGACATCCGTCTCTCCCGTCGTCTTGCCGCAGAGGCCGGTGGTCACCGGACCGGAGTCCACGTCGCCCGGGTTCTCAGCGCGCTCTCAGGCTGCCATCATCGCGGGCCCATCAGGGGCTGTGAACCTCCTTCCCATGACACAGCCAGCGATGCGCCCGGCCCTCCGCCCCGCACCGGCGGCCGACGGCCGGGAACGGGCCGACGCCGTGGTGCGGACCAGGCTCGTGGAGATCGTCGTACCCGTCTACAACGAGCAGCACTCGCTGGAGCGCTGCGTCCGTGAGCTGCACGCCTACCTGTCGGAGACGTTCCCCTACGACTACCTGATCACCGTGGCGGACAACGCCTCGGTCGACGGCACCTGGGAGGTCGCCACCGCGCTCGCCGCGGAACTCGGGCCGGTGCGCGCCGTGCACCTGGACCTCAAGGGCCGCGGGCGGGCGCTGCGGCAGGTGTGGGGCACCAGCACGGCCGACGTGGTGGCGTACATGGACGTCGACCTGTCCACCGGGCTGGAGGCGTTCCTGCCGCTGGTCGCGCCGCTGCTGTCCGGGCACAGCGATCTGGCCATCGGCAGCCGGCTGCACCGGGGCTCGGCGGTGGTGCGCGGCCCGAAGCGGGAGTTCATCTCGCGCACCTACAACCTGCTGCTGCGGGCCACCATGGCGGCCAAGTTCTCCGACGCCCAGTGCGGGTTCAAGGCGGGCCGCACCGAGGTGGTCAAGCGGCTGCTGGAGCAGGTCGAGGACAACGCCTGGTTCTTCGACACCGAACTGCTGCTGCTCGCCGAGGCGTCCGGGCTGCGCATCCACGAGGTGCCGGTGGACTGGGTGGACGACCCGGACAGCCGGGTCGACATCGTCCGCACCGTGCTCGACGACCTCCGGGGCATGGCCCGGGTGGCCCGGCGGACCCTGGCCGGCCGGGGCAGCGTCGACCTGCCGGACCGGGTGCGCCGGGCCCAGGTCCCGCCGGGGCTGGGCTGGCAGACCGTCAGCTTCGCGGTGATCGGCGGCCTGTGCACGCTGGCCTACCTGCTGCTCTTCCTGGGGCTGCGGCAACTGGCCCCCGCCCTGGCGGCCAACGCGCTGGCCCTGGCCGTCACCGCGGTGGCCAACACCGCCGCGAACCGGCGCTTCACCTTCGGGGTGACCGGCCGCCGGGACGCCCTCAAGCACCAACTGGAGGGCGGCCTGGCCTTCCTGGTCGGCCTGGCCCTGACCAGCGGCGGCGTCGCGGTCCTGCACGCGGCGGCCCCGGACGCCGGGCCCGGGGTCGAGCTGGCGGTGCTGGTGGCGGCGAACGCGGCCGCGACGCTGGTGCGGTTCGTGCTGCTGCGAGTGTGGGTGTTCAACCCGAGGCGCGCGTAGGGGCTTTCAGCAACTCCCTGTCCCCCTCCCCTCCGGACAGGGCACGGGCCCGGACACCGTTGTGGGGCGGCGTCCGGGCCCGCTTCTCGCGTGGTGGTGGCGGGGAACCGGTACAGAACGAGACCTGCTCCGGCCGTCCACGGGCACAGCTATATTTTCCGACGTGTACTTCTGCTACGCCGATGACTCCGGAGCGAACAACGCCCGCACCTTGACCGGGCTGCTCGTGCCGGAGGACGGCTGGAGCGACCTGCTCCACTGCTGGCTCGAAGGCCGGCGCGAGCTCGACGAGACCTGGGGCGTGCCGAAGAACGTCGAACTCCATGCCAAGGACTTCGTCAAAGGGCGTGGCCGTCCCCGCGCGACCGACGAGCAGAACGCCGCCTTCAGCCGCTCGGCCCGTCGCCGGGCCCACGAGCTGATGATGCAGCGTCTCGCTCGCTGCGGAAGCCTGCGCGTGATGACCGTGGCTGGGCGCACCCCCCCAGACCCCCGCCGTCTACCAAGCCTTCGCCGACCGCCTGGAGACCTGGGCGCTCGACAACGACACCAGGGTTCTCGTCTTCTACGACGGCCAGTCAGGCCCCCACGACACCGGTGCCCTCACGCCCGCCCAGGCCCAGGAGCAGTGGAACCAGGCGGTGCGCAACGCCAAGCCCTACCGAGACCACCACCGCGCCCTGCCCTTGGCTTCCCGCCGCGTGTTGGAGGACCCGATCATGCAGGACAGCCGCTTCAGCCAGTTCATCCAGGCCGCGGACATGGTCGGCTACGCAGCCTTCCACCACCTGGTCGCCCAGCACCCCGAGATCTGGCCCAAGGTCCAGCCGGTGGAAGGCATGTCCAAGGCGTACCGGCGGCTCAGCGGCCACTGGCTCGAAGGCCACGGCCACGAAGGCATCGTGTGGATGGACGACGAACGGGGCGCCTGAAACCGGGGCGCCTGAAACGCAGAAACCCCCGGAAGAACCGGGGGCCCACGAGAGCAAGATCCCCTGAGTGCTCTCCAGGAACACATGGGACCTTGCACAAGAATACTCTCAGAGATAACTCCGTCCAGCAAGTGGTGGCACCGCCGGCGGGCCGGCCTTCACGCCGCCGCATCCGCAGCGGATGCGGCGGCGTCCGGGGACGGGACGGGTGGGTGGGGGTGGGTGGCAGAGGTGTCAAATGTCTTGTGGGAAGTGGCGTTTGACGATCGATCATGATTGGGGGAGGGCGGGAGTGACCGCTTGTCGATCATGTCGGTTTTCGGCTGGTACGTGTGCTACGTTCCCCACCACAAGTGGAAAAGTTTGACCCCGGCGGTGCGCCAACACCCCGGGGCCTGACAACAGGAGTCGTACCTCCCGATGCGAGTTCATCGTAGCGCCCACGCGCGCAATTTCACCGTGCTGCCCAATGCGGTGTTGCAGTACCGGCAGCTCTCCTACACCGCCCGCGGTCTGCTCGTCGACCTGCTGTCCCGGCCGGACGGCTGGCGGGAGGACGGGCGGCAGATGGCGGACAGCAGTCCGCAGGGGCGGAAGGCGGTCTACCAGGCGCTGCGGGAACTGGCCCGGGCCGGGTTCTACCGGGTCGAGAAGAACCGGCTGCCCGACGGGACGGTCGTCAGCGAGAACCACGTCTACGACACCCCGCAGCTCCCGCCGCTCCCGGGTGTCACCTTCCCGGGCTCCGGTGCACCAGCCACCACCGGGGGTGAGGCCCTTCCAAAGGACCGGTACCAAGAACCCTCCCTCCCCGCCGGACCGACCGGACCCGCCGGGTCCGCCGGGCGGCGGGAGGTGGCGGAGTTGCCGCCGGTGTCGGACGAGCGGGTCCGCGGGGCGGCCGCCACGCTGTTGCGGGTGATCCGCCCGGAGCCGCGCCTGCGGCTCGGCCAGGCCGAGGCGGAGGAACTCGCGCCCCTGGTCGCCGGGTGGCAGGAGCGCGGGGCGAGCACCGCGGACCTCGCCGCCGCCCTGTTGCCCGGCCTGCCCGTCCCGCTGCACTCGGCGGCCGCCGTGCTCCGCAACCGCCTGGAGCGCAAGATGCCGCCCGAACCCGCCGCCGCCCGCCCGGCCGCGGCCCGCTACGCCGAGTGCGCCACCTGCCACGACCCCGTACCCCGTCCCGGCGTCTGCGCCCCCTGCGCGGGCCTCGTCCCCCGGCCGGTCTCGGTCGGCGGTGGAGCGGCGGCCACCCGGGCGGGGGCCGCGCGGGTCCGGGACGCGATGCGTGCCGCGAGGGCCGCGCTACCGGTGCTCCCGTTCGGCCTGCCCGCGACGTTCACCGGATAGCCCCGGGCCGGCCCCGCGAGCGGTTCGACCACCCGGCTCCGGTGGCGGAGCCGTCCGGGCCGGGTGGTCGAACCCGCTCCGGCGGGCCGTTACTTGCGGACCTCGACGGTGCGGAACCGGGAGGCCACGAAGGCGGCGTCGCAGTAGGCCGCGTTGGCGGCCGGGTTGGCGCCGGTGCCGTGCAGGTCGGAGAAGGCGGCGGTCTGGTTGACGTAGACGCCGCCGGTCAGGTTGAGCGAGAGCGAGACGCCGGCCTCCAGGCAGGCGTCCACCAGGGCGGTCTCGACGGCGGGGTCGGTGGTGTAGGCGCCGGCGGTCATCGCGCCGTGCTCGACGGTGGTGCGGCGCAGCAGTTCGACGGCGGCGGCGGTGGACTCCACGGCGACCGCGAAGGCCACCGGGCCGAAGCACTCGGCCAGGAAGCGGGCCCGGTCGTCCGGCTTCTCGGCGTCGGCCTTCACCAGGGCGGGGGTGCGGATGGTCGCGCCGGGGAACTCGGCGGAGGCCACCACCCTTGGGGCGAGGGCGAGTTCGCCGTACTCACCGCCGGCCGCGGCGGCGCTGCGGGCCAGCACGCCCGGGTTGACCACGGCGCCCAGGAGGGCGGCGGCCCGGGTGTCGTCGGCGAGCAGGCCCTGGACGGCGGCGGCCAAGTCGGTCACCACCTGCTCGTAGGAGCGCTCGCCGTCCTCGGTGCGGACGCCGGTGCGCGGGATCAGCAGGTTCTGCGGGGTGGTGCACATCTGGCCGCTGTACAGGCTGAGCGAGAAGGCCAGGTTGTCCAGCATGCCGCGGTAGTCGTCGGTGGAGTCCAGCACGACGGTGTTCACGCCGGCCTTCTCGGTGTACACCAGCGCCTGCCGGGCGTTGTCCTCCAGCCAGTCGCCGAAGCCGGTGGAGCCGGTGTAGTCGATCAGCTTCACCTCGGGCCGCAGGGCCAGCACCTTGGCGATCGCGGAGCCCTCGTGCTCGGCGGCCAGGCAGACCAGGTTCGGGTCGAAGCCCGCCTCGGCGAGCACCTCGCGGGCGATCCGGACGGTCAGCGCCAGCGGCAGCACGGCGCGCGGGTGCGGCTTGACCAGCACGCCGTTGCCGGTGGCCAGCGAGGCGAACAGGCCCGGGTAGCCGTTCCAGGTCGGGAAGGTGTTGCAGCCGATCAGCAGCGCGGTGCCGCGCGGCACGGCGGTGAACTCCTTGGTCATCACCAGGGGTTCGCGCTTGCCCTGGGGCTTGGTCCAGCGCGCCGAGCGGGGCAGCCGGGTCTGCTCGGCGTACGCGTACGCCACCGCCTCCAGGCCGCGGTCCTGGGCGTGCGGGCCGCCGGCCTGGAAGGCCATGCCGTACGCCTGGCCGGTGGTGTGCATCACGGCCTGCGCGAACTCGGGCGTGCGGGCGCTGATCCGGGCCAGCACCTCCAGGCAGACCGCGGCCCGCTCGGCGGGCGACGCCTTGGCCCAGCCGGGCCGGGCGGCCTCCAGCGCGGCCAGCAGCGCGTCCGGCTCGGCGTGCGGGTAGAGCACGCCCAGTTCGAGGCCGTACGGGGAGGTCTCGCCGCTGACCGGCGTGCCGCCGCCGGGGTGGCCGGGGAGGTCGAACTCCCGCCCCAGCAGGGCCTCGAAGGCGGACTTGCCGTCGGCGACGGCGTTCTCCCCGTACGCCTTGGGGAACTCCGGGTACGGCGACCAGTAGTCGCGTTCGGCGATCGCGGCCAGGGCGCGGTCGAGGGTGTCCTGGTGGCGGGCGAGCAGTTCGGCGACCGGCAGGGCGGGGGTCGCAGCGGACATGGTGCGCTCCTCACGGGGGCGGGGCGGGACGCTCCTCAGCGTAACCGAACGATCGGTCGGTGCAAGGCCCCGGTCCGCCCCCGGTCCGGTCCGCCGCCGGGCGGGCGGACGCGCGACGGCCGCCCCCGGGAGCCGGGGACGGCCGTCGTGGGGGTCGGCCGCGCTCTACGGGATACCCAGTTCGAACAGCACGTACCCGGCGTACCAGCCGGAGGCCAGCGCGACGGTGCCCAGGGTGGCCGCCAGCGAGACCCGCGACAGCCGCTTGAGGCCGACCGCGATCGGGAGGAAGAGCGGGAAGCAGGGCAGCAGGTAGCGGGAGGTGTTGCCGAAGATCTGCTGGCTGCCGAGCACCAGGACCAGGGTGATGCCGGTGTAGACGAGCAGGAAGACCGGCGGGCGCATCCGGACCAGCAGGAAGACGAGTATCGGCAGCGAGAACACCAGGAACAGCGCGATCAGGTCCTCGGTGGGGTAGCCGAAGATGTAGTCGTGGTGCCCGAACAGCAGGTTCCGGAGCACGTTGCCGGTGTGCTTGCCCCAGTCGAAGAAGTGCAGCCAGGCCCCGCGCTGGAGGTCGAAGTAGGCGGTCCAACTGCCCATCCGCCAGCTCGCCCAGGCGATGTAGCCGACGAACCCGAGCGGGGCGATCACCAGCGCGGCCAGCGGGCCGAGCACCCCGTCCCGGCGCTTCCAGAGCGCGATCAGCGCGGCCACGCCGACCGCCGCGGCCAGCGCGGCCGAGGTCGGCCGGTTCAGGCCCGCGACGAACGAGGTGACGCCCGCGGCCAGCCAGTTGCGGGTCATCACGAAGTAGCAGGCCCAGGCGGCCAGCGCGACGAACAGCGAGTCCGAGTAGACCGCCCACTCGACGCCCGAGCCCGGGAACAGGCCCCAGACCGCGGCCGCGATCACCGCCGCCCGGTGGCCCGCGAGCAGCTTGGCCACCGCGTAGATGCCGGCCGCCGCGACGAACGAGGACAGCACCGAGACCGCGATGCCCGCGCCCAGCGTGTTCAGGCCGGTCACCGCGGAGACCATCTTGATCATGCCGGGGTAGAGCGGGAAGAACGCGACCGAGTTCTGCTCCAGCGTCCACGGGCCGGAGGTGGACGGCAGCAGCTTCGGGTCGTAGCCGTTCAGCGCGACCTGCTGGTACCACCAGCCGTCCCAGCCGCCGAGCACGTCCCAGACGTGCTTGCCGCCGCCGAACCGCGGGTCCTTGGTCAGGTACTCGCCGGACCAGGACAGCAGCCACATGAAGGAGGTGAAGGCGATCAGCCGGACCGCCGCGAACACCGCCAGGGCCGGCCCGTACTCGGCCAGGACGTGCCGCAGCCAGGCCCGCGGGCCCGGCGCGGGGGCACCGCTCTCCACGGGCGGATCGGGTCGCTCGGCCACTTCGGTGTCGGGGCTCGCTGCCATCGCCATCAGGTCCTGTCTGGGTCTCGGGCCCCGCCGGGCCGCCCGGATTCTCGGGCGAGCCTACGGCACGCACCACTGGTCCGTACCTGACGGGACGGCACGTGGCTACACTCCCCACCATCGGACGGACGTCACCCACTCGGCGGGAGAAACTGATGACTGCAGCGGCTCAGGAGGGCACCCTGCTGTCGGTGGTCGTCCCGATGTACGACGAGGAGGACGCGCTGCCCGCCTTCGCGGCCCGGATGCGCCCGGTGCTGGACGGCCTCGGCGCCCGCTACGAGGTGCTCGCGGTGGACGACGGCAGCACCGACAAGACCGCCGCCCTGCTGCGCGACCTGTCCGCGGACTGGCCCGAGCTGCGGATGGTCCGGCTGCGCCGCAACAGCGGCCACCAGGCCGCGCTGACCGCCGGTCTCGACCACGCCGTCGGCGACTACGTGGCCAGCATCGACGCCGACCTCCAGGACCCGCCGGAGAAGATCCCCGACATGCTGGAACTGGCCCGCCGCGAGGGCCTGGACATCGTGTACGGGGTGCGCGAGGACCGCTCCACCGACACCGGCTTCAAGCGCTGGACGGCCGGCGGCTACTACTGGCTGATCCGCCGCCTGGTGGGGCGGCAGGTGCCGTCCAACGCCGGCGACTTCCGGCTGCTCAGCCGGGAGGCCGTCGAGGCGCTCCGGGAACTGCCCGACCAGCAGCGGGTCTACCGGCTGCTGGTGCCCTGGCTGGGCTTCCCCAGCGGCGAGGTGCGCTACGTCCGCGAGGAGCGGGTCGCCGGGAGCACCAAGTACCCGCTGACCAAGATGGTCCGGCTCGCCCTGGACAGCATCACCGGCTTCTCCGCCGCCCCGCTGCGGCTGGCCACCTGGCTGGGCACCGTCGCCTTCTTCACCTGCCTGCTGCTACTGGCCTTCTGCCTGACCGTCTACCTGGTCGGCGCCACCGTGCCCGGCTGGACCTCGCTCTTCGTCGGCCTGCTGTTCATCGGCGGGGTGCAGCTGATCTGCGTGGGACTGCTCGGCGAGTACGTGGCCCGGATCTACAGCGCGGTGCAGCGCCGGCCCGCCTACTTCGTCGCCGAGGACACCGCGGGGGCGGCCGGGCGGACCGCCGCCCGGTCGGCGGCCCGGTCGGCGATCAGGCCCGGGGCCAGGTCCGGGGCCGGGTCCGAGGCCGTGGACGGCACCGGCCGGGCCGGGATCTGAGACCACCCGCCGGGGCGGGCCGCCGCGGCCCCGGGGATACTCGTCGCATGGCCGATCACTCCCCGCGCGCCGCCTACACCGTCGACTCGCTGCTCGCCGTCACCGTGCGGGTCTTCAACGAACGCGGCTACGACGGCACTTCGATGGAGGACCTGTCCAGGGCCGCCGGGATCTCCAAGTCCTCGATCTACCACCACGTGCGCGGCAAGGAGGAACTGCTGCGCCTCGCCGTCGGCCGGGCGCTGGACGCGCTGTTCGCGATCCTCGACGAGCCGGCCGCCGTCGCGGGCCGCCCGGTGGACCGGCTGGAGCACGTGGTGCGCCGCACCGCCGAGGTGCTGCTGGCCGAGCTGCCGTACGTGACGCTGCTGCTGCGGGTGCGCGGCAACACCGGCACCGAGCAGTGGGCGCTGGAGCGGCGGCGCGACTTCGACCACCGGGTCGCCGAGCTGGTGCAGGACGCCGTCACCGCCGGACAGCTGCGCGCCGACGTCGAGCCCCGGCTGGCCACCCGGCTGCTGTTCGGCACGGTCAACTCGCTGGTGGAGTGGTACCGCCCGGGCCAGCGCGGCACCGAGGCGCTGCCCGACGCGGTGGCCCGGTTCGCCTTCGAGGGGCTGCGCGCCCGCTGACCCGCCGGGCGCCGGCCGGCCCCGGCCCCGCTACGGGCCGTCCGCCGGGATCTGGTCGGTCTCCTCGAACACCAGCATGGTGCGGGTGCCCAGCACCTCCGGGATCGACTGGATGCTGCCCAGCACCAGCTCGCGCAGCGCCCGGTTGTCCGCCGTGTGGACCAGCATCAGCACGTCGTCGTCGCCGCCGACCAGCGCGATGTGCGCCACCCCGGGCAGGCGCAGCAGCTGCTCGCGCACGGTGCGCCAGGAGTTCTGCACGATCCGCAGCGTGACGTACGCGGACGCGGCCTGCCCGGCCTTCTCGTGGTCGACCCGGGCGGTGAAGCCGCGGATCACGCCGTCCTCGACCATCCTGGAGATCCGGGCGTACGCGTTCGCCCGGGACACGTGCACCCGCTCGGCCACCGAGCGGATCGAGGCCCGGCCGTCCTGCTGCAGCAGCCGCAGGATCGACCGGTCCACCCGGTCGAGTCTGGACACCTGTTCAGCCGACATGGCCCCCCATCCCTCGTGATTGGACGTGCTGGCCCCAGCAGACCTCCCTTTCGGCCGACTGTCCACCGTCTTGACGGGGATATGGTCAAGTTGACCAGACGACCGAACAATCGGTAGGGAGCCCCCATCACCCCGGAGGTGCCCGAGATGACCGTCCTGGACCACAGGAAGCAGGCCGCCCGAGCCGGAGCGGCCGACCCGGCCGACGTGCCCGGCTGGCGGCCCGGCGCCACCGCGCCCCGCACCGACCCCGCCCCGCTGCTGCCCGACGCCGAGCCGTACCGGGTGCTGGGCACCCCCGCCGCCGAGGCGGCCGACCCCGGACTGCTGCGCGAGCTGTACCGGCGGCTGGTGGCCGGCCGCCGCTACAACCAGCAGGCCACCACCCTCACCAAGCAGGGCCGGCTCGCCGTCTACCCGGCCTCCACCGGCCAGGAGGCCTGCCAGGTGGCCGCCGCGCTCGCGCTGCGCCCCGCGGACTGGCTGTTCCCCTCCTACCGGGACACCCTGGCCGTGGTCGCCCGCGGCGTCGACCCGCTGGAGGCGCTCACCCTGCTGCGCGGCGACGCGCACACCGGCTACGACCCGCGCGCCACCCGCACCGCCCCGCTCTGCACCCCGCTGGCCACCCAGGTCCCGCACGCCGTCGGCCTGGCGCACGCCGCCCGGCTGGCCGGCGACGACACGGTGGCGCTCGCCCTGCTCGGCGACGGCGGCACCAGCGAGGGCGACTTCCACGAGGGCCTGAACTTCGCGGCCGTGCTGCACGCCCCCGTGGTGTTCCTGGTGCAGAACAACGGCTACGCGATCTCCGTCCCGCTGACCCGGCAGTCCGCCGCCCCGACCCTGGCCCACAAGGCGGTCGGCTACGGGATGCCCGGCCGGCTGGTCGACGGCAACGACGCGCTCGCCGTGCACCAGGTGCTCACCGAGGCCGTCGAGCGGGCCCGCACCGGCGGCGGCCCGACCCTGGTGGAGGCGCTCACCTACCGGGTCGAGGCGCACACCAACGCCGACGACGCCACCCGCTACCGGTCGGCCGAGGAGGTCGACGCCTGGCAGGCGCACGACCCGGTCCGGCTGCTGGAGGACGCCCTGCGCGGGCGCGGCCTGCTGGACGGGGAACTGGTCGCCGACGCCGCCGAGCGGGCCGAGCAGCTGGCCGCCCGGATGCGCACCGAGTTCCATGCCGACCCCGAGCTCGACCCGATGTCGCTGTTCGCGCACGTCTACGCCGAACCCACCCAGCAACTGCGCGAGCAGGCCGCCCGACTGGCCGCCGAACTCGCCGCGGAGGCCGAGGTGCACGGCCGATGAGCACCGCCACCCGCGAGCAGTCCGGCCTGCGCACCGGCACCATGGCGCAGGCCCTCAACCTCGCGCTGCGCGACGCGCTGCGCGCCGACGACACCGTGCACGTGCTCGGCGAGGACGTCGGCGCGCTCGGCGGCGTCTTCCGGATCACCGACGGCCTGACCGCCGAGTTCGGCCCCGACCGCTGCCTGGACACCCCGCTGGCCGAGGCCGGCATCCTCGGCACCGCCGTCGGCATGGCCATGTACGGGCTGCGCCCGGTGGTCGAGATGCAGTTCGACGCCTTCGCCTACCCGGCGCTGGAGCAGCTGTTCTCGCACGTCGCCAAGATGCGCAACCGCACCGCCGGGAAGCTCCCGCTGCCGATCACCGTCCGCATCCCGTACGGCGGCGGCATCGGCGGCGTCGAGCACCACAGCGACGCCTCCGAGGCGTACTACGCCGCCACGCCCGGCCTGCACGTGGTCACCCCCGGCACCGTCGCCGACGCGTACGGGCTGCTGCGGGCCGCGATCGCCTCGGACGACCCGGTGGTGTTCCTGGAGCCCAAGCGGCTCTACTGGGGCAAGGACGGGTGGGACCCGGCGGCGGCCGTCGAACCGATCGGGAAGGCCGTGCTGCGCCGCCCCGGCAGCTCCGCGGTGCTGGTCACCTACGGGCCCTCGCTGCCGGTCTGCCTGGAGGCCGCCGAGGCGGCGAAGGCCGAGGGGTGGGACCTGGCGGTGCTCGACCTGCGCTCGCTGGTGCCGTTCGACGAGGCCACCGCCTGCGAGGTGGTCCGCTCGCTGGGCCGGGCCGTGGTGGTGCACGAGTCGGCGGGCTTCGGCGGGGCCGGGGCGGAGATCGCCGCCCGGCTGACCGAGAAGTGCTTCCACCACCTGGCCGCGCCGGTGCTGCGGGTCACCGGCTTCGACGTCCCGTACCCGCCGCCGATGCTGGAGCACCACCACCTGCCCGGGGTGGACCGGATCCTGGACGCCGTCGCCCGGCTCCAATGGGAGGAGTGATGGCGGTGCCCGTGGTCCGCGAGTTCACGCTGCCCGACCTCGGTGAGGGGCTCACCGGGGCCGAGGTGGTGCGCTGGATGGTCGAGGTCGGCGAGGTGATCGCCGTCGACCAGCCGGTGGTGGAGGTGGAGACCGCCAAGGCGGTGGTCGAGGTGCCCTGCCCGTACGGCGGGGTGGTGACCGCGCGCTACGGCGAGGTCGGGCAGGAGGTGCCGGTCGGCGCGCCGCTGGTGACCGTCGCGGTGGCGCCCGCGCCCGGGGACGCCCCGGCCGCCGAGCCCGCGGTGGAGCGCCCGCTGGTCGGGTACGGGGTCGCCGAGGCCCGGCGGGCCGGACGGCGGCGGGTGCTGCCGGGGGCCGCGCCCGCGTCCGCTGCGGTGGTCGAGCCCGTTGCGGTTCCGGCTCCGCTGGCGGCTCCGGCCGTGGTGGCGGTGATCTCGCCGCTGGTGCGCCGGATCGCCCGGGAGCACGGACTGGACCTGACCGAGGTGGCCGGGAGCGGGCCGGACGGGCTGGTCACCCGGCGGGACGTGGAGCGGGCGATCGGGGCGACCGCCGCGCCCGAGCCGGTCGCCGTTCCACGTGGAACCGACCCGGACGAGGAACTGGTGCCGCTGCGCGGGCTGCGCCGGGCGGTGGCCGAGAAGCTGACCCGCAGCCACCGGGAGATCCCGGCCGCGACCTGCTGGGTGGACGCGGACGCCACCGAACTGATGGCGCTGCGGGCCCAGTTGAACCAGGTGCCGGGCCCGAAGGTGAGCGTGCTGGCGCTGCTGGCCCGGATCTGCCTGGCCGGGCTGGAGCGCTTCCCCGAGCTGAACGCGAGCGTCGAGGGCGACTCGGTGCGCCGGTACCGGGCCGTGCACCTGGGGTTCGCGGCGCAGGGCCCGCGCGGCCTGCTGGTGCCGGTGGTCCGGGACGCCCGGCGGCTGGGCACCGAGCGGCTGTCCGAGGAGCTGGCCCGGCTGACCGGGGCGGCCCGGGAGGGCACCCTGGCCCCGGCGGAGCTGACCGGCGGGACGTTCACGCTGAACAACTACGGCGTGTTCGGGGTGGACGGCTCGACGCCGCTGCTCAACCACCCCGAGGCGGCGATGCTCGGGGTGGGGCGGATCGCCCCCAAGCCGTGGGTGCACCAGGGGGAGTTGGCGGTCCGCCAGGTCACCCAGCTCTCCTTCACCTTCGACCACCGGGTGTGCGACGGGGGCACGGCGGGCGGCTTCCTGCGGTTCGTCGCGGACTGCGTGGAGCGGCCGGGGACGCTGCTGCGGGTGCTGTGACCTGTCGGGGTGCGCGGTGACCTGCCGGGGCGCGCCGTGAACTTCGGGAGCGTGCGGTGGTGCGCGGTGGCGCGCCGTGGGGTCCGGCCGGGCTCCACGGGGGCGCCGCCCGGCGGGTGAGGGTAGCGGGTGGACGGCCCGGATGTCCGGGGTTCCCCGGATTCGTCGGATGAGCTGTGCGGTCGGTGTCACTGTGCTGGGGCGTCAGTACACAGGTCGATCGGAAGCGAAACGATTCTCTTGAGCGCTCGTCAGCTCGTCCGGGAGAGCAGGCCGTCGAAGGTGGAGGCCGGCCGGGGCACCGCGGCCGGTCCCGTGCCCTCCGGTGCCGAGCCCGCCGCCACCCCGTCCACCCCGTCCGCCCCGGCCGAGCCGGCGGACGAACCTCCGACCGCCCCGGAGCAGCGGGAGCCGTCCGATCCGGCGGAGCAGCCCTCCGCCGGGTCGGGTCCGGCCCCGGAGCCCGGGCCGTTCCCGGCCGCGTTCCCGGCCGCCTCCGGGCTCCCGTTCCCGCTGGGGCCGGTGCAGCCGGGGAAGCCGGGGGAGCCGACCGCCGCCACGGGGCCGGCCGGGCTGACCCCGGTGCCGGCCGTGCCGGCGAAGCCGACCTGGGCGCCGACGGTGCCCGCACCGGTGCCCGCGGTGGTGCCGGTGCCGTCGGCGGCCGTCCCGGTGTCGTTCGAGCCGCTGTTCCGGCCGGCGCCGGCGCTGAACCGGGTCGGTCCGGACGACCGGTGGAGCCGGGCCTGGGGCGTGCCGGCGGCGGTCGAGCCGCCGCCCGCGCTGGAGCCGGCCGGGGCGGACGCGCCGCCGGTCCAGCCGCCGGGTCCCGAGGACCTGGTGCTGGTGCGGGCCTGTCTGGCCGCGGTGGCGCCGGACGCGGACCGGGCGATGGCGCACTTCCACGCGCTGCTGTTCCTGCGCCACCCGGAGCTGCGGGCGATGTTCCCGGCCGCGATGGACGAGCAGCGCGCCCGGCTGTTCCAGGCGCTGCGGCTCTGCGCGTCCCGGGCGGGCGACCCGGAGGAACTGCGCGGGTACCTGGGCCCGCTGGGGCGGCGGCACCGCACGTACGGGGCGCTGCCCCGGCACTACGCCTCGGTGGCGGACTGCCTGGTGGCGGCGCTGGCCCGGTACGGCGGCAGCGGCTGGGACGAGCGGACCGAGGCGGCCTGGCGGCGGCTGCTGGCGCTGGTGGCCCGGCTGATGGCGGAGGGCGCCGACGAGGAGGCCCGCTCGGCCCCGCCGTGGTGGCAGGCCGAGGTGGTGGAGCACCGCCAGGCCACCCGGGACGTCGCGGTGCTGACGCTCCGTCCGGACCAGGCGTACCCGTTCCGGGCCGGGCAGTGGGCGGCGGTGGAGACGCCGTGGTGGCCGCGGGTGTGGCGGCCGTACTCGTTCGGCTCGGCGCCGCGGCCGGACGGGCTGCTGACGCTGCACGTGAAGGCGGTGCCGGCGGGCTGGGTGAGCAACGCGCTGGTGCACCGGGCGCGGCCGGGCGACGTGCTGCGGCTGGGGGCGGCGGAGGGCGCGATGACGGTGGACCACGCGGCGGGGGAGGACCTGCTGTGCCTGGGCGGCGGCACCGGGATCGGGCCGATCGCCGCACTGGTCGAGGAGGTGGCCGAGCGGGGCGCGGCCGGGCGCCGGGTGGAGGTGTTCTACGGGGCGCGGCGGGCCGAGGAGCTGTACCGGCTGGAGGAGCTGCGCGAACTGGCCTCCGAGCACTCCTGGTTGACGGTGCGTCCGGTGGTGTCGGAGCAGCCGGTCGGGCCGGTCGGGGCGCTGGTCGGGGACCTGCCGGAGGCGGTGGCCCGGTACGCGCCCTGGCGCGGCTTCACGGCGTACCTGAGCGGCCCGGCGGCGATGGTGCGGTCCGGGGCGGCGGTGCTGCGGCGCTGCGGGGTGCCGGAGGGGCGGGTCCGGCACGACCTGGCGGCGCGGGAGGACCGACGGGGCGGGTGAGGCGGCGGTGGTTCAGCCGAGGTCGGGGGCGAGCAGGGCGCGGACGCCCTCGATGTTGGCGGCGAGGTAGGCGCGCAGGCTGGGCGGGACCACGTTGACCGAGGTGACGCCCTCGCGGGTGAACGGGACCCGGACGACCGCGTACTCGCCGTTGGGCCGCTCGACCTCGGGGCCGTGCCGGCGGGACTCGTCCAGCCCGGCGAGCCGGCAGACGAAGAAGTGCTGCACCTTGACGCCGTGCGGGTGCGCCGGGGTGCCGTCGTCGTGGTGCGACTGCGCCACCGTGTCGACGAAGGCGGGCACCACGTCGGTGACCTTGCCGCCCAACTCCTCGTCCACCTCGCGGTGCAGGGCGGCGACCACCGTCGGGTCGGTGGGCTCGACGCCGCCGCCGGGGGTGATCCAGTACGGGTGCGGGGAGCCGGGGCGGACCCGGCGGATCAGCACCAGCGAGGCGGGCGCGTGCGGGTCGTCCGGATCGACGTCCAGCAGGATCGCGCGGGCGGTGCGTTTGACGACAGGACGGACCGGGCCCGACATGGCTGCCACCTCCGGGGCGCGAGCGTTGTGCGGGAGTCTCCCGCGCGGCGGCGGGCGCGAAACTCGCACACGGGGACGAATCGGAGGGACCCGTTCCGCGGTCCGGGTGGAACGGCGTGTCCGGGGGCGTCGGGCGGCGGCGCGGGGCGCCCGCGCCGTGGATTTTCGATTCGCCGCCGACTACCACGCGGTCCACCGGGACGGCGAGGTGCGGATGGTCGACGTGGTCTCCGGCACCGGGCAGCCGCCGGACGAGGAGCTCGCCGCCATCCCCTCCACCACCGGGCACGAGAAAGCGGGCTGACCCCGGAACGGATTCCGGGGTCAGCCCGCGAGGGGGGAGCCGGCGGACGGCCGGCCCCCGGGCTCAGCTGTAGTAGCCGAAGACGTCGACGATGACGTCGGTGAAGCTCCACGAACCGTTCTTGATCATCACGCGGCCGTCCGGGCCGACCGGCACGGTGACCATGTTCGGCACGGTCTGGCCCGCCGACCAGTTCAGGTTCGAGGTGTCCGGCGCGCTCTGCCCGGAGGGGTAGAGGGTCAGGTGGCCGTCGACCCGCGGGTTGGTGACTGTCACGTTCAGCACCACGGCCTTGGCCTTGGCGAGTCGGCCGTCGCCGTCCAGGTTCAGGGCCCGGATCTCGTCGGCGCCGAACGGCCAGCTGTTGGTGCCCTGGCCGACCCGGCTGTCGAACAGGCGCTGCGGGGTGGTCGAGTGGAACGACGCGCCCCCGTTGGCGCCGAGGAAGCCGAAGACGTCCACGATCACCTGGGCGGAGCCCCAGGAGCCGTTGTTGACGCTGATCGAGCCGTCCGCGCCGAGCGGCACGATCACCTGGTTGGCGACCGTCCGGCCCGCCGTCCAGTTCAGGTTGGAGGTGCTCGGCAGGGTGGTGCCGGACGGGTAGGCGGTCAGGTGGCCGTCGGTCCGGGTGTCGGTCGCGGTCACGTTCAGCACCACGGCCTTCGTCCCGCTCGGGGCGCTGAGCTGACCGCTCGTCACGGTGCGGGTCGCGTAGGCCGCGAGCGCGCCGCCGGAGGAGCGGGTGTCCAGCGCCCGGGTCGGGCCGGAGGGCAGGTAGGTCGAGCCGCCCGCGGTGCCGTAGTAGCCCTGGACGTCGACGATCAGCTGGGCCTGGCCCCAGGCGCCGTTGTAGAAGCGGACCTTGCCGTCCGGGCCGACCGGCACGGTGACCAGGTTCGGCACCGTCCGGCCCGCGGTCCAGTTCAGGTTGGAGGTGCTCGGGCGGGCGCCGCCGGACGGGTAGACGGTCAGGTGGCCGTCGGTGGTGGGGTCGGTCACCGTGACGTTCAGCACCACCGAGGTGACGCCGTTCGCCGGGATGCCGGCGCTGCCCGCGATCTGCACCGCGGTCTCGCCGTAGGCGGCCAGCGGGGCGCCGCCGCGGGTGTCCAGCAGGCGGGTCGGGACGACGGCGTTGAACGCGCCGGCCGGGCTGCCCGGGAGCTTGGCGCACAGCTGCGCGAACAGCTTGTCGGCGCGCGGGGTGCCCAGGCCGGTGGCCAGGTCGTAGCCGGTGCCGGCCTGGTAGAGCGGGCCGGTGTAGCCGGAGGCGCTGACCACGTTGTTGCCGGTGACCGGGTCGTACAGGCCCGGCGTGCTGCCCAGCTTGTACAGCTGCGGGTTGAGGAAGCCCAGCGGCCCGGCGGCGGCGCACTTCGGGTCGGCGTTCGCGTGCGCGGTCATCGCCGCCCACAGCGGGGCGGAGAAGCTGGTGCCGCCCATCAGGTCCCAGTACAGGGTGGTGGAGTCGGCGTGGGTCAGGGTCAGGTAGCCCTGGTTCGGGTCCGCCAGCGCGGAGACGTCCGGCACCTGGCGGCAGGCCCGGCCGGCCGCGGCGTTGCAGAGGTTGGCGTAGCCCTGGCCGGAGAAGCCGGACTGGTAGCCGGTGGCGCCGTCCACCGACCAGACGGCCGAGACGCCGCCGCCGCCGGCCCCGCCGCCCGGGGTGTTCCACACCGACTCGGTCGGGGTGTTGTACGGGTCGGAGACGCTGGTGCCGCCGACGGCGGTGAGGTACGGCTGCGAGGCCGGGAACGACACCGCCAGCCCCGACTGGGGGCGGCCGTGGTCGTCGGTGCAGCCGGTCGAGCCGGAGTCGCCGGAGGCGGCGAAGACCGACTGGCCCTGGGCGGCGGCCTGCTGGAGGATCAGGTTCTGCGCCTGCTCGGAGGCGGAGTCCACGTACGGCTCGCACAGGCCCCAGCTGATCGAGACCGTCTGGGCCCGGTTGTCGGTGACGATGCGGCGCAGGCCGGAGTTGAGCTCCCGGATGCTGGCGTCCGCGGGCTGGTAGACCAGCACGTCCGCGTTGGGGGCCAGGCCGATCACCGTCTCGATGTCGAGCGCGGTCTCCACGCCGACGTCCGCGCCGGGGGGCTGCGTGGGGCCGCCGTCGACCTTGACCCGGCTGACGTTGGTGCTGGTGCCCAGGCAGCTCTGGTACCCGGCGATCGCCCGGTCGTCGAACTCCTCCAGGGCCAGGATCGCCACGGTGGCACCCGCGCCGCCGTTGCCGAACGCCTGCTGGTAGGTGTTGAGCGTCAGGGTGTCCGGGGTGTTGTAGTCGATCATCGGCCGCAGGCCGGCCTTGGTCAGCTGGTCCTTGATGCCGGAGCAGACGAAGGGCTGGCCGCCGACGTAGGACGGCTTGAGCTGCCGCTCGGTGGCGGGTGCCTGCCGGGGCTGCTCGATCACCCTGCCCGAGGGGCGGCTCATCGACACCGCGCCGGCCAGCGAGTTCAGGCCGGTGACGCCGAGCACCTTCGCGGCGGCCCGGCCGGAGACCTTGGGCGCCTCGGTGTTGCTGAAGGCGGCGCTGCCGTCGGCGAGCGCGTAGCCGGCGAAGTCGGTGGCGAACGCCTTGCGGGCCTGCGCCACGGTGGCCTCGACCGGGATGGTCAGGCCGTCGTCCTCGACCGCTCCGGGCCGCAGGCCGGCCGCGGTGAGCTCGGCGGTGACGGCGGCCACGTCGGCCGGGGCGGCCCCGAAGCGGCCGGCGAACTCGCCGGTCCGCAGGTACTGGTGGTAGAGCGGGGAGCCCGGGGTGGAGACGGCGGTGACGAAGTCCTCCAGCGCGCCGGGGTCGCGCGGGCGCAGGGTCACGCCGAGGTCCAGCACGGTGCTGTCGGCCGGGGCGGCGGTGCGGGTGGCGCCGCCGGGGACGGTCGGCACGCGGCCGATCCGCTGGTCGGGCTGGGGGCTCGCGGCGTGGGCGGCGGTCGGTGCGACCAGGCCCAGGACCACCGACGCGGCGGCGGCGCCCGCCAGGGCGCGGCGTATCCGCCCGCGGGGAGGGGCAGTTGGCATGCGGTTCTCTCCAGTGCCATTCGTCCGGCGGTCGCGTGCGCGGCCGCCATGCAGTGGCGGACCGGTCGCACGGCCGGGTGTCGAGGCAGCACGGAGGTCGTGAAGGCAGCGGAGAGGACGGCGTGGACGCCGTGGAACCCCCCGAAGCTCGCGCCCCGGGCGACGGGGCGGTCAGCTCACCGGCGGACAGTTATACCAGTCGGGAACGGACGTTCGGCAACGGGGTTTCCTCCTGGGGCGGCCCGGTGCCGGTGGGCCGCCCGCGGGGTGTTCAGTCGTCGTTGAGCGCCAGGCTGAGGCCCCAGGACACCAGGCTGATGATCAGCGCGCCGAGCAGCGCGGACCAGAAGCCCTCGACGTGGAAGTCCAGGCTCAGCTTGTCCGAGGCCCAGGAGGTCAGCCAGAGCATCAGGGCGTTGATCACGAAGGTGATCAACCCCAGGGTGAGGAAGAACAGCGGTAGCGAGAACAGCTTCACCAGCGGCTTGATCAGGAAGTTGATCACGCCGAAGACCAGCGCCACCGCGACCACGGTGAGTGTCTTGTGCTGCCAGTCGTCCCCCGAGAGCGTGATCCCGGTGACGATCCAGGCGGCGACCCAGATGGCCACCGCGTTGATGAGCGTTTTGATCACGAAATTCTTCATGCTGCGGATGGTGGCAGGCCCGGACGGCCGGGCGGAAGCTCCCCGCGCCGGTGTTGTTGAATGGGGCCGGACCGGGAGAGGAGCCGAGCCCCGATGAAGCTGTTCCGGCTGGACGAACTCGACGCCGAGCGCGCCGGGAGCGACGGCGCGTACCTGCGCTTCCTGAAGCAGCCGACGATGTCCGCCGGCCTGTACGCGCTCTCCCCCGGCGACACCGACCCGCAGACCCCGCACGCCCAGGACGAGATCTACCTGGTGGTCAGCGGCCGGGCCGAACTCACCGTCGGCCGGGAGACCGCCACGGTCGGGCGCGGCAGCGTGGTGTTCGTCCCCGCCGGGACGGAGCACCGTTTCCACCACATCACCGAGGAACTGCGGGTGCTGGTGGTCTTCTCCCCGCCGGAGGACTGACCGTCCGGCCGGAGGACCGACCGCAGCACCGCGCCGTTCCGGGAGGAGGACCACCCGTGAAGCTCACCGACGAACTGTGGACGGCCGCCGAGCCGACCTACCGCCGGATACTCGACCACCCCTTCCTGCTCGGCCTCGCCGACGGCACCCTCCCGCGCGCCGCGTTCCGCCACTTCGTCGTCCAGGACGCCCACTACCTGCGCGACTACGCCCGGGCGCTGGCCGTCTGCGCCGCCAAGGCCCCCGGCGACGACCAGGTGCTGGCCTTCGCCCACGACGCGGTCGGCGCGATCGCCGCCGAGCAGGACATGCACGGCGAGTTCATGGGCGCGCTGGGCGGGCCGGGCGTCGACGACGAACCGGTGCTGCCCACCACCCGGGCCTACACCAGCTACCTGCTGGCCACCGTCTACGGCGGCTCCTTCGCCGAGGCGCTCGGCGCCGTGCTGCCCTGCTACTGGATCTACGCCCGGGTCGGCGAGGAGCTGGCCCGCCGCTCCTCGCCCGAACCGCTCTACGCCAAGTGGATCGCCGCGTACGGCGACGAGGAGTTCCAGACCGTGGTGCGCCGCGTCCTGGACCTCACCGACCGGATCGGCGAGGAGCTCTCCGCGGCCGAAAGGCGGCGCGTGGTCGGGCACTTCACCACCACCTCGCGCTACGAGTGGATGTTCTGGGACGCCGCCTGGCGCGGCGAGACCTGGCCGGTCTGAGGGTTCTCCCCGGCGGGGAGTCAGGGAAGGATCTCCGGGTTCTCTCCGGGCCGTCGCCCCTCGATTTCGGATCTCCGCGCCGCCTACGATCGAAGTGTCGAGATCGAGGGAGCGGGAACGCAGCCGGAAACACCGGCACCGACCCCGAGGGGAGAAGGTACGGACATGGCCGAGTTCTGGAAGTCGCTGCCCTCGTGGGTGCGCAACATCGTGGTCCCGATCCTGCTGCTGGTGATCGCCTGGAAGGTCTTCTGGACCATCGTGGGCGTGGTGGCCGGCATCGTCGGCTTCGCCATCAACGTGCTGGTGCTGGTCGGCATCGCCGCGGCCGTGGTGATCCTGATCAAGAAGGCCGCCCGGAACTAGCCCCCGGCCCGCCGGCCTCCCGGTCTCCCGGCCCGCCGGCCGGTGGGGCGGTCAGCCGGTGGGGCGGTCAGCCGGTGAGGCGGGAGAGGTAGTCGTCGAGGTCCCGGCCCGGGGCGAAGCCCCGGGACCGGGACTTCCGCGTGTCCAGCACCACGCGGTGCGCGAGCTGGTCCAGCGCGTAGCGCGTCACCTGCGGGCGGCGGCCGACCGCGAGCGCCGCCAGCCGGGGCGGGACGTGCAGCAGCCGGGCCCGGCGGCCGTGGGCCGCGAGCACCCGGCGCAGCGCGGCGTCCCGCCGGTACGGGGCGCGGTCGGCGACGTTGTACGCCCCCGGCGGCCAGTCGGCGGCGGCCAGGCACGCCGCGGCGAGGTTCTCCACCGCGGTCAGGCTCAGCTCGACGTCCCCGCCCGGCAGCGGCAGCACCCCGTACCGGACGGCGGCCAGCAGTCGCGGCACCAGGTGCGGGTCCCCCGGCCCGTACACCGCGCGCGGGCGCAGCACGACGGCGCCGGCGGCGAGCGCCAGGGCGTCCGCGCGGGCCTTCGTCCGCCCGTACGCGTTCAGGTGGCCGGCGGCGGTGGGGTGCTCCTCGGTGACCAGCGACCGGTCGGGGCGGGGGTCGTAGACGCTGGCGCTGCTCACGAACACGAAGGGCGTCCCGGCGGCGGCCTCCAGCAGACGCCGGGTGGCCCGCACGTTGACGGCGTACTGGTCCCGTTCGGCGGGGGAGCCCGGCGGGTGGTCGCCGACGGCCGCCGCGCAGTGCACCACCAGGTCCGCCGCGCGCAGTTCGGGCGAGGCGGCGGTGTCCGCGGCGGCGTCCCAGCGGACGTGCGCGCCGTGCCGGGCGGGGCGGCGGCCGAGGGCCAGCACCCGGTGGCCCCGGGCGGTGGCGAGGGCGGCGAGGTGCGCGCCGCAGAAGCCGGTGGCGCCGGTGAGGGCGAGGGTCAACGGGGGCACGGCGGTCCTTCGCTGGCGGGCGGGATGGCGGGCGTTGGCATGTCGGCGGGATGGCGGGTCGTCAGTTGCGCGGCGGGGCGGCGGGGCGGCGGCGCGGGTGCGCAGGGCGTGCGGGCGGGGTGGCGCGTCGGGCGCGGGCGAGGGTCAACGGGGGCGCGGCGGGCCGATGACGCAGGTGCGGTAGGAGGGCAGGGCGCTGCCGGGGTGCGGGGAGGTGCGCAGGGCGTGCGGGCGGTGCGGGGCCAGGGTGCTCAGCAGGGCGGCGAGTTGGGCGCGGGCGAGGGCGGCGCCGGGGCAGGTGTGCGGGCCGAGGCCGAAGGGTGCCAGGGTGGCGTGCGGGTGGGCGGGGGTGTCGTGCTGGGCCTCGGCGGCGTGCCGGGCGACCAGCAGCAGGCGGTCGCCGCGGCGGACGCGGTGGCCGAGCACGGTGGCGTCGGCGGCCGCGGCGCGCGGGAGGACCGGGGACGCGGCGGTGCGGCGGAGCAGTTCGGCGGCCAGCGCCGGGGCGTCGTCGCGGGCCAGGTCCCAGAGCCGCTCGCGGGCGCACCAGGCGACGGCGCGCGGCAGGGCGGCGAGGGTGGTGTTGACCGCGGCGACGGCGAGCATCGCGTCGCGCGGGTCGGGCAGCAGCCCGCTCAACCGGTCGGCGGCCGTGCGGGCCCGGCGGGCGCCGCCCGGGCGGGGCAGCAGGGCGGGCAGGTGCGCGCGGGCGGTGGCGGCCGCGGCCCGCTCCGCGGCGAGCGCCAGCCGCACCGGCGGGGCGTCGCTGCCGGTGAGCGCCGCGGCGGTGGCGCCGGCCAGTTCGCGGACGGCGGGGACGAGGTCGACGGGCCGGTCGAGGCCGCCGAGGTGCCGGTCCAGGACCCGCTCCCAGACCGGGCGCAGCGCGGCCACCCCGGCCGGGCCCAGCAGGGCCGTCAACTCCCGCCGGGCGGTGCGGTGTTCGGCTCCCTGCTGGTCGAAGAGCAGGCTTCCGCCGGTGAGCCGGGCGGCGGTGCCGCCGGTGGTCCGCTCGGCCGTCCGGTCGAGCGGGACGCGGGTGAGGACCTCGCGGTAGGCGTCCGGGTGGTGGACCAGCACGGTGCGGCCGAGCCGGAGCACCGGCCGGTGCCGGGTCGCGGCGAGCAGCGCGAACAGCAGGGGGTGGCTGCGCAGGTAGACCGTGCGGTCGGCGCGCCGGGCGGCGGTCAACTGGCCCTCCGGGGTGGGGTGTCGGCGGTGCGGCGGGCGGCGGTGCCGGTGTCGGCGGGGGCGGGCGGGTCCGGCGGGGTCAGCGCGTCCGCCCGGCCGGGTGGTCGGCGAGGCGGCGGGCGCACTGGCGGGCGGCCGCCGCGCGGTCGGGTTTGCGGGAGCGGCCGGTCAGCGGGACGGGGCCGAGCAGCAGGGCGTCGGGGCGGGCGGTGCCCATCCGGGCGAGCGGGGCGTGCAGGGCGGCGCGCAGCCGCCGGGGGTCGGCGCCGGGACGGGGCTGGACCAGGGCGACCAGGCGCTCGTCGCCGTCCGGGCCGGGAACGCCCACCAGGACGGCGAGTTCGACGTCCGGCAGGTGCAGCGAGGGCTCGTACAGGCCCGGGTAGATGTTCTCGGCGCGGCGCAGCACCATGTCCTTGAGCCGGCCGGCCAGCACGATCCGACCGGCCGGGTCGAGGCGGGCCCGGTCGCCGGTGCGCACCCACGGGTCCGGGTCCTCGCCGAGGTAGCGGTCGCGGGCGGCCGGGGCGGCGAGCAGCAGTTCGCCGTCCGCGCCGAGCCGGGTGCGGACGCCCGGCAGCGGGTGGCCGAGCAGGTCGCCCGGGCCGTCGTGGGCGCTCTTGTCGCGCTCCTCGACCGCCGCGGCCGGGAACAGCTCGGTGAGCGCGTACACCCCCCACGCCTCGTCCGCCCCCGCCTCCTTGGCCCGGCGCAGCAGCGCGGCGTCGGCGGGCGCGGACCCGGTCCAGACCCGGCCGGTGAGCCTGGTCAGGGGACGCAGCCGGGGCGGCGTCAGGTAGGTCTCGTCCGGGGCGAGCCGGTCGATCTGGCGTTGCAGCACGGCGGTGCGGCGGGCCGGCAGCGCGACGACCGCGCCCGCGGCCAGCGCCGGGACCAGCACGAACGTCGTCCCGCCGAGCACCGTCCGGCCCGGACGGGGGCGCACCAGCGCGTCCACGGCCCGCATCCCGGCGGCGAGCGAGGCCCGCGAGTGCACCACCGCGCGCGGGGCGGACGTGGTGCCCGAGGTGAACACCACCACCGCGTCGCCGTCCCCCTCGTACGGGTCCGGGGCGGGCCCCGGGTGCCCGGCCAGCGACCGGGCGCACCACGGGTGCCGGGGACCGACGGTCGCCACCGGGCCGAGCGCCCCCAGCGGCGGCAGCTCCAGCCGGGCGCGGCGGGCCAGCGGACGGGCCCACCCGGCGACGGCCTGCGCGGCGGAGTCGGCCAGGATCAGCGCGGGCGGGGCCAGCGCCAGCCGCGCCCGCAGCACCTCCGGCCCGGCGCCCGGGTCCAGCACCGCGCTGCGCAGGCCCAGCCGGTGCGCGGCCAGCAGCACGGCGAGGGCCCGCGGCCCCGGGCGCACCGCCACCCCCAGGGTGTCCCCCGGCCGCAGGCCGTGCCCGTGGTGCAGCGCCGCGGCGTACCCGTCCGCGAGCGCGGCCAGCTCCGCGCACCGGGCGAGCACCCGGGGGCTGCCGCGGCGGGTGCTGGTGAGCAGCGCCGGGCGCGAGGCGCCTTCGCGCAGGGTGCGGGCGAGCTGGTCGAGCACGGGGACTCCTCTTCGCGGGCGGGCGGGCAGGCGGGCGGAAGGGGACGGACGGGAGGGGGACGGACGGAAGGTCCGCGCCGGGGCCCGGGAACGGCGGGCTCGGGGCCGCCGGTGGGCTCCGGCGCGCAGCTGCTCGGACGACCCGCCGGTTCCCGGGCCCGCGACGCGGACCTCGCCGTCTCACCGGACGTCGACGTCGCGGTGGCCGGCGCCGCGTTCGAGGTACCAGCGGGCGGTGCCGCGCAGGCCGTAGGCGCGGATGCGGCGGGTGGAGTTCTGGACGACCATGTCGGGGCGGCGGACGATCGCGGTGCTGTGGCGGCGGATCCGGTTGATGAAGGCGCGGTCGGTGGGGGAGGGGCGGCGGGGCATGCCGCCGGTGGCGAGGTAGAGGTCGGCGGTGATGGCCATGTTGTTGCCGGCGTGCATGCGGTAGGGCGTGAGGTAGCCGTGGCGGCGGCGGTGGGCGGGGCGGATCCGGCCGAAGAGGGCGCCGAGGGCGACCAGGGCGCGGAAGACGGCCCGTCCGAGCGGGCCGTGTTCGTCGCGGCGGGCGGTGACGCGTCCGCAGACCAGCCCGCCGGAGGCCCGCATCCCGGCGCGGGCGGCGCCGGCCCAGCCGGGTTCGGGCAGGCAGTCGGCGTCGGTGCGGGCGAGCAGGGTCGCGCCGTGGTCGATGGCGTGGCGGAAGCCGGTGTCGACGGCGCAGCCGACGCCCTTCTCCGGTTCGACGAGCAGGTGGACGGGGAAGGGCGCGGTGCGGGCGAAGGCCCGCACCTGTTCGCCGGTGGTGTCGGTGGAGCCGTTGTCGACGACCAGCAGGGTGAAGTCGCGGTCGTGCTGGGCGGCGAGGGCGCGCAGGGCGCCGCCGATCCGGGCGGCCTCCTGGTAGGCGGGGACGATCACCCACAGCTCGGTCACGACTTCTCCCAGACCATCGTCATCAGGCTGACGCCGCCGCCCAGGCCGACCATCAGCACCCGGTCGCCGGTCTCCAACTCGGGCATGATGCGGTCGAGTTGGACGCCTATCGTGGCGGAGGCCAGGTTGCCGAGCTCGGGGACGGTGACGACCAGCCGGTCGGCGGGCACGCCGGTGAGCTCCACGAAGCGCTCCAGGTAGGGCAGGGTGACCTGGTGGACCAGGACCCGGGCGTAGGCGTCCCAGCCGAGGCCGGTGCGGGCGGCGACCCGGGTGAGGATGTCGGCGCCGATCCGCTCGAAGACGCCGCGCAGCTCCTTGCCGCCGCCGCGGAAGTAGCTCCACTCGTCGCCGCGCGGGTGGCGCGAGCCGCCGCCGGGGATGCCGCCGACCTGCCAGTGCTCGGAGGCGGTCTGGGTCTCCACGTCGAGGATGCCGCCGCGCTCGACGCGCTCCACCAGGACGGCGGCGCCGCCGTCGCCGAAGGTGTACCCGGCGAAGCCGTCGCGGAACTCGGCGAGGCCGGAGGGGTCGCGACGCATCGCCCGGCTCGGGGTCTCGCCGGTGACCACCAGGGCGCGCCGGGCGCGGCCGGCCAGGATCATCGCCCGGGCGGTGTCGATGCCGTTGAGGAAGCTGTTGCAGGCGTTGGAGACGTCCAGCGCGTGGGCGCGGGAGCCGAGTTCGGCCTGGACGAGGTGGGCGGTGGCGGGTTCGCAGACGTCCCGGGAGGCGGAGGCGAACAGCAGCAGGTCGAGGTCGGCGGGTTCCAGGCCGCGGGCGGCCAGTGCCCGGCGGGCCGCGCCGAGGGCGAGCGTGGAGGGGTGCTCGTCGGGCCCGGCGAAGCGGCGGGTGCGGATGCCGGTGGCCTTCTCGAACATGCCGTCGGGCAGCGGGAGGCGGGCGCCGGTCGCCACCTCGTCCTGCAACTGCCGTGAGGTCACGGTCCGTTGCGGGAGGTGGGAGCCGACGGCGGTGATTCCGACGCGGGGCAGCAGGTCCATGCTCCGATGCTGGCGCGGCGCGGTGGCCGGGGCGTGAGTACGGGTACTCAGCTGCTGCCCGGGATTGCGGAGACGATGCGGCCCGTACGGCGGTGGTGCCGCCGTACGGGCCGGGTGGTGGCGCGGGTGCGCCGTGGTGCGCCGTGGTGCGTCGTCGTGCCGGTGGTGCGCTGGTGGTGTGCCGGCGCTGCGGGTCAGTCGCCGCTGCCGGACTGGACCGGGATGACCTGGGTGGCCGGGGCGCGGTCCGCCGGGGCCGCCGGGTTCGCCGGGGTCTCTGCGGGGGCCGCCGGGGTCATCGTGGTGAGCAGCTGGCGGGCCAGGCCGAGGCCGGTGCCGCCCATGGTGAGCGCCTTGGCGAACATCTCGGACATGCCCTCGGCGCCGTTCAGCAGCACCATGTGCTCGACGTTGCCGAAGGCGTCCGCACCGGCCCGGACGATGGCGGGCCAGTTCTCGGCGAGCTGCTGGGCGACGACCGCCTCCTGGTTCTCGGCGAGCGCCGCGGCGCGGGCCTTGATGCCCTCGGCCTCGGCCAGGCCCTGGGCCCGGGTGGCCTCCGCCTCGGCGAGGCCCTTGGCCCGGGCGGCCTCCGCCTCGGCCAGGCCCTTCGCGGCCTCGGCGGCGGCCTGGGCCTCACCGGTGGCGCGGGTGGCCTCGGCGGCGGCCAGGCCGCGGGCCCGGGTGGCCTCCGCCTCGGCGGCGGCGGCGACCTTGACCCGGTTGGCCTCGGCCGCGGTCTTCAGGTCGGTCTCCCGGGAGAGCGCCTCGGCGGCCGAGATCCGGGCGTCGCGGTCGGCCTCGGCCTTGGTGCGGGTCTCGTACGCGCGGGCGTCGGCGGGCTTGCGGACGTCGGCCTGGAGCTGCTGCTCCTTGCGGTGCGCCTCCAGCTCGGCGACCTTGGTCTCCTGGACCACGACCTCCTGCCGGGCGGCGGCCTGGGCGAGCGGCCCGGCCTGGAGCGCGCGGGCCGCGGCGGTGTCCATCTCGGCCTGGTAACCGGCCTGCTGGATACCGGAGTTGCGCGTCGCCTCGGCCTTGCGGGCGAACGCCTCCTGCTCGGCCTCGGTGGCCCGGCGGTCGGCCTCGGCGGCCGCGATCCGGGCGTCGCGCTGGACGGCGGCGGCGTGCGGGGCGGCCAGGTTGGTGATGTAGCCGGTCGGGTCCAGGATCTCCTGGATCTGCAGCGAGTCGATGATCAGGCCGAGCTTCTCCATCTCGATGCCCGACGCGGAGCGGGTCTCCCCGGTGAGCCGCTCGCGGTCCCGGATCATGTCCTCGACGGTCAGGCCGCCGACGATGGAGCGCAGGTGGCCGGCGAACACGTTGTGCACCCGCTGGCCCATCATCTTCTGCTGGTCCAGGAAGCGGCGGGCGGCGTTGGCGATGGACACCGGGTCGTCGCCGACCTTGAAGATGACCACACCCTTGACGTGCACCGGAATGCCCTGCGAGGTCACGCACTCGACGTCCAGCGCGGCCTCGTTGAGGTCCAGCGACAGCCGCCGGACCACCTGGACGCCGGGCAGCACGAAGGTGCCCCGTCCGGTGACCACGCGGAAGCCGAGGCCCTCGCCGTGCTTGGAACCCGAGATGACCAGGGCCTCGTTCGGCTCGGCGACCCGCCACATCATTTTGAAGAGCACGACCAGGACCAGCAGCCCTGCGACAACGGCTCCGACGATGCCGATCAGCATCGCGATCTCCCCCTTCGTGGCACACCGGTCCGTGGCTGCGCTGGGTGGTGCAGTTGTGGGCGCGGAACCCGGTGGCAGCCGCATTCTCCGCCTGCCGTGATCGCGGGGGAAGGGGCCGCGCCAGCGGGAGCGCCCACTGTCTCGAAACCGTTGCGCGGTGTTTGCCCGGCCTTGGTGAGGGGCCGTCAGTAGGGCTCGACGTACACCGTGCGCGGTGGCTGGTAATCGACCACGACCACCATGGTGCCCGGCTCCAGCGACTCGCCCGGCACCGCCCGGTACGCCAGGAACGCCTCGCTGCCCTGGCGTTCGGGAACGCGCACCATCACCTCGCCGACCAGGCCCGCGCCGATCCGTCCCGTCACCCGCCCCACCAGTCCGATCACCCCGGCGATTCTTCCACCCCGCGAGCGGCCCGGACAGGCCGGTGACCGGAGGCGCCCTGGACCCTCCGCGTCCGGTGCCCTACGGTGAGCAGCGAACGCGGGCGGCGAACGCCTGCGCGGAACGGGAGCTCGGAGCACCGGGCTGAGAGGGCGCTGACGGTACGCGGGCCCGCGTACCACCTGCTGCGCCGACCGCAGGAACCTGACCGGGTAATGCCGGCGTAGGGAGTGGAAGGTCGCATGACCACCTTGAGCGAGCACACGTCCGTCCAGCAGCCGGCCGCCACCGGGTACCCGACCCCGGCCTGGCGCAAGGCGTACCACCAGGGCAGCCGCCCCGACCTGCGGGTCCCCTACCGCGAGGTCCACCTCACCGACGGGCGCACCGTCCCGCTGTACGACACCTCCGGGCCGTACACCGACCCGTCCCACCCCGCCGACGTCCGGCGCGGGCTGCCCGCGCTGCGCGACGCCTGGATCCGCCAGCGCGGCGACGTCGAGGAGTACGAGGGCCGCGAGGCCCGGCCCGAGGACGACGGGATCAGGCACACCGCCCCGCGCGGCGGCGACCTGCGCAACCTGGACGCCGTCTTCCCCGGCCGCCCGCGCCGCCCGCTGCGCGCCCGCGACGGCGTCGCCGTCACCCAACTCGCGTACGCCAAGCGCGGGTTGATCACCCCCGAGATGGAGTTCGTGGCGATCCGGGAGGGCCTGGAACCGGAGTACGTCCGCGAGCGGGTGGCCGGCGGACGGGCCGTCATCCCGGTCAACGTGAACCACCCCGAGGTCGAACCGGCGATCATCGGCACCGACTTCCTGGTGAAGATCAACGCCAACATCGGCAACTCGGCGGTCACCTCCTCCATCGAGGAGGAGGTCGAGAAGATGACCTGGGCCACCCGCTGGGGCGCCGACACCGTCATGGACCTCTCCACCGGCCGCAACATCCACACCACCCGCGAGTGGATCCTGCGCAACTCTCCCGTCCCGATCGGCACCGTCCCGCTCTACCAGGCGCTGGAGAAGGTCGACGGCCGGGCCGAGGACCTCAGCTGGGAGGTCTACCGCGACACCGTGCTGGAGCAGTGCGAACAGGGCGTCGACTACATGACCGTGCACGCCGGCGTGCTGCTGCGGTACGTCCCGCTCACCGCCCGCCGCAAGACCGGCATCGTCTCGCGCGGCGGCTCGATCATGGCCGCCTGGTGCCTCGCGCACCACCGGGAGAACTTCCTCCACACCCACTTCGAGGAACTCTGCGACCTGCTGCGCGCCTACGACGTCACCTTCTCGCTCGGCGACGGCCTGCGCCCCGGCTCGATCGCCGACGCCAACGACGAGGCCCAGTTCGCCGAACTCACCACCCTCGGCGAACTCGGCCGGATCGCCCGGGCCAAGGACGTCCAGGTGATGATCGAGGGCCCCGGGCACGTCCCGATGCACAAGATCCGCGAGAACATGGACCTCCAGAAGGAGATCTGCGACGAGGCCCCGTTCTACACCCTCGGCCCGCTGACCACCGACGTCGCCCCCGGCTACGACCACATCACCTCCGGCATCGGCGCCGCGATGATCGCCTGGTGGGGCACCGCGATGCTCTGCTACGTCACCCCCAAGGAACACCTCGGCCTCCCCGACCGCGACGACGTCAAGACCGGCGTCATCACCTACAAGATCGCCGCCCACGCCGCCGACCTCGCCAAGGGCCACCCCGGCGCCCAGCTCTGGGACGACGCCCTCTCCGACGCCCGCTTCGAGTTCCGCTGGGAGGACCAGTTCAACCTGGCCCTCGACCCGGAGACCGCCCGCGCCTTCCACGACGAGACCCTCCCCGCCGAACCCGCCAAGACCGCGCACTTCTGCTCCATGTGCGGCCCCAAGTTCTGCTCGATGAAGATCAGCAAATCCATCAATGAGAAGTTCGGCAACGGCGCCGCCTCGCCCGAGTACGACGAGACCGCTGTCGAAGGCATGAAGGCCATGTCCGAGGAGTTCAAGGCCCAGGGCAACAAGGTCTACCTACCGATGGCGGACTGACCGTACGCACTGCACTCGGTGGGGCCAGGAGCACCGTTCAGCTCCTGGCCCCACCGAGCTGCGTCACCCGCTCCGAGACGTGGAGAGGGCTTCCCGGGACGGGCCGGCTCGCCATGACTGATCCAAGGACCTCAACCGCCGAAGAGGTTGTAACCAGCCGTCTCGTGCTTCCTGTCCGTCATCTCGCGGATGCCCGTGTCGGCTGCGTCGAGCAGCCTGGCGATACCCACCATCACGTTGTGGAAGTGGCGAATGTGGATGCGGGCGATGCCATCAAGTGTGGGATAACCGCTGTTGCGGACCGGATAGCGGAAGTGCTCGGAACTCGGGTCCATGCCGTGCAACTGGAGGAGCACACGCTCCGTGTTGACCAGCTCCGCTTGGTCGTCGCCAGGGAACGAACGCTCCAAAAGTGGCCGTGCCCGGCGCCACAAGGCCTCGATGCTGTGACTCCGCATCAGCTCGTGCGGCTCATCGAGGTAGACGCTCGCCAGCTCGATCAACGCTTTGAGATGAAGCTCGACGTAGTGACGCCAACACATCACGAACGGGTAGATCAGCGTGTCCTGGTTCCGCCCGCTGGACACGACCTGGTCTGCAATGACCTCAGCGGCGTTCGCGTAGCCGCGAAGATAGCCAAGCCAGCGGTCCCGGGGGAAGTCGAGACAGGCAACCGCCTCCCAGTCGGGCTCCTCACGCAGGAGGTCAGCCTCTGCGTGAGGCCATGCAGGCGGATCCACAAAGCTCATCATCTCGTCGGATGCGTCCATGTGTGCGAGTCGGCTCGGGCTCCCCGAACGGTGCACCCGATTTCACAGTCGAGCTGCTACGGAAAAGCAACGCCTGGGAGCACGATTCACGCCCGGGTCGGCGCTGCGCAGGACACCGGCACCGGAGCGGGTATTCGTCAGGGTGACGCGAATTTGATCGAACCCGTCGGCCCGGTGACCTGGGTCTGAGATGCTGATGGTCCGTCGAGAGGGGCCGCAGCGATGCAGTGGAAGATCCACGGGGAACGTCCGATCTACGAGAACCCTTGGGTGAACGTGTGGTTGGTCGACGTTGAGCAGCCGGACGGGAACCGCTGGGAGCACCACGTACTCAAGCTGCGGCACCTGGCGGTCGCCGCGGTGGTGAACGACCAGAAGCAGGTGCTGATGATGTGGCGGCACCGGTTCATCACCGACTCGTGGGCCTGGGAACTGCCCATGGGGCTGATCGAACCGGACGAGACTCCGGAGGAAGCTGCGGCGCGCGAGGTGCTGGAGGAGACCGGCTGGACGGTTGGCGAGGTCAAACCGCTGATCTACGCCCAGCCGGCCAACGGCATCACCGACTCGGAGCACTTCGTGTTCCGAGCCGACGCGATCGAGTACGCCGGGCCGCCGAGTGAGCGCAACGAGTCGGACCGGATCGAGTGGATTCCGCTGTCCGAGCTGCGCGGCATGATCGACCGGCACGAGATCGTCAGCAGCGGCTCGCTGGTCGGCGTGCTGTACCTGCTCCTTGACGAGGCCGGACTGTAGTCAGGCAGTCAGCTCCCGGATGCGGGCCGACAACTCGGCCGCCGGACGCGCGGAGCGGTAGGGCGTCAACGACTGGCGGAACTCCTGTAGGTGGGCGAGCACTCGCGGGGATGCCACCTCGAACGCGAGGGTAAGGGCCTCCCCGGCTGTGGTGCACGCTGATTCGACCTGGTTGCGCTGGAGTTGGGTGCGTGCCAGCCAGAAGGAGTGAAAGGCTCGGCCGCGCAGGTTGGCGGATGGCTCGCTCCGTAGAGCTTCCTCGATGAGGGGTTCGGCTGCTGCCGCGTCGCCGAGTTGGCCCAGCGCGATGCCGGCGTCGACGGTGAGCTTCGTCCGGTCGAAGTACTGGACCCATGCGGGGTCGTCGTCGGCCTGGTCGATGCGGTCGAAGTGCCAGCGTGCGTCATCGATCGCTCGGTGGGTGGCCTCCTGGTCATGCGCGCTGGCGTGGCCGAAGGCTTCCCGCATGGCCAGCATCGCCATCAGCCTTGGGACACCGCCGTCGATCCGCGCGCTGTCCTGTGCGGCTCTGGCCAGGGTGATCGCTTCGCTCGCCTTGTCCTCGTAGGTGGCTTGGAGACTGAGGCAGGAGAGCACGTTGGCGATGAACGGGCGGTCTTCGATCACTCGTGCCAGACGCAGGGCTTCGGCGAAGTAGCTCCGAGCGGTGCTGTACTGCCGAGCGTCGAAGTAGGTCCAGCCGGTGAGGCGTGCGAGTTCGGCCGCGATGCCGTGCAGGCTGCGCCGGTAGTGGGGATCGGCCGTATCGCGCAGGACCCCTAGGACGTATCGAAGTTGGCCCATGACGGCGGGGCGTAGGGCTTCGCCACCGTGCTCGTCGTCACGTCGCCAGTAGTCCTCGATGGATGCCTGTAGGGAGCGGAGCACCGTCGGCGTGACCCTGGTACTGGCAGCTATGGCGAGGATGTCGTCCAGTTCGGGGCCCGGTAGCACGGTGTCCGTGAACGGAGCCGCCGGTCGACCGGACAGGGCTGCCACCGGACGGACCTCGGCCTTCGCGTGCTCCCAAGCTTGCGGAGCAAGGCCGACCATGTGGCCCGGGATGCGGAGGCCGTCAGCGATCCTCTCGATGACGGTCATATTGGTGATCTCCCGGCGGCCCGCCATGACCTCACTGACACGACTGGGCGTCAACTCGCAGGCCCGCGCGATCCGGGACGCGTGGTAGCCACCTTTGGCCTTGGCTAACCGGAAGATCGTGGTGAAGTCGCGTGCCGCGCACGCCGTAACCATCTCAGGATCGGCAAGCAGACGGCTCGGCAGCCCGGATGACAGCCTGGATTCAGTCATGTCCGGTACCCCCGGCACCCGCGAAGATGATCACTCGGTGTCACTTGGCATAACTGACCGCGAGTTTACCCATGATGGGTAATCACCCTGCCCTTATTTCGAAACTGCCGGCCCGGCAATCCTGGGGGTCCTCCGGGGCAAGCCCGGGAACAGAACGAGACGGAGGGCGGTCCGTGCTGATGAGCCCGGTCATCACTGCCGCGCTGCCGACGCCGCAGACGTGGGAGGTCGAGCCCGAGTTGGCCGCTGTCCCGTCAACGCGCCGACTGATCAAGGGTATTGCGGAAAAGTGGCGAGTGCCGCTGTCCGCTGACGCGCTACAGGATGTTGAACTGTGCGCCAGCGAGGTGCTTACCAATGCTGTCGAGCACACCAGGACCCGCTTCCGCGTCACCGTCCGCTGGACCGGCGAGCGCCTGCGCGTAGAGGTCGCGGACAGCAGCCTCCGTCCGCCCGACCCCGACGCCGCCACTGACAGGACCACGCGCGGACGGGGTCTGGCCCTGGTCGAGGGGCTCGCGCATTCGTGGGGCTGGTACCCCGAGGGCTCCGGCAAGGTCGTGTGGTTCGAGTGCGCGGCTGACCAACTGGTGACGGGACACGTGCGACTCAGAGTGCTCGTCCACGCCGCGCAGGTTCGAACGGACTTGGTCGAGCGGACCGTCTGAGTGCCATCAGCCTCCACCTGAATGTGCTGAGCCCGGTCGGGTGGACCGGCGGCGTCGGCCGAGTCATCCTCCTGCGGCCGGTGCCGTCCACGGCTCCAACCCCAAGTGCCCAAGGCAAACGGGTGGTTCACCTCAGATCTTCCACCCGGACCCGGGTGGGAGCCCGAGAAGGAAGGAGTACCACATGGAGGACAGCAGGAAGGCGCTGCCGGAGAGGAGCGGGCTGCTGGTCGCGGTCGAGGGGTTGACCGCTGTCCAGGACCGCTACGACAGTCTCCGCTCCGACAACGCCGGATCCTCCGGCGACGCGCCGTGGCCCGGCGGTGACGGCAACCTGACCGACGTCGAGTAGGACCCGGTCACTCCCGGGGCTGGGGCCCTGCACCGTGCGGGCTCCCGCCCTCTCATCGAGCACACTCCTACGGAGGTAGCAGTGGAACACCGCCTGGTCACCGCCATCGAGACGGCGCTGAGCTGGAACAGCTCCGAGCCGATCGGCACCGGCTTCGCGCTCGGCCGGATCGAGGACGACTCGCTCCTGTCGCGCATCCTCACCCCTAACAAGCTGCTCGACATCGCCATGCGACGCAGCCTCAACCGGCCGCAGTTCCGGGCCTTCCAGAAGGGCGAGGAAGTCCACCCGGCCGTGTACTTCACCGACACCGTCAGCCCGCGCGGCCAGTCCGTCCCGATGACCAACATGCACCGCCTCGGCGACCTGCTCCGCGACGGCGCGACGCTCATCATGGACCAGGTCAACGTCTTCGACCCCACCATGGAGGCCACCTGCCGTGCCTTGCAGTGGTGGGCTCACGAGCGTGTGCAGGTGAACGCTTACCTCACCACCAACGACTCATCCGGGTTCCCGCTGCACTGGGACGACCATGACGTGATCATCGTCCAACTCTCGGGCGAGAAGGACTGGGAGGTCCGCGACACCTCCCGCACCGCGCCGATGTACCGGGACGCCGATCCCAACAACACCCCGAGCGACATCGTGATCTTCAACGGCACGCTCCGGGCCGGCGACGTCATGCACATCCCGCGCGGCCACTGGCACCAGGCCACCCGCACCGGAAGCGGCACCGGCCACAGCCTCCACGCCACGTTCGGCATCACCAAGCGCACCGGTGCCTCCTGGATGGCCTGGCTGGCTGACTGGTGCCGCGAGCAGGAGATCTTCCGACACGACCTCGACCGCGCGGGCTCCGGTAGCGGTGCGCTGGTGGAAGCCGCCACCCGCCTCGTCGGCCGGCGCGGCCCGGAAGACTTCCTCACCGCCTACGAGCAGCGGACCACTCCCGGGCGCCACGTGCCCTTCCTCGGGATCTTCGGCCCGCTCGACACCGTCGTGTGCACCGCCCACTTCCCGCCCGGGATCACGGAACGCGGGAACGCCGTGCAGGTCACGGCGGCCGGGAAGAGGCTCACCTTCGCTGCCAAGGCTCTGCCCGCCCTGCGGTTGCTGCTCAGCGGCCGACCGGTCCCGCTCGCACAGGCCGCGGCGACTGCCGGGGACGAGATCCACGAGGTTGCCGAGATCCTGATCAAGGAGGAGCTGTGCGCCCCGCTGACCGACGAACTGTCCTCGGGCTACACCGGTCTCGTCACCGACGCGATCTTCTGACCGGTGCCCTGGATCTCGGCATCACCGCACTCGACACCGCCTCGAACTACCTCAGCCACCGCTCCCACCACGCCCTCGCGACGGTCGCCGGTGACCTGCTTCCGAAGTTCTCGATCTCCACCAAGGTCGGTTGTTTCGAGGACGGGCACAGCCTCGACCCGGTGCGGTTGCGGGGCGCTGTCGAGCGGGCTGTGACGGAGCTGGGCCGCGAGCCGGACACGGTCCTCCTTCACAACCCCGAGCACTCCGCCCCGAACACCGAGACACTGATGCATGCTTGCTCGGTCCTGGCCGAGGCGGCAGCCGATGGGCGGTGCGGGGCCTGGGGGCTCTCCACCTGGGACCCGCGACCGCTGGTGGGTCTCGACCTGCCCCGGCCGGACGTCCTCATGATCCGCTCCGGTCTCCTGGTCAGCAGCGGCGTCCTCGACGCGGCCGAGGCTCTGGTGACCGGTTGGCGGCCGACAGCCGTGTGGGGCATGAGCCCCTTCGGCGGCAGTACCACTGCACACATGTGGGAGAAGATCGACCCGAGGGTGTTCCTGCGGGCACCGGACGCCACACCGATTCAGGCGGCGCTCCGAGTCGCCTTCGCCCTCCCGAAGGTGGCGGCGGTGGCTGTTGGTACCGACGACGCCGAGCACCTGCGAGAGCTGGTCGGCGCCACCACCTACGAGATCAACACTGACGTTGTCCGGGAGTACCGACGCCTTCTGCGTCAGGCCGCCTGAAGCTCCCTCACCATGTGCTCCGCCACCGTGCGGGCACCCTCACGGCGCGGGTCCTCGGGATGCGAGTACGGCCCGAGGATCTTCGCCGTGACGAACAACGTCATCAGCTTGCCGTCCCGGCTGGCGAAGTCGTCGCTTCGCTCGGCACGGACGCGGTCGGCCAGTACCGGGACCGCGAGCGAGGCGGCCCACAGTGTTGACGCGTCCAAGCCCCGGGGAGCCATCCCCCAGTCCTCCCAGTCGAAGACGCAGAACTCCGGTGCCGTCACGTTCGCCCAGTTCAGATCAGCGTGCGCCGGACGCCACTCGCTCACCCGGGTGTCGATATCCGGGAAGACCTGACGAATCGTCTGGTCCACCAGGTCCTGAGTGATCGTCTCGGTGTCCGGTGTCGCGATCCGGTTCGTGTGCTGGCCGGCGAGGGCATCGAGTGAGGCGTTGAGCCCCGCCCACCAGGCGGGGGAAAGTTCGGGTGCCTCGGCCATAACAGCGGACCCCACCGGAGTGGACGGCAGCCACTCGGTCTCATCGGCCCGCCACATCACCGGCTCGACCTCGTCCCGCCAGGCGACGCCGGCCAACCACGCGGGCTTCGCAATCCCGCTCAACGCCTCGGCCGACGGGGTGCCGTCCCCGCCCTGGACACCGATCCGGTCCAGCCCCCGCCGCTCGATGCGAATCCACGTGCCACGATCTGTGCCTGCCCCCACGGACCTGCGCTTGCGGACTACCGTGGCCCGGTCGAGCCGTGCCGCCAACGCTGCTTCAACACGCTCCAGCACCTCATCCACCGATACCCGGCGCAGATCCGTCATGGGGCGACGGTACCGATTCTCAGCAGAGTTGGGAGTCGCTTGACGGGTTCCGTTCGCCCCGGAGAACCGGGCAGCGGGGAGCCTGGACGTACGGCGGTCAGCCATCGGCCTTGACCTGTGCGCTTCGGCCTGGCGTCTGTCTGAGGTCCTACCGGCCCTGGTATGCCGCTTGTTCGTTCCTCGCGCCGCCAGCGGGGCCGTCCATAGCGGGGCGCGAGACAGGAGCGGCGGGCGGCAACGCGGCGGCGCGCGGCCCGCCTCTGGCGGTCCGCCCTTGACCGGACCGCCCTTGACCGGCGCGGTGCTCCGGTCGGTGTCGGTGTCGGTGTCGGTCGTGGCTGGTCTACTTCCGGCTGACGGACGAGCGTGTGGGGGAGGAGACCCGTGGGTGTGCTGACCGACTACTTCCGCGCGGCCGATGCGGCTTCGGTCGTGCGAGCGCTGGAGTGCGCCGACGATCGCCTGCTCGTCGGCGGCGGGGACCCGCACTTCGACGGGGTCGAGGCCAAGCGCCTGGACCCGGACCTCGTGCTGGGGGAGCTGATCGCCGCCGTCCGCCGAGTCCCCTGGACGGCCGGCCTGGTGGCCGATCGGCCGGTCTGGCCGACCACCCCGGTGCCCGGACCGGGTGGCCCGCAGGGCGAGGACGACCCCTGGGCCACGGGCCCGTGGGTGGTGGAACTCGACACCGCGGTCCGGGACACCCTGGCCGGGGTGAGTGACGCGGACGTGCCGGCGATCGTCGCCAGGTGGGTGCGGGCGGAGGAGCTCCACCCGGCCGACGTCGACGACATGCAGCCGCTGGCCGAGGAGTTGATCCGACTCGCCCGGCGCGCCCGCGCAGCCGGTGAGCAGCTCTACTGCTGGATCTGCCTGTAGGCGCCGGGAAGGTCGCACTCCGCTCCGGCCACCGCTCGAAGCCGACGCGCAGGACGGCGGCGGAGCCGGCGGTGTGGTGCGGACGCTTCATGGGGCTGGTTGTGGCAGCCGGGTCGTGCGTGCGGGACGAATCGGCTTGTACGGCAAGGGTGTTCGGTGCGAAGTGGCTGTCGCGGGCCGGGAGCGGTCGAGGTGGCGGCGGCCGTCGTGCCGGTCGTGCCTCCGGACGGTACCGATCGGTGCCGCCGTGCGCCGACCACCCACTAGCCTGGGCGACATGGCCACCCGTGCGCGCGCCCGTCTGCTCGACACCGCCGAGGCGCTGTTCTACGCCGAGGGCGTCCGGGCGGTCGGGGTGGAGCGGATCCTCGCCGAGTCCGGCGTCGGCCGGGCCTCCTTCTACCGGCACTTCACGGGGAAGGACGAGCTGGTGGTCGCCGTCCTCACCCGCCGCGACCGTGACTGGCGCGCGTGGCTGGCGGCCCGGGTCGCCGAGCTCGGGGGTCGGCCGCTCGACGTGTTCGACGCCCTGGCGGAGCGTTTCGCCAGGGCCGACTTCCGCGGGTGCGCCTTCATCAACGCCATCGTCGAGAGCGCCGATCCGGGCAGCTCCGCCCACCGGGTCGCCGTCGCGCACAAGGAGCGGGTCATCGGGTACGTCGCCGGGCTGCTCGGCGACGAGGGGTACCGGCCGGACGGGGCCGTCGGCCTGGCCCGGCGGCTGGTCCTGCTGATGGACGGCGCGATCGTCACCGCCCTGCGCGAGGGCACCCCAGCCCCCGCCGCCGAGGCCCGGGCGATCGCCGCCGCCCTGCTGGCCGCCGCCGCCACGTCCGGCGGTGCCGCATCCACCACCGCCGCACCGACCACCGCCGCACCGACCGCCGCCGCACCGACCGCCGCCGCACCGACCGCCGCCGCCGCACCGACCGCCGCCGGGCTGGAAGATCCGTGCGCGGCACCCGCCGCTCGCGGGTGATCCGTGCGTCCTGGCCGGTCGGAGGCCCGCCGGGGCGAGGATGCGGGAGAACCGTCCGCTCCCCGTCCACCCAGGAGGCGTCCCCATGCCGGCCGACGTTCACCCCCCGCTCGACGAGCTGCGCCGCGCCGCCGCCGCGCTCCACCCCGAACTCGTCGACCTGCGGCGCGCCCTGCACCGCGACCCCGAGATCGGACTCCACCTGCCCCGCACCCGGGCCCGGATCCTCGCCGCCCTCGACGGCCTCCCGCTGGAGATCACCCTCGGCGAGCGGCTCTCCTCCGTCACCGCCGTCCTGCGCGGCGCCCGCCCCGGCCCCGCCGTGCTGCTGCGCGCCGACCTCGACGGCCTGCCGGTGCAGGAGAACACCGGCCTGCCGTACGCCTCGGAGAACCCCGGCGCGATGCACGCCTGCGGCCACGACCTGCACACCGCCGCGCTGATCGGCGCGGCGAGACTGCTCGCCGCCCGCCGCGAACAGCTGTCCGGCAGCGTGGTGTTCATGTTCCAGCCCGGCGAGGAGGGCGGTGGCGGCGCGGCCCTGATGGTCGAGGACGGCGTCCTGGACGCGGCCGGTGAGCGGGTCGTCGCCGCGTACGCCCTGCACGTCGGCGCCGCGCTGCTGCCGGCCGGCTACGTGGCCGGGCGGCCCGGCCCGATCATGGCCGCCTCCGACACCCTGCGGGTGGTGGTCCGCGGTCGCGGTGGCCACGGCTCCAGCCCGCACCTGGCCACCGACCCGGTGCCCGCCGCGTGCGAGGCCGTCCTGGCCCTGCAGACCATGGTCACCCGCCGTTTCGACGCCTTCGACCCGGTCGTGCTGACCGTCGGCACCTTCCACGCGGGCACCGCGGAGAACGTCATCCCCGACGAGGCCGCCTTCGGCGCCACCGTCCGCTCCTTCTCCACCGCGGCCCGCGAGCTGGTGCTCGCCGAGGCCGTCCGGGTGGTCCGCGGCATCGGCGAGGCGCACGGCTGCCGGGTCGACGCGGTGGTCGAGCACGGCTACCCGGTGACGGCCAACGACCCGGCGGAAGCCGCGTACGCGGAGCGGACCGTCCGTCAACTGCTGGGCGAACAGAGCTACTTCGAGATGCCGCGCCCGCTGGCCGGTTCCGAGGACTTCGGTGTCCTGGCCGAGCACGTCCCCGCCGCGTACGTCATGGTCGGCGCCTGCCCCGCGGACGCCGACCCGTTGACCGCCCCCTACAACCACTCCGCCGAGGCCCGCTTCGACGACGGCGTCCTGGGCGACGCGGCGGCCCTGCTGGCGGCACTGGCGCTCGGCAGGACGCGGTGAGACCGCCGGCGGTGCCGACCGGTCAGGGCTCGATCGGGACGTAGTCCGTCCGGCGGCCGTCCGGGGTGAGGAGGTGGCCGACCAGCTTGAGGGTGCGCAGGGTGACGTGGCGGTCGCGGACCCGGATCGCCGGGTGGTGGTGGGCGAGGTCCTGTTCGATCCGGCGTAGGTCGGGGAGTTGGGGCGCGATCAGGTAGAGGGCGAGGTTCGCGGGGCCGACGGTGACGGCGCACATCCGGGTCTGCGGGAGGGTGGTGAGGCGCCGGGCGGCGTCGGGCAGGTCGGCGGGCGGGACGTCCAGCCAGAGCATCGCGCCGACCGGGTGGCCGGTGACCCGGGGCGAGGCGTCGCAGCGCAGCACCGCGCGGCCGCCGGCCCGCAGTTCGGCCAGGCGGCGGCGGACGGTGGTGGCGGGCAGACCGGTGCGGGCGGAGAGTTCGGCGTAGGGCATCCGGCCGTCCGCGCCGAGCGCCCGGATGAGCGCGAGGTCCTCCTCGACCCGCCGGTCGGCGACCGGGCGGGCCGCGCCGGGCGGCGGGGCGGCGATGGCGCGGCGCTGTTCGGCGTCGAGCGCGCCGTTGGAGAAGCGGCTGCCCTCGACCAGGGTGCGCTCGACCAGGGTGGTGCGGGTGCGCAGCACGCCGGGGACGCTGCCGAGCCGCTCCAGCAGGTAGCCGGTGAGGGCGGCGTGGTCGTACGCGGCGACGGTGAGCAGCAGGTCGGCGTCACCGGTGACGAGTTCGATGCTGGCGGTCTGCGGGTGCCGGGCGAGGGCCGCGGCGACCTCGGTGACCCGGTCGGCGGGGCAGTCGACCCGGACCAGGGCGGTCAGGCCGCGACCGATCCGGTCGGCGGAGGGGTAGCAGGTGACCCAGGCGTCGCCGTTCGCGGTCAGCCGGGCCCAGCGGCGCGACAGGGTGGCGGGGTCGACGCCGAGCGGGGCGGCCAGCCGGGACCAGGGGGCGCGCGGGTCGACCCGGAGGGCGTCGACGAGCGCCAGGTCGAGTTCGTCGATCATGGCTGATCCTTGCGCGGGGTCGGCCGCAGGAACGGATTCGTGCGCGGACGGGGCGGTGGCCTCCAGGTTAGCCATCCTTGCCGCCACCCCCACCACCCTCCGCACCCCCACGGAACCGCCGATGACCGCCACCGCCGCCCGCCCGTCCCGTCCCGCGCCGTCCTCCGCCGCGCCGTCCGCCGTGCCGCTGCTGGCCCTGGTGGAGTTCGCCAGCGGGGTGCTCCAGGGCGGGTTCCCGATCCTGCTGCCCCGGCTCGGCGAGCACCTCGACCTGCGCGCCTCGGACCTGAGCCTGGCGCTGGGCGCGGAGTTCCTGGTGTCGGGCGTCGCGGTGCCGCTGACCTCCCGGCTGGGCGACCTGTACGGGCACCGCCGACTGCTGCGCGCCACCGTCCTGCTGACCCTGCTGGGCTTCACGGTCACCGCGCTCGCACCGGACCTGCCGGTGCTGCTGGCGGGCCGGGCGCTGTCCGGCTTCCTGGCCTGCTGGCTGCCGCTGGAGTTCGCCGTCCTGCGCGACCGCCTCGGCGAGGAGCGCGGCGGCCGGGCGGTCGGGCCGCTGGTGGGCGCGCTGACGGTCGGCTCGACGCTGGGCGCGCTCGCGGTCGGCGGCCTGGGCGCCGACCCGGCGGCCACCCGGCCGCTGCTGTGGGCGCTGGCGGCGCTGCCGCTGCTGGCCCTGCCGGTGGTGTGGCGGCTGGTCCCGGAGTCGGAGACCCGGGCGGCGGGCCGGATCGACTGGGCGGGCGCGGGCCTGCTCTCGCTGGGCCTGACCCTGCTGCTGGCGGGCCTGGGCGCGAGCGGGGTGCTGCCGGGCGCGGTGGTGCTGCCGCTGCTGGCGGCGGGGGCGCTGCTGCTGGCGCTGTTCGTCCGGCAGGAACTGCGCGCCGCCGAGCCGATGGTGGACGTCCGGCTGCTGGCCCGGCGGGCCACCGCGCCGGTGTTCGGGCTGAGCTTCCTGCTGGGCTGCGCGCTGTACGGGGCGCAGGGGCCGACGCTGGCGTTCCAGGCGGCGGAGCCCGCGGAGACCGGCTACGGGCTGGGCGCGGTGCCGCTGGTGCTCGGCCTGCTGGTGCTGCCGCAGACGGTGGCGGCGACCCTGGGCGCGGTGACGGCCCACCGGCTGGTCCGCCGCCACGACGCCCCCGCCGTGCTCGGCTCCGGTTTCGCGCTGTGCGCCGCGGGCTACGGGACGATCGCGCTCGGGCACGCGGCGGCCTGGCAGTTCGTGCTGGGCGGCGCGCTGGCCGGGTACGGGGCCGGGCTGGGGCTGAGCCTGCTGCCGGCCCTGCTGATGCGGCGCCTGCCGGCCGACCAGACCGGCATCGGGACGGGCGTGTACAACACCCTGAAGTCGCTGGCGGGCGCGGCGGCGGGCGTGGTCGCGGCGGCGGTGCTGGACCACCTGGTGCTGCGCGCCGAGGTGCCCGCGGAGGGCGCGTACACCCTGGTCTGGACGGGCTGCGCCGTGCTGTGCGCGCTGGGCGTGCCGGTGGCGCTGGCCCTGCGGGCGCCGCGCGGCCGGTGACCGGGCCGCGCGGCCGGTGACCGGGCCGCGCGGCCGGTGACCCGGATCAGGCGGTCGACCGGTGCGCGGCCGGTACGGGGTTCAGCGGCCGGTTCGGGTCCGCGCACAGGACGCGCCCGCCCAGCACCCCGTCCAGCCGGCCGGACTTGACGGCGTCGCACAGGTCGGCCCACTCGTCGGGCGGGAGGACGAGCAGGCGGCGCCGGCGGTCGGCGGCCAGCGTCAGGAAGACGCCGTCGCTGGACTGGGCCAGCAGCAGGCCCTGCGGGTCCTCACCGACGGCGTACCACAGCAGGGTGGGGTGATCGGCCGAGTAGTGGTCGACGAGTTTCAATCCGTTGGCACCTTGTCCTCGGAGGCCCGGTCGACCTCGGCCCAGATCCTTTCCCAGCCGGCCCCGGTGCTGTGTCCGAACCGGTCGCCCCGGGAGAGGACCCGGAGCAGCGCCGCCGTCAGTTCGGCTGACGCGGCGGACGATTCGATCCGGAGGGTCACCCGGACGACCCCGCCCCTCAACCGCACCGAGGCGGCGGGACGCCCGCTCAACCCGTGCAGGGCGTCGGCGATCCACTGGACCCGGAGACCGGCGGAACTCCCTTGGCGTGTCACGGTGTTCGGACCTGGCGGAGCAGGAGACCGCGTCCCGTTCCGGGACGGGCCGGAGGTGGGGCCCATCGAAGACATGGCTGCGCTCCGACTCATCGGCGGCCCGGCTGGCTGCGATGGCCGTAACCGTAGACCTACTCTCCGTTGAGTAGCAAGAGTGCTCCATAAATGGGACAAGCCCCCGCCGGGCGGGCGGGGGCTGGCGGCGGAGCGGGCCGGGCGCTACGCGGAGAAGTCGCCGTGGTGGTCGAACTCGCCGGCCCGGGCTCCCTTGAGGAAGGCGGCGAACTTCCGCGGGGTCGTACGGATCACGACGTCGCCGGTGTCGGACTCGCGCACCTCGACCACCCCGTCCACGGTGCGGACCTCGACGCACTCGTGGGAGTTCCCGCTGAAGGTGGACTTCTGCCAGTTGTTCATCGTGCCTTGCCTTTCAGTTCCTTTGCGATGCGGTGGATGAAGTCCCGGGACTCCTGCGGGGAGAGCGCGACCTCCGCCACCTCGGCGATCATCTTGCGGTAGGCGTTCAGATCGGCCTCGGCATGGATGAACAGGGTCCTGTGGGTGAGGTCGACCTGCACCGTGTCCAGTTCGGGGACGACGCCGGTGATCAGGCGCAGGTCCTCCGCCTGTCCCGGGAAGGTGTCCACGTCGAACGGGACCACCCGGACCGTGATGTTGGGGCGTTCGGAGTCCTCCAGCAGGCTGTCGAGCTGCGCCCGGAGCACTGCGGGGCCGCCGAACCGCATCCGCAGCGCGGCTTCGTGGATGAAGGCCGTGCAGGGCTTCTCCCCGCCCACGCTCATGCTCTGCCGCTGGATCCGGAACGCCGTGCGGAGGTCGATCTCGTGGCGGGGGAGCGACGGCCTGGCCCGGGCGAAGATGGCACCGGCGTACGCGACGGTCTGCAGGAGCCCCGGGACGTACGTGATCGCCCAGGACACGGAACCGCCGGAGTGCCACTCCATCTCGGCGGTGTCGAGGAACCCCGCCGACAGCTTGCCCCGGTACTCGTCCCACCAGTGCCTTCCGCGGTCCTGCGCCATGGTGACCAGGGCGTCGACCAGCCGGGAGTTGTCGCACTTGCTGGCGGCCGCCCAGGAGCGGAGCCGCTCGGCGCTGATGCCCGCCTTGCCCGACTCCATCTGGGAGATCTTGGGCGGGTCGGTGCCCAGCGCCGCCGCCATGGCCTGCGGGGTCATGTCCGCCTGCGTGCGCATCTTGCGGAGTTCGATGCCCAGCCGCTGCTGGCGCACGGTAGGTGACATTCGGGGTGGCATGCGTCCCTCTCCTGGCGGGTGGTGCCAGTGTGCCGCACCGCCTCGGAGCGGGTCCACCTCGATAAAAGGCGGTGGAGCGGCTACCCCCCGTAAGAGTGAATCGAATATCGGGTAGGTAGCAAGATTTGCCCCCGCTGCCCTACGGTGTCCCTGCGTCACCCACTGACCTCCTGTCAGCGCGGTTCGAAGCGCACCTCGGCCACGCCCGCGCGTCGGCCGGAAGGCAGGCCACGGACCGCAGTCGGTGAGCTCACGGACACCAGGGGACTGGAGCCTGCCATGCTCGAAACACCCGTACCACTGCCGCCGGACGACGCGCACTTCCGGTTCGACCTGCACCCGCCGCCGGCTCCGGCCGGGATCGGGATCACCAGGCGGCTGCTGCGGGACGCCCTGCGGGCGCTCGGCCGTGACGACTGGGCGGCCTGCCTGGTCCTGTCCGAACTGCTGACCAACGCGGTTCGCCACGGGGGTGCGCCGACGGTGCTCATCGAGCTGCGGGCGGGCCGGCTCCTGATCACGGTGTCCGACCCCTCCGCCGTGCTGCCCCGCCGACGCGACCCCGGGCCGGAGGAGGGCGAGGGCGGGCGGGGGCTCGGGCTGGTGGCGGACCTGGCGGTCGACTGGGGCGTCGAGCCGATGGGGCGGTACGGGAAGGCGGTCTGGGCCGAGGTGGCGGCCTGACCCGGGCCCGTCGGCGGGGTCAGACCTCGTTGGGGCCGGTGAAGCCGGGGCCGTCGGAGCGCGGGCGGCCCCGGTCGTCGGTGAGGCCCTCGGGGCCGGGGCTGGTGAAGTCGGGGGAGGAGTAGCCGGGTCCGGTGAACTCGGCCGCGCGCGGGCGGCCCCGGTCGTCGGTCAGCCCTTCGGCGCCGGGGCTGCTGAAGCCGGGGCTGGAGTACGCGGCGCTGCTGTAGCCGGGGCTGTGCAGGTCGGGCGGGGCGGTGCGGGCGGACGGGAGCGGGGCGGACGCGGGGGCGGCGGTCAGGTTGGCGTGCAGCCAGGGCAGCAGGGCGCGTTCGCGCAGCGCGGTGCGCCAGGTCTCGCGGGCCTCGGCGAGGTCGGCGTGCTGCTGGGGGTCGGCGTTGCCGGGGGCGGCGGAGGAGTTGCGCAGGGCGGTGAGGACGAGTCCGGCGCCGCCGATGAGCAGGGCGCCGGCCGCGACGGCGAGGGCCAGGACGCCGGCGGTGACGGTGGAGCGGCCGAGCACCAGGTCGGGTGCGGCGGCCCGCAGCAGCCAGCCGAGCAGCAGCAGGACGAGTCCGGCGGCGCCGGCCAGCACGGGCGTGAGCACGGTCAGGACGGGGAACAGCCCGGCCCCGGCGGGCGGCGCGGTGCCCGGGTGCTCGGCGAGCGCGGTGCGCAGCGCCAGGTAGTGGGCGTACTCGGGTGCGGCGGGTGCGGCGACGCGGTCGGCGTCGGCGAGCGCCTTGGTGTGGAGCTGTTCGGCGGTGAGGTGGACGCCTGGTTCGGCGAGGGCCCGGCGTACGCCGGTGTCGCGCAGCACTTCGCCGAGCAGGCGCGCGAAGTCGGCGCGGTCCTCGGCGAGCAGGCGCGGGGGGTTGCTCATGGGAGGGGTACCCCGTTCCGCGAGGTCGACTGAGGTCAGTGGCCTCGATGGTAGGGGTGCGCGGGAGCGGGCCGACAGCCTCTTTCCGGAACTTCCGTTCCTTCAGCCCCCTTGTCGGAACGCCCGGTTGACGTTCGGCTGTTCAGCGGCTCGGCCGGTCGGCAGTGCGCCGGTCCGACCCGGGGTCAGTTCAGCGGCAGCCGGGCGACCAGCAGCCGTCCGTCCATGGTCACGCCGCCGTCCATCGCGATGGCCAGCTCGTCGGCGTAGATGTAGGGGCCGGGGACGTGCGGCGGGGTGCCGTCCTCGGGCTGGTCGCCGGTGAGGTACGGGATCGGGCTGTGGCCGTGGACGACCCGGTAGCCGCCGTAGACGGCGAGCAGTTCCTGGGCGGCCATGGTGCCGGCCTGGCCGCGGAAGGCGAAGCGTTTGGTGAACTTGCGGAAGGCGTCCCACCACTCGTCGATGCCCTCGTCGGCGAGCAGGGCGTGCACGGCGTCGTTGACGTCGGCGATGGTCTCGCCGTACTCCAGGTACGCGGTGGTGTCGGAGTGCAGCAGCAGGTGGCCGTCCTCCAGGGCCATCGCGGGCAGCCGGGACAGCCAGCTGACGTGGTGCGGCTGCAGGCGCTCCAGGTCGTGCTGCTGGCCGCCGTTGAGCCGCCAGGCGGCGAGGAAGGAGGCGGTGCCGGCGGTGGACTGGACGGCCTCGTCGCCGTAGCGGGAGGCGCCGAGGAAGAGCAGTTCGTGGTTGCCCATCAGGGCGCGGCAGTAGCCGCCGGCCGCGGCGGCCTCGGCGGCGAGCTGCATGACCAGGTCGATCACGCCGATGCCGTCGGGGCCGCGGTCGGTGAAGTCGCCGAGGAACCAGACCCGGGAGCGGCCGGCCGACCAGTGGCCCTCGGTGTCGATCAGGCCCTGCTGGTGGAGGGCGGCGAGCAGTTCGTCGAGGTAGCCGTGCACGTCGCCGATGACGAACAGCGGGCCGGGGCCCTCGCCGGGCTCGGGCTGCGGGTACGGGAAGTGCACCTCGACCGGCTGGGTGTCGATCGGCGGGCCGAGCTCGATGGTCGGCGGGTCCTCGTGCGGGGCCTGCCCGGTGGGCGCGTAGTGCCCGGGGACGGGGGGTGCGTCGGCGCCGAACTGGCTTGCGGGGGCCCAGTGCTGTTCCAGGTAGCGGGCGCCGCCGAAGGTGCTGTACGTCTCCTCGTACGGGTAGCCGGCGGGTTCGGCCGGTTCGAAGTAGGAGCCCTGCGGGAGCACGTCGAGGTCCTGGCGGGGGCGGGGGCCCGAGTGCGGGTGCTCGGGTTCGCGGAAGAGGTCCTCGGGTGTCATTCGCCCATCATAGGAAGCGCACTCTCCTGCCGTCCTCACCTGGTCGGTATCCGATTTCCGTGGACCCGCCCGCCCCGCCCCGCGGCGGCCGTCCGGCCGGTCCGGTACGTCCCGTTCGGGGTGGGTATCGACCGGTGCGGGAGGGCGGTCCGGCGCCTACACCTCGCCCGGCGGCCGGGGCGGACTGACGGTGGTGCGCGGGGTGCGGCGCTGCGAGGAGGCCCGGACGATCAGTTCGGTGGGCATCAGGGTGCCGGGCGGCGGGCCGGTGCCGGCGGTGCGGTAGCGGGGCGGGAAGAGCCGGCCGGGGGCGGTGCCGGTGCCGGCGTCGACCCCCTCGATCGCGTCGATCAGCAGGTTGACCACGGTGGTGCCGATCCGACGGGGTTTCAGCGACAGCGTGGTGATGGGCGGTTCGGTGTTGGCGTACACGTCGGACTCGCTGCAGCACACCAGCAGCAGGTCGTCCGGGACGCGCAGCCCGTAGCGCCGGGCGGCGGCCAGCAGGTCGGTGCCGTTCGGGTCGAACAGGCCGTACACCGCGTCCGGGCGGTCCGGGCGGGCCAGCAGCCGGTCGGCGGCCACCGCCCCGGCGGCCGGGTCGTGGGCCGGGTACGCCTCGTACACCGGCTCCTGGCCGACCCGGTCGCACCAGGCGAGGTACGCCTCGGTGGAGAGCCGGGTGTAGGTGTCGGTGGAGGTGCCGGTGAGCAGGCCGATCCGGCGGGCGCCGGCCTCGCTCAGGTGCTCCAGGATGCCCAGCACGGCGGCCTCGTGGTCGTTGTCGACCCAGGCGGTGACCGGGCAGTTGCCCGGCTTGCCGTCGGAGACCACCGGGACGCCGGACCGGTACAGCTCGGTGACCAGCGGGTCCTGGTCGGGCGGGTCGATCACCACCGTGCCGTCGAGCGCGATGTTGCTCCAGACGTCGTGCCGGGAGGAGGCGGGCAGCACGACCAGGGCGTAGCCGCGGCCCAGCGCGGCGCTGGTGGCGGCCCGGGCCATCTCGGCGAAGTAGGCGAACTCGGTGAAGGTGAACGGCTCTTCGCCGTACGTGGTGACGGTCAGGCCGATCAGGCCGGACCGCCCGGTGCGCAGGGTGCGGGCGGCCGCGGACGGCCGGTAGCCGAGCCGCTCGGCGACCTCGCGGACCCGGCTGCGGGTCTCGTCGGGGAGTCGGCCCTTGCCGTTCAGGGCGTCCGAGACGGTGGTGATGGACACGCCGGCGGCCGCCGCGACGTCCCGGATGCCGGCCCGCTCCAGGCGCCGGGACGCGGTGGCCCGTCGACCGTTCTGGTTGGCTGCTGCTGTCATGGCGGACCGATCGTATGGCGCATGACGGCGTTCCGTGACCGCTTCGCTACCGGACGTTGGAGATACGTTTCTCCATGAACGGCTCCGGTGAACGCCCTTCGATCACCGCCGTTTTCCGGCCCGGATACCTCTGACATGTGCCAAAGGAACCCGGCAGAATGGCTGAACTGCACCCGTAACCCGGACGAGCATCTCACCCGCACGGGTGAGGGCGGTCGGTATCGTTCACGGCACCCGACCGGGGGCGGAACGTCGCCACCGCCGAGGAACAAGAAACGGAGAACCCCGTGGTTCAGCGCGAACACGGCCCCCGCCTGCGGTCCAGCCTGGACGGCATCCCCAGCTACAAGCCGGGCAAGCCCGCCGGAGCCGACGCCTTCAAGCTCTCCTCCAACGAGAACCCCTACCCGCCGCTGCCCGGCGTGCTGGAAGCCGCGATCGCCGCCGCGGGCGACTTCAACCGCTACCCCGACATGGCGGTCAGCGGCCTGGTCGCCGAACTCGCCGAGCGCTTCGGCGTCCCCGCCGAGCACGTCGCCACCGGCACCGGCTCGGTCGGCGTCGCCCAGTCCCTGGTGCTCTCCACGGCCGGCCCCGGCGAGGAGGTCGTCTTCGCCTGGCGCTCGTTCGAGGCGTACCCGATCATCACCCAGGTCGCCGGCGCCACCCCCGTGCCCGTCCCGCTGACCGCCGACGAGGCCCACGACCTCGACGCGATGCTCGCCGCGATCACCGACCGCACCCGGCTGGTCTTCGTCTGCAACCCCAACAACCCGACCGGCGCGGCCCTGCACCGCGAGGAGCTGGTCCGCTTCCTGGACGCCGTCCCGGCGCACGTCCTGGTGGTGCTGGACGAGGCGTACCGCGAGTTCATCCGCGACGCCGACGTCCCCGACGGCATCGAGCTCTACCGCGACCGCCCCAACGTCTGCGTGCTGCGCACCTTCTCCAAGGCGTACGGCCTGGCCGGCCTGCGGGTCGGCTTCGCCATCGCCCACGAGCCGGTCGCCGACGCGCTGCGCAAGACCGCCGTCCCGTTCGGCGTCAGCCAGCTCGCCCAGGACGCCGCGGTCGCCTCGCTGCGCGCCGAGGACGCCCTGCTGGAGCGGGTCGAGGACCTGGTCGCCGAGCGCACCCGGGTCACCGCCGCGCTGCGCGCCCAGGGCTGGACGGTCGTCGACTCCGAGGCCAACTTCGTCTGGCTGCGCCTGGGCGACCGCACCCTCGACTTCGCCGCCGCCTGCGCCGAGGCCGGTGTGGTGGTCCGCCCGTTCGCGGGCGAGGGCGTGCGGGTCTCGATCGGCGAGGTCAGGGGCAACGACCTCTTCCTGGCCGCCGCGGAGGCGTTCCGCAAGGAACTCTGAGCGGTCGTCAGGCTGCCCGGCGGGCAGCGCTGTCGCCCGCCCCGGCCGGATGGAAGGACTCCCCGCGGCCCGCGCACCACGCACCGCGGGGAGGGCCCGGGTGGGCCGGCCCGGCCGCCACCGCCCGGTGCGACATCCGGCCGGGGCGGTCGAGGCGCCGGCCCACCGGGAGTCCGGCGGGTCGGGGGCGGTCGTGCGCGCGCTCCCCGGGCACGTGCACTTCGACCGGCAGGCGTACCCCGACCGCTTCGCGGGCAGGCTCACCGGCCGAGCCCGGTTCCGTCCCGTCCGGTGGCCCGGTCCCGCCGTACCGGGCGCCCGCGTGAAGCACTGACGGGACTTTGCTGGGAGGTCGCCGGGAGTCCGGTCAAGAGCTGGGGGTCGACGGGTAGGGCACCGGGCCCCGGGCGGGAGGTGTGCGGGCGTTTGTCCGGATCACCGCGCACAGCCCGCTCCCAGGATTCGCCCAGGGCGGCGCAAGAGCACCCGACGATGCTTCTGCGCCATGAAGGTGCTTCCGCGACGGCGTGGGGCCGTCCTCGTCAATTCCGCGCTCGGCGTGGCCCTGCTCGGCGGGGTCGCCCTGGCGTACGTCAACCTGGACAGCGGCACCAGCAAGGCCGCCACCAGTTCCAGGGTCAGGACCGCCACGGTCAGCAAGGGAACGGTCCAGGCCACCGTGTCCGGATCGGGCACGCTGTTCTCGCCCTCCGACGCCGGGCAGGACTTCACCACCGGCGGCAAGCTCACCGCGGTGAAGGTCGCGGTCGGCGACGCGGTGAAGAAGGGCCAGGTGCTCGCCACCGTCGACACCGCCGCCGCCCAGCAGCAGGTCGACCAGGCGCAGGCCGCGCTCAACACGGCCGAGGCCAACCTGACCAAGGCCGAGGCGGGCGAGACGGTCACCACCACGGTGGCCGGCTCCTCGAACTCCGGCCGCAGCACCGGCTCGGGCGGCTCCGCCGCCTCCGGCGGTTCCGGCGCGGGCGCCCAGAGCGCCCCGCAGCCGACCACCACGACCACCGTCAAGGTCGACCAGGCGCAGGTGGCCTCCGCCCAGCAGCAGGTCGACAACGCCGAGGCGACGCTCACCAACGCCAAGGACGCGCTGGCCGGCACCACGCTCACCGCGACCACCGACGGCACCGTCGCCTCGATCTCCGGCAAGGTCGGCGACACCGTCTCCGGCACCGGCTCCTCGGGCGCGTCGAGCTCCTCGGGCGGCTCCTCCTCCGGCTCCTCGTCCGGCGCCAAGACCACCACCGGCAGCGGCACTTCGGGCACCACCCCGTCCGGCTTCATCGTGCTGACCAACCCGACCGGGATGGAGGTCACCGCGAACTTCTCCGAGCTGGACTCGCTCAAGCTGAAGAAGGGCCAGGCGGCGACCGTCACCCTGAACGCGCAGTCCGACACCAAGCTGGACGCCACCGTCCTGTCGGTCAGCTCGCTGCCCTCCAGCTCCACCAACGGCGCCGTGCAGTACGGCGCGACGCTCCAGATCGGCGGCGACACCTCGACCCTGCGCACCGGCCTGAGCGCCACCATCTCGGTGACCACCGGCTCCGCCGAGGACGCCCTGTCGGTGCCCACCGCGGCCCTCCAGGGCACCGGCAGCAGCCGCACCGCGACCGTGGTGCACGACGACGGCAGCACCGAGCGGGTGCAGGTCGCCGTCGGCATCGAGGGTGACAGCACCGTGCAGGTCACCGAGGGCCTGACCGAGGGCGAGAAGGTCGAGCTGACCTCCACCACCGCGGGCACCGGCAACGGCTTCCCGTCCGGCCAGTTCCCCGGCCTGGGCAGCGGCGCGGCCGGCGGCTTCGGCGGCACGGCGGGCGGCTTCGGCGGCACCGGCGGCACCCGCAGCGGCGGCGGCGCCGGAGGCACCCGCTGATGCGCACCGCCAAGCCCCCGGTGATCCAGATCCGCCGGGTCACCAAGTCGTACGGCCACGGCGACGCCGTCGTGCACGCCCTGCGCGGGCCGATGACCGGCGGCGGCGAGCCGCTCGGCGTCGACCTGGACATCGCGGAGGGCGACTACGTCGCGGTGATGGGCTCCTCCGGCTCCGGCAAGTCGACCCTGATGAACATCCTCGGCTGCCTGGACGTGCCCAGCTCCGGCCGCTACCTGCTGGACGGCACCGACGTCGGCCACCTCGACGAGGGCCAGCTCTCGCTGGTCCGCAACCGCAAGATCGGCTTCGTGTTCCAGTCGTTCAACCTGGTGCCCCGCACCACCGCGCTGGCCCAGGTCGAGCTGCCGCTGGCCTACGCGGGCGTCCGGGCCGCCGAGCGGCGCCGCCGGGCGATGGCCGCGCTCAGCCTGGTCGGCTTGGCCGAGCGGGCCGGGCACAAGCCCAACCAGCTCTCCGGCGGCCAGCAGCAGCGCGTCGCGGTGGCCCGGGCGCTGGTCACCGCGCCCGCGATGCTGCTGGCCGACGAGCCCACCGGCAACCTCGACAGCCGCTCCACCGAGGAGGTGCTGGGCATCATCGACGGGCTCAACGCGCTCGGCCGCACCGTGGTGGTGATCACCCACGAGGACGAGGTCGCGCTGCACGCCAAGCGGGTGGTCCGGCTGGTCGACGGGGCGATCGTCTCCGACGTCCGGCAGGCCCCGGTCGACGGGCCGCCGCCCGCGCTGGCCGCCGCCGCGGGGGTGGTCGCGTGATCGCCTGGCAGATGCTCCGCTTCGCGGTGGCCGGCCTGGCCGCCAACAAGGTCCGCTCCGCGCTGACCATGCTCGGCGTGCTGATCGGCGTGGCCTCGGTGATCCTGCTGCTCGCGGTCGGCAACGGCTCCTCGGCGGCGGTCAAGGACTCGATCACCTCGCTCGGCACCAACTCGCTGACCGTCTCCTCCGCCGCCTCGCGCGGCGCGGCGACCGCCGCCAAGAAGCTCACCGTGGACGACGCCAAGGCGCTCGCCTCGGCCACCGACGCCCCGTCCATCAAGTCGGTCGCCCCGGTGGTCACCACCAGCGGCACCGCGCTGTACGGGAACGTCTCGTACCAGCCCGGCCAGATCGTCGGCACCTACCCCGCCTACTTCGAGACCTCCAACCTGAAGGTCGACAAGGGCGACTACTTCTCCGCCGACGACGTGCTGAACTCCCGCAAGGTCGCGGTGCTCGGCTCGACCACCGCCAAGGAGCTGTTCGCGAACGAGGACCCGGTCGGCAAGAAGATCACCATCGGCGGCACCCCGTTCACCGTGGTCGGCGTGCTCGCCACCAAGGGCTCCAGCGGCTTCAACGACCCCGACGACGTGGTGGTCGCCCCGCTGCCGACCGTGCAGAACGCGTTCACCGGCTTCGGCTCGGTCAACCAGATCCTGGTGCAGGCCAGCTCCGCCGAGGCCACCACCGAGGCGCAGTCCGACATCACCCGCATCCTGATGGGCACCCACGCCATCAAGGACGCCACCAAGGCCGACTTCCGGATCAGCAACCAGACCTCGCTGCTGAGCGCCCGCGAGTCCACCGGCAAGACCTTCACCGTCCTGCTCGGCGCGGTCGCCGCGATCTCGCTGCTGGTCGGCGGCATCGGCATCACCAACATCATGCTGGTGACGGTCACCGAGCGGACCAAGGAGATCGGCATCCGCAAGGCGCTCGGCGCGCCCCGCGCGGTCATCCTCGGCCAGTTCCTCGCCGAGTCGACCCTGCTGTCGGTGATCGGCGCCGGGCTCGGCGTGCTGGCCGGGATCGTCGGCTCGCACTTCTCGGTGGTCGGCATCAAGCCGGTGGTGATCCCCGAGTCGGTGTTCGGCGCGTTCGGCATCGCCGTCGCCATCGGACTGTTCTTCGGCAGCTACCCCGCCAACCGGGCCGCCTCGCTGCGCCCGATCGACGCCCTCCGGCACGAGTAGAAGGAGACTCCCCCATGTCTGACGACCAGGAGCTGCTGGCCACCGCGCCGGACGCCCGCGACATCACCGCCGAGCTGGCCGCGCCACCGCGCCGCAAGCTCCCCTGGCCGACCCTGGCGCTGGCCGGCTGCGTCATCGCGGTGCTCTCCTTCGCGGGCGGCGTCTGGTACCAGAAGGACAACGGCACCGGCGGCGGCACCGCCGCCAACCGGGCGGGCGCCTCGAACGAGCGCTTCCCCGGCGGCGGCACCGGCCGCGGCGGCTACGGCGGCGGGTACGGCGGCGGCCAGAACGGCCAGGCCGGCGGCACCGGCCAGTTCCCCGGCGGCGCGGCGGCCGGCTTCACCCGCGGCACCGTGAAGTCGGTGGACGGCACCACCGTCTACCTGACCGAGGCCAACGGCACCACCGTCAAGGTCACCACCCAGGACTCCACCAAGGTCACCACCACCAAGGAGGGCAAGGTCGGCGACCTCCAGCCCGGCCAGACCGTCACCGTGACCGGCAGCAAGGCCGACGACGGCTCCTACAACGCCACCCAGCTCACCGAGGGCAGCGCGGTGGGCGGCTTCGGCGGCGCCCGGGGCGGCGGTAACGGCACGGCCACCGGCGGTGGCAACGGCGGAGGATCCGGTACCGGTTCGGGCACGAGCGGATGACTAATCCAATCTTCATTCACTTTGCGTAGCCTGGCCGGGCTAGGGTCTGTCCGACGGTGTCCGTTCGGTCGAACCCCGGCGGGCACCGCGGACAGGCCCCGTGGTGTCCGGGGTGGCCCATTCGTCCGGCCGGGAGGCGGAGCAATCGTGTCAGGCGCAGTGCAGTCGAACCCGGCCGCGGCGACCCAGGTCGGCGGCGAGCCGTTCCTGCTGGTGGTCGACGACGAGCCGAACATCCGCGAGCTGCTCTCGGCCAGCCTGCGGTTCTCCGGCTTCCGGGTGGCCTCCGCCGCCACCGGCCAGGAGGCCCTGGACGCGGTCGCCGCCGAGCGCCCCGACCTGGTCGTCCTGGACGTGATGCTGCCCGACCTGGACGGCTTCACCGTGGTGCAGCGGCTGCGCGACCAGACCCAGTGGCCGCAGAGCCCCGAGCACGTCCCGGTGCTGTTCCTGACCGCCAAGGACGGCACCGGCGACAAGGTGCAGGGCCTGGCGGTCGGCGCCGACGACTACGTCACCAAGCCGTTCAGCCTGGAGGAGCTGATCGCCCGGATCCGGGCGATCCTGCGCCGGGCCGGCGGCCCGGCCGACGACGGCCGCCTGGTGGTGGCCGACCTCACCCTGGACCCGACCGCGCACGAGGTGACCCGCGGCGGCGTCCCGGTCTCGCTCTCGCCCACCGAGTTCAAGCTGCTGCACTACCTGATGGCCAACGTCGGTCGGGTGGTCTCCAAGGCGCAGATCCTCGACCACGTGTGGGCCTACGACTTCGGCGGCGACCTGTCCATCGTCGAGTCGTACATCTCCTACCTGCGCCGCAAGCTCGACTCCGGCCCGGTGCACGGCCCCAAGCTGATCCACACGGTGCGCGGCATCGGCTACGCGCTGCGCCGCCCGCCGAACAGCTGAGGTGGCCCGCTTCTCGCTGCGCGTGCGCCTGCTGGTGCTCGCGCTGCTCCTGGTCACCACCGGCCTGGTGGTGAGCGACACCCTGGTGCTGGGCACCGTCCGCGGGCAGCTGGTGGACCGGGCCGACGAGCAGCTCGACCGGTTCGCCGAACCGCTCTCCCGCCGCCCGCCGAGCCGGCAGACCACCGCCTCGGTGTTCAGCAGCACGCAGACCGCCGGCCGCCGCTCCGGGCAGAGCCTGCCCAGCGAGTACGTGGTGCGCTACCTGGCCGAGGACGGCTCGGTGCTGTCGGTGATCCGGCAGCCGCTGAGCGACTCCGACCCGGCCCCGCAGCTGCCCGCGCTGGACCGCAAGGGGCTGACCGACCGGCTGGACGAGCCGTTCACCGCCTCCGGGCCGAAGGCCGGCGAGTGGCGCTCGATGGTGCTGCCGCTGCAACGCGCCTCCGGCACCGACCTGGCCGCCCCCAAGTACGTGCAGGTCGCGGTGCCGCTGGCGGACGTCCAGTCCACCATCTCGCACCTGCGCACCACCTTCCTGACCATCGGTGCCGCGGTGCTGGCCGGCCTGGCCGGGCTCGGCGCGCTCGCGGTCCGGGCCGGGCTGCGCCCGCTGCGCCAACTGGAGGCGGGCGCCCAGCGGATCGCCGACGGCGACCTGTCGTACCGGATGCCGGACCTGCCGGTGCGCACCGAGGCGGGCCGGCTGTCCGCCGCGCTGAACGGGATGCTCACCCACATCGAGACGGCGTTCGCCGCCCGGGCCGCCTCGGAGCAGCGGATGCGCCGCTTCGTCGCGGACGCCTCGCACGAGCTGCGCACCCCGCTGGCCGGCATCCGCGGCTTCGCCGAACTGCACCGGATGGGCGCGCTGCAGGACGTGGACCGGGCGATGGACCGGATCGAGTCGGAGGCGGTGCGGCTGGGCGCGCTGGTCGAGGACCTGCTGATGCTGGCCCGCCTGGACGAGGAGCGCCCGCTCAACCTGGCCCCGATGGACCTGCGCACGCTGGCCGCCGACGCCCTGCACGACCTGACCGCGCTGGACCCGGGCCGCCCGGTCGCGCTGACCGGCCCGGACGGACAGGGCGCACCGCAGCCCGCGCCGGTGCTGGGCGACGAGGCCCGGCTGCGCCAGGTGGTGACCAACCTGGTGGGCAACGCGGCCAAGCACACCCCGTCCGGCACCGCGGTGCGGATCGGGGTGGGCCGGGCCGAGGGCGCCTGCCTGCTGGAGGTCGCCGACCAGGGCCCGGGCCTGACCGAGGAGCAGGCCGCCCTGGTCTTCGAGCGCTTCTACCGGGCGGACGCGGCGCGCACCCGCCGGGCCGGCGAGGCCGGGGGATCGGGCCTGGGCCTGGCGATCGCCAGCGCCCTGGTGTCGGCGCACGGCGGCGAGCTGGCCCTGCGCACCGCGCCGGGCGAGGGCGCGGTCTTCCGGCTCTCGCTGCCGCTGCAACGCTGAGGCGCGGGCCACTGAGGCCCGTACCGCCGGGGTCCGTGCCGCCGGGGCCCGTACCGCCGGGGCCGGGCGGCGGGCTGACGCCCGGTCAGGGCGGGCGGTGTCAAGCGCCGTTCGGTACACCGGGGCTGCCCGGACGCTGCTTGTGGGGGGCCGGCCGGACCCCGGATCATCGGCGTGTCCGAGAACACCCCACCCCCGTGCTTCCGCACCGATAAGCATCATGGATACTTCCCTTGTGAACGTGTTCACGTTCACAAGCGGACAAGCTTGGGTGGGTATGGTGCGCCCGGGTGCAAATATCCCTTCCGTCCGTTATGTGCACACCCCGAGAGAAGGCGCAGTGGACCTAGCAGTCGCTCACGAGACCATCTCGCGATGGCAGTTCGGCATCACCACCGTCTACCACTTCCTCTTCGTGCCGCTCACTATCAGCCTGGCCTCGATCGTGGCCGGTCTGCAGACCGCCTGGGTCCGCACCGGCAAGGAGAAGTACTTCCACGCCACCAAGTTCTGGGGCAAGCTCTTCCTGATCAACATCGCCATGGGCGTGGTCACCGGCATCGTCCAGGAGTTCCAGTTCGGCATGAACTGGTCCGACTACTCCCGCTTCGTCGGCGACGTGTTCGGCGCCCCGCTGGCGATGGAGGCGCTGATCGCCTTCTTCTTCGAGTCCACCTTCATCGGCCTGTGGATCTTCGGCTGGGACCGGCTCCCGAAGAAGATCCACCTGGCCTGCATCTGGCTGGTGGCGATCGGCACCGCGCTGTCCGCCTACTTCATCCTGGCCGCCAACTCCTGGATGCAGCACCCGGTCGGCTACCGGATCGACCCGGCCACCGGCAAGGCCCAGCTCACCGACATCGTCCGGGTGCTGACCCAGAACACCACCGTGGTACAGGTCTTCCACACCCTCACCGCCGCCTTCCTCACCGGCGCCGCCTTCGTGGTCGGCATCGCCAGCTACCACCTGTGGCGGGCCAAGCGCGGCAAGCAGCCCGACGGCCGCAAGACCGCCGCGATGCGCACCTCGCTGCGGGTCGGCCTGGCCATCGCCGTGGTCGCCGGCCTGGGCACCGCGATCAGCGGCGACACCCTCGGCAAGGTGATGTTCGAGCAGCAGCCGATGAAGATGGCCGCCGCCGAAGCCCTGTGGGACACCCGGGCGCCCGCCCCGTTCTCGGTGTTCGCGGTCGGCGACGTCTCGAAGGGGCACAACTCGGTCGAGCTGGAGATCCCCGGGATACTGTCCTTCCTCGCCCACAACGACTTCTCCTCCTCGGTGCCCGGCATCAACGACACCGCCGCCGCCGAGGCCGCCCGGTACGGCGGGCAGCCGGACGACTACATCCCCAACATCTTCGTCACCTACTGGGGCTTCCGGCTGATGATCGGCTTCGGCATGACGTCCTTCGCCGCCGCGCTGATCGGCCTGTGGACCACTCGCCGGACGTTCTGGCTCGCCCCCGAGCACCGCACCGGCGAGGACGAGCCGCCCAAGCTGATGCTCACCAGGAACCGCGAGATGAGCGTCTTCTTCACCCGGTGGAGCTGGCGGATCGGCATCCTCACCATGGGCTTCCCGCTGCTCGCCAACAGCTTCGGCTGGATCTTCACCGAGATGGGGCGCCAGCCCTGGGTGGTGTTCGGCCTGATGCGCACCCGCGACGCGGTCTCCCCCAACGTCACCGTCGGCACCCAGCTGGTCGGCCTGACCACCCTCACCGCGCTGTACGCGGTGCTCGCCGTCATCGAGGTCAGGCTGCTCGCCAAGTACGCCGCCGCCGGGCCGAACACGGCCGAGCAGCCGCCCGCCAAGGACCCGACGCTGCGCGGCCCCTCCGACGACGAGGACGCCGACCAGCCCCTCGCCTTCGCGTACTGAGGACGGATCACATGCACCTGCACGACCTCTGGTTCATCCTGATCGCCGTCCTGTGGATCGGCTACTTCTTCCTCGAGGGCTTCGACTTCGGGATCGGCGTCCTGACCAGGCTGCTGGCCCGGGACACCACCGAGCGCCGGGTCCTGATCAACACCATCGGCCCGGTCTGGGACGGCAACGAGGTGTGGCTGCTGACCGCGGGCGGCGCCACCTTCGCGGCCTTCCCCGACTGGTACGCCACCCTGTTCAGCGGCTTCTTCATCCCGCTGCTGCTGATCCTGGTCTGCCTGATCGTCCGCGGCGTCGCCTTCGAGTACCGGGCCAAGCGCGACGGCGCCCGCTGGCAGCGCAACTGGGAACTGGCCGTCTTCTGGACCTCGCTGCTGCCCGCCTTCCTGTGGGGCGTCGCCTTCGCCAACATCGTGCACGGCGTCGACATCGACCGGGACAAGAACTACGTCGGCACGCTCTGGGACCTGCTCAACCCGTACGCCCTGCTCGGCGGCCTCACCACCCTGGTGCTGTTCACCTTCCACGGCGCGGTGTTCGCCTCGCTCAAGACCAGCGGCGACATCCGGGTCCGGGCCCGCGCCCAGGCCACCGGCCTCGGCCTGGTCACCGCCGTGCTCGCCGCGGTCTTCCTGGTCTGGACGCAGCAGCACTCCGGCAACGGCTGGAGCCTGGCCGCGCTGGTGGTCGCCGTGCTCGCCCTGCTCGGCGCGCTCGGCGCCAACCGGCTGGCCCGCGAGGGCTGGGCGTTCACGCTCAGCGGCCTGACCGTCGTGGCCGCCGTCGGGATGCTCTTCCTGGCGCTGTTCCCCGACGTGATGCCCTCCACCCTGGACGGCGCCTGGTCGCTGACCGTCACCAACGCCGCCTCCTCGCCCTACACGCTCAAGGTGATGACGGTCGTCGCCGTGGTCTTCACCCCGCTCGTGCTGCTCTACCAGGGCTGGACGTACTGGGTGTTCCGCCGCCGGATCGGCGTCCAGCACATCCCCGCCGCCGCGCACCACTGACCGCAGGAGCCGAACCGATGGACCGCCAGCAGCGGATGCGCCCGATCGACCCCCGGCTGCTGGCGCACGCCCGCACCACCCGCGCCTTCCTCGCCGGGTCCGTCCTGCTCGGCGGGGCGGGCGCGGCCCTGCTGGTGGCCCAGGCCGGGCTGATCGCCACCCTGGTGGTCGGGTCCTTCCAGCACGGCCGCGCCCCGCTGTGGGGACCGCTGCTCGGCCTGGCGGCGGTCTCGCTCGGCCGGGCGCTGGTCGCCTGGCTCACCGAACTGACCGCCCACCGCTCGGTGGCCGCCGTCAAGTCCACCCTGCGCCGCCAGCTGCTCGACCACGCCACCGCGCTCGGCCCCGGCTACCTCGCCGGCCGCCGCACCGGCGACCTGGCCACCCTCGCCACCCGCGGCGTCGACGCCCTCGACGACTACTTCGCCCGCTACCTCCCGCAGTTGGCGCTCGCCGTGGTCGTCCCGCTGGTCGTGCTGGCCCGCATCCTCGGCGCCGACTGGGAGTCCGCGGCGATCGTCTGCGTCACGCTGCCGCTGATCCCGCTCTTCATGATCCTGATCGGCCACGCCACCCAGGCCCGCACCGACCGTCAGTTCGCCGGACTCGCCCGGCTCTCCCACCACTTCCTCGACGTGGTCGCCGGACTGCCCACCCTGAAGGTCTTCGGCCGGGCCCGCGCCCAGGCCCGGGCGATCGGCCGGATCACCGAGGACTACCGGCGGGCCACCCTGCGCACCCTGCGGCTGGCCTTCGTCTCCTCCTTCGCGCTGGAACTGCTCTCCACCCTCTCGGTCGCCCTGGTCGCCGTCTCGATCGGCTTCCGGCTGGTCGACGGCACCCTCGACCTGGAGACCGGCCTGCTGGTGCTGGTCCTCGCCCCCGAGGTCTACCTGCCGATCCGCCAGGTCGGCGCCCTCTACCACTCCAGCGCGGAGGGCCTGGCCGCCGCCGGGAGGATCTTCGAGGTGCTGGAGACCCCGCGGCCGGCCGACGGCACCCACCCCGCCCCGGCCGCCGCCGACCTGCGGGTCGAGCACCTGACGGTGCGCCACCCCGGCCGCGGCGGCGACACCCTCACCGACCTCTCGCTGACCGTCCCGGCCGGGCGCACCACCGTCCTCACCGGCCCGAGCGGCGCCGGCAAGACCACCCTGGTGCACGCCCTGCTCGGCTTCGTCCGCCCCGACGCCGGACGGGTCCTGGTCGGCGGCCAGGACCTCGCCGAGACCGACCCCGCGAGCTGGCACGCCCAGGTCGCCTGGGTGCCGCAGCACCCGCAGCTGTTCGCCGGGACGGTCGCCGAGAACGTCCGCCTCGCCCGCCCCGACGCCACCGACGACCGGCTCGCCGCCGCCCTCGCCGCCGCGCACGTCGACTTCGCCGCCCCCGGCACCCGGCTCGCCGAGAACGGCCACGGCCTCTCCGCCGGCCAGCGCCAGCGCCTCGCCCTGGCCCGCGCCCTGCTCGCCGACCGGCCCGTCCTGATCCTCGACGAACCCACCGCCCACCTCGACCCGGTCACCGAGGCGGCCCTCCTCGACACCCTCCGCGCCCTCGACCGCACCGTCCTGCTCGTCACCCACCGCCCCGCCCTGATCGCCCTCGCCGACCACCACGTCCACCTCCCGGGCCCGGACGCCGTTCCGCCGGCGCGGGACCAGGGGCGCGCGGAGCCGCCCGGAGCGGGAGGCGAAGCCCTTCGGACCCGGCACCGGAGTGACCTGCCGCTCGAAGGGGCGGCCGCCCGGCAGGGCGCGGACCACGGGGCGCAGGCCGCGCCCGAGCCCGGTCCGACCGCCGTCGCCTCCCGCCCCGGGCGGCTCCCCGCGTCCCTGACCGCCGCCGACCGCGTCCCCCGGCTCCGGCTCGCCGTCCTGCTGGGCGCGCTCGCGCTGGGCTGCGCCGTCGCGCTGATGGGGACGTCCGGCTGGCTGATCTCGCGGGCCTCGCAGCTGCCGCCGGTGCTGTACCTGATGGTCGCGGTGACCTCGGTGCGGGCGTTCGGGATCGGGCGGAGCGTGTTCCGGTACGCCGAGCGGCTGGTCGCGCACGACGCGGTGCTGAAGGCGCTCGGCGGGGTGCGGACGGCCGTCTACCGCCGGCTGGAGCGGCTGGCCCCGGCCGGGCTGCCGCAGTTCCGGCGCGGCGACCTGCTCTCCCGGCTGGTCGCGGACGTGGACGCGGTGCAGGACTTCCACCTGCGCTGGCGGCTGCCGGCCGCCGTCGCCGCCGTGGTCTCGCTCGGCGCCTCGGCGGCCCTGGCCGCGTTCCTGCCGGCGGCGGGCCTGGTGCTGGCGCTCGGGCTGCTGCTGGCGGGCGCGGCCGTCCCGGCGCTGGAGCGCCGGATCTCCGGCCGGACCGAGCGCCGGCACGCGCCCGCCCGCGGCGAGCTGGCGACCGCCGTGCTGGACACCCTGACCGGCACCGCCGAGCTGACCGTCGCGGGCGCGCTGCCGCGCCGCCTGGGCGCGGCCCGGGACGCGGACCGGGCGCTGACCCGGCTGGCGGCCCGCTCGGCCGCCGCGAGCGGCCTCTCGGCGGGCCTGGTGGCGCTGGTGTCGGGGCTGACGGTGGTGGCGGCGTCGGCGGTCGGGGTGCGCGCGGTGGCGTCGGGGGCGCTGCCGGGGGTGTGCCTGGCGGTGGTGGTGCTGACGCCGCTGGCCGCGTTCGAGGCGGTGGCGGGGATGCCGACGGCGGTCCGGTTCCGGGAGCGGGCCCGGGCCTCCCGGGAGCGGCTGGCGGAGGTGCTGGCCGCGCCCCTCCCGGTCCGCGAGCCGGACGCGCCGCGGCCGCTGCCGGACGTCCCGCTGCCCGTCGTGGTCAGCGGTCTGGCGGTGCGCTGGCCCGGCGCGGAGCGCGACGCGCTGCACGGCGTCGACCTGGAGCTGGCCGCCGGGCGCCGGATCGCGGTGGTCGGGGCGTCCGGGTCGGGCAAGACCACGCTGGCGCAGGCGCTGCTGCGGTTCGTCGAGCCGTCGGCCGGGGCGGTGCTGCTGGCGGGCCGCACCGACACCCGGGAGCTGGCGGGCGAGGACGTCCGCCGGGTGGTCGGGCTGTGCGCGCAGGACGCGCACGTCTTCGACAGCTCGGTCCGGGAGAACCTGCGCCTGGCCCGGCCGGACGCCGACGAGGCCGCGCTGCGGGCGGCCCTGGCGCAGGCCCGGCTGCTGGCGTGGGTGGACGGCCTGCCGGAGGGCCTGGACACCATGGTCGGCGAGCACGGCGCGCGGCTGTCCGGCGGCCAGCGCCAGCGCCTGGCCCTGGCCCGGGCGCTGCTCGCGGACTTCCCGGTGCTGGTGCTGGACGAGCCCGCCGAACACCTGGACGTGGCCACCGCGGACGCGCTGACGGCCGACCTGCTGGCGGCCACCGCGGGCCGCACCACCCTGCTGATCACCCACCGGCTGGCCGGCCTGGACGACGGCAGCGTGGACGAGGTGCTGGTGCTGGACGCCGGCCGGGTGGTCGAGCGCGGCCGCTGGTCGGAGCTGGCGGACCGGCCGGACGGGCGGCTGGCCGCGATGGTGGAGCGGGAGCGGGCGGGGGAGCGGCCGGGGGCGCGGGTGGCGGCCTGAGACCGGGCGGCGGGTCCGCGGCGGTGGCGGTCGGTGGCGGCCCGCGCCGGGTGTCGCCGGGCTGAAAAAAGGGGCGAACCATGACAGACGGGCACACTGGTCCCATGCAGACGCCGGAGGAGCCGACCGCCACGGGCGGCCGGCCGCGCATCCCCGAGATCTCCTCGCTCGGGCTGGACACCCTGGTCACCGAGGTCTCGGAGCGGCTCCAGTCGGCCGCCGCGGTGACCGACCGGATGCAGCGGCTGCTGGAGGCGGTGGTGTCGGTCGGCGCGGGCCTCGACCCGCACGCCACGCTCCAGCGGATCGCGGCCGGCGCGGCCGAGCTGGTGGACGCGGAGTACGCGGCGATGGGGGTGGTGAACCCGCACGGCAGCGGCCTGTCCGACTTCATCCACATCGGCGTCGACGAGGGGACGGCGGCCGAGATCGGCCATCTGCCGACCGGCCGGGGCATCCTCGGCGCGCTGATCGACGACCCGCGTCCGCTGCGGCTGACCGACCTGTCCACCGACCCGCGCTCGGTCGGCTTCCCCGACCACCACCCGCCGATGGTGTCCTTCCTGGGGGTGCCGATCCGGGTCCGCGGCGAGGTGTTCGGCAACCTGTACCTGACCGGGAAGAAGGGCGGCGGCTCGTTCACCCCCGAGGACGAGCAGGTGGTGCTGGCGCTCGGCGCGGCGGCGGGCGTGGCGATCGAGAACTCCCGGCTGTACGAGCAGGGCCGCCGCCGGGAGCGCTGGATCACCGGCGCGGCGGCGGTGACCACCTCGCTGCTGTCCACCGACGAGGCGCAGATCGCGCTGACGGTGGCCGCCGAGCAGGTCCGCGAACTCGCCGAGGGCGCGCTCGGGATGATCCTGCTGCCGGCCGGCGAGGACCGGATGCGGGTGGCGCACGCCTCCGGCGAACGGGCCGACCACCTGACCGGCGAACTGCTGCCCGAGCACGGCTTCGCGCCCCTGCTGCTGGCCGGCGAGGCGGTCTACCTGGACGACCTGGCGGCCTCGCCGCAGACCGCCTCCGACACCCAGTTCGACCGGCTGGCAAGGGAGTTCGGTCCGTCGATGGCGGTGCCGATGGTGTCCGCGGGCCGGGTGCTGGGCGCGCTGTGCGTGTGGCGCGCGGCCGGCACCCCGCCGTTCACCGACACCGAGCGGCAGCTCTCCCAGACCTTCGCCTCGCAGGCGGCGCTGGCCCTGCGGCTGGCCGAGTACCAGCGCAACCAGCAGCGGCTGGCGGTCTTCCAGGACCGCGACCGGATCGCCCGCGACCTGCACGACCTGGTCATCCAGCGGCTCTTCGCCACCGGCATGATGCTGGAGTCGGCCGCCCGCCGGGCCGCCGTCCCCGAGGTGCGGGAGCGGATCGGGCAGGCCGTGGACGAGCTGGACGCCACCATCCAGGAGGTCCGCACCACCATCTACGCCCTCCAGCACGGCGACACCGACGACCGGCCGGACACCCTGCGCACCCGGGTGCTGCGCGAGGGCAGCCAGGCCGCGGCGGCGCTCGGCTTCAAGCCCACCATCACCTTCACCGGCCCGGTGGAGAGCCTGGTCGGCGAGAAGACCTCCCGCCAACTCCTGGCCGCCCTGCGCGAGATGCTCTCCAACACGGCCCGGCACGCCCGCGCCTCCCGGGTCGCCGTCGAACTGGACGCCACCGTCCACCTCGGCGAGGACGGCCGCCCGCTCTCCGCCGCCCCCGCCCGCACCGGCCCGCCCGGCGTCCTGCTCACCGTCACCGACGACGGCGTCGGCATCCCCGACGGCGGCCGCCGCTCCGGCCTGCGCAACCTCACCCGCCGCGCCGAGGCCCTCGGCGGCGACGCCTGGCACGAGCCCGGCCCGCACGGCAAGGGCACCCGGGTCCGCTGGACGGCCCGCCTCTGACCCGTCCGGGCCGGTGCGGGCCGGTGCGGGCCGACCCGTCCGGACCGGGTTGTTAGGCCAGGCCCGGACGGGGAAGGCGCGGTCCATGGGAGAGATCCGGGTCGGCGCCTGTTCCTGGACAGACAAGGAGCTGCTGGCCAGCGGCTGGTACCCGAAGGGCCGGCGCGACGCGGAGGGCAGGCTGCGCCACTACGCGTCCCGGTTCCCGCTGGTCGAGGTGGACGCCACGTACTACGCGCTGCCCAGCACCCGCAACAGCGAGCTGTGGGTCGAGCGCACGCCCGCCGGCTTCCGCTTCGACGTGAAGGCGTTCTCGCTGCTCACCGGCCACCCCACCCGGTCGGCCGCGATGCCCGCCGACCTGCGGCCGGCCCTGGCCCGGAAGGACGACCCGGAGCTGCTGGACGAGGTGTGGGCCCGGTTCGCCGGCGCCCTCGAACCGCTGCGCCGGGCCGACCGCCTCGGCACCCTGCTCTTCCAGTTCCCGCCGTGGCTGGCCCCGGACGCGCAGTCCCGGGCGCTGCTGCGGGCCTGCCGGGAGCGCACCGCGGGGTGGCCGGTGGCGGTGGAGTTCCGCCACCCCGACTGGTGGCGGCCGGAGCTGGCCGCCGCCACCTCCGACCTGCTGACCGAGCTGGGCACGCCCGCCGTGGCCGTCGACACCGCGCAGGGCCTGCCCACCTCCGTCCCGCCGGTCGCCCCGGTCACCTCCCCGGACCTCGCGGTGGTCCGCCTCCACGGCCGCAGCCGGGCCTGGGGCACCGGCTCGAAGGAGGACCGCTTCCGCCACGACTACACGCCCGACGAGTTGGCCCCCTGGGTGGAGCGCGTGCACGCGATGGCCGAGCGGACCCGGGAGGTGCACGTCCTGTTCAACAACTGCTGCGCCGACGCCGCCGTCCGGGCCGCCGGGACGATGGCGGGCCTGCTGGGCCTGGATCCGGGACCGGACCCGGACCGTGCGGAGGGCCGGGCGGAGGGCCGGGCGGAGGAGCTGACCCTGGACCTGGGACTGGACCTGGACGGGTGACCGCTGTCGGCGCGACCGCTCCGGAACGGGTCAGATCAGTGTCTCGATGACCGCCGCGACGCCGTCGTGCTCGTTGCTGACGGTGTGCCGGGCGACCGCGGCCAGCACCAGCGGGTGGGCGTTGGCGACGGCGTACGACTGGCCGGCCCAGGCGAGCATCTCCAGGTCGTTGGGCATGTCGCCGAAGGCGACCACCTCGGCGGCCTCGATGCCCTGCTGGGCGCACCAGCGGGCCAGGCTGCTGGCCTTGGTGACGCCCGGGGCGCTGATCTCGACCAGCGGGATCGGGCTGGAACGGGTGACCTCGGCGAGCGGACCGACCGCGGCCCGGGCCCGGTCCAGGAACTCGTCCGGGGCCAGGTCGGGGTGCTTGCCGAGCACCTTGAACAGACCGTCGACCTGCCCGGCGGCGAGCAGCTCCGCGGCGGTGCCGACCGGGTGCTCCTTGTCGGACTCCCACATCACCACGTTGTACCCGGGCTCCCGGGCGAAACCGCCCGGGAACTCGAACGCGAAGGCGGTGCCGGGCAGTTCGTCCCGGATCAGGTCCGTCACGGACAGCGTCCGGGCCGGGTCGAACGGGTAGGTCTCCAACAGTTCCCCGCGCCGGACGTCGACCACCGCGCCGCCGTTGGAACAGATCGCCACGCCGTGGCCGCCGATGTGCGCGCCCAGGTGCTGCATCCAGCGCGGCGGCCGCCCGGTGACGAACACCACCTGCACCCCGGCGGCCTCGGCGGCGGCCAGCGCGGCGGCCGTCCGGGTGGTCACCGTGCCGCCGGAGCACAGCAGGGTGCCGTCGAGGTCGGTGGCGATCAGGCGGGGGCGCGGGAAGGCGGTCATCCGTCCATCTTCGCGCACTCGCCCGGCAACCGGACCCGCCCGGGAACGCGACCCGCCCGGGGCCGGACCCGCCGGGTCGGGCGGGTCCGGCCGGGTCGGGCGGGTCCGGTTGGGTCGGTCAGGCCGCGACGTCCAGGGTGAGCGCCGCGGTGTGCAGCGTGCCGCCGGTGCGGAACTGCAGGAACAGCCGCCAGTCGCCGGGCTCCGGCAGTTCGGCGTGGAACGCCAGGGCCGGCCCGCCGCCCGTGCCCCCGGCGGCCTCCGCCTCCGGGTGCAGGTGGGCGAACGCCAGGTCACCGGCGTGGAAGGCGGTCAGGTGCGCGTACGTCCCCAGGTACGGCTGGAGGTCGGTGACCGGCTGCCCGTCCTTGCCGACGGTGACGGTCAGCTCCCCGGCCGCCCCGGCCCTCGGCACGCCCGACACGGTCACCGTGTAGCCGTCCACGCCGGTGCTCGCGGCGGCGGCCGGCAGCGGCACCGGCGTGCTCCGCCCGGGCACCGTCGCGCTGCGGCTGAGCACCAGGCCGGTGCCCGCCCCGCTGCCCGCGTCGGGGACGAACGAGGCGTACACCCGCCAGTCGCCGGGCTCCAGCGCGGCCACCGGGGCGGTCCAGGTGCCGTCCGGGGACATCACCGGGTGCAGGTGCCGGAAGCCGGACAGGTCGGCGCGGATCGCGTAGAAGTGCATCTCCTCGGTCTGCTCCGGCCGGTACGCGGTCAGCACCCCGCCGTCCGGCCCGGTCACGGTGAACCGGTACGCGTCGCCGGACAGCGCGCCGTCCAGCCGGTAGCCGCCCTGTTCGGCGACCGGTCCGTTGTCGGCGGTGCTGCTGCCGGGCGTGCCGTCCCCGCCGTCCGGGCCGTGGCTCGTCCCGGCCATGTCGTGCCCGGCGTGGTCGCCGTGGCCGGCCGAGGGGGAGGCGGCGCGGTCGGTGCCGGGCGTGCCGTCGCCGCCGCAGGCGGTCGGGCCCAGCACGAGGACGGCGGCCGCGGCGGCGGCCGACAGGGTGCGGCGGGTGGTGGTGGTACGGGTCATCGGGGGTTCGCTCCAGGGTGCGCGCGCGGATGCGCGGTCGCGGACAGGACGCGGCGCCCGGCCGGCCGCCTGCGCGGACCGGTCCGGGTGGCGCCCTCACCTGCGGGCGACGCAGACCCGAATGAGCAACCCCCGCCCGCCGTCCGGCGGCGCCCGCCCGCCCCGCTCCGCGCCCTCCCGGCACGCCACGGCGACCACCGGCCGCGCCGGGCACCACGGCAGGGCCGCCCCCGGAGCGGGGACCGGAGGACGGTCCCGCGCCTGGGTGGAGACGCAGACGGCACCCGGGCCCCCGTCCCGCACCGGCATGCCGACGGCCGGACGGTCGCTCCCGGGCCGCGCGTGCGGCGGCCGGGCGGCGGGCCGGTGCCGCACGCTGGCCGGGTGCACCGGCACCGCGGCGACCCCTCCGGACGGCACGGACGCGTCCTGCCCCGGCCCGGACCGTTCCGTCCGCCCGGGGTGGCAGCCGGCGGCGCTCGCGGGGCTGCCGTGCATCAGGAACAGCCCCAGCAGCAGGGCGCACAGCACCGCCCACCGGGCGGCCGTCCACCCGGCCCGGTCCGTGGTCCGTTCCGTCCGATCCATCCCGCTCAGCATACCCCCACCCCGTATCGAACACCCGGTGCCGCGAGGCGGCGGACGGTACGTCAGAGCGCCCGTCGGCACCGGACGGTGGGCACACGACCGGCTGTTGCCGTTCGGTGACGGATCAACGATCCGCGCCGGACATCCGCTCGACAGACTTCTCCTGCGACGCTCGCCCGGAGCCTCAGGGGGGAACGGGAGCGGGCGCCGCGCCCGCCGCTCACCACCGTCCGTCCCTGGGGGAACCTCCGATGTCCGTCCGCACCCGCCGCACCCGCCGCACCCGCCGCACCCGTCTCGCCTCCTTCGCCGCCGTCGTCGTCCTCGGCGCCACCGTCCCCGTCCTCGGGGGCGCCTCCGCCGCCTGGGCCTGCGGCGACGTGCCGGAGGACGCCGCGGCGACGGTGGCCGCCGCCGCCCCGGCCGCGACCGTGGCCGCCGCCGCCCCGGCCGCGACCGTGGCCGCCGCGGCTCCGTCGGACGCCCCGTCGGACGCCCCGGCACAGGTCCCGGTCGACAAGCTGCGGGTGGAGATCACCGCGCAGCAGAAGTCGCTGGAGGCAGGCGGCGACCCGGTCGAGTTCCAGGTCCGGATCGCCAACTCGGGGACGGTTCCGGCGGAGGGCATCGCCCCGTTCGTCGCCTTCTTCGACGAGGCGGAGGCGGCGGACCGGCCCGGCAGCATCCTGACCAAGGAGGACCTCGCCCTCCAGGTGAAGACCTCCGACGGATGGCGGACCCTGTCGCTGCGCCCCGGCTGCGACCCGGTGCTGCGCTCCGACGACTACGCCTCGCTGAAGAGCACCGTCCCGGCCGGCGGCAGCGCCACCTTCACCTTCCGGCTCGCCGTCACCGGCCACTCCAACCCCGACCAGACCCAGGTCGACGTCTACGGCGGCGTGCTGAACGCCGCGCTCGCCCCCGGGGCCGACGCCCACCTGGTGCTGCCGATCCGGCACGCCGCCCCCACCGACCCGAACCCGCCGGCCGGCACCACGGCCCCGACCGCCGCGCCGAGCACCTCCGCCCCCGCCTCCGCCCCCGCCAAGGGCTCCACCCCGCCGGCCGTCGTCCCGGCCGCCGCGATCAGCCCCGCCGCGACCACCCCGGCCCCGAGCCCGACCACGGGCGCCACCGGCGTGCCCGCCGCCGCCAACCTGGCGTCCACCGGCGGCGGTTCGTCCTCCACCCCGATGCTCCTCGGTGGCACCGCGCTGGTGCTGCTCGGCCTCGGCACCGTGGCCGCCGTCCGCCGCCGCACCACCGCCGGCCGCTGAGCCGCCCCCACCCCCGCTCACCGCCCCGATGCCCTCCGGCACCGGGTCGGTGCCGTCAACCGCCCTCCCCACCGGGCACGTCGACTCCCGACGCGCCCGCCGCTCAACCCAGCTGCGCCAGGCCCTCGGTGGCGATCCGCTCGAAGACCGCGAGGTCGCCCGCGAAGATCGAGTCCGGCACCGGCCAGTGCACCACCAGCTCGGTGATCCCCACCTCCCGGTACGTCCCGGCCCAGTCGACGAACGCGTCCACCGACTCCAGCGGCTTCTCCGCCGTCGAACCCTGGAGCAGCACCTTCTCCAGCTCCCCGACGTCCCGCCCGGCCGCCTCGCACGCCGCCGCCAGCTTCTCCACCTGCCGCGCGATCACTCCGGGCGCCTGCTCCACCGGCACCTCCGCCGGCCCCTTCGGGTCCCCGTACGTCACCCAGCCCTGCCCGTACTCGGCCGCCAGCCGCAGCCCGCGCGGCCCGGTCGCCGCCACGTAGAACGGCACCCGCGGCACCTGCACGCACCCCGGGATGTTCCGCGCCTCCACCGCCGAGTAGTACACCCCCTCCCGGGTCACCGCGTCATCGCGCAGCAACTCGTCCAACAGCCCCACGAACTCCCCGAACCGGTCCGCCCGCTCCCGCGCCGACCACGCCTCCTGCCCCAACGCCGTCGCGTCGAACCCGACCCCGCCCGCCCCGATCCCCAACGTCAACCGCCCACCGGACACGTCGTCCAGCGTGATCAGCTCCTTCGCCAACGTCACCGGATGCCGGAAGTTCGGCGAGGTCACCAGCGTCCCCAGCCGGATCCGCTCCGTCGCCGTGGCCGCCGCCGTCAGCGTCGGCACCGACCCGAACCACGGCTCCTCCCGGAAGCTCCGCCAGCTCAGGTGGTCGTACGTGTACGCCGCGTGGAAGCCCAGTTCCTCGGCCCGCCGCCACACCTGCTGCCCCTCGCTCCACCGGTGGATGGGGAGGATCACCGTACTCAGTCGCATGGCCCCGACCCTACGCGTTCGTCGCGTCGGCGATCCGATCTGCAGAAAGTCGCTGAGTCGGGTGAAATCGTGGCAGTCAGGCCGGCACTACGGGACCATGAAGTACGGTTCGGTCGACTGCCGAACGAGGCCAGGGAGGTGCCGCAGTTGTCGTACGAGCCCAAGCTTGCCGCCGCGCTGTCCGGTGCCACTCTGCGCCAGTTGTCGCACTGGCGCAGGGCCACAGCTGCACGCGGAGCCGTATTGGTCCCGGAGCTCTCAGCCTCTCGGCCGATCCTCTACTCCTTCCGGGATGTCGTGGCCCTTCGCGCATGCGTCCATCTGCGTCAGGACACTTCGCTCCAGAAGATCCGGCGCGCGCTGGACACCCTGCGCGACGATCTCAACGAGCACGAACACCTTTCGAGCTACCGATTGGTGGCCAGCACCGACACCATCTACCTGGCTGCGCCGGATCACGCTGTGGACCTGGTGCAGAAGCGCGGCAACCTGGTCATCCACGAGATGGTCGACGTACTCGCCCCGTTCTACCGCAACGGCCGCCAGATCCCGAGTCTCCTGCAACCCAGAGAGCATCTGTCCGTGGACCCGCTGGTACGTGGCGGCGAACCTGTGATCGAGGGGACGCGTGTCCCTGCTGCTGAAGTCGCTGCCCTACTCAAGGACGGCGTCCCGCCGGAGTCGGTCAGGGACTTCTATCCCGGTGTCACGGCGGAAGCTGCCCGCGACGCTGCTGACTTCACCGCCTACGTGGACAGTTACTCGGATGAAGGATTCCGGCAGGCTGCCTCTTGAAAATCCTGCTCGACGAGAACGTCCCCCTGCCTTTGGCGCGAATGGCCCAGTTGCTGCTGAAACAGCACGAACTTCAACACGTGGCAGAGATCGTCGGCTGGGCAGGCACCAAAGACGTTGAGCTCTACGCGCGGGCAGCCTCAGCAGGCTTCCAGGTCGTGCTCACTAACGACACCAAGCAGATGGCTCGCCCGCTGGAGGTTGTGGCGATCGCCGAATCGGGCCTGCACAGGATTGAGTACCGCCACAATCACAAGCACGGGGGCCTCGTCGGCCTGGGCGCGGCTGTCGCCACTGTCTGCGCCGGTCTGCCACACGCCTTAACCGAGCTCGAATGCGCAACAGGCCAACTCCTGCTGTCCCTCACTTCGATCGACCCGTCGCATCAGAGCCGGCTGCGAATCGTGAATCCCGCCGCGACTCCTCCGAAGCACTGGCCTACCGCCGGGAGTGCATGAGGCGGGAGCCGTGAGAACGAGCTACGCGTCGGACGGGCGCAACTGCAGGTCTTCGCAGGTCAGCATGCGATAGGTGAACGGGGCTTGACCGAGGTCGCCAGCGTCCCCAGCCGGATCCGCTCGGTCACCGTGGCCGCCGCCGTCAGCGTCGGTACCGACCCGAACCACGGCTCCTCCCGGAAGCTCCGCCAGCTCAGGTGGTCGTACGTGTACGCCGCGTGGAAGCCCGGTTCCTCGGCCCGCCGCCACACCTGCTGCCCCTCGCTCCACCGGTGGATGGGGAGGATCGCCGTGGTCAGTCGCATACCGGCGACCCTACGTGCAAGGGTGACCGCCGACATCCTCACACACCATGTACTACAGTTTTCCCATGACTGCACCGCGCTCCGGCAAGACACGAGTCACCAGCGTCTCCCTGCGCGCCGAGACCTTGGAAGCCATTCGTGCCCGCGCCGGCAAGCAGGGCATCTCCTCCTACATCGAGGAGGCCGTGCAACGGCAACTCCAGCGCGAAGCCATCGACGAGTACATCGAGGCCGCCGAAGCCGATCACGGACCGGTGGACCCGGCGGAGGTGACGGCCAGGGCCGAGCGCATCCGTGCGCACCATGCCGCTCATCGCGCAGACCCCGCCCCGGCGGACGCCGCGTGAGCGGCACGCTCGTTCTCGACAGCGAGGCTCTCTCCAAGCTGTCCCGGCGGCACCGCGACATGACTGTGTGGTTGGACGTCGCCCGCACACTGGATCTTCTGGTGGTGACGAGCGCAGCCACTCTGGTGGAGGCGCGCGATCCCAAGGTGCCGCAGTCGGCGTTCGACCATGCGGTCTCCCTCGCCAAGGTGCGGCCCGTCACGGAGGAGACCGCGCGGGCGGCGAGCAAGCTGCTGACAGCTGAGGGGCTGCACGGCCACAAGTACGCCATCGACGCGATGCTCGCAGCCACCGCGCACGCGGAACACGGCGACGTGACCGTGGTGACCAGCGATGTCGATGATCTACGCCGCCTGTGCCACCGCCGCATCGCGGTCGAGCCGATCTGACGTCTTCGCACCCGGTCGTTCGGCTTCCACCGTGCGATGTCGGCGTTCGATCCTGATGTGCCATCACCTCATGGCGCGAACATCGTTCTTGGGGAGCGGACTTGGCTTGCCGATGGCGTGGTCCATGCTCTTGTGCATCCGATGCGCGGAGACTCGGATGCACAGCGATGCCATGCGGGCCCGGTGCCCGAGACGGCTGAGCGCGGGTGTGGAGCACCCACTCCGCCCATCCATTGGTGCGGTCTCACGAGGTCTGCGACCGAAGCGCCGACCGGGCGGCGACGAGGTGTCAGCATGCCTGGAACCAACCGCACGAAGGCGGCGCGCGTCCGGATTCGCTACACGGGCGAGACCCGGGAAGCAGCCGAAGCCGGCGCACGAGACGAGCGGTCGTCGGGGCTTGACGACTGTTCCCCCGAACAGTTGAAACTCCGAACGCTGCTGGCGCTGGGCCTGTTCAACAGGAGCATTGATCTCACTTCACCGATTCGGCGGGGCTTGCACACGCTTACCGCCTACACGCTGACGGTCTCCCCACGCTTCAAGCGGCTGGTCCTGATCGCCGATGCTTCCTGCAACGTGGTGTGCTCCCTCCTTCCAACGCCCTCTGGCGTCACCTACCTGCCCGGGCTGAGGCTGAAGGAGACCCACAGCTGCGACACCTACACGCTGCTGCACGTGCCCACCGGCGCGGAGTTGGTTGTGACGGGCAACAGACACGGCAAGATCACCGGGCCGGCCGGGTTGAACCGCCCCCGGGAGTTCCTCACCCTCGACACCCCTGTGGGCGATGTCGAGCGCGATCAACCACGCCGCGTGCCCTCTGTCAGTCACGACGCGGCAGTGCTGTTGGCGGGGCTCGTGTGTCGCATCAGTACCAAGGACCCGAACGGCGCATGGGCGGTCGGAACATGGTTCTCGGACCCGCTGCGCCGCCCAGGACGGCTTGAGGAGCGCGAAGCCTACGAGCGAGGACTGTTCGGAAGCGGAGATCGGTGGGAGCTTCGCCGGGGTGGCTTCCCCTATCCCGAGGACGTCGCGGCCGCGTTGACCGCTCCCGTTGCAGGTATCCCAGGCGCGACTCTGCATCGCCAAGCCGCCCTCTGCCACGTCGAATCGGGCTCGGCCGCCCTTACCCTTGCCTCGCGACGCACCTAGGACGTGTCTGACAAATGATCACCTTCGTCCCGATCTCCGGCGGTAGGTAATGCCCTTGCTGTGATGGTGGAGGCCAGCGATGCTGGGTCG
>NZ_JBIVKJ010000021.1:0-107030 GCF_044750705.1 Kitasatospora sp. NPDC088783
GCTCCACATCCCCCAGCTTCACACCCGAAGAATGCCCACCAACAGGCAAGATCACCCAACGTAACGAAGCACTACTAGGCCCTGTCCGGTCGATCTTGTCGGATCGGCGCGCGGCGTCTCGGGGGCCCGGCAAGATCGGCCGGACCGGGCCTAGCGGGCGGCGCCCAGGGGCGCTCGGCGCCCGCGCCCCCGGGCGCCGCGGTCACCGCCCGAGCGCCTTGGTGTGCTTCCACTCCGTCGCGCAGGCGCGGTAGCCGAACCAGTCGTTGATGGCGAGCATCGGGGCGTTGTCCGCGTCGTTCTGGGTGTACGCGGCGGTGAGGCCGCGGGCCTTGGCGCGGTGCAGGGAGTGCGCCTTGGCGAGTTTGGCCAGGCCGCGGCCGCGGTGGGTGGAGCGGGTGGCGGTGAAGGAGGACCAGTAGGTGCGGTGGCCGTCGGTCTGGGCGGCGGAGAACGCGACCGGCTCGCCGTCGGCGAGGACGACCGCGGTGAGGGCGTGCTCCTGGTCGGGGCGCTGCCAGATCTCGGCGAGCCAGCTCTCGTAGGACTGGTCGTCGAGGACGAGGTCGCCCGGCTCGGCGCGGGTGCCGTCGATGTCGACCAGGTAGATCGGGTACGGGTCGGCCAGGAAGTCGGCGGCGGTGCGCAGTTCGACGCCGGGCGGGGTGGGCGGCAGCGCGGGCAGCGGGGCGGTGAGGTCGAGGCCGGAGAAGCGGCCGGCCCGGCCGCGCCGGTAGCCGCGGGCGGCGGCGAAGCCGAGCGCTTCGGGGGTGTCGTCGGCCCAGCCGTGGGCGTCCCGGGTGCCGAGGGCGGCGAGTTCCCGTTCGGCGGCGGTGAGCAGCGCGGTGCCGATGCCCGCGCCGCGGTGCTCGGGGAGCACGCTGACGTTGAGGAAGCCCTGGTGGGGGGTGGCGCTCTCGGCCACCGGGCCGAACCGGGCGGTGCCGACGACCCGGCCGCCCCGCTCGGCGACCAGCAGGTGGTAGTGCGGCAGGGCGGCCAGCCAGGCGGTGACTTCGGGAGTGGTGACCAGGTGCGGGCGGCCGGCCCGGTAGGCTTCGGCGGCCCCGACGGCGTCGGTGGAGGCGAACGGGCGGATGCGGTACGGCGAGGAAGTCATAGGCATGTCACGTTAGTCAGTCGTCCGTCCGTGCGCCGCCGAATTTCCCCCCACCCGCGCGGAAGTTCGGCCGGTGCGGCCGAACCTCAAGTTCAGCTCTGAGTTTCCGTTGTCCCGCTTGGCATCGGTGCCCGGCGGATACATCCTCGGCAACGGGGAGCCGGGCCTTCCGAAAGGCCCGCCGGAAAAGGGGGTGGAATATGTCTTCGTCCGGTATTCCACGATTGGGCACCGGCATCGGCTGGCGCCCGGAGATCGACACCGCGGTGGAGCGGCTGGACGGCCTCGACTGGGTCGAGGTGGTCGCGGAGAACGTCTGCGCCGAGCACCTGCCGCCCTCGCTGGCCGAGTTGCGCTCCCGCGGCGTCACGGTCGTCCCGCACGGCGTCTCGCTCGGCCTGGGGGACGCCGCCGAGCCGGACCCGGCCCGGCTGGCCCGGCTGGCGGGCGTCGCCGAGGCGCTCGGGTCGCCGCTGGTCAGCGAGCACCTGGCGTTCGTCCGGGCGGGCGGTCTGGAGGCCGGGCACCTGCTGCCGGTGCCGCGCACCCGGGCGGCGCTGCGGGTGGTGGCCGCCAACGTGCGGATCGCCCAGCGGGAGCTGCCGGTGCCGCTGGCGCTGGAGAACATCGCCGCCCACCTGGCCTGGCCGGGCGACGAGTTGACGGAGGCCCAGTTCCTCGCCGAGCTGGTCGAGCGCACCGGCGTCCGCCTGCTGGTGGACGTCGCCAACCTGCACACCAACCGGGTCAACCTGGGCGTCGACCCGGCCGCCGAACTGGACCGGTTGCCGCTGGAGGCCCTCGCCTACGTGCACGTGGCCGGCGGCGTCGAGCGCGACGGCGTCTGGCACGACACCCACACCCACCCCGTCACCGCGCCCGTGCTGGAGGTGCTGGCCGCGCTCTGCGAGCGGGCCGACCCGCCCGGGGTGCTGCTGGAGCGGGACGGCGCGTACCCGCCGCCCGCCGAACTGTCCGCCGAACTCGACGCCATCCGCCGCGTCCAGCGCCTGCACCGGAGGGAAGCCGCCCGTGTCTGAGCACCACGAATACCTGATCCGCGACCGCGCCGACGCCGAACTCGCCCTCGCCCGGGTCGAACTGGCGCACCGCCAGGAGGAGCTGCTGGCCGCCCTGACGGCCGGCGGCCCGGCCCCGGCCGGCTTCGACCCGGAGCAGCTGCGGGTCCAGGCCGCCGGCCTGCTCGCCAAGCGCCGGGAGACCGTCGGCCACCTGATGCCGGAGCTGCCCGACCTGCTCGGCCCGGACTTCGCCCCGCTGTTCGACCGCTACGCCGCCGTCCGCCCGCTCACCGGCGGCTACCGGGCCGACGCCCGGGCCTTCGCCGAGTGGGCCCTGGACGGCGCCCCCGCCGCCGCCGACTGGCAGCCCGCGCTGCGCCGCCTGCTGCGCCCCGCCGCCTCCCGGTGGAGCCGCCTGCTGCCGCGCCGCGACCGCACCGCCAAGGCGCACCCCTGACCGCTCCGCACCGCACAGAAAGGAACCACGGGGGATGTTGGACTTCCGGTTCTTCCTGGCGTTCGCCCTCGTCGCGTGCGCCGTCACCGTCTCCGCCGTCTTCAACCGGCGCAGCCGCCGGGTCACCGACGTACGGGGGCTGCCCGGGCGCGGCCTGCCCCTGCTGGACGCCGCCTTCCTGGCCGGCGGGCCCGCCCGGGTGGTCGACACCGCGCTGGTCCGGATGGAGCGCGAGGGCCGGTTGGTGATCTCCCGGGCCCACCGGGTCACCGTCACCTCCGACCGGACGTCCGACCCGGTCGAGCGGGTGCTGGTCACCGCCGTGGGCGGCCGGGCCGGGCGCGACCTGTCCGTGCTGCGCACCTCCGTGATGGGCAGCCCCGAGGTGCAGCGGATCGGCGACGGGCTCGCCGCCCGCGGCCTGCTGCGCAACCCGGCCGCGCTGCGGGCCGCCCGGCGGGCCCACCGGATGGTGCTGCCGGCGCTGCTGGTCGCGGTGGTGCTCGGCGCGGTCTCCACCGTGCGGTGGCTGAACGGGCCCTGGGAGTCCGCCGCTCCGGCGTTCGTCCCGTACTTCCCGCTCGTCCTGTTCACGGTGCTCGCCCTGGTCGTCAACCGCCCGCCGCGGAGCCGGATCACCCCGGCCGGCCTGCGCCAGTTGCAGCTGATGCGCGGCGGCAGCGCCTGGCGGCCCCGGGAGGTGGAGCGGGAGCACGCCCGGCTGGTCGGCGCGTTCGCCCTCGACGGCACCGCCGCGCTGAGCGGCTCCGCGCACCGGGCGCTGCGCGAGGCGCTCGACGGCACCGCCGCCGCCCCCGCCCGACCGGCGCGGGGTTCGCGGCGCGGCCGGGCGGGCGGCGGCACGGAGTACGCGGCCGGGGCGGGGGCCGGGGCCGGTGCGGGGGCGTGGTGCGGGACGTCCAGCGGCTCGTCCTGCGGGTCGTCCGGCCATTCGGGCGGTTCGCACCACTCCTGCGGGAGTTCGTCCTCGCACTCCTGCGGCGGCTCCTCGCACTCCTGCGGGTCGTCCAGCTCCTGCGGGTCCAGCTGCGGCGGGGGCGGGTGCGGTGGTTCCTGAGGCCCCGCCGAGTCACAGTTCGGTATCGCGGCGCGGGTACCCGTTCCGCTTCCGGCCCGCACAGGACTAGAACGAAGGGCATGTGGGTGTTGCTGCTGATCCCGTCCTGTGCCGCCGCGGTGCTCTCGTGCCTGCGCCTGGTGCGGGTCGCCGCGGTCGCGGACGCCCTCACCGGACGGGCCCCGCACCCCGCCCACCGGCCCTCCGGGGTCGGCCTCTACGAGACCGCGTACCTGGCCGGGGGCCCCGCCCGGGTGGTCGACCTGGCCCTGGTCCGGATGGCCGCGCTGGGCCGGCTGCACCTCGCGCACACCGGCTGGACCACCGTCGTCGACCCGCAGGGCCGGGGCCGCCTCGAACGGGCCCTGATCGGCGCGATCGGCCCCGAAGGCCAGTGCCGTACCGCCCAGTTGAAGGAGGCGCTGGCCACCCACCCCACCGTCCGCGACATCGGCGACCGGCTGGCGCTGGCGGGACTGGCGACGCCGGCGGTGGTCCGCGACCGCGCCCTGCGGGCGATCCGGCAGGTCCGCTACGCGCTGCTCGGGGCGGCCTCGATGCTGCTGCTGACCGTCCTGCTCACCGCGCCCGACGGCACCGCCGCCCGCACCGCGGTGGCCTGGTACGCGCTCCCGCTGGTCCTCACCGGCGGGACCCTGCTGATGGCCCGGGTCGACGTCCACGCCTACACCGCGTGGGCCGCGCCCGCCGGCCAGACCCTGCTGCGGGCCCTTCCCTGCCGCCACACCGTCGCCACCGACGACGACCTGCTCACCGCCGTCGCCATCTCCGGCCCCGCCGCCGTCCGGGACCCGCGGCTGCGCGCGGCCCTCGGCTCCTGACCCAGGGGGGGCAGGGGCCGGCCCGGCCGCGCGCGGCGGGGTGCGGCCGGGGCCTAGTAGAGGCCGGCCAGCAGGTCGGCGACCGGCTTGCGGCGGCCGGTGAAGAAGGGGACCTCCTCGCGGACGTGCAGGCGGGCCCGGGAGGGGCGCAGGTCGCGCATCAGGTCGACGATGCGGTGCAATTCGTCGGCCTCGAAGGCCAGCAGCCACTCGTAGTCGCCCAGGGCGAAGGAGGCGACGGTGTTGGCGCGCACGTCGGGGTAGCCGCGGGCCATCATGCCGTGCTCGGCGAGCATCGCGCGGCGCTCCTCGTCCGGGAGCAGGTACCACTCGTAGGAGCGGACGAAGGGGTAGACGCAGACGTACTCGCGGGGCCGCTCGTCGGCGAGGAACGCCGGGATGTGCGACTTGTTGAACTCGGCGGGGCGGTGCAGCGCCATGTTGGACCAGACCGGCTCCAGGTGGCGGCCGAGCCCGGTGCGGCGGAAGCGGTTGTACGCCTCCTGGAGGTCGTCGGAGTCCTCGGCGTGCCACCAGACCAGCAGGTCGGCGTCGGCGCGCAGGGCGGAGACGTCGTAGGTGCCGCGGACCACGACGTCCTTGGCGGCGAGCTGCTCGAAGAGGGCGTCGACCTCCGCGGCGAGGCCGGTGCGGTCCTCGGGGAGGGCGTCCTTGAGCTTGAACACCGACCACATGGTGTAGCGGATGACCTGGTTGAGGTCGCGGGCCTTCTTCTTCACGGGCTGCTCAGTGCTTTCGGTCATGGGCCCATTGTCCCTTCCGTGCGGGCGGCGCCGGTGCCGGGGGTGAGGTGCTCGGCGGCGCGCCGGGCACCGGCGATGACGGCGGGGACGCCGACGCCGTCGTACGCGGCGCCGCAGACCGCGATCGCGCCCAGGGCGTCGAGGCGGGCGCGGATCCGGGCGACCCGGTCGAGGTGGCCGACCGGGTACTGCGGGAGCCCGGCCCGCCAGCGGGTGACGGCGTGGTCGTACGGGGTGGCGCGCAGGCCGACGGCGGTGCGCAGGTCGGCGAGCGAGCGGGCGACGAGTTCGGCGTCGTCCAGGTCCAGGGCGGCGTCCTCGCGGTGGCGGCCGAGCGAGGTGCGCAGCAGGAAGGCGTCGGGGGCGGAGCGGGCCAGCCAGCCCCACTTGTTGCTGGAGAAGGTGGACGCCTTGATGCTGCGCCGGTCGACCGGCGGGACGAGGAAGCCGCTGCCGGTGAGCGGGCTGTCGGCCAGGTCGGCGCGGCGGAAGGCCAGGGTGACCAGGGCCATCGAGGCGTACTCGACCTGCCGGAGTTCGGCGGCGGCGCCGGGGGCGTCGGCGGCGAGCAGCGCGGCGGCCTGCGGGGCGGGGACGGCCAGCACCACGGCGTCGGCGGCGAGTTCGCGTCCGCCGGCGGTGATCCGCCAGCCGTCGGGGGTGCGGCGCAGGGCCTCGACGGGGTGGCCGGTGAGCAGGTCGGCGCCGCGGGCCCGGTCGTGGGCGGCGACCGCCTCGGGGAGGGTGCCGAGCCCGCCGTCCAGGCCCTGGAAGACCGGTCCGGTGGCGGTGGCGCGGCTGCTGAGTTCGCGGATGGCGGCGGTCAACGACCCCGGCTGGTGGGCGAGTTGCAGCAGCTGCGGGACGGCGGCGCGGATCGAGATCTCGTCGGCGTGCCCGGCGTACACGCCGCCGAGCAGCGGCTCGACCAGCCGGTCGACCACCTCGCGGCCGAGCCGGTCGGCGACGTAGCGGCCGATCGGGGCGTCCTCGCCGAGCGGGGCGGGCCGCTCCCGGCGGGCCCGCTCCAGGCCCTCGGGGGTGAGCACGCCGGACGCCTCCAGCGCGTCCAGGTCGCCGGGGACGCCCATGAGTTGGCCGCCGGGCAGCGGGCGCAGGCCCTCCCTGGTCCAGATCGCGGCCCTGGCGGTGGTGGGCGGCTCCAGCCGGTCGCCGAGGCCGACCCGGCGGGCCAGCTCGACGGCCTCGGGGCGGCGGGCGAGCACCGACTCGGCACCGAGGTCGACCCGGACGCCGCCGACCTCGCCGCCGCGCAGTTTCCCGCCGAAGCGCCCGGACGCCTCCAGCACGGTCACCCGCACCGCCGCGTCCCCGAGGAACGCCGCCGCGGCCAGGCCCGCGATCCCGCCACCGATCACCACGACGTGAGGTTTCGCCATGCCGACCAGTCTCCCAGCCCTTATCCGGATCGCCGGGATCGGCCCCGGAGCGCCCCGAGACCGGGGTGAGTCCACAGCGTGATCGTTCCGGTACCGTCGGTGCGGGTCCGCTCCCGGGGCCGCCGCGTCACAGTCTCGTGGGGGCGGGCGGACGGCCCGCCCCGGAACACGGGGAGGGAACCGAATGGACCTGCGGGTACGCAGAGCGGGCGCGGTCGGGGCGCTGGCCGCGGTGCTGCTGCTGGCCGGGTGCAGCGCGGGCGGCGACCACGCGTCGAGCTCGGCGGCCGTCGCCGACGCGAAGGGCGGCGCCCGGGCGCCGGGCGCGGCGGCGGCCACCCCCGGCAAGGGCGACGCCCCCGCCGGGGCCGGGGGCGCGGCCGGGACGGCGGCGGCGACCGCGGCCGCGGCGGACCGTCAGATCGCCTACCAGGCGAAGCTGACGCTCCGGGTGGAGGACGTCGGCGACGCGAGCGCCAAGGCCGTCGACCTGGTCACCCGGGCCGGCGGGTACGTCGCCGGGGAGGACCTGCGCGGCGGGACGGGCGACAGCACGCAGTCCACGCTGACGCTCAAGGTCCCGTCCGCGGCCTACCAGGCCACCCTGGACGGGCTCGGCGGGCTCGGCACCCGGCTCGGCCTCAGCAGCCAGGCCGAGGACCTCACCGCGCAGATCGCCGACACCGACAGCCGGGTCAAGTCCATGCAGGCCAGCGTGGACCGGGTGCGGGCGCTGATGGCGGACGCGAAGAGCCTGGCCGAGGTGGTGTCGCTGGAGAGCGAGCTGACCCGCCGCGAGTCCGACCTCGAATCGCTCCAGCACCAGCAGCAGCAGCTCGCCGCCCGCACCTCGCTCTCCACCGTGACCCTGGACCTGGTGACGGCCCGCCAGGCCGTCCGGGTCGAACCGGAGAAGAAGCAGACCGGCTTCTGGGCCTCCGTCGGCCACGCCCTCGCCGGCGGCTGGCACGCGCTGGTGGTCCTGGTCCGCGCCCTGCTCATGGTGCTGGCGGCCCTGGCCCCCTTCCTGCTGGTCCTGGCCCCGTTCGCCTGGCTGCTGCGCAGGCAGCTCCGCAAGCGCCCCCGGACCCCCCGCGGCCCGGTCCGGCACGCCCCGCACGCCCCGATGCCACCCGCCCCGCCCCGCCCGACGCACACCCCGGACGACGAGGAGTAACCGAGGAGCACCGGGCCACCACGGAGGCCGGGGAGCGGCGGGCCACGACCCGCCGCTCCCCGGCCTCCGGCCGTCAGAGCCGCTCCACCGCACGCCCCTCGCCACCCGGACCGCGGCGAGGACCGCGCGGGGCACCGCCACCAGCGCCGCAGAGCGCGGCGGGGGCGCCCTCGTGGTGGCGGGCGGCGTTCACGGTGGGGAGAGCGGTGAGGGCGGGACGGCCCGGGGCTGCTCGAACGCGGAGACCCGCCGCCGCGTCCTGGCCGTCCCCGCCCGCCCGGACGGCGGGGAGCCGGCCGGGGGCCTCAGCGGGCGCTGGCCTCGTGGACGAAGGCGACCAGGCGGGTGAGGGCGTCCGGGTCCATGGTGGGCATGACGCCGTGGCCGAGGTTGAAGATGTGGTGGCTGCCGCCGAGGGCCTGGGCGGCGTGCAGGACCTCGCGGGCCTTGGTCTCGACCACGTGGGTGGGGGCGTAGAGGACGGCGGGGTCGAGGTTGCCCTGCAGGCCCTTGCCGGGGCCGACCCGGTTGGCGGCCTCGTCGAGCGGGACGCGCCAGTCGACGCCGACGATGTCCGCGCCGGCCTGGCCCATCAGGCCGAGGAGTTCGCCGGTGTTGACGCCGAAGTGGATCCGCGGGACGCCGTAGGGCTCGACCGCGTCGAAGACCTTGGTGCTGGCGGGCAGCACCGAGCGGCGGTACTCGTCGGGGGCGAGCGCGCCGGCCCAGGAGTCGAAGAGCTGGACCGCCGAGGCCCCGGCCTCGATCTGGATCTTCAGGAAGGCGGAGGTGATCCGGGCGAGCCGGTCGACCAGTTCGGCCCACACCTCGGGGGCGCCGTACATCATCGCCTTGGTGTTCTCGTACGACTTCGAGGGCCCGCCCTCGACCAGGTAGCTGGCCAGCGTGAAGGGGGCGCCGGCGAAGCCGATCAGCGGGGTGGCGCCGAGTTCGGCGACCAGCAGGCCGACCGCCTCGGTGATGTAGGGCATGTCGTCGGGCTCCAGCGGGCGCAGCCGCCGGAGGTCGGTCGCGGTGCGGATCGGGTCGGCGATGACCGGGCCGACGCCGCCCTTGATCTCGACGTCGATGCCGACCGCCTTGAGCGGGACGACGATGTCGGAGAAGAAGATGGCCGCGTCCACCTTGTGCCGGCGCACCGGCTGGAGGGTGATCTCCTTGACCAGGTCGGGCCGCATGCAGGCGTCGAGCATCGGGACGCCCTCGCGGACCTTCAGGTACTCGGGCAGCGAGCGGCCGGCCTGCCGCATGAACCAGACGGGGGTGTGCGGCACCGGCTCGTTGCGGGCGGCGCGCAGGAAGACGGAGTCGTACGCGGCGCCGCGGGGCCGCTGACCGGACTGGGCTGCGGGAGTCTCACTCACGGGTCACATCCTCGCACGCGGCCGGTGGGCCCCCGCCCGGACGGACCGCCCGGGCAGGCAAAACGGACACCTCGGGCGGTGGCCGCCGGGGCGGTGCGCACGGCCCGCCCGGTTTCCGGGTTTTCGGCACGCCGGAGGCACGAAAGTGCTCGGCTTGCGGGTCCGCGCCGCCTAGGCTTCCGGTCATGGCAGCGGTCGGCGGGCAATCCGCGCAGGGTGGAGGAACGGGCAGGGAGTCGGCGCCGATCGAGTTCCGCGACGCGGTCGAGGCGCTGACCGGGGCGCGGCTGCGCCCCGAGGTGCGGCTGTCCCCGCAGCCCGCCCCCCGCCGGCTGGCCCCGCACGCCTTCGCGCTCTCCGCCTCGGTGGAGGTGGACGGCGAGGAGCTGGCGGACGGCACCCTGGTGCTGCTGCACGACCCGGCCGCGCCGGAGGCGTGGAACGGCGACTTCCGGGTGGTGACCATGACCCGGGCCGACCTGGAGCCGGAGATGGCGGGCGACCCGCTGCTGTCCGAGGTCGGCTGGAGCTGGCTGCTGGACGCACTACAGGCGCAGGCCGCCGGGTACGCCGAGCCGTCCGGCACGGTGACCAGGTGCCACTCCCAGTACTTCGGCGCGCTGGCCGAGCGCGGCGCGTCCACCGAGATCGAGCTGCGGGCGTCCTGGACGCCGGCCGACCGCCGCTTCGAGCGGCACCTGGCCGCCTGGGCGGACCTGCTGTGCGTCTGCGCGGGGCTGCCGCCGTCCGCGCCCGCGCCGCTGGCGGCCGACGGGCCGGGCGGGCTCGGCGGCGTGGTGCCGATGCCGGCCCGCCGCCGGCCGCGCAACTCGCACTGACCGGCCGTCAGGCGTCCGGGCTCCCCGCGCGGCGGCCCGGCGGCGTCGCGCGGACGCCTCGGCAGGCACCCCGGCAGGCATCCCGGCAGACACCTCAGGGGGACAAGCCCGCGTCCCGGGAGCGGTGCCACCCGCAGGGCTGACGGAGTGTGACTTCCCCTCCACTCCGGGTCAATTACCTGCACGTTTGCGATCGTCGCGTCGCCGTTCCCGATCGAATGTGTGCGATTTCCAAGCATGTCGTACCGGTCACCTGCACGATTTGTCCGTATTGTTACTCACCAGATCGTGATCACCCGCTAAAGCCGGGCACGGTTGATGCCGAAGGTGTCAGTGACCCTTTCCAGACGCGGAACGCTCCGACCGCCCCCTCGGGGTTCGTCCGCCACTCCCCCCGGAGGCCTCAGGTGTCGGTCCTTCTCGAGCACCCCGCAAGCGTGGTCGCCTACCGCCCGACCAAGCCCACCGCCATGGTGGTCATCGCAGATCCCCGGGTCCGGAACACGGTGACCCGGCACCTATGGGCACTCGGTGTCCGCGACGTCATCGAGGTGTCCTCGATCGCCGAGGCCCGGCCCCGGGTCTCCACTCCGCGCGACATCTGCATCGCCGACGTGCACCTGCCGGACGGCTCCGGCCTGACCGTCCTCGCCGAGACCCGCGCCGCGGGCTGGCCCAACGGCCTGGCGCTGTCCGCCGCCGACGACATCGGCGCGGTCCGCTCGGCACTGGCCGGCGGCGTCAAGGGCTACGTGGTGACCGGCACCCGGACCAACATGCCGATGCCCGGCCGCCCCGGCCTGCCGATCGGCGCCGGCCTGGCCGGCCGGATGCGCCGCCCCGGCCTCCCCGGCCACCACCACCCCGGTGCGCCCGGCCACCACGGCGCCCCCGGCCAGCCCGGTGCCGCCCCCGGCGCTCCGGGTGCGCCCGGCGCCCAACCGTCCGCGTACCGCGAGCTGTCCGGCCGCGAGGTGGAGGTGCTGCGGCTGGTCGCCGAGGGCCAGTCGAACAAGGCGATCGGCGTGGCGATGGGCCTGTCCGCACTGACGGTGAAGAGCCACCTGGCGCGCATCGCCCGCAAGCTGGGCACCGGCGACCGGGCCGGCATGGTGGCGGTGGCCCTGCGCACCGGCATCATCCACTGACCCACATCGTCGCTGGTGGCGGCCCGGAGGAACGTTTCCTCCGGGCCGCCGCCGTTCGCCCTGCTGCTTCCCTGCCGCTTCCCCGCTACTTCCCCGCCGCTCTCCCGCCGCTCCCCCGCGCACCCCGGCGTGACAGCCCGTCAGCGGCCCCCCGCCGCGCCGCGGACATCCGGCGGGCACCCCGGCGCACCGGGACCGGGCGGCCCGGCGGCGGTCGGCCGCCCCCGGCTGGCATATGTCAGAACATGGTCCGACCAGTCAGACAACACTCCCGGCGGCGACACACGACGTACCCTTGGGGGGTGACCGACGCCGTAGCCTCCATCCCCGAAGAGACCGCCCCGGTACCGCTCCTCGAGCCCAGGGACGGACTCCCACCGGTGGTGGCGGACGAAGCGGCCCTCGCCGCCGTCGTCGAGGGCTTCCGCCGCGGCACCGGCCCGGTGGCCGTCGACGCCGAGCGCGCCTCCGGCTACCGCTACGGCCAGCGCGCCTACCTGATCCAGCTGCGCCGCGAGGGCGCGGGCACCGCGCTGATCGACCCGATCGCCTGCCCCGACCTGACCGGCCTGAACGCCGCGCTCGCCGACACCGAGTGGGTCGTGCACGCCGCCACCCAGGACCTGCCCTGCCTGTTCGAGGTGGGCATGCACCCGGGCCTGCTGTTCGACACCGAGCTGGCCGGCCGCCTCGCCGGGTTCCCCCGGGTCGGCCTGGGCCCGATGACCGAGAACGTGCTGGGCCTCTCGCTGGCCAAGGAGCACTCGGCGGTCGACTGGTCCACCCGCCCGCTGCCCGAACCCTGGCTGCGCTACGCGGCGCTGGACGTCGAGGTGCTGGTCGACCTGCGGGACGCGCTGGAGGCCGAGCTGGAGCAGCAGGGCAAACTCGACTGGGCCCACCAGGAGTTCGCCGCCCTGGCCGCCGCGCCCCCGCCGGCTCCCCGGGTCGACCCGTGGCGCCGCACCTCCCAGCTACACAAGGTCCGCCGCCGCCGGCAGCTGGCCGCCGTCCGCGAGATGTGGCTCACCCGGGACCGGATCGCCCGCGAGCGGGACGTCTCCCCCGGCCGGGTGCTGGCCGACGCCGCGATCGTGAACGCCGCGCTGGCGATGCCGGCCAACGCGCCCGCGCTGATCGCCGTCCAGGGCTTCGGGCCGCGGATCAACCGCCGCCAGCTGGAGCAGTGGCTGGCCGCGATCGAGCGCGCCCGCGAGATCCCGGAGTCCGCGCTGCCGCCCGCGACCGCCCCGCACGACGGGCCGCCGCCGCCGCGCGCCTGGGCCGAGAAGGACCCGGTCGCCGCGGCCCGGCTCAGCGGCGCCCGGGCCGCCGTCGCCGCCCTGGCCGAGCGGTACCACCTGCCCGCGGAGAACCTGATCACCCCCGACCTGGTCCGCCGGGTCTCCTGGGAGCCGCCGGCCCGCCCGGACGCCGACGCGGTCGCCGACGCGCTGCGCGCCCTGGGCGCCCGCGCCTGGCAGACCGAGCTGGTCGCCCCGGTCCTGGCGGAGGCGTTCCGGACCGCGGCGGAGGGCTGAGGCCGGTCCCCGGACCCCCGCCGGGGCGGGGGGACCGGCGGCGGGGAGGGGCGGGGCGGCGTGACCGCCCTCACGGTCCTTGCCGGGCGTTGTTACTCGTGGGTAGATTGGTGGGCGCAGCAGCGCCGATCCTGGGCGCGCTCATCGTCATGTCCCCCTGGGAGGAGAGCCCCCGTGCCTCGTACCGCGAGGGACGTCGTCTTCGTCGACGGCGTCCGCACCCCGTTCGGCAAGGCCGGCCCGAAGGGCATCTACCACGAGACCCGCGCCGACGACCTGGTCGTCAAGTGCATCCGTGAACTGGTGCGCCGCAACCCGAGCCTGCCCGTCGAGCGGATCGACGAGGTCGCCGTCGCCGCGACCACCCAGATCGGTGACCAGGGCCTGACCATCGGCCGCACCGCCGCGCTCCTCTCCGGCCTGCCGAAGTCCGTGCCGGGCTACGCGATCGACCGGATGTGCGCCGGCGCGATGACGGCCGTCACCACCACCGCGGGCGGCATCGCCTTCGGCGCCTACGACGTCGTGGTGGCCGGCGGCGTCGAGCACATGGGGCGGCACCCGATGGGCGAGGGCGTGGACCCGAACCCGCGGTTCGTCTCGGAGAAGCTGGTCGACGAGTCCGCCCTGTTCATGGGCATGACGGCGGAGAACCTGCACGACCGCTTCCCGCACCTCACCAAGGAGCGCTGCGACGCGTACGCGGTGCGCTCGCAGGAGAAGGCCGCGAAGGCGTACGCCAACGGCGACATCCAGCCGGACCTGGTGCCGATCGCGGTCCGCAACACCAACCCCGAGATCGGCGAGACCGGCTGGGGCCTGGCGACGACCGACGAGCCGATGCGCCCGGGCACCACGATGGAGTCGCTGGCCGGCCTGAAGACCCCGTTCCGCCCGCACGGCAACATCACCGCGGGCAACGCGGCCGGCCTGAACGACGGCGCCACCGCCTCGCTGCTGGCCGCCGAGGACGTGGCCCGCGAGCTGGGCCTGCCGGTCAAGATGCGCCTGGTGAGCTACGCCTTCGCGGGCGTCGAGCCCGAGGTGATGGGCATCGGCCCCGTCCCGGCGACCGAGAAGGCGCTGGCCAAGGCCGGCCTGACCATCGAGGACATCGGCGCGTTCGAGGTCAACGAGGCGTTCGCCGTGCAGGTGCTGGCCTTCCTGGACCACTACGGCATCGCGGACGACGACGAGCGGGTCAACCCGTACGGCGGCGCGATCGCGTTCGGCCACCCGCTGGCCTCCTCGGGCGTGCGCCTGATGACCCAGCTGGCCCGCCGCTTCGAGCAGCGTCCGGACGTCCGCTACGGCCTCACCACCATGTGCATCGGCTTCGGCATGGGCGGCACCGTCATCTGGGAGAACCCCCACTTCGAGGGTGGTAAGTGACCATGAGCACCACTGAACTGCTGCAGCGCGCCGCCGAACTGTTCCCCGGCGAGGTCGTCACCACCGCGCACGTGCGCCACCTGGACCTGCCGCTGCAGGCCGGCAAGCTGGCCCTGATCACCCTGGACAACGGCTTCGACCACACCAAGCCGACCACCTTCGGCCCGGGCTCGCTGGCCAAGCTCTCCGCGGCGCTGGACCAGGTCGAGGCGGAGGCCGCCGCGGGCGAGGTGGTCGCGGTCGCGATCACCGGCAAGCCGTTCATCTTCGCGGTCGGCGCCGACCTCAAGGGCGTCGAGATCCTCACCGAGCACTCCGACGCGCTGGCCATCGGCAAGGGCGGCCACGACGTCTTCAAGCGGATCGCCGCGCTGCCCGTCCCGTCCTTCGCGTACTACAACGGCGCGGCGATGGGCGGCGGCGTCGAGGTCGGCCTGCACTGCGGCTACCGCACCGTCAGCGCGGGCGTCCCGGCGTTCTCGCTGCCCGAGGTCTTCCTCGGCCTGGTGCCCGGCTGGGGCGGCTGCACCCTGCTGCCGAACCTGATCGGCCCCGCCAAGGCGGTCAAGGTCATCGTCGAGAACTCGATGGCGCAGAACAAGCAGCTCAAGGGCAAGGAGGTGTTCGAGCTCGGCATCGCGGACGCGATCTTCGAGCCGGCCGACTTCCTGGAGCAGTCGCTGCTGTGGACCGCCAAGGTGCTCAAGGGCGACGTGGTCGTCGAGCGCGAGGAGTTCGACCGCGGCAAGGCGTGGGACGACGCCGTGCTGTGGGGCCGCTGGGTCGCCGACGCCAAGGTGCACGGGGCCGCCCCGGCCGCGTACAAGGCGCTGGACATCATCCAGCAGGTCAAGGACGGCGACCTGCAGGCCGGCTTCGACGCGGAGGACGCCGCGCTCGCCGACCTGATCATGAGCGGCGAGCTGCGCGCCGGGCTGTACGCCTTCAACCTGGTGCAGCGCCGGGCCAAGCGGCCGTTCGGCGCGCCGGACAAGTCGCTGGCCCGCCCGGTCACCAAGGTCGGCGTGGTCGGCGCCGGCCTGATGGCCTCCCAGCTGGCGCTGCTGTTCGCGCGCCGGCTGGAGGTGCCGGTGGTGCTCACCGACATCGACCAGGCGCGGATCGACAAGGGCGTGGGCTACGTCCACGCCGAGGTCGACAAGCTGCTGGAGAAGGGCCGGATCGGCAAGGACAAGGCCAACAAGCTCAAGGGCCTGGTCTCCGGCCACCTCGACAAGGCCGTCGCGTTCGGCGACGCGGACTTCGTGATCGAGGCCGTGTTCGAGGAGATGGGCGTCAAGCAGAAGGTGTTCGCGGAGCTGGAGGCGGTGGTCTCGCCGACCACCGTGCTGGCCACCAACACCTCCTCGCTCTCGGTCACCGAGATGGCCTCCAAGCTCCAGCACCCGGAGCGCGTGGTCGGCTTCCACTTCTTCAACCCGGTCGCGATCCTCCCGCTGCTGGAGATCGTCCGGGCCGAGCGGACCGACGACGCCTCGCTGGCCACCGCGTTCGGGGTCGCCAGGAAGCTGAAGAAGACCGCGGTGCTCACCAAGGACGCCCCGGCGTTCGTGGTCAACCGCATCCTGACCCGCTTCATGGGCGAGATCCAGAACATCATCGACGAGGGCACCCCGTTCGAGACCGTCGAGGCCGCGGTGAAGCCGCTCGGCCTGCCGATGTCCCCGATCGCCCTGCTCGAACTGGTCGGCCCCGCGATCGCCCTGCATGTCTCCGAGACCCTGCACGGCGCGTTCCCGGACCGGTTCTCCGTCTCCGCGAACCTCGGCAAGGTGGTCGAGGCCGGCAAGCGCGGCTTCTACGTCTGGCAGGACGGCGCGCAGGTCCTCGACCCCGAGGTGCTGGCGCTGCTCTCCTTCGGCGACACCGTCCTCACCGAGGAGCAGGTGCGCGCCCGCGCGCTGGAGGCCGTCGCCCAGGAGATCGGCCTGATGCTGGACGAGGGCGTGGTCGGCGAGGCCCAGGACATCGACCTCTGCATGATCACCGGCGCCGGCTGGCCGTTCCACCTCGGCGGCATCACCCCGTACCTCGACCGCGAGGGCGTCTCCGAGCGCGTCAACGGCAAGAAGTTCCTGGCCCCCGGCCTGGCTTCGGTCCCCGCCTGACGCAGCCTCGACACCACGCCGCCGGGCGGCACCCCCTTCCACCGAACGGGGGTGCCGCCCGGCGGCGTTGCTATGCTGCGCTCTTTCACGCGACGAGGGGGTGCGGGCGTGCTCGTGCTGGTGCACGGCGGGCTGTGGGACGAGCCGGTGGACGCTGGGGTGTTCTGGGACCGGCCCGGGGTGACGGCGGGGCTGCGGGCGGCGGGGGCCGACGTGCTCGCACCCGACCGGGCGATGCGGGCCGGGAGCTGGGCGGCCGAGGCGGAGCACCTGGCGGCGGCGCTGCCGGACGGGCCGCAGGTCGTCCTGGTCGCGGGCTCCAACGGCTGCTCGGCGGCCCTCCGGCTGGCCCTGGCGGCCCCCGGACGGGTCCGGTCCCTGGTCCTGGCCTGGCCGGCCACGGCGGGCGACGAACGGCTGGACGCACTGATCCGGGCGGCCGTGCCGGAGGCGGCCGGGCTGCTGGCCGGCGGGGTGCTGCGCGGTGTCACCGACGCGGAACTGGCCGGGCTGCGGCTGCCGGTGGCGGTCCTGCCCGCGGCCCCGGAGAACCCCGTCCACCGGCGCCGCACGGCGGACGCGCTGCTGGCCCTGGTCCCCGGCGCGGTGGAGCTGCCCGGCTGCCCGGAGCCGCCGCACCCGGCCTTCCGCCCGGAACCGCTGATCGCCGCGCTGACCGGGTGGACCGGCTGAGCGGGCTCCCGCCGTCCGCCCGGAGCAGCCCGGCCTCCGGGCCGCCGGCGGAGCCCGTCGGCGGGGGCCGCTACCTCTTCTTGAGGCGGTAGATCACCGTGTCGCCGGTGACGCCGACGACCTCGTAGTAGGTGTCGAGCAGGCTGGCGATCCGGGGGACCTTGTCGGGCTGGTAGGGGGCGGTGCCGGAGTCGTCGACGAAGACCTCGGGGAGGCCGTTGGCGGAGATCTCGTGGTCGAAGGTCTGCCAGGCGTCGGAGACGGAGTACTCCTCGCCGACCTTCTCGCCGCCCTTGCCGCCGCTGAAGTTGGTGAGGAAGCCGGCGGTGAGGTAGCGGCTGGCGGGGCGGCGGTCGGCGAGCCAGTAGAGCTCGGGGTGCATGCCCCAGACCAGGACGGTGTCCTTGGGGGTGGTCTGGGCGGCGACGGCGGTGGCGACCTCGGTGGTCTGGGTGAGGCGCTGGCCGGGCCAGAAGACGGCGAGGCCCCAGAAGACGGTGCTGGCCAGGGTGCAGTAGGCGACCACGGGGCGCCAGGGGACGGCGGAGGTGGCGACCGCGCCGACGCCGAGCAGGACCAGCGGGGGCATCAGCTGGAGGTAGTAGTGGCCGAAGAAGTGGAAGCCGACCGAGACCGCGACGACGGAGGAGAGCAGCCAGACCCAGAGGTCGGCGGTGGAGCCGCGCTCGGGGCCGCGGGCGGGGACCGGGCGGCGCCGGCGGCGCAGCCACAGGCGGTGGGCGTAGGGCAGCAGGAAGGCGAGTCCGGCGCTCAGCAGGATCGCGGAGTTGCCCAGGGCGCGGCCGATCATCTGGGGCCAGTTGGAGCCGAGCACGGCGTAGTCGCCGGAGCCGGTGACGACCCAGAACAGGAAGCCCTTGGGCTTGGTGAGGATGGCGGCGACCAGCGCTATCGGCAGGGCGAAGCCGAAGCCGATCTTGGCGAGGGCCGGCGGCCAGGGGACGCCGCGGCGGCGGGTGTCCTGGAGCAGCATCCAGAGCACGGGGAGCATGACGGCGCCGCCGGTCTGCTTGGTGAGCGAGCAGAGCGCGACGGCGATGCCGGCGGCCAGCCAGCGGCGGCGCTCCGCGTAGCGGAAGGCGAGCACCATGGCGGGCAGCATGAAGACTTCGAAGGTGGCGGCCTGGGTGTCCTCCGGGGAGAGCCCGATGGAGACCAGCAGGTAGAGGACGCCGGCGTAGCGGCCGGCCCGGTCGCCCCAGCGGCCGCGGGCGGTGGAGGCGAGCAGGACGGCGGTGGCGAGGTGGGCGCCGATCGCCAGCAGGCGCAGCGGCCAGAGCGAGACGGAGCCGAAGAGCGCGAAGCAGGCTTCGTACAGCCAGGGCAGCAGCGGGGGCTTGCGGTCGACGACGGTGTCGTAGAGGACGCCGCCGTCGGCGAGCATCCGGGCCTGGGTGGCGAGGTAGCCCTCGTCGGGGCTCCACACGGGGCGGAGGAAGGAGGGCAGGTGGGTGACGGTGGCCAGGACCGCGAGCAGCGGGACCAGTCTGGTCCAGTACCCGGCCCGGACGTGCCCGTGGAGGCGGTCGGCGAGGGCGCGGGGGCGGCTCGTGGCGGTGTGGGGCACGGGTGACAACCTACCGGGCGCGAACGGGCGGAGGAGTGCCAGTCCAGGAATGAGTGTGACGGTCCGACAATAGCCGCACCGCCGGGGGCCGGCGCTGCGGCTCCCGGGCGGTGCGTCCACGGAGGTTGCGGTCGGCCCCGGCGGGGCGGCCGGCCCCGGGCGGAACGGGCCGCCCGGGCGGGGCGGTCAGCTCCGGGCGAAGGAGCGGGCGTCGACCAGGGCCGCGATCTTCTCGGCGATCGCCGGGGCGGTCAGCCCGATCTCCGCCATGATCTCGGCGCGCGAGGCGTGGTCGAGGAACTGCTGCGGGATGCCGAAGTCGCGCAGCGGGACGTCCACGTCGGCGTCGCGCAGCGCCTGGGCGATCGCCGAGCCGACGCCGCCGGCCCGGCCGTTGTCCTCGACGGTGACCACCAGGCGGTGCTGGGCGGCCAGGCCGGGCAGCGCGGCGTCCACCGGCTTGACCCAGCGCGGGTCGACCACGGTGCTGGTGACGCCGCGGGCGGCGAGCAGCTCGGCGGCCTCCAGGCAGACCGGGGCCATCGCGCCGACCGAGACGATCAGCACGTCGGCCGCCTCGTCCGCGGAGCTGCCCTCGTGGCGCCGGAGCACGTCCATGCCGCCGACCCGGCCGACGGCGGGCACCGACGGGCCGACGCTGCCCTTGGAGTAGCGGACCACGGTGGGGGCGTCGGTGACCTCGACGGCCTCGCGCAGCTGGAGCCGGACCTGCTCGGCGTCGCGCGGGGCGGCCAGCCGCAGGCCGGGGACGACCTGGAGGATCGACATGTCCCACATGCCGTTGTGCGAGGCGCCGTCGGTGCCGGTGACGCCGGCCCGGTCGAGCACGAAGGTGACGCCCAGCCGGTGCAGCGCGACGTCCATCAGGACCTGGTCGAAGGCCCGGTTCAGGAAGGTCGCGTAGACCGCGACGACCGGGTGCAGGCCGTTGGTGGCCAGGCCGGCGGCGCAGACCGCGGCGTGCTGCTCGGCGATGCCGACGTCGAAGATCCGGTCGGGGTACGCCTTGGCGAACGGGGCCAGGCCGACGGGGTGCAGCATCGCGGCGGTGATCGCCACGATGTCGCGGCGCTCGCGGCCGAGCGCGACCATCTCCTCGCCGAACACGGACGTCCAGTCCTTGCCGGCGGTCTTCACCGGCAGGCCGGTGTCGGGGTGGATCACGCCGACCGCGTGGAAGCGGTCCTCGTCGTTGTTCTCGGCGGCGTGGTAGCCGCGGCCCTTCTCGGTGATGCAGTGCACGATGACCGGGCCGCCGAAGCCGCGCGCCTTGGTGAAGGCGGACTCCAGGGCCTGCAGGTCGTGGCCGTCGATCGGGCCGATGTACTTGAGGCCGAGGTCCTCGAACATGCCCTGCGGGGCGATGAAGTCCTTGAGGCCCTTCTTGGCGCCGTGCAGTGTCTCGAACATCGCCTGGCCGACCACGGGGGTGCGCTGCAGCGCGTCCTTGCCCCAGGACAGGAAGCGCTCGTAGCCCTGGGTGGTGCGCAGCGTGGAGAGGTGGTTGGCGAGGCCGCCGATGGTCGGCGAGTAGGACCGCTCGTTGTCGTTGACGACGATGACGACCGGCAGGTCCCGGCTGTCGGCGATGTTGTTGAGCGCCTCCCAGGCCATGCCGCCGGTGAGCGCGCCGTCGCCGATCACGGCGACCACGGGGCGGTCCTTGTGGCCCTGGATCTTGTTGGCCTTGGCCAGGCCGTCGGCGTAGCCGAGGACGGTGGAGGCGTGCGAGTTCTCGATCACGTCGTGCTCGGACTCGGCCCGCGAGGGGTAGCCGGACAGGCCGCCCTTCATCTTGAGCCGGGAGAAGTCCTGGCGGCCGGTCAGCAGCTTGTGGACGTAGCTCTGGTGGCCGGTGTCGAAGAGGATGCGGTCGCGCGGGGAGTCGAAGACCCGGTGCATCGCGAGCGTCAGCTCGACCACGCCGAGGTTGGGGCCGAGGTGGCCGCCGGTCTTGGAGACCTCCTCCACCAGGAAGGCGCGGATCTCCTCGGCGAGCGCCGTCAGCTGCGCGGGCGTGAGTCGATCGAGATCGCGCGGTCCCCGAATGCGGGTCAGCAGGGCCACCCGTTCCTCCTCGTCCAAGTTCTCGCGCCCGCATGGGCCCGGAGGGCGTACGCCCCGCTCGAGTCTAATGTCCATTACCGGGGCGTAGTGCGGCGGGCGACCCGACCAGCTCTTCGGGTGGCCCCGGGCCGAACGCGCCGGACCGCGCGACCGGCCCCTGGTATGGGGGCGCCGGTCGCGCGGTCCGGGTGGTGGGGCCGGGGGTCAGCCGCGGCCGTGGGACTTCTGGGTGCGGCGGGAGACCGAGTCCAGGACCACCGCGGCGAGCAGCACCGCGCCGGTGATCATGTACTGGATGGCCTGCTGGGCGTGGATCATGTCCAGACCGGTGGTGATGGACTGGATGACCAGGATGCCGAGCAGCGCCGACCAGGTCTTGCCGCGGCCGCCGAAGAGGCTGGTGCCGCCGATGACGGCGGCGGCGATGGCGCTCATCAGCACGTTGCCGCTGCCCAGCGCCTTGTCCGCGGAGCCCTGCTGAGAGGCGATGAACAGGCCGCCGAGGCCGGCCAGGCCGGCCGAGATCATGAAGACCGAGATCCGGACCCAGGCGACGTTGATGCCCGCGCGGCGGGCCGCCTCGATGCCGCCGCCGACCGCGAAGATCTGGCGGCCGTAGGCGGTGCGGCGCAGCACGAAGTCGCCGAGCGCGACGATGCCGACGAAGATCACCAGCGGCAGCGGCAGGCCGCGGTCCTGGTTGAGCATGTAGGCGGCGACCAGCACCACGACGCCGATCACGCCGGTGCGCAGCGCGATCTCGCTGATCGGGCGGGCCGGCAGGTTGGCGGCGCTGCGGCGGCGGGAGTCGAGCAGCTGGCCGGCGGCGAACAGCACGATGGTGACGATCGCGAACAGCCAGGCCCAGATGACGTCGCCGTCGCCCAGGAAGTAGGTGTCCAGGTTGGCGACCACGCCGTCGATCGGGTTGTTGACGGTGCCGAGGTTGCCCAGCACGAGCATCTGCAGGCCGTTCCAGGCCAGCATGCCGGCCAGGGTGACCACGAACGCGGGGACGCCGATCTTGGCGAAGAAGTAGCCGTGCAGGGCGCCGATGGCGATCGCGGCGGCGATCGCCAGCACGATGGCGAGCCACTCGTTGAGGCCCTGGCGCACCGAGAGCACCGAGGTGATGGCGGCGGTGGCGCCGGCCACCGAGCCGAGCGAGAGGTCGATCTCGCCGAGCAGCAGCACGAACACCACGCCGACCGCGATCAGGCCGGGGCCCGCGATCCACTTGGTGATGTTGGTGAGGTTGTCGGCGTTGAGGAAGGTGCCGGTCTTGATCTGGAAGATCGCGGCGATCACGATCAGGCCGATGACCACCGGCAGCGAGCCGAGCTCGCCGCTGCGGATCTTGCGGACGAACTCGTCGAAGTAGCCGGCCAGTCCCTCCTTGCGGACCAGCAGGCGCGGGTCCACCGCGGGGGAGACGGGGGGCGTGGTGGGGGTCTCGGTGCTCACTTGGATTCCTCCGCGATTCGGGCCTGACGACGTGTCACCGCGTTGTCGGTGGCGCCGGTGATGGCGGAGATGATCTCCTCGTGCGAGGTGGTGGCCACCTCGAAGCTGCCGTTGTTGCGGCCCAGGCGGAGCACCGCGACGGTGTCCGCGACGGCCTTCACGTCGGCCATGTTGTGGCTGATCAGGATCACGCCGAGGCCGCGCTGGCGGAGCCGCTCGACCAGGTCCAGGACCTGGGCGGTCTGCTCGACGCCGAGGGCCGCGGTGGGCTCGTCCAGGATGACGATCTTGGGGTCGCCGACCAGGGCGCGGGCGATCGCGACCACCTGGCGCTGACCGCCGGAGAGCGAGGCGATCGGGATGCGGACGCTGGGGATGCGGATCGACAGGGTGTCGAGGAGCTCGCGCGCGCGCTTCTCCATCGCGACCTCGTCCAGGGTGCCGAAGCGCTTGATCTCGCGGCCGAGGAAGAGGTTGCCGACCACGTCGAGGTTGTCGCAGAGCGCGAGGTCCTGGTAGACGGTGGCGACGCCGAGCTGCTGGGCGTCCTGCGGGCGGTTGATGGCGACCGCCTTGCCCTCCCACTCGATGACGCCCTCGTCGATCGGGTGGACGCCCGCGATGGTCTTGACCAGGGTGGACTTACCGGCACCGTTGTCGCCGACCAGGGCGACGACCTCGCCCGCGTGGACCTCCAGATGCACGTCGGTGAGTGCCTGGACGGCACCGAAGCGCTTGGAGACCCCGCGCAACGCCAGTACGGGTGCGCCTGTCACGTGAACCAACTCCTTGAGTCCCGTGCCGGACCTGACGTTTCCGGCACGGCCGTCCCGCGTGCCGGGCCGGGCAGGCGGGGTAGTGCTGTGCTGTGGTGCTGAGGGGTGGAGCGACGCGGGCGGGGGCTCCCGGATGGTCAGGGAGCCCCCGCCCGGCGGGTGTTACTGCAGGCCGGCCGCGGTGCAGGCGGCGGCGAAGTCGGCGGTGCAGATGTCGGCGACCTTGTACAGGCCGTCGGCGATCACGGTGTCCTTGATGTTCGCCTTGGTGACGACCTTGGCGTCCAGCAGCTTGGCCGGGATGCCCTTGTCGGTGTCGCTGTCGATGGTCGAGCTGGCGACCGACTTGATGTCCTTGCCCTGGAGCAGGTCGACGGCGAGCTCGGCGGCCGAGTCGGCCAGCGGCTTGTACGCCTTGTAGATGGTGTAGGACTGGGTGCCCGCGACGATCCGCTGGATCGCGTCGAGGCCCGCGTCCTGGCCGCCGACCGGGACGTTGATGCCCTGGGACTGCAGCTGGGTGATGATCGCGGCGGCCATGCCGTCGTTGGCGGAGTAGACGGCCTGGAAGCCGTCCTTGCCGAGCTGGGTGATGGCGGCGCCGACCTTCTGGCCCGCGACGGTGGGCTTCCACTCACCGCTCTGCTCGTAGACGACCTTCTTGACCTTGCTGTCGAGCACCTTGTGGGCGCCGGACTTGAACTTGCCGGCGTTCGGGTCGGCGTCGTCACCGTTGATCATCACGATGTTGGCGTCGGCGGCCTTGTCGCCCAGCGCGTCGACCAGGGCCTGGCCCTGGAGCTCGCCGACCTTCTCGTTGTCGAAGGAGGCGTAGGCGGAGACCGGGCCGGTGGCCAGGCGGTCGTACGCGATGACCTTGACGCCCTTGCCGGCCGCCTCGGTGACCCACGCCTGGGTGGACTTGGCGTCGAACGCGTCCAGGATGATGACCTTGACGCCCTGGGCGATCAGGGTGTCGAACTGCTGCTTCTGCTTGGCCGCGGAGCCCTCGGCGTTGTTGTACTCGACCTTGCAGTCGGCGCAGAGTTCCTTGACCTTGGCCTCGATGAACGGCTTGTCGAAGGACTCGTACCGGGTGGAGGACGCGTTCTCCGGGAGCAGCAGGCCGATCGACTTGTTGTTGCCCGAGGCAGCGCTGTCCTTCTTGTCGTCACCGGCCTTGCCGCAGGCGGCCATGGTCAGCGCCATCGAGACGGCGACGGTTCCGACGGCGAAGCGACGCATCATTGCGTTCATGGTGGGGGGAGCCTCCCTGACAGAGCCGCGAACGTTGCGGCGAGGTGGGCAGGAGTCAACCCCGTGACGCATCTTGTCGTCAATAAGTAAAACCGGAGGCCCCCGAATCCAAACCCTTTCGTTATCTTCCTGAAGGCTCACCCGATACCGAGCGAGCCCCCGGACCCCCCTCCGGCGGAGTGCCGGGCCCGGTCAGAGCACCCCGCTCTCGCCCATCTCGCTCATCACCAGGGCGAGCGCGCCGAGCACCTCGGCCCGGCCGCCGAGCGTCCCCGGGACCACCGACAACTGCCGGGCGGCACTGGGGATCGCGTACCGTGCCACCGAGTCCCGGATCGGGGAAAGCACCAGTTCACCGGCCTCGGCGAGATCGCCGCCGAGGATCACCCGGCGCGGATTGAGCAGGTTGCACAGGGTCGCCACGCCCATCCCGATCTGCCGGCCGGCGTCGGCGATCACCCGGCGGCAGCCCAGGTCGCCCTGCTGGGCCAGCTGCACCACCTTGCCCAGGGTCAGCTCGCCGGGGTGGTTGGCGTTCAAGAGGTTGAGCAGGTAGCGGGAGCCCACGAAGGTCTCCAGGCAGCCCCGGTTGCCGCAGCGGCACACCGGCCCCGCCTCGTCCAGCGTGATGTGCCCGATCTCGCCCGCGGTGCCCCCCGGACCCCGGTAGATCTGGCTGTTGATCACCAGGCCGGAGCCCACGCCGCTGGCCACCTTGATGTACGCCAGGTCGCCCAGGCCCCGCCCGGCGCCCCACACCAGCTCGCCCAGCGCGCCCAGGTTGGCGTCGTTGTCCACGTGCACCGGCATGCCCAGCCGCCCGGACAGCTCCTGGCCCGGCATCACGCCCGTCCAGCCCGGCAGGATCGCGGTCGAGCCGAGCGCCCCGGTCTCCACGTCGATCGGGCCCGGCACGCCCAGGCCCACCCCGATCACCTTGTCGGCCGGGAAGCCGGCCTGGCCCAGCAGCCGCTCCACCATCCGCTCGGCGCGGTCGAAGCCCTGCTGCGCGGAGACGTCCACGTCCAGCGGCTCGCTCTCCTCGGCGAGCACCCGGTGCGCCAGGTTGCCGACCGCCACCCGCAGGTGGGTGTGCCCGAAGTCCACGCCCACCACGATCCCCGCGTCCCCGCTCAGCGAAACGCTGCGCGCCCGCCGCCCGCCCGAGGAGGTGTCGGCCACCACCACGGTGCCGGACTCCTTCAGCTCGCGGACGATGTTGGACACCGTCGCGGCCGACAGCCCCGTGCCCCGGGCGATCTCCGCCTGGGTCAGCGATCCGGCCATCCGCACAGCCCGCAGCACCCGTTCGAGATTGGCCCGGTGCAGCGAGGACTGCGATCCCGGTGTGTCCGTCGACATGTTCCACCCTCCAGGGCGCACTTGCTGTTCCTGAGAAGTTCAGCTTCAACTTCTGAACTCTATGCTCCGGTACTGCTCGGAGGGGGAGTCAAGCACGAACACGGATCGTTACGCGCATGGGAGGATTCCCGGTAACCCGAGCCCTGACGAAGGAGTCCTGCGAGTGCCTGGCACCAACTTGACCCGTGAGGAGGCCCGCACCCGGGCCGCACTCCTGGCCGTGGACGCGTACGAGATCGAGCTCGACCTGAGCTCCGCGCGCGAGGGCGGCACCTTCCGGTCCACCACCGTGGTCCGGTTCAAGGCCGCCGAACCCGGCGCCTCCACCTTCATCGACCTGGTCGCCCCCGCCGTGACGGAGATCGTCCTCAACGGCCGCGCCCTGCCGCTGGAGAGCTTCGCCGACAGCCGCATCGCGCTGCCCGGCCTGGCCGCCGAGAACGAGCTGCGGGTGGTCGCCGACTGCGCCTACACCAACACCGGCGAGGGCCTGCACCGCTTCGTCGACCCCGCCGACGGCGAGACCTACCTCTACACCCAGTTCGAGGTCCCGGACGCCCGCCGCGTCTTCGCCAGCTTCGAGCAGCCCGACCTGAAGGCCACCTTCGCCTTCACCGTCACCGCCCCGGCCGGCTGGGTCGTGGTCTCCAACTCCCCCACCCCCGAGCCCGCCGGCGACGGCGACACCCGGGTGTGGACCTTCGAGCCCACCCCCCGGATGTCCACCTACATCACCGCGCTGATCGCCGGCCCCTACGTCGGCGTCTTCGACAGCTACGACAACGGCGCCCAGCACGTGCCGTTCGGCGTGTACTGCCGCCCGTCGCTGCGCGAGTACCTGGACGCCGACGCGATCTTCGCCGTCACCCGGCAGGGCTTCGACTACTTCCAGGAGAAGTTCGACTTCCCCTACCCGTTCGCCAAGTACGACCAGCTGTTCGTCCCGGAGTTCAACGCCGGCGCGATGGAGAACGCGGGCGCCGTCACCTTCCGCGACCAGTACGTCTTCCGCTCCAAGGTCACCGACGCCTCCTACGAGGCCCGCGCCGCGACCATCCTGCACGAGCTCGCCCACATGTGGTTCGGCGACCTCGTCACCATGGAGTGGTGGAACGACCTGTGGCTGAACGAGTCCTTCGCCACCTTCGCCGAGGTCGTCTGCCAGGCCGAGGCCCCCGGCTCCAGGTGGCCGCACTCCTGGACCACCTTCGCCAACCAGATGAAGACCTGGGCCTACCGGCAGGACCAACTGCCCTCCACCCACCCGATCATGGCGGAGATCAACGACCTGGAGGACGTCCAGGTCAACTTCGACGGCATCACCTACGCCAAGGGCGCCTCGGTGCTCAAGCAGCTGGTCGCCTACGTCGGCCAGGACGCCTTCTTCCAGGGCGTGCGCGCCTACTTCAAGCGCCACGCCTGGGGCAACACCCGGCTCGCCGACCTGCTCGGCGCCCTGGAGGAGGCCAGCGGCCGGGACCTGCGGACCTGGTCCAAGGCCTGGCTGGAGACCGCCGGCATCAACGTGCTGCGCCCCGAGCTGACCGTCGCCGCGGACGGCACCGTCGAGTCCTTCGCCGTCCTCCAGGAGGCCCCCGCCCTCCCCGCCGGCGCCCGCGGCGAGGCCGTGCTGCGCCCGCACCGGATCGCCATCGGCCTGTACGAGCTCACCGACGGCAAGCTGGTGCGCACCGACCGGATCGAGCTCGACGTCGACGGCGAGCGCACCGAGGTCCCGCAGCTGGCCGGCCGGGCCCGGCCCGCCGTGCTGCTGCTCAACGACGACGACCTCTCCTACGCGAAGGTCCGGCTCGACGCCGACTCGCTGGCCGTCGTCACCGAGCACCTCGGCGACTTCGCCGACTCGCTGCCGCGCGCGCTGTGCTGGGCCTCCGCCTGGGACATGACCCGCGACGGCGAACTCGCCACCCGCGACTACCTCTCGCTGGCCCTCTCCGGCCTGCCGCGCGAGAGCGACATCGGCGTGGTGCAGTCCGTCCAGCGCCAGGTCAAGCTCGCCCTGGAGCTGTACGCCGACCCCGCCTGGCGCGAGAGCGGCCTGGAGCGCTGGGCCGCCGCCGCGGAGAGCGCCCTGCGCGCGGCCCCCGCCGGCAGCGACCACCAGCTCGCCTGGGCCCGCACGCTGGCCGGCGCCGCCCGCACCGACGAGCAGCTGGCGCTGCTGGCCGGGCTGCTGGACGGCTCGGTCGAGATCGAGGGCCTGGCCGTCGACACCGAGCTGCGCTGGAGCCTGCTGGTGCGGCTGGTCGCCACCGGGCGCGCGGACGAGGCGGCGATCGACGCCGAACTCGCCCGCGACAACACCTCCTCCGGGCAGGAGCACGCCGCGACCTGCCGGGCGGCCCGGCCCACCGCCGAGGCCAAGGCCGAGGCGTGGGCGTCGGTGGTCGACTCCGACACCCTGACCAACTACGTCCAGGAGGCCGTGATCGCCGGCTTCCAGCAGGCCGACCAGCGGGAGCTGCTGGCCGCCTACGCCGAGAAGTACTTCGCCTCGGTCAAGCAGGTCTGGGAGACCCGCAGCCACGAGATCTCGCAGCAGATCATCGGCGGGCTCTACCCCTCCTACGCGGTCTCGCAGGCCACCCTCGACGCCACCGACGCCTGGCTCGCCGCCGCGGACCCGTCCCCGGCCCTGCGCCGCCAGGTCGTCGAGGCCCGGGCGGGCGTGGAGCGGGCGCTGAAGGCGCAGGCCGCCGACCGCTGACCGCTGACGCGGGGTCCGCACGGACGGGACGGCCGGGGGCCGGAGGCGACGCGTCGCCTCCGGCCCCCGGCCGTTCAGTGCTTTCCGAGCGTCACGGTGACGGTGGTCCGGCCCGGGGTGCTGGCGAGGGTGACGGTGCCGTGGTGGGCCTGGACGACGGCCCGGACGATGGCGAGGCCGAGGCCGGTGGAGCCGGTGCGGCGGGAGCGGGCGCGGTCGCCGCGGGTGAAGCGGTCGAAGACGTGCGGGGCGAGGTCGGCGGGGATGCCGGGGCCGTCGTCGGTGACGGTGAGGCGGCCGGCCGGGTCGAGGCGCAGGGTGACGGTGGTGCCGTCGGGGGTGTGGGTGCGGGCGTTGGCCAGCAGGTTGGTGACGACCTGGGCGAGGCGGTGCGGGTCGCCGGGGACGGTGACGGGTTCGGCGGGGAGTTCGAGCAGCCAGCGGTGGCCGGGGGCGGCGGCCCGGGCGTCGGCGGTGCAGTCGAGGGCGATCCGGGTGAGGTCGGTGTCCTGGACGGCCAGCGGGCGGCCGGCGTCCAGGCGGGCGAGCAGCAGGAGGTCCTCGACGATGGTGCCCATCCGGCGGGATTCGGCGCTGATCCGCTCCAGGGAGTGCCGGACGGGTTCGGGGACGGGGCCGGGATGCCGGAGGGCGAGTTCGGCGTGGCCGCGGACGGTGGCGACGGGGTTGCGCAGTTCGTGGCTGGCGTCGGCGGCGAAGGCACGCAGGCGCTCCTCGACGTTCTGGCGGCGGGTCAGCGCGTCGGCGACGTGGCCGAGCATCCGGTTGAGCGCGGCGCCGACCCGGCCGACCTCGGTGCGGGGGTCGTCGTCGGGGACGCGTTCGCCGAGGTCGACGGCGCCGTTGGCGAGCGGGAGGGCGGAGACCCGTTCGGCGGTGGCGACGACCCGGTCGAGGGGGCGCAGGGCGAGCCGGACGGCGAGGGTGCCGCCGGCGGCGGCGACGGTCAGCGCGGCGGCGAAGACGGCCAGTTCGATCAGCAGCAGGCGCTGCACCGTCTCCTCGACGGGGTGCAGCGGCAGGCCGGTGACCAGGGTGTCGCGGTCGTCGCCGGGGACGGCCGCCACCCGGTAGCGGCCGAGCGCGGAGAGGGTGAGGTCGCGGGGGCGGCCGTCGGCGGGCAGGTCGCGCAGGTCGGCCAGGTCGGCGGCGTCGAGCGGGACGGCGGCGTCGGCGCCGTCCCGGGCGAACGGGACGGGGTCGTCGTCGCCGGGCGGGACGCCGCCGACCACCGCGGCGCGGGTGACGCCGCCGTCGACCAGCCGGGCGCCGAAGGTGCCGGGCGACTGGGCGCAGATGTCGTGGCCGGGGTCGTCGAGGCCGGCGGCGTAGCGGCCGCCGGCCGCGGAGAGCTGCCGGTCGAGGCGGTCGACCAGGAAGTGCCGGAGCGCCTCGCAGGTGACGACGCCGATGCCCGCGCAGATCAGGGCGAGCAGGGCGATCAGGGCGGCCACCAGGCGGGCCCGCAGGGTGCGCGGGCGCGGGGCGGGGCGCCTCATCCGGTGGCCGCGCGCAGGACGTACCCGGCGCCGCGGACGGTGTGGATCATCGGCGGGCGGCCGGCGTCGATCTTGCGGCGCAGGTAGCTGATGTACAGCTCGACCACGTGGGCCTGGCCGCCGAAGTCGTAGGACCAGACGGCGTCCAGGATGCGGGCCTTGCTGAGCACCTGGCGGGGGTGCTCCATCAGGTGGCGCAGCAGGGCGAACTCGGTGGGGCTGAGGTCGACGGGTTCGCCGCCGCGGCTGACCTCCCGGGTGGCGGGGTCGAGCCGCAGGTCGCCGACGGCGAGGGTGCCGGGGGCGGCCGGGCCCGGGGGCGCGGTGCGGCGGAGCAGGCCGCGCAGGCGGGCCACGACCTCCTCCAGGCTGAACGGTTTGGTGACGTAGTCGTCGCCGCCCGCGCTGATCCCGGCGATCCGGTCCTCGACGGCGTCGCGGGCGGTGAGGAACAGGACGCGCACCTCGGGGTCGGCGGTGTGGACCCGGCGCAGCACTTCGAGCCCGTCGAAGTCGGGGAGCGTCACGTCGAGCACGATGGCGTGCGGGTGCCAGTCGGCGGCGGCGGCGACGGCGTCCAGGCCGCCGGTGACGCCGCGGGCCTGCCAGCCCTCGTAGCGCAGGGCGCCGCAGAGGACCTCGACCAGGTCGGGCTCGTCGTCGACCACCAGGACCCGCCAGGGGGTGTCCGCGTACTGCATGCGGCCCATTCTGCCGTTCCGGGATGAGAAAGCGGTGAGATCGTCGGACCGCCTTCCGCCCAGGTACGGCGGGTCCGACCTGCGGGGACGTCCCCCCGGAGCGACCCGGTCGGACGATCGGTTCATAGGGAACTGAGAGTTTCCGGTGTCACCGTGGGGCCCTGACCGGTGAAGGAGGGCCCGTTGGCCGCACTGTCCACCCCCACCCGGGCCGCCCGGCGCACCGCCCCGGGCCGGGCCCTGCCCCCGGACGCCGTCCGCCGCGGCGCGCTGGCCCTGGTCGTGCTCGGCGCGCTCGGCGTCCTCGCCCTCTGGTGGGCCGACACCCCCCGGGTGACGGGCGCCGCCGGCTGGCTCACCGGCGCGGGCCGGATCACCGGCCTGCTCGCCGGGTACGCCGCCCCCGTCCTGCTGCTGCTGATGGCCCGGATCCCGCTGCTGGAGCGCGAGGTCGGCGCCGACCGGCTGGCCCGCTGGCACGCGTACGGCGGCCGCTACCTGGTCTCGCTGGTCACCGTGCACGTGCTCACCGTCGTCTGGGGCTACGCGCTGACCGACGGGCAGGGCCTGTGGGGCCAGACCGTGGAGATCGTGTTCCACTTCCCCGACATGCTGAAGGCCACCGCCGCGACCCTGCTGCTGCTCGGCACCGGCGCGGTCTCCGCCCGGGCCGCCCGCCGCAGGCTCGGCTACGAGACCTGGTACTACCTGCACCTGGCCACCTACCTGGCCGTCGCGCTCGGCTTCGCCCACCAGCTCACCACCGGTGCCGACCTGTCCGACGGCCCCGCGAAGGCCGGCTGGTACCTGCTGTACTTCGGTACCGCCGCCGCACTGGCCCGGTACCGGCTGCTCAGCCCGTACCTGCGCGACCGGCGGCACCAGCTGGAGGTCGCCGAGGTCCGGGCCGAGGGTCCGGGCGTGGTCTCGGTGTTCCTGACCGGACGGCACCTGGAGGAACTGCGGGCCGAACCCGGGCAGTTCTTCCGGCTCCAGTTCCTCGCCCCGGGACTGCGCTGGGCCTCCCACCCGTACTCGCTCTCCGCTCCCCCGCACCCGCGCTTCCTGCGCTTCACCGTCAAGGACCTGGGCGGCCACAGCGCGGCGCTCGCCGCGCTCGCCCCCGGCACCGGGGTCCGCGCCGAGGGTCCGTACGGGGCGTTCACCGCGCGGCGGCACCGCGGCGGGCCGGTGCTGCTGCTGGGCGCGGGCGTCGGCGTCACGCCGCTGCGGGCGCTGGCCGAGACGCTCCCCGGGCAGCTCACCCTCGTCCAGCGGGCCCGCCGCCCCGAGGACGTGCTGTTCCGCCGCGAGCTCGCCGCCGTCGCCGCGCAGCGCGGCGTCCGGGTGCACGAACTGCTCGGCGGCCGGGCCGAGGTCGGCGACCTCGGCGCGGCCCTGCACCGGCTCGTCCCCGGCCTCGCCCGGCACGAGGTCTACCTGTGCGGCCCCGAGGAGTTCACCGCCGACGCCGTCCGCGCCCTGCGCGCCGCCGGGGTCCGGGCCGACCGCGTCCACCACGAATCCTTCGCCCTCTAGGAGGCCCCGCCATGCGACGCGCCGTCATCACCGCCTCCGCGACCGCCGCCGGGGTCGTCCTGCTGCTCTCCCTCAAGCCCCACGACCCCGACCCCGCCCCCGCCCTCTCCTCCGCGAACACGGACTCCGGCACCGGCACCGGCACCGGCACCGGCACCGGTTCCGGCGTCGGCACGGACACCGCGCAGAGCTCCGACGGGTCCGCGCGGACCGTCACCGGCAGCGCGGTCGACACCCGCTACGGGCCGGTGCAGGTCAAGGTCACCGTGGCCGCCGGGAAGATCAGCAGGATCGACGTGGTCCAGTACCCCACCCGCGACCGCCGCGACCAGGAGATCAACGAGTACGCCATCCCCGTCCTGAACCAGGAGGCGATCGCCGCGCAGAGCGCGGACATCGACGTCGTCTCCGGCGCGACGTACACCAGCGACGGCTACACCCGCTCGCTGCAGAGCGCCCTCGACCAGGTGGAGAAGTGACCGCCGGGCACGTCGAGCACGTCATGGGGACGGTCTTCTCCTTCGCCGTCCGCGACCCGGGGCCGGAGACCGGCCCGGCGATCCGGCGCGCCGTGCGGCGGCTGCACCGGATCGACGCGCTGTTCTCGACGTACCGGCCGGAGAGCGGGATCAGCCGGCTCGACCGCGGGGAGCTCACCCTCGCCGAGGCCGACCCCGAGGTGCGGTGGGTGCTGGAACGCTGCGCGGAACTCGGCGCGGAGACCGGCGGCTACTTCACCGCCCGACCCGGCGGACGGCTCGACCCGAGCGGCTACGTCAAGGGCTGGGCCGTCGAGGAGGCCGCCCGGACGCTGCGCGAGTCCGGCTCCGCGCACCACTGCGTCAGCGGCGGCGGGGACGTCCAGACCGCGGGCGGCCCCTGGCGGATCGGCATCGCCGACCCGCACCGCGCGGGGGCCGTCGCCCGCGTCGTCACCGGCCACGACCTGGCCGTCGCCACCTCCGGCACCGCCGAGCGCGGCCCGCACATCGTCGACCCGCACACCGGCCTGCCCTCCGACTCCTACGCCTCCCTCACCCTGGTCGGCCCGCGCCTCGCCCGCCTCGACGCCCTCGCCACCGCCGCGTTCGCGATGGGCGCGCCCCGGGCCCTGCCCTGGCTGGCCGGGAAGGGCGTCCGGGCGCTGGCGATCCACCCGGACGGGCGGCAGGAGACGACGGCGGGCTGGAGCTGAGCCGGACGTGCGCGCCGGGGCCCGGGGGACGGCGGGCCCGCGCGGACGTGCGACGGCGACCGCCGGATCCCCGAGGCTGGTCGGGGATCCGGCGGTCGCCGTCGTCGGGGTGCGGGCCCGGGTTACTTCTTCTTGCTGCCCGGGATCAGGCAGAGGCCCGCGATCACCGCGAAGGCGACGATCGGGAGGGCGACGAACAGGCCCAGGGTCTGACCCACGCTCAGGCCCTTGCCCGGGTTGTCGCCGTCGTCACGCACGTAGGCCATGGCGGGCGACGACATCAGCATCATCAGCGTGGCCGCCGCGGTGACCGCACCGGCGCGCATTGCGTTCCTCTTGTCCACGTTTCCCAAGGTACCGGCCTCCTACGCCGCTCCGCCCGGCGGGGTGCGCCTGTCGGCGTGTCCCGCCGGTGCCGGGGCCAGCGGGGCGAGGGTGGCGGCGATGCCGGCGGTGCCGGGGGCGGCGGCCAGGTCGTCCAGGGTGCGGGGGGTGCCGGTGGCGTCGGCGACCGGCAGGCGCCAGTTGGGGTACTGGTCCCAGGTGCCGGGGAGGTTCTGCGGGCGGGGGTCGCCGACGGTGTCGGGGAGCCAGACGCCGACCAGCTTGGCGGGGGTGGCCAGCAGGTAGGCGTAGAGCGCCTCGGGGGTGGGCGGCTCGCCCTCGGCGAGCAGCCCGATCCGGACCAGTTCGCGCTGCCAGTCGGCGAGTTCGGCGGCGGCCGCCTCCTGCTCCTCGGCCAGCGGGCGGGCCAGCAGGCCCAGGTGGTGGCGGAGTTCGACGTGTTCGCCGCTGAGCCGGGCGGCGGTGGAGGGCAGGTCGTGGGTGGTGAGGGTGGCCAGGCAGCCGGGGCGCCAGCGCTCGGGCGGCAGCACCGCGCCGCCGGCCCGCCAGTCGCGTTCGAACCAGAGCACCGAGGTGCCCAGCACGCCGTGCTCGGCGAGGCGTTCGCGCACGCCGGGCTCGACGGTGCCGAGGTCCTCGCCGATGACGGCCGTCCCGGCCCGGTGCGCCTCCAGGGCGAGGACGGCGAGCATCGCCTCCGCGTCGTAGCGGACGTAGGTGCCCTCGGTGGGGCGGGCCCCCTCGGGGACCCACCAGAGCCGGAACAGGCCCATCACGTGGTCGATCCGGATCGCCCCGGCGTGCCGGGCGGAGGCCCGGATGAGTTCGGCGAACGGGGCGTACCCGGCCTCGGCCAGCGCGTCGGGCCGCCAGGGCGGCAGGCCCCAGTCCTGGCCGTGGGCGTTGAAGGCGTCCGGCGGGGCGCCGGTGGAGATCCCGGTGGCCAGCACGTCCTGGAGCGCCCAGGCGTCGGCGCCGTCGGGGTGGACGCCGACCGCGAGGTCGTGGATCAGGCCGAGCGGCATGCCCGCGTCGGTCGCGGCGCGCTGGGCGGCGTGCAGCTGCTCGTCGACCAGCCAGGCCAGCCAGCGGTGGAACTCCACCCGGTCCTTCAACTCGGCCCGGGCGGCGGCCACCTGCGGGTTGGCGGGGTGGCGCAGGCCCTTGGGCCAGGCGTGCCAGCCGGCGCCGTGCACCTCGGCCAGCGCGTTCCAGAGCGCGTAGCGCTCCAGCCACTCGCCCTCGCGCCGGACGAACGCCCGGTACGCGGCCTCCCGGCCGACGCCGCGCGGCACGGTGTGCAGCAGCTCCAGGGCCCGGCGCTTGAGCGACCACACCGCGTCGCGGTCGATCAGGGCGTCGTGCTCCAGCACCTCCTCCCGCAGCAGCCGGGCCCGGCGGGCCAGGTCGGGGGCCTCCTCGTGCCGGGTGTACTCGGGGACCGCCTCGATCCGCAGGTGCACCGGGTCGGCGAAGCGGCGCGAGGAGGGGCGGTAGGGGGACGGGTCGGAGGGGGCGCCGGGCATGCCCGCGTGCAGCGGGTTGATCTGCAGGAAGCCCGCGCCGAGTTCGGCGCCCGCCCAGCGGGCGAGTTCGGCCAGGTCGGCCAAGTCGCCCATGCCCCAGGACTGTTCGCTCAGCACCGAGTAGAGCTGGGCCAGGAAGCCCCAGCTGCGCCCGGTGGGTTCGGGGATCCGCGGCGGGGCGGCCAGCAGGGCGGCCCGGGCGGTGCGCCCGTCCGCCCGGACGGTCAGCAGGTGGCGGCCGGGCGGCAGGTCCGCGGGCAGCGGGTGCGGGTGGCCGCCGGTCGACTCCCGGATCTCGCCGCCCTGTTCGAGCTCGATCCGGACCTCCGCCCCGGCCGGCAGGTCGAGCGCGGTGCGGCGGCCCCGCCAGGCGACCACGGTGGGCGGCAGCAGCCGGGCGGCGCGCTGCGCGCGGTGCCGCTCCAGGGCCGCGGCGGCCAGCTCCGGCGTCCCGGCGTCGACCCCGAGCGCGGCCAGCACGGCGGTCAGCGTCCGCGCGCCGACCTGCACCGGGCCGGAGCCGGCGTCGTAGCTGGTGTCCACCCCGTGGGCGTGCGCGAGCGCCGTCAACTCCGGTGGGGCGGGCGGGTTGTCCGCCGCCGGTACCTGCTCGGATCCCGCCTGCTCGCGGTCAAGGTATGCGGCCACCCAGCGCACTCCGTCCTCGGGGCTCCCGAATCGTCGACAGCCACAGTCCTACCCGCGCCGCCGCCCGGCGACCCCGACCGACACGGCCCGCGCGCCGCACCGGTCGGGTGAACGTCCCCGCGCGCGGTTGCCGACCCGCCGCCGGCCCGCCGCCGACCCGGTCCCGCCCGGTGCCGGACACCCCGCCGATAACGGTCGATAACGGACATAGCCGCCAGGGGCGTTGACAGGGACGCGGGGAGCTGGTGGGGTGGGCGGGCCGGACGGCAGCGGGGGGCTGGGGCCGGGGCGGCGGGGGGCCGGTGAGCTGGGCGTTTCGGGCGAGGAGGCTCCGGTGCAGGCGCGGGTTTCGGTGGCGGCCGGACGGCGGCTGCGGCAGCGGTTGGAACAGAGCGCGGCGCTGCGCGAGGTGCTGTACCACCCGGCGGCGCTGGCGGCCCGCCGGACGGCGGCGCGGACCGCCCGCCAGCTGGCGCCGCGGGCCGCGGACCGGTTCATCGCGGACGTCAAGGGCACCGCACCGCTGCTGGCCTCGGTGCGGGCCGAGCGCCGCACCGGCCGACGGGGCAGCACGCTGCGGATCGCGGCGACGCTCTCGGCGGCCGCGGTGGTCGGCGGGCTGCTGCTCCCGGCCCCGGGCTTCGCCGCCGAGGCGGGCCCGCGGACCGGACCGGGCACCGCCGCACCGGACGTCGCCGAGCCGGCCGCGCCGGTCGCGGAGGCCCCGCTGCCGCTGGGCTCGCTGACCGACCCCCAGGTGTTCCCGCGCCCGCAGGAGCTGCACGCCGGCGGCGGCCCGGTGGCGGTGCCCCGGCAGGTGCTGCTGGTGTTGGCGGACGCCGCGGACGGCCCGGCGGTGGACGCGGTGCGCGCGCTGCTGGCCCGGGCCGGCGCGACCGAGGTGCTGAGCGTGCCGGAGGCCCCGGCGCAGCCCGCCCCCGGCACGCTGGTGGTGTACGTGGGCGGCCCGTACGAGGGCGCGGGCGGGACGACCGACCGGGTGCTGCGGCAGCTCGCGGTGGCGAACGGGCTGAAGGATACCGAGGTGCCGCAGCTGACCGGCCTGCCCTCGGGCGGCTACCTGCTGGCGTCCGGCCGGCTGGCGACCCCGGGCGGCTCGTACGGCGCGGTGGTGCTGGCGGGCATCGACGGCGCGGGCACCTACTACGCGGCGCAGAGCCTGGCCCAGCTGCTCTCCCCGGTCGCCCCGGGCCAGGGGCAGGGCGGCGAGGGCGACAAGGGCTTCCCGGGCGTGCTGGTGCGGGACTGGCCGACCGGCGCGGCGGTGCGCGGCACCGCGGAGTCGTTCTACGGGGCGCCGTGGAGCGCCGCGCAGCGGCTGGCGGTGGTGGACTTCCTGGGCCGCACCAAGCAGAACTACTTCCTGTACGCGCCGGGCGGCGACCCGTACCGGACGCAGCGCTGGCGGGAGCCGTACCCGGCCGAACAGGCCGCCGAGCTGGCCGAGTTGACCGCCCGGGCGCGGGCCGCGCACGTGACGGTGGCGTACTCGGTCGCCCCGGGGCAGTCGTTCTGCTTCTCCTCCGGCAAGGACGTCGACGCGCTGGTCGCCAAGCTCGACGGGCTGCGGCGGCTGGGCGTGCGGGCCTTCCAGCTGGACTTCCTGAACGTCTCCTACGACGAGTGGCACTGCGGCGCGGACCGGCGGAAGTTCGGCACCGGGCCGGTGGCCGCCGCCCGGGCGCAGAGCGGCCTGATCGCGGCGGTGCAGGAGCGGCTGGTGGCCGGGCACCGGGAGCTGGCGCCGCTGTCGGTGGTGCCGACCGAGTACCTGAAGCAGGGTTCGACCCCGTACCGGGCGGCGCTGGCGGCCGGGCTGCCGGGCCCGGTGCAGGTGGCCTGGAGCGGCGGGTCGGCGATCCCGAAGCAGGTGACGGGCGAGCAGATCGAGGCCACGGCCGGGCTGTTCGGGCGGCAGCTGATGACCATGGACAACTACCCGGTGAACGACTCGGCGCCGGACCGGCTGTTCCTGGGCGGCTACGACGGGCGCGACCCCGAGGTGGCGCGGCGCTCGGCGGTGCTGCTGACCTCGGCGATGAGCCAGCCGGTGGCCTCCCGCATCCCGCTGGCGACCGCCGCCGACTTCGGCTGGCAGCCGGACGGCTACCGCCCGGACCGCTCGCTGGCCGGGGCGCTGCGGCTGCTGACGGCCGGTCCGGCGCAGCGGGCCGCGGCGGCGGCGCTGGCCGGCAACAGCGCCTCCTCGCCGCTGGGCGGCCAGGAGTCGGCGTACCTGGCGCCGCTGGTGGAGCGGTTCTGGGCGGCGGCCGAGCCCGCCTCGGGCGCGCCGGCCGACCCGGCGCGGCTCCAGGAGGCGGCGCAGCCGCTGCGCGAGGCGTTCACCGTGATGGCGGACGCGCCGCGGACCCTGGCGGGCGACCCGCTGGCGGCGGACGCGGCGCCGTGGCTGGCCCGGCTGTCCGCGTACGGCGCGGCGGGCCGGGCGGCGGTGGACATGCTGCTGGCGCAGCACGGCGGCGACGGCGCGGCGGCCTGGCAGGCCCGGCTGGAGCTGGGCCGGCAGCGCGGGGTGCTGGAGCAGAACCCGGTGACGGTCGGCAAGGGCGTGCTGGACGCGTTCCTGGACCGGGCGGCGAAGTCCGCGGACACCTGGTCGGGCATCACCGCGGGGGCGTCGCCGACCACCACCCTGGGCACCGCGCACGACCACGGCCCGGCGCTGATGGCGGACGGCTCCGGGCAGACCTTCTACTGGTCGTCCGCGCCGCCGCAGGTCGGCGACAGCTTCGGCCTGGACCTGGGCACCCCGAAGCCGCTCGGCTCGGTGACGGTGCTGATGGGCTCCTGGGGCGACGACCCGGACGCGGCCCCGGCGGCGGACGACTACCTGCGCGACGGGGTGCTGGAGTACTGGAGCGGCTCGGGCGGCTGGCAGCGGCTGGCCACCGTGCACGGGCAGCGGACGGTCAGCGCGACCGCCCCGCCGGGCGCGGTCGCCAAGGCGGTCCGGCTGCGGGCCACCGCCGGGCAGCAGACCGCCGTCGCAGTGCGGGAGTTCACCACCGCCGCGCCGGACGCGGTGGACGCCTCGGTGTCCGGCCCGCCGGCCGCGCCGGGCTCCTCGCCGCAGGCGGTGCTCTCCGGCGACCCGGACTCGGCGTTCCGGGCGGCCGCGCCGCCCGCCGCGGGCGACGCCCCGCTGACGGTGGAGCTGGGCTCGGCCCGGCCGCTGGACCGGCTGACCGTGCTGACCGACCCGACGGTGCGGGCCGAGGCGACCGCGCAGGTGCGCCGCCCGGACGGCAGCTGGGCGGACCTGGGCCCGGTGCGGCCCGGCTACAACGAGCTGAAGGCCGACGGCGGACCGGTGGAGGCGCTGCGGCTGGTGTGGCGGCCGGGCGGCGAGGCCCCGGTGGTCAACCAGGTGATCCCGTGGTGGGCGGACGCGCCGGCGGCCCGGCTGACGCTGGCCGAGCCGGCCCTGGACGTGGTGGCGGGCGCCGCCGCCCCGGCCCGGGCCCGGGCCACCGTGGAGTCCGGCCGGCCGGACCCGCTGACCGGCACCCTGACCGCCGAGGTCCCGGCCGTGGCCAAGGGCCTCACGGTGGCCCCGGCCCCGGCGGTGACGGTGCCGCGCGGCGGCCAGGTGGGCGCGCCGCTGCTGGTCACGGCCGCCGCGGACACCCCGTCGGGCAGCTACCGGGTGCCGGTGGTGTTCACCGCGGGCACGCTGACCGTCCGCCAGGAGCTGCTGGTGCACGTCGTGCCGCCGACCGGCGGGCCGGACCTGGCGCGGTCGGCGGCGGCCTCCTCCTCGGGCGACGACAGCGCGAAGACCCCGGCGGCGGCGGTCGCCGACGGCGACCCGGGGACCTCCTGGAGCTCCCCCGCCGAGGACGGCGCCTGGGTGCAGCTGCGGCTGCCGCAGCCGGTCCGGCTGGGTTCGGCGGTGCTGCACTGGGGCGCGGCGTACGCCTCCGCGTACCGGCTGGAGACCTCGGCCGACGGCGTGGTGTGGACCACCGTCGCGGAGGTGGGCAACGGGCAGGGCGGCACCGAGACGGTCCGCTTCGACGCGCCGGGCGCGCGCTACCTGCGGGTGCAGGGCGTGGGCCGGGCCACCCGCTACGGGTACGCGCTGTCCGGGGTGGAGCTGTACGGCGTGCAGGCGCCGTAGCGCGGCACGGCGGGCGGGCGCCGTGGCACGCGGCGTCCAGGTGCCGTGGCACGCGGCGGGCCGCCGACGCTCCCGTCGCGGGGGCGCCGGCGGCCCATGAGGCGTACCGGTTGTCGTGTCGGGCAGGCCCTTGTCTGTTCAGGCGGAGAGCGGAGCGTGCTGCTCGCCGCGGCGGATCGGACGGGTGCGGACGGGGGCGGGCAGGACCGTCTCCGGATGGTCGTGGTGCTCGAAGTCCCGGAACTGGTCGAGGCCGCCGTACGGCTCCAGGTAGGGCCGCCAGCGCGGGTCCTTGATCCCGGTGCCGATGACCCGCCAGGCCAGGCCGCTGGGCGCGGCCGGGGGGCGCTTCATCCGCCAGCCGAGGTCGGCGAGGTGCCGGTCGGCCTTGGTGTGGTTGCAGCGGCGGCAGGCCGCCACCACGTTGTCCCACCGGTGCTGTCCGCCCCGGCTGCGCGGGATGACGTGGTCGACACTGGTGGCGGCGGCCCCGCAGTACACGCACCGACCGTGGTCGCGGGCGAACAGCGCCCGCCTGGTCAGCGGTACGGGGCCGCGGTAGGGGACCCGCACGAAACGGGTCAGTTTGACGACGGACGGCGCCTGGACGGCACCGGTGGCGCTGTGCAGAGTGGTGCCCGCATCCTCCAGGGCGATCGCCTTGTGGTTGAGGACGAGGATGAGAGCGCGTCGCATCGAGACGACACCGAGTGGCTCGTACGACGCGTTGAGGACAAGGACATGCGGCACGGGGCCTCCTTGGACGCCTGCGGCGCGTGGCTCGCGCCGAGTCGAGCGGGTGACCGCGGCCCTCGCGGGACGTGATCTCCCTCAGTGTCGCCTTACGTCGTCGTACGACGCCACCATTTCTCCGTGAACGGGCCGCGCGCGTGCGGTGAGCCCCCGCGCGTTCCGCCATAGCCGGTATGCCCAGCTCGCGGCCCTCCTGCACGTACCGTGCGGGTGGTGCTGCGGTGCGTGTCCGGAACCGTTCGCAGGCCGTCCGAGCGGGTGAACGGGGCCCGGAACAGGCTCGCTACAGTGGGGCGATGCTCGCCGATTCCGCTACCGACAGCACCAGCACGCCGACGTTCACGCTGCCCACCAGCACGGCCGATGTGACCGACACCACCCGGCAGGCGGCCGGCTGGCTGGACGACAACTGGCAGGGCTGGGTCGTCTCCGGGCTGCGGATCGTGCTGATCCTCGGGCTGGCCCTGGTGCTGCGGGCGGTGGTCCGCAAGGTGATCGAGAAGCTGGTCACCCGGATGGGCCGCCCCGCGGAGGGCGACGGCGACCACGGGGTGCTCGGCGGGCTGCTGGCCAACACCGGCGTGGTCAACACCGAGCGGCGCCAGCAGCGCTCCGAGGCGATCGGCTCGGTGCTGCGCTCGGTGGCCTCGTTCGGCATCCTCGGCACCGCCTCGCTGATGGCGCTGTCGGTGCTGGGCGTCGACCTGGCCCCGCTGCTGGCCTCCGCGGGCGTGGCGGGCGTGGCGATCGGCTTCGGCGCCCGCAACCTGGTCACCGACTTCCTCTCCGGCGTCTTCATGATCATGGAGGACCAGTACGGCGTCGGCGACGAGATCGACACCGGCGTCGCCACCGGCACCGTGCTGGAGGTCGGCCTGCGGGTCACCAAGCTGCGCGGCTCGGCGGGTGAGATCTGGTACATCCGCAACGGCGAGGTCAAGCGGATCGCCAACATGAGCCAGGGCTGGGGCACCGCCACCGTCGACGTGCAGGTCGGCTACAAGGAGGACCTGGAGCAGGTCGAGGCGCTGATCACCGAGACCGCCGAGCAGCTCGCCAAGGAGAGCCCGTACGACGAGCTGGTCTGGGGCCGGGTCAAGGTGCTGGGCGTGGAGTCGGTGGCCGTGGACTCGGTGCAGCTGCGGGTGGAGGCCCGCTGCACCCCCGGCAAGTCCGCGCAGGTCGCCCGGGCGCTGCGGCTGCGGCTCAAGGCCGCCTTCGACCTGGCGGGCGTCAAGCTCAGGGAGGAGGCCGCCGCCACCGTCCCGGCCCAGGCCGCCGCCCCCGAGATCCTGCCGCCGTCCGCGCTCGCCGACCCCAACTCGGCCCGCTCGCTGGCGGCCAAGCCGATACCGACGCAGAACTGACCCGCCGGCCCCGGCCCGGCCGGACGCGCGGACGGGGCGGACGGGGCTCCCGGACGGGCCTGCGGCGGGGCGTGGGGCTCGGGCCGGGCCGGGCTCGGGCTGCGGGCGAGGGTGGTGACGGCGGTGGTGGGTGCCCGGGTCGCCGTTCTCGGGCCGCGGACCGTCGGCGGCGTCGGACTCGCGCCACAGCTGGAAGACCGCGCCGGGCCGGCGGCCGGACCCGGGGTCCACGCCGCGGGCGTCGGCCCCGGCCGGGGTCCGGTGGTGCGGCGGGCCGCCCCCGGCGGGCCGTCAGGAGACCGGGCCCCCGGCCGAACCCCCGGCCGGACCCCCGGTCGAGCTCCCGGTCGCCGTCCGGAGCAGGGCGGCCAGGGCGCGGGAGCGGCTGTCGGGGGGCCAGGCGAGGAGGGTGGTGACCTGCGGGGCGTCCGGGACGGGGCGGACGGCGACGTCGTCGCGGAGCTGGCTGCGGGCGGAGTCGGGCAGGACGGCGTAGGTCCGGCCGAGGGCGATCAGCTGGTAGAGCTGGGCGTGGTCGCGGATCGCCGGGCCGGGGCCGTCGCGGTGGGTGCCGTCGGAGCGCGGGTAGCGCGGGGCGGGCAGGTCGGTCAGCTCGGCCAGGTCGGCGAGGCGCAGTTCGCGGCGGGCGGTCAGCGGGTGCCCGGCGGGCAGCAGGGCGACCTGGCCCTCGGTGCGCAGCTCCTCGGTGTCCAGGCCGGCCGCGGAGTCGAACGGCAGGTGCAGCAGCGCCACGTCCGCCTCGCCGCGCCGCAGCAGCGGCCCCTGCTCGCCGTACTGGCATAGCCGGACGTCCACCGGCACCGCGTCGGGCTCGGCGGCGTAGGCGGCCAGCAGCTTGGCCAGCAGTTCGGTGGACGCGCCCGCCTTCGCCACCAGCACCAGGCCCGGCTGCCCGGCCCGGCGGGTGCGGGCCTCGGCCGCGGCGACCGCGTCCAGCACGGTGCGGCCCTCGCGCAGCAGCACCCGGCCCGCGTCGGTCAGCGCCACGCCGTGGCTGTCGCGGGTCAGCAGGACGGTGCCGAGCCGGCGCTCCAGCCGGGCGACGGCCCGCGACAGCGGGGGCTGGGCCATGCCGAGCCGCTGGGCCGCCCGCCCGAAGTGCAACTCCTCGGCGACGGCGACGAAGTACCGCAGTTCCCGGGTCTCCATCCGTCCAGCCTACGGCGATACCCGCCGGGTATCGCCGGGGTGCCGGATCGGTCCTGGCCACGGCCGGGGCGGCGGGCCGAGCATGGCGGTATGAACGAGAAGAACGAACAGCACGAGCAGCACGAGCAGGGCGCGCCGACGGTGGCGCTGGTGACCGGCGCGAACAAGGGCATCGGGTACGAGATCGCGGCGGGCCTCGGCGCGCTGGGCTGGCGGGTGGGCGTGGGCGCCCGGGACGAGGGGCGGCGGGAGGCCGCCGTCGAGGCGCTGCGGGCGGGCGGGGCGGACGCCTTCGGGGTGCCGCTGGACGTCACCGACGACGCCTCGGTGGCCGCGGCGGCGGAGCTGCTGGCGGACCGCTTCGGGCGGCTCGACGTCCTGGTCAACAACGCGGCGGTGACCGGCGGTTCGCCGCAGGAGCCGACCCTGGTGGACCTCGCGGAGGTCCGGCTGGCGGTGGAGACCAACGTGCTCGGCGTGATCCGGGTGACCAACGCGCTCCTGCCGCTGCTGCGCCGCTCGGCCTCGCCGCGGATCGTCAACATGTCCAGCGGGGTGGGGTCGCTGACCCTGCAGTCCCGGCCGGGGGAGGAGACCGGCCCGATCTCGGCGGCCTACTCCCCGTCGAAGACCTTCCTGAACGCGGTGACCGTGCAGTACGCGAAGGAACTGCGCGACACCGGCATCCTGATCAACCTGGCCTGCCCCGGCTACTGCGCCACCGACCTGAACGGCCACCGCGGCGTGCGCACCCCCGCGCAGGGCGCGGCGATCGCCGTCCGGCTGGCGGCGCTGCCGGACGGCGGCCCCAGCGGCGGGTTCTTCAACGAGGACGGTCCGCTTCCCTGGTAGGGCCGGTCCCGGGACGGGGGCGGGAGCGCGGTGGTTCTTCCCGCGCTCCCGCCCCCGTCCCTTTTCCCCTTCTCCCCTCCGCCGCTCCGCCCGCTCCGCCCGCGCGCGCTGTCCGCGCGCCGTCCGCGCGCCGCAGTCAACGAACAGGTCACGGACCGTTGACATCCACGGCTCGCGATTGGAAACTTTCCTAACAGTTGGCCGCAACCGCGTACGCAGAGGAGGATCGGGCCGTGACCACCCGAAAGACACCCCGTTCCCCGCTGGCCGGTACGCCGAGCCTGCTGCGGGCCATCAACGATCGTGCCGCGCTGGAGCTGCTGCTCGCGAACGGCCCGCTGTCCCGCACCCAGATCGGAAGCCTGACGGGGCTTTCGAAGCCGACCGCCTCGCAGCTGCTGGCCCGGCTGGAGGCGGTGGGGCTGGTGGTGCCGGTGGGCACGACCGCCGGCGGGCCGGGGCCGAACGCCCAGCTGTACCAGGTGAATCCGGCCGCGGGCTACGTCGCGGGCGTGGATGTGACCAGCACGACGGTGCGGGTCGCGGTCGCGGACGTCACCGGGACGACGCTGGCCGAGCACCGGGTGCCGACCAAGGGCTGGCCCGCGGCGGAGACGGTGCCGCGGGTCGCCGAGGCGGTCGCCGAGACGGTGCGCCGGGCGCAGCTCGCGCCGGGCTGCCTGCGCGAGGTGGTGGTCGGGATCGGTGGCGCGCCGGACCCGGTGACCGGGAAGCTGCGGTACGCCTCGCACCTGCCGGGCTGGCACTCGCCGCGGCTGGTGGAGGAGCTGGAGCAGGCCCTGGGCGCGCCGGTGTCGATCGAGAACGACGTGAACCTGGCCGCGGTCGCGGAGCAGGCCGGCGGGGCGGCGGCGGGGTGCGAGGACTTCGTGCTGCTGTGGGCCGAGGAGGGCATCGGCGCGGCGATCGTGATCGCGGGCCGGCTGCACCGGGGTTTCACCGGGGGCGCGGGCGAGGTCGGCTACATGCCGGTGCCGGACGCCCCGGTGTCGTTGAGCTCCCGCCGGAAGGTGACCGGCGGGTTCCAGGACCTGGCCGGTGAGCCCGCGGTGCTGGCGCTGGCCCGCCGGCACGGGCTGCGCGGCGCCGACGCGGCGCAGGCGGTGGCCGGGGCCCTGGGCAGTGCCGAGGGCGAGGTCTTCCTGGCCGAGCTGGCCGAGCGGCTGGCGGTCGGGCTGGCGGTGATCGCCTCGGTGGTGGACCCGGAGCTGGTGGTGCTCTCCGGGGGGACGCCGACCGCGGGCGGTGAACGCCTGCGGGAGCTGGTCCAGGAGGCCCTGGGCCGGATGTCCATCCCGCGGCCGGAGGTGCGGCTGTCGGCCGTGCCGGGGTCGCCCGTCCTGACCGGCGCGCTGCAGCGCGCGCTGGCGAGCACCCGGGACGTCCTGTTCAGCACCCACTGACGCACTGACGCACGTTCGCACCCACTCCCCTTCCCCCCACGCGGGGTCGCCGGGCCCTGCCGCCCTGCCCTCGCCCCCTCCCCCAGGAGCGCCCTTCCGTGGACACGACCCGCAGATCCCCGCTCGCCCGCCGCCCGCTGGCCCGCCGCCCGCTGGCGGCACTCACCGCGGCGGTCTGCACGACGCTGCTGGCCGCCGCCTGCACCGGCACCAACTCCGGTGGCGGGCAGGACGGTTCGGCGTCCGGCCAGGACGTGACGATCACCTTCTGGCACGGCTGGAGCCAGGACAACGAGGTGAAGGCGATCAACGACAACGTCGCCGCCTTCGAGAAGCTGCACCCCAACATCCACGTCAAGGTGGTCGGGAACATCGCCGACGACAAGGCCCAGCAGGCGCTGCGGGCCGGCGGCCCGGACGCCCCGGACGTGGTGTCCTCGTTCTCCACCGACAACGTGGGCCGGTTCTGCGCCTCGCACGTCTGGGCCGACCTCGGGCCGATGCTGCGGAAGGACGGCGTCGACCCGGCGAAGACCTTCCCGGCGGCGATGCTGGAGTACAGCCGCTACCAGGGCGACCAGTGCGCGCTGCCGCTGCTCGGCGACGCCTACGGCCTGTACTACAACAAGACCGCGTTCGCGGCGGCGGGCATCACCGCGCCGCCGAAGACCTTCGGCGAGTTCGCCGAGGACGCCGCCAAGCTGACCGTCCCGGACGGCGACTCGTTCAAGCAACTGGGCTTCATGCCGAACTACCACGGCTACGAGACGGCGATCGCGCACTACCTCGGCCAGTACGGCAGCACGTACTTCGGACCGGACGGCAGGTCGAACGTGGCCACCGACCCGACCGTGACCGCGGCGCTCACCTGGCAGAAGCAACTCGTCGACAGGCTCGGCGGGTTCGACAAGCTGGAGAAGTACCGGACCGGGTTCGGCGACGAGTTCAGCGCCAAGAACCCGTTCACCACCGGGCAGGTCGCGATGAGCCTGGACGGCGAGTGGCGCACCGCCTCGCTGGCCGAGGACAAGCCGGACTTCGAGTGGGCCACCGCGCCGTTCCCGGTGCCGGACGACCAGGCGGCGGCCTACGGGCGCGGCTACCAGACCGGCACCATCGTCGGCATCGCCAACGGCTCGAAGAAGCAGACCGCGGCCTGGACCTTCGTCAAGTACCTGACCACCGACACCGACGCGGTGGTGTCCTTCGCCAACGCGATCCACAACGTGCCCAGCACCCTCGCCGCGCTGGACTCGCCGAAGCTGGACGCGGACCCGAACTTCCGCACCTTCGTCGACATCGCCAAGAACCCGAACTCCTCCACCACCCCGGCGAGCATCAACGGCGGCGCGTACCAGGTGTCGCTGCAGAACCTCAGCTACGCGGTGGAGTCCGGGCAGCAGACCGACCTCGGGGCGGGCCTGACGGCCACCGCCAAGGAGATCGACGACGCCGTCACCCAGGCGAAGTGACATGGCGACCGTGAGCTCCGCCCTCCCGCCGGCGCTGCGCCGCAAGCGCCGGCGGGAGCGGGCCAGGACACTGGCCTTCCTCTCCCCGTGGCTGGTCGGGTTCGGGTTCTTCTTCCTGTACCCGCTGGTGTCGACGGTCTACTTCTCGTTCACCAGCTACGACGGGTTCCTCCCGCCGACCTTCGCCGGGCTGCGGAACTGGGACTACGTCTTCGACAAGTACCCCTTCTTCTGGAAGGGCCTGGGCAACACCCTCTGGCTGGTCGCGGTGATGGTCTCGCTGCGGGTCGTGTTCGGGCTCGGCGTCGGGCTGCTGATCACCAAGGTGAAGTCCGGCGCCGGGTTCTTCCGCACCGCCTTCTACCTGCCGTACCTGGCCCCGCCGGTGGCCGCGACGATGGCGTTCGCGTTCCTGCTGAACCCGGGCACCGGGCCGGTCAACCACCTGCTGGGCGAGCTCGGCCTGCCGCAGCCCGGCTGGTTCACCGACCCGTCCTGGTCCAAGCCCGCCCTGACGCTGCTGGCGATCTGGGGCGTCGGCGACCTGATGGTGATCTTCATGGCGGCGCTGCTGGACGTGCCGACCGAGCAGTACGAGGCCGCCGAACTGGACGGCGCCGGGAGCCTCCAGCGCTTCCGGTACGTGACGCTGCCGAACATCTCGCCGATCGTGGTGTTCGCGGTGGTCACCGGCGTGATCCAGACCATGCAGTACTACACCCAGGCGATCGTCGCCGGGAAGGTCGCCTCCGGCGTGATCGGCGGCTCCGGCCAGCAGTTCGAGCCCGGCTACCCGGCCGGCTCCACCTGGACGCTGCCGCAGATGGTCTACAACCTCGGCTTCCAGCGCTTCGACTACGGCTCCTCCTGCGTCGTCGCACTCATCCTGTTCGCCCTCTCGATGGCGTTCACCGGCGTCCTGCTGCGCCGCAAGTCCGGTTTCCTGGCGGAGGACTGACCCCATGGCACTCGCTTCCACCCTCCCCCGCCGGCGCCCGCTGCCGGCCCCCGCCGCCGCCCGGGCCGCCCGCCGCCGCGCCGCCCTGCACTGGGTCGCGGTGCACTCCACCGCGATCGCCGCCGCGCTGTTCTTCCTGCTGCCGTTCGTGTTCGTCTTCCTCACCTCGGTGATGACCGACCACCAGGCGCTCACCTCCGACCTGTGGCCGCAGCACTGGCAGTGGTCGAACTACCGCAAGGTCTGGGACACCCCCGGCTTCCTCACCTGGTGGCGCAACACCCTGCTGTACGCGGGCGTCGGCACCGTGCTGACCGTGCTCTCCAGCCTGCCGGTGGCGTACGCGCTGGCCCGGTTCCGGTTCCGGGGCCGCAACCTGGCGCTGATGGCGGTGGTCGCGATGATGATGCTGCCGCCGCAGGTCACGGTGATCCCGATGTACCTGTTCTGGGCCAAGCAGCTGCACCTGACCGGCACGCTGTGGCCGCTGATCGTCCCGATGGCGTTCGGCGACGCCTTCACCGTCTTCCTGCTGCGCCAGTTCCTGCTGACCATCCCCAAGGAGTACGTCGAGGCCGCCCGGATCGACGGCTGCGGCGAACTGCGCACCCTGCTGCGGGTGGTGCTGCCGATGGCCAGGCCGGCGATCGCCGCCGTCGCGCTGTTCCAGTTCTTCTCCTGCTGGAACGACTACTTCGGCCCGCAGGTCTACGCCTCCGAGAACCCGGGCGCCTGGACCCTCAGCTACGGCCTGGAGTCCTTCAAGGGCGCCCACCACACCAACTGGAACCTCACCATGGCGGCGACGCTGCTGGTGATGGCACCGGTGATCGTTCTGTTCTTCTTCGCGCAACGCGCCTTCGTCGAAGGCGTCACACTGACAGGGGTCAAGGGCTGATGTCCGCACTGAAGTTGGCAATCGTCGGCGGCGGTTCCACCTACACGCCGGAACTGATCGACGGGTTCGCGCGGCTGCGCGACACCCTGCCGATCCGCGAGCTGGTGCTGATCGACCCGGCGGCCGACCGGCTGGAGCTGATCGCCGGCCTGGCCCGCCGGATCTTCGCCAGGCAGGGCCACGGCGCCACCGTCACCACCGCCACCGACGTCACCGCGGGCGTCCGGGACGCCGACGCGGTGCTGCTCCAGCTGCGGGTCGGCGGGCAGGCGGCCCGCGACAAGGACGAGACCTGGCCGCTGGAGTGCGGCTGCGTCGGGCAGGAGACCACCGGCGCGGGCGGCCTCGCCAAGGCGCTGCGCACCGTCCCGGTGGTGCTGGACATCGCCGAGCAGGTCCGCCGCACCAACCCGGACGCCTGGATCGTCGACTTCACCAACCCGGTCGGCATCGTCACCCGCGCCCTGCAGACCGCCGGGCACAAGGCCGTCGGCCTGTGCAACGTGGCGATCGGCTTCCAGCGCAAGTTCGCCGCCCACCTGGGCGTCGACCCGGAGCTGGTGCGCCTGGACCACGTCGGCCTGAACCACCTGACCTGGGAGCGCAGCGTCACCCTGCTCGACGCCCCCGGTGCCGCCACCGGCCGCGAGGTGCTGCCGCAACTGCTCGCCGAGCACGGCCCGGAGATCGCCGCCGACCTGCACCTGCCGCTGCCGGTGGTCCGCCGGCTCGGCGTCGTCCCCTCCTACTACCTGCGGTACTTCTACCAGCACGACGTGGTGGTCGAGGAGCTGAAGGTCAAGGGCTCCCGGGCCGCCGAGGTCGCCGCGATCGAGAAGCAGCTGCTGGAGATGTACGCCGACCCGGCCCTGGACACCAAGCCCGAGCTGCTCGGCAAGCGCGGCGGCGCGTTCTACTCCGAGGCCGCGGTGCAGCTGATCGCCTCGCTGCTGGGCACCGACGGCCGCACCACCGTCCAGGTGGTCAACACCCGCAACGACGGCGTGCTGCCGTTCCTGCCCGACGACGCGGTGATCGAGGTCCCGGCCGAGGTCGACGCCGCCGGGGTCCGCCCGCTGCCCCAGCGCCCGGTCGAACCGCTCTACGCGGGCCTGATCGCCAACGTCACCGCGTACGAGCACCTGGCGCTGGACGCCGCGCTGCACGGCGGCCGGGACCGGGTCTTCGACGCGCTGCTCGCCCACCCGCTGGTCGGGCAGATCGAACTCGCCGACCAGCTCACCGACCGGCTGCTGGCCCACAACCGCGACCACCTGAGCTGGGCGTGACCGGCACCATGGCGGAGTACCACCGCACCACCACCGAGCACCACCACGGGGGGACCGGCCGATGAGCCACTCCGCACACCTGCCCGGCGTCCTCGCCATCGACGCCGGCAACAGCAAGACCGACCTGGCCCTGGTCGGCGCCGACGGCACGGTGCTGGCCACCGCCCGCGGCGGCGGCTTCCAGCCGCAGCACACCGGCCCGGAGGCGGCCGTCGCCGCGCTCGCCCCGCTGGTCGACGACCTGGCCCGGCAGGCCGGCGTCGAACCGCGCCCCGACGGGCGGCCGCTGACCGACCACGTCAGCGCCTGCCTGGCCAACGCGGACCTGCCGATCGAGGAGCAGCAGCTGCACGAGGCGATATCCGGCCACGGCTGGGGCGCCTCCGCGCACGTCGCCAACGACACCTTCGGCCTGCTGCGGGCCGGCACCGACGGGCCGCTGGGCGTCGCGGTGGTCTGCGGCGCGGGCATCAACTGCGTCGGCCTGCGGCCCGACGGGCGCACCGCCCGCTGGCCCGCGCTCGGCCAGCTCACCGGCGACTGGGGCGGCGGCGGCGGGCTCGCCGCCGAGGCGATGTGGCACGCGGCCCGGGCCGAGGACGGCCGCGGCCCGGCCACCCTGCTCTCCCCCATGATCGGCGCGCACTTCGGACTGGCCGGGGCCAACGCCTTCGCCGAGGCCATGCACCTGGGCCGGATCGACCGGGCCCGGCTGCACGAGGTCGCCCGGGTGCTGTTCGCGGCCGGCACCGCGGGCGACCCGGTCGCGCTCGACCTGATCGACCGCCAGGCCGACGAGGTGGCCCGGCTCGCGGTGATCGCGCTGACCAGGCTGGACCTGCTCGACCGGCCGGTGCCGGTGGTGCTCGGCGGCGGGGTGCTGGCCTCCCGGCAGCCGCTGCTGCTCGACAACCTGACCGCCCGGCTGGCCGCGGACGCCCCGCTCGCCGAACCGCGCGTGGTGGTCGCCCCACCGGTGCTCGGCGCGGCCCTGCTGGGCCTGGACCACCTGGGCGCCGACCCCGCCGCGCACCGCCGGCTGCGGGACGGGTACCCGACCGCCCACCCGATAGCGGCCTGACCGGCCGGACCGGCCTGACCGGCCGGACCGGCCGGACCGGCCGGACCGGCCGGCGGCGGCCCGGGCGCCGCCCCCGCGACCGCCGCCGGCGGGAACGGTCGAGGCACCGCACATGCCCCGACCGCTCCCGCCGGCGGTTCCGTCCTCCCGCAGGGCGCGGATCGGCTCCGCGGGTCAGCTCCGGCGGGTGCGCTCCCGTCGGACGTGCCCCCGTCGGGCGGCCAGCAGCACCGCGCCGCCGATCAGCAGCAGCACCGCGACCACGCCCGCGGCGGCGGCCGGCGCACCGGTGCCGGGCAGCTCGGGGCCGTGGTGGTCGTCGTGGTCGTCGTGGTGCGGGGGCTTCGGTGCCGGGCTGGGGCTGGGGCTCGGACTGGGGCTGGGGCTGGGGCTGGGGGCGTCGACGGTGACGGTGGCGCTCGCCGTGTTGTCGGACGGGTCGGTGTCGGTCTGGTCGAGGCCGGTCAGCGTCGCGGTGTTGGTGTGGGTGCCGGGCGCGGTGGCGCGGGCGGTGAGGGTGAGCCGGGCCTGCGCGCCGACGGCCAGGTCGCCGATCGTCCAGCGGCCGGTGGCCGCCGCGTACCCGCCGGTGTCGGGCTCGGCGCGGACCGGTTCCAGGCCGGGCGGGAGCAGGTCGGTGAGGACCAGGCCGGTGGCGGGCGCGGGGCCGTCGTTGGCGGCGGTGACGGTGAACACCACCTGCCCGCCGAGCCCGGGGCGCGGGTGGTCGACGCTCTTGCCGACCACGATGTCGGTGTCGGTGAGCGGCCGGACGGTGGCGCTCGCGGTGTTGTTCGCCGTCACCGGGTCGTCCTGGTCGGCGGCCGTGACGGTGGCGGTGTCGGTGGCGGGCGCGGCGGCGTCCAACCGGACCGACAGGGTGAGCCGCACGGAGCCGCCGACGGGCAGCGCGGGCACCGTCCAGCGTCCGGTGGCCGGGTCGTAGGCGGTGCCGGGGGCGGCGGTCGGGGTGAGCAGCGTGGTGCCGGCGGGGACGGGGTTGTCGACGACGGCGTTGGTCGCGTCGGCCGGGCCGTCGTTGCGCAGGGTGACGGTGAAGGTGGTGGTGGAGCCGACCGGCAGCACCTGCGGGTCGGCGTCCACGGTGACGGCGAGGTCGGCGACCGCGACCACCGGGATGACCGCGGTGGACGGGGCGGCCTCGACGGACTGCCCGATCGGGGAGACCGCGGTGGCGGTGGCGGTGTTGCTGAACGAGCCGGCCGCCAGGTCCTGTTCGGTGACGGTGTGGCTGCCGGTGCAGACCACCGAGTCGCCGGGCTCCACCACCGAGGCCGGGCAGGCCAGGTCGGTGATCCCCGGGTCCTGGACCACCAGGGTGGAGAGGGTGGAGCCACCGGTGTCGGTGGCGGTGAAGGTGTAGTCGACCACCTGGCCCACGGTGTGCGGGCCGGGGGTGACGGCCCGCTTGTCGAGGGTCAGCGCCGAGACCAGCGGCACGGTGACGGTGACCGGCCCGGCGGCGACCGGGTCGCCGATGGCCGGGGTCGCGGCGGCGGTCGCGGTGTTGACGACCCGTCCGGCGGCGACGTCCTGTTCGGTGACGGTGTGGCTGCCGGTGCACACCACGGTCGAACCGGGCGCGGGCGCGGGCGGCAGGGTGGTGGCCGGGCAGCTCACCGGGGCCAGCCGGTCGTCGCTGACGGTCAGCGAACCCACCTCCACCGCACCGGCGTTGGTGACCACGTACTGGTACGGGATCACCGTCCCGGCGGTGATCACCGCGGGCAGCGGCGGGCCGGTCCGGTCGACCTGCTTGACCAGGTCGAGCGCGCCCAGCGGCAGGATCGAGGAGGCCGTGACGTTGCGGATCAGGTGGACGTCGGTGGAGCCGCCGGTGGAGGCGCTGAACCCGAACTTGTAGGTGGACGGCAGTCCGGCCGGGGCCGGCCGGTCCAGCACCCGGTGCCAGCCGGTGCCGTCCTGGAAGTCGATCTGGACGATCACCCGGGGGTCGGGCGCGGGCGTGATCTGCACGTTGACGGTGCGCTTGGCGACCGCCGGGTCGGTGGTGCCGAACGGCGCGCCCAGGCTGCCGGGCAGCGTGGTCGCGGCCCGCGGCGGGGCACCGGCCGGTGCCTCGGTGGTGGACGCCAGGTAGCAGTAGCCGGAGATGCCGGCGCCCGGGCCGCGCAGGGTGACCGCGTTCGGCGCGACCGGGCCGTCCTGCTTCACCGGCGACTGCTGGCCGGTCGGGCAGTCCGCGCCGCGGTTCTCGCCGTCGTTGTAGAAGTTGCCGTACATGTCCAGGCCCACGCCCAGGTAGCCGCCGACCACGCCGGGGCTGAGGTTGCGCTGCGCGTAGCCGAGGCTGCCGCCGTCCGCGCCCTTGGAGTCCAGCGGGGTCGCGCCGTCCACCAGGTAGAACCCGATGCCGTCGCCGGGCTGCGCGTTGCCGCCGTACTGGTACTGCTCGAAGGTCACCGACAGGCCCGCCGAGGCGGGCACCGGGCGGCGGTACAGCATCGAGCCGCCGACGAACCCGGCCGCGTCGTTGAGCTGGAGGTAGCCGGGCGTCACCCCGGGCACCGGCGCGGCCGGGGTGCCGCCGGCCGGGCAGGACGGGACGGGCGCGGTGCCCGGCGCGGGCGTGCTCCCGGGGGGCGCGCCGGTCAGGCAGGTGTCGCCCAGCGGCTCCCAGGACGGGTCGGCGATCGAGGCGCCCGCGAAGGTCTCGTCGACGATCACCGTCCCGCCGGTCGGCGGGTCCGCCGCCGCCCGCGGCCCGGCCACCAACGGCCCCGCCGCCAGCAGCAGCGCCAGCATCCCCCGCGCCACCCCGCGCACCCGTCCCGCCATCCGCTCTCCCACCGCACCTCGCGCCCCGTCCGCCCCGGTCGGGGCCGCACGAGCCTAGGCACCCGGCCCGCCCCCGCCCGCCCAGTGCGCCATCAGTGGGCGCGCCGAGCCGCGCCGGGCCGGGGACTCCCGTCCGGGGAGGCGCCGCCGACCGCGACGGGTTCGGGGTGCAGCACGACTCCGATGGCCGCCTCGACCCGGGCCGCGAGGGCGGCCAGGACGCGGGTGAACCCGCTCGCGGTGGCGCCGTCGTGGGCGGTGAGGGTGAGGGCCCGGTGCGGCGAGCAGCGGATTCCGTCGGCGATCCGGTGGCCGGGGCGGCAACCGACGAGTTCGAGCAGCCAGCCCGCGCTCGCCCGCAGCCGCCCGTCGCCGTCGGGGTGGACGGGGCAGCCGGCCGCCGACCAGCGGGCGGCCGCGACGGCGGTGACGGGCGGGTTGAGGAAGACCGAGCCGACCTGGCGGGCGTCGTGGCCGTGCGGGTCGAGCAGCAGGCCGCGGCGGCGGCGGTCGGCCAGGACGGCGCGGGTGACCTCGGCGACGGGCGGACGGTCGCCGGGACGGGCCCCGAGTTCCTCGGCGAGCGGACGGTGGGCGACGGGGGCGGCGGGGCCGCGGGTGAGGCGGACGGTGACGGTGAGGACGGTCCAGCGGCCGGGGTCGTCCTTGAAGCGGCTGTGCCGGTGGCGCAGGCGGCAGGCCCGGGCGGGCAGGGTCCGCAGCAGGCCGGTGTCCCAGTCCCAGGCGGTCAGGTGGTCGAGGACGTCGGAGAGCTGCTGCCCGTAGGCCCCGGTGTTCTGGACGGGGGCGGCGCCGACGGTGCCCGGCACCCCGGCCAGGCACTCGATCCCGGCCAGCCGCTCGGCGGCGGCCCAGGCGGTGAGATCGGCGAGCGGGTGCCCGGCCTGCACCGTCGCCAGGACGGTGCCGTCGTCCTGCTCCTCCGCGGTGATGCCCCGGGTGTCGAGCGCCGCGACGGTGCCGGCGTGCCCGGCGTCGGCGGCGACGACGTTGCTGCCGTGGCCGAGCACGAGCGGGCGGCGCTCTCCCCGGTGGTGGACGGTGCGGACCAGTTCCGGCCAGTGGCCGGGGTCGCGGAGCCGCAGCGGCTCCGCGATCGGGCCGCCGAGTCGCAGGGTGGTCAGGTCGGCGAGCGTGCTGCCGGTCACGGGGCGGCCTCCCGGGGGTCGGCGTCGACCGCGGCCAGGGCGAGGGCGCGCAGCGGGGCGAGGCGGGTGCGGTTGTCCCGGTGGTGGTAGACGGCGTTGGTGCACAGGGCCAGGTAGCGGCCGGTCGCCGGGGAGAGGTAGAGGCTGGTGCCGGTGAAGCCGTGGTGGTGGGCGGTCCGGCCGTCCCCGGTGACGGTCCAGGCCAGGCCGCGGTGCAGCCCGCCCCCGATCGCGGCGGCCGGGCGCAGGCTCACGGCCAGCCAGCGGCCGAGCGTCCCGCCGTCGGCGTGGGAGCGCAGCAGGGCGGTGGCGAAGGCGGCGAGGTCGGCGGGGGTGCTGAAGACACCGGCGTGTCCGGCGACCCCGCCGAGCAGGGCGGCGTTGTCGTCGTGCGGGATGCCCCACAGGCGGGGGGCGCCGGGCAGGCGGCGCTCGGTCGGGGCGAGGCGGGCGGAACGGGTGAGCGGGCCGTAGGCGGTGGCGGCCAGGCCGAGGGCGTTCCACCGGCTCGCGGCGAGGTCGTCCAGGCGGCGGCCGAGGACGTGCGCGAGGGCCAGGCCGAGCAGGACGAATCCCCGGTTGATGTAGCGGTGCTCGGTTCCGGGCTCGGCGATCAGCGGTTCGGCGCAGAGCAGTTCGGCGAGCGGCTCGGTGCGGCCCCGGTACTGGTCGAGGCGGGTGTCGGCGCGCAGTCCGGAGGTGTGGGTGAGGATCTGCCGGGGCGTCACCCGCCCGCCCGGGGCGTCCGCGCCGATTCCCGGCAGCAGGTCGCGGACGGGGGTGTCCAGGGTGAGGGGCGGCCGGAGCGAACTGCCGGTCACCGTCCAGGTGGCCAGGACCTTCGTCAGCGAGGCGACGTCGTACACGGTGTCCGGTCCGGGCGGGGCGTCCCCGCACTCGGGGGCGACGACGCCCGCGGTCAGGTAGCCGGGCGCGGTGTCGGCGGTCCCGTGGGCGATGACGCCGCCGGGGACGGTGCCGTCGGCGGTGAGCAGGTCGAGCTGTTCGTGCAGGGCGGCGAGCACGGCCGGCTCGAACGGTGTCGGGGCGGTCCGGGTCGGGGCGGTCCCGCTGGGGTCGAGTGGGATCACGGGCACTCCTGATCGGTCGTCAATTCGGCTCCGAGGAGGGAGAGTTTGGTCAGCAGTTCGCCGTACCCGCGCCGCAGGTGGTACAGGCCCCGGACCGTGGAGGTGCCGTCGGCGGCCAGGGCGGCGAGCACCAGGGCGGTCGCCGCCCGGATGTCGTCCCCGGTCACGTCGGCGGCCCTGAGCGGGGTGCGGCCGCGGACGGTGATCACCGGACCGTCGGCCCCGACACCGGCGCCCAGGGCGGCCAGCGGGGCGAGGTGGCTGTCGCGCCGGGGGTAGACCCGCTCCTCGATCCGCGAGGTGCCGTCGGCCTGGGTGAGGTAGGCGGTCAACTGGGGCTGCACGTCGGTCGGGTAGCCGGGGTGGGGGCCGGTGGCCAGCCGGACGGGGCGCGGCCCGGCCGGTGCGGTGACGACCGTCCCGCCGTCGAGGGGGTCGAGGCGGAGACCGGCGTCGGCGAACGCCGCCAGCAGCCCGTCGGGGAACGCGGCGGCGGGGAAGCGGGCGAGGTGGACGGTGCCGCCGGTGATCGCGGCGGCCAGCGCGAGCGTCGCGGCCTCCAGCCGGTCCGGCGGGACGGTGAACTCCCCGCCCGCGATCCGGTCCGCGCCGGTGACGTGCAGGGCGGCGCGGCCCTGCCACTCGATGCCGACCCCGGAGCGGGCCAACAGTGCGGCGGTGTGGGTGACTTCGGGTTCCACGCTGGGGTTGAGGACGGTGGAGGTGCCCCGGGTGCGGGCGGCCAGCAGCGCCGCGGTGACCGTGGCGCCCAGGCTCGGCCCCCAGCCGCCCGTCCCCGCGTCGGTGACGAACGGCCGGCGGTGGCCCGAGGTCCGCGCCCGCACCAGGCCGCCGTCCAGTTCGACCTCGGCCCCGGCCGCCGCCATCGCCGCGAGGTGCCGGTCGATCCGGCGGACGCAGAAGGCGTCGCCGCCGGGGACGGGGAAGGTGACCCGTCCGGCCCGGGCCAGGAGCGCGCCGGCCAGGACCGCGGTGGTCCGGATGCGCCGCCCGAGGCGGTCGGGGACGACCGGCAGGTAGACGTCGGCGGGGCGGGTGGTGAACGCGTCGCCGCTGACGGTGGTGCGGGTTCCGGTGCGGTTCAGGATCTCGGCCACCACTCCGGTGTCCAGGATCGCGGGCGCACCGTGCAGGGTGAGCGGTTCGTCGGCGAGGAGCGCGGCGGCGTACAGGTGCAGGGCGGTGTTCTTGCTGCCCTGCACGGGCACGGTGCCGGCGAGACGGCGGCCGCCGGTGATGTGCACGGCGCTCGCGTCGGTGGTGGGCACGGTCACCTTCCCTGGCTGCCGACGGGGAAGAAGCCCCCGATCTGGGTCCGGGGGTGGAGCAGGGTGTGTGCGCCGATCAGGGTGGCGGGCTGGAGCACGGTGCCGGCGGGAACGATCACGCCGTCGCCGATCACCGCGCCGAACTTGGTCTGGCCGGTGTGCACCCGGTGCCCGTCGAGACGGGCGCACACCTCCTCGGTGGCCGGTTCGGTGACCGGGCCGGAGGTGGTGCGCAGGCCCGTGGTGGAGACGAACGCGCCGATGTTGACGCCGGTGCCGAGCACGGAGTCGCCGACGAAGCCGGCGTGCTTCATGAAGACGCCGCCGACCAGCAGCGAGCGGGTGACCTCGGCGCCGAACCCGATCCGGCAGCCGGGGCCGACCACGGTGTTGTCGCGCACCCGGGCCCCGGCCCCGACCACCGCGCCGGGACAGACCAGTACGGGTCCGGTGACGTGGGCGCCCGCGGCGACGACGGCCCCGGCGGCCACGATCACCCGGCCCCGGACGGTCGCGCCGGGCTCGACCGTCCCGGCGGTCTCCGGCAGCGGGACGCCCAGCCGTCCGGCCAGCAGCTCGGCGACGGCCGGCTTGATGTCGAACACCGTGGGGCAGCGGCGCAGCAGGTCCCGCACGACCGGGTCGGTGACCCGTGCGGTGTCGATGTAGTAGGCGGGGGCGATGCGGTGGTCGATGCGGTCCGGGGCGGTGGCGGTCGTGGGCGCGTCGGTGAGCCGGGACACGGCCGGTCTCCTCTCGGGCGAACGAGTGGAAGGTGAGGCGTTCCCCAGTGAACCCCCGGGCCGGCGGCCGGTTCCGCAGCCCGGCTACGGGCCGTGGTCCGGCTGCGGGCCGGTCCGGCTGCGGGCCGGTCCGGCTGCGGGCCGGTCTGCTGCGGGCCGTAGCCGGGCTACGGATCGGCCTGGTCGGCGCCACTGCTCCGGCGGGGGGCCGGTCGGCCGTGACCCGTGGTCCGGCTGCGGGTCGGCCGGCTGCCAGCCGGGGCTCCGGCCGCGGGTTCAGGCGGTCGGCACGCCCGCGCGGGCGGCGAAGTCGCGGATGCCGGGGAGGGTGCGGTCGTGCCGGAGCAGGCCGGTGGCGAGGGCGCGGACCGCGCTGCGGCGGACCTCCTGCGGGGCGGCCTGCTCGGCGGCCAGCAGGGCCCGGTAGCAGCGTTCGGGCTTGCCCCACTGGTCGAACGCGCGGGCCACGTCGACGAAGAAGCGGGCCTGCCGCTCGGCGGTCGGCAGGGCGGCCGGGTCGATCGTGGCGGCCAGGTCGATCGCCTTGCCCGCGTCGCCCAACTCGTAGTGCACGGACAGCTCGTGGAGGGCGACGCCCCGGACGCCGTCCACCTGGCCGGAGGCCCGGCCGGCCGCCGCCGCGCTGTCGGCGGCCTCCCGGATCAGGGCGTGCGCGTAGGAGCGGTCGCCGGACTTCGCGGCGGTGTAGGCCGCGGTGGCGTACAGGTCGCCGCGGGCGGCCAGCCGGGCGCGTTCGGGTGCCGTGCGGTCCGCGCGCAGGTCCTCGGCCGCGACCACCGCGATGTCCGTCGCGCGGGCCAGGCCGCCCTGCCGGCGCCAGGCGCTGGAGACCATCCGCTGGGCCTCGGCGACGACCAGCGGGTCGCCGCCCAGCCGGGCGGCGGTCAGCGCGCGGTCGGCGGTGACGGCGACCAGGTTGTCCGTGCCGACCTTGATGCACAGCCGCACCGCGAGGTTGTAGAGCCGGGCGACGTTCCGGGCCCGCTCCTCGGACCTGCCGACCAGTTCGGCGGCGGCGATCCGGCCGGGCAGCGCGCGGGCCAGGTCCTCGTACCGCGCCGCCCTGAACTCCTGGCGCGAGGTCAGCAGGTCGACCGCGACGGTCTCCCGGGTCGGCTCGCGGCGGGGCGCCGGGACCCGCCCCGCCCCGTACAGGAGGAGGTCCTCCAGCCCGTTCAGCGGCGTCCGCTGCTCGGCGTGCGCGGCCTGCGGGCCGATGGCGGGGGCGAAGAGGGCGGCAGCCGCCAGGGTCAGGAACGGGCGGCGTCGCACATCGTCCTCCTCGGCAGCGGAAGTGCTCGTCAGCGTAACGGAGGCGCTCTTCCGGGTACGTGATCGCGGCCGACCGGCGGCGGGCTGCGGCAGCGCGATCAGCTCGGACAGCTCGGCGCCCAGCGCCCCGGCCAGCCGCTGGAGCAGCGTCAGGTCCTTGACCTGCTGCATGTCCCGTTCGACCTGGGACATCCAGTCCTCGCTGCGGCCGAGTTCGGCCGCGAGCCGGATCTGCGTCCAGCCCAGGCCGGCCCGGCGCTGCGCGATGAACCTGCCGAACGTGACCCCGCTGCCCCGCACGTCGCCTCCCGGAGCGTGTCCCCCCTCGTCGAGAACCGCCAACGTACCGGCGGACGGGCACCCGACCCGCCGGAACCCGCGGGGTTTCCCGGGGACTCTTTGCGGAAAGGGCGCGGCCTCCCGTGGCCGGCCCGGGGTTGGCCTTCACTTTCGGGGAAGGGCCGGCATCGGTGGGGCCGGCCGGACGGGCCGGTGCGAGGAGGGCGGGATGGAGCTGCTGACCGTCGGGGCGCGCGCCCGGGCGGCCCGGCTGTCGCCGAAGGCGCTGCGGCTGTACGACGAGCCGGGGTTGCTGCGGCCGGTCGAGGTCGATCCGGTGAGGGGCTACCGGCGGTACACGCCGGGGCAGTTGGAGCGGGCCCGGCTGGTGCTGTGGTTGCGCCGGCTGGTGCTGGAGCCGGCGCCCGCCCGGGCGGCCGAGGAGGTTGCCCGGTACTGGGAGCGGGTGCGGGCGGAGACCGAGGCCCGCCGGGAGCTCGCCGCACTCCTCGTCGACCATCTTTCGGGAGAGCGGGACGACATGACGGGGAGATGACGGAGAGGGACAGGGTGAACGGGGCGGGTGCGCTGCGGATCCGGTACGTGGCCCGTTCGGACGCGGGGCTGGTCCGGGAGCGCAACGAGGACGCCGCGTACCCGGGGCCGGGCTGGTCGCGGTCGCGGTCGCGGACGGGATGGGCCCGGAGGGCGGGGGCGGCCTGGCGAGCACGGCCGCGATCGTCGCACTGCGCGAACTGGAGCTGCTCACGAGGGAGTTGATGAACGCGCTGGAGGACGCGCTGGCCGGGGTCGACGGGAAGGCGGGGGCGGCGGCCCGGCCGCCCGGCCGCTCGGCGCGGGGACGATGCTGACGGCGGTGCTGCGGTCGGGCGCGCGGCTGGCACTGGTGCACATCGGCGACAGCCGGGCCTACCTGTTGCGCGGCGGCGAGCTGTACCTGGCCACCCACGACCACACCCCGGTGCAGTCACTGGTGGACGACGGTCGGCTCACCCTGGCGGAGGCCGCCTCGCGCCCGCAACACACCCTGCTGGTAAGGACGTTGACCGGCTCCGGGGACAACCGGCCGGACGTGTCGCTGCACACCGCCCGGGTCGGCGACCGCTACCTGCTCTGCTCGGACGGCCTGTCCCGGACCGTTCCCGAGGAGGCCCTGCACACCGCCCTGAGCGCGATCGCCGCACCCGAGCAGGCCGTGCAGCAGCTGATCGCGCTGGCCGACCGAGCGGGCGGGCGGGACGACATCGCCTGCGCGATCGCCGACGTGGTGGCGGAGCCGGCGGGCTGGGGCGGCGAGTTGGGACTGCGGGTCAACTCGCTTGCGGGAGGAGCTGCTTGAGGCGGGCGGCCCAGGCCCGGGGGTGGCTGGTGTTGCCGTTGTGGCCGCCGGGCAGCAGCTCGACCGGGGTGTCGAGCAGGGCGCCGAGGGCCCGGGCGCAGCGGCGGTCGAAGACGGCGGGCGGGGTGGTGCGGCCGGCGGCGGGCACGATCCGGGTGGCGGTGGCCCGGACGGCGGCGAGGTCGAGGACGTCCTCGACCACGGCGGTGAAGTCGTGCCGGACGAGCCGGTCGAAGCCGGCCGCCCGCCGGGCGTCGACCGGCTGCGGGGTGAGGCCGGGCTCGGCGTCGGCGGCGGTCGGGTCGATGCCGAGCACCCGGGCGATCTCGGGGAGGGTCGCGGTGAGGCCGCCGCGCCGGTACAGCTCCTGGAGTGCGAGGAGTTCGCGCCGGTGGCGGGCGGCCTCGGCGGGGGCCAGCAGGCCGGGCGCGACGGGTTCGTGGGCGATCAGGGTGCGCAGCAGTCCGGGCCACCGGGCGGCGAGGTGCAGGCCGATCACGGCACCGAAGCTGCAGCCGAGCATCAGCGCGGGCCCGTCGGCGACCGCCTCCAGCAGCCGCCGGACGTCGTCGGCGTGCTCGGCCAGGCTCGCACCGCGCTCGGGGTGGTCGAGGCGGCTGCGGGACAGGCCGCGGCGGTCGTAGGTGAGCACGGTGTAGGTGTCGGCCAGGTGCGGGACGAGGTCGACGGTGCGGTCGGCGTCGCCCTCGCCGCTCTGGGCGATCAGCAGCAGCGGGCCGGCGCCCTCGGTGCGGTGGTGCAGGACGGCGCCGGGTACGGCGAGCGTGCCGGTGACGACGGACATCGGGCCCCCCTCCGCGGCGGTCGGTCCGCCGCTCCTCCGCTCACCGTAATCCATCGAACTAGATGCATCAAGATGGATACATCTAGTTCGATGTACCATCGGGCCCGTGGATGGAGTCGAACTGTTCCTACTGGGCCGCACCCTGATGAAGATCGGCGAGGACGCCCTGCCCGAGCCCCCCGGCGGCAACGGCCGCCACCCCGGCAGCACCCGCAACACCCTGGTCGCGGCCAGCGACGTCGCCGCCCACCCCGGCACCACCGTCGGCGAGATCGCCGCCCGCACCGGGCTGCCGCAGAGCCAGATCTCCACCGCGGTGGCCCGCCTCAAGGAGGCGGGCGCGGTCCGCACCGACCCGGACCCGGCCGACCGGCGGCGCACCCTGGTCCGCCCCGCCGAACGCCCCTCCGCCCGGGTCGCCGCCGTCCGCGCCACCGGCGTCGAGGAGGCGCTCGCCGCCGCGCTCGGCCCGGACGCCGGACCCGAGCGGCTCGCCGAGGTCACCGCGGCGCTGACCGTCCTGGCCCGGCACCTGTCGGTGCGCGGCTGACCGGGGCCCGCGCGCACCGGGCCCGCGCACCGGGCCCGGGAATGGGGCCCGGGAACGGGGCCTCCGCAGCGGCTTCCGCGCAGGTGACGGTACGTCACCGCGCCGACGAGTTCCCTGGTCCGGTATCGGTTGAGTGAACATCCGGCCGCGGTGCCGGGGATGCCCGTTCTGTCCGTTGAACCCGCCCGGTGGGGTTGTTAGTGTCGCGCGCTCACAGCGCGTCCGACGGGGGCGTGCGCCTGGAGCACCGGGAGCAGCGCCAGATGGCGATCCGCAAGTCCACGATGCAGGAGCAGGTCGCCGCGGCGATCGCCGCGATCGAGCCCAACGACCGTCCGGTGACGACCTTCCACACGGTCACCGGCCCGAGCCCGTGGCTGACCCAGCAGTTCGGTCTGATCGGCCAGCTGTTCGTGAAGTACTACTTCGTGACGCTGACCCAGCGGGTCGTCGTCATCCACCGCGCCTCCCGGGTCAGCAACCGTCCGCTGGAGCTGCTGCACGTCATCCCGCTCGACCAGGCCCGCGCCTCGATCAGCGACGTGCGCCGGAACGCGCTCTGGAGCTCGCTGCGCTTCCTGATCCCGGGCGAGCCGCAGCCGACCCGCCTGAACATCCACCGCTACTGGCGGACCGAGATGGACGCCTTCACCGGCGGCCTGCTCGGCGGCGGCCCCGGCGTCCCCGGCCAGTACCCGCCGGCCCAGGCCCCCGGCCAGTACCAGCCGGTCCCCGGCCAGGCCCCGTACCCGCAGGCTCCGGCCCAGGCCCCGGGCCAGTACCCGGCGCCGGGTGCCAACCCGTACCAGAGCTGATCCGCGCCGGTGAGCCGGTAACCGCTCGCGCCGCCGGGGCGCCCGTCCGACCGTCGAACGGTCCGGACGGGCGCCCCGGCGTTTTCGCGGGTCCGCCGGGCGAACGGGGGTGTCGGGGCGTCAGCCGAGGTGGGCGCGGGCCCAGTCGGCGAGCAGGCGGGCGCAGTCGTCGACGGACTCCTGCCAGCTGCGGACCGCGCCGTCCCCGGCCTCGTCGCTGACGTGCTTGATCAGCCGGACGGGGAGCTGGGCGCGGCGGGCGACGGTGGCGACCGCGTAGCCCTCCATGTCGACCAGGTCGGCGCTGCGGGCCAGCAGGTCGCGGTCGGCGTCGGCGGAGACGAAGCGGTCGCCGGTGGCGAGCACCGGGCCGGCCGGGGCGAGGTCGATCGGGCCGTCCATCCGGTGGCCGGTGAGCTGTTCCAGCAGCGGGGTGTCGAGGTCGTGCTGGAGCACCCGGCCGATCTCGTGCGTCCCGGCCAGGCCGGGCCGCAGGGCGCCCGCGGTGCCCAGGTTGACGACGGCGGCGGGCCGCTCACCGCCGCCCAGCAGGCCGGCCAGCGCGGCCGCCGCGTTGAGCTTGCCCATGCCGGTGAGCAGCACCGGCAGGCCGCCGTCGAAGTGCGCGGCCTCCTCGGGCAGGGCGACGACGAGCAGCGGGCGGTCGGGGGTGACGGTTCCGGTCAGGCGCATGACGCCCAGCTTACGAGGGCGCCGGGACGGTCGGACCGGGGCTACGGGCGCGGGCAGCCCGGCCGGGACGGGACGGGACGAGGCCAAGGTGGACAAACTAGGGCCAGGGTGACCGAGACAGCGGAACAGCAGGACAACAGGGTCGGAAGAGACCGGGGCCGGGACGGCGGGACGGGGACGGCCAGGCCGGGGGTGGTGGGACCCCGGCCGGGGGAGCTGTGGATCAGGCGAAGTCGGGGAACGGGAACGGTCAGGCCCGGACGCCGGGATCGGAACGGCGAGGCCGGGACGGTCGGGACGGTCGGGACGGCCGGGACGGGGCTACGGGGCCGGAGCGACCGGATCGGGGCGAGGACGGCCCGGCCCGGGCGGCAGGATCGGGCGAGGTCGGGGCCGGTGGGGCACAGATCGGTCACCGCCCGGCGAACTCCAGACCAACTCCGGCCCGGGGGCCGCCGGGCGTGGTGATACTGCCCGGAGACGGGGCCGGTGGAGCCGAGGGGGAACGGTGGCCGCACAGACACAGGGGGGCGTCCTCGCGCCGCCGCCCGGCCGGCCGCCGGGAGCGGTGCCGGGCCGGGGGCCGGGCGGGGGGCCGGGGCGGTCGTTCGGGTCGCTGTCCGGGTCGCTGTCCGGGTCGTTGGCGCGGCTGCGGCTGGCCGCCCGGACTCCGCCGGGGCGCCTGCGCACGGCGGGGGCGGTGCTGGTGGCGCTGGCGCTGCTGTTCGGGGTCACGGCGGCCTGGCAGTCCGCCGACCGGGCGGCCGCGGCGCGGCAGTTGGCGTCCCGCAGTGAGCCGCTCAGTCAGGACGCGGCGGAGCTGTACCGTTCGCTGGCCGACGCCGACGCCACCGCCGCCGCGGGCTTCCTGATGGCCGCGGCCGAGCCGCCCGAGGTGCGCAAGCGCTACCAGGACGACCTGGCGACCGCGTCCCGGCTGATCCCGCAGGCCGCCGCGCGCAGCGGCACCTCGTCCGACGCGCAGCGCCGGCTGGCCGAGCTGGGCCAGCAGCTACCGCGCTACGCGGGCCTGGTGGAGACCGCCCGGGCGATCAACCGGGAGGGCCTGCCGCTCGGCGGCGCGTACCTGCGCTACGCCTCCGACTACCTGCAGAAGACCGTGCTGCCGAACGCGCAGCAGCTGGCCGACACCGAGGCCGCCGCGCTGGACGGCGACTACGACGCGGCCGCCGCCGTGCCCTGGGCGGCGCTGGTGCTGGGGGTGCTGCTGCTGGGCGCGCTGGGCCGCTACCAGGTGGTGCTGTTCCGGCGCACCAACCGGGTGTTCAACCCCGGGCTGTTGGCCGCCTCGGCGGCGGTGCTGGTCGCGCTGGTGTGGACGGTCGGCGGCACCGCGGCGGCCGGCAGCGGCCTGCACGAGGCCCGCACCCAGGGCATCGACCCGCTGCGCCGGTTGAACCAGGTCCGGGTGGTGGCGTTGCAGGCGCACACCGCAGAGAACCTCAACCTGGTCTCGCGCGGCGCCACCGAGGCGTACAACGACCGCTGGGAGGAACTGACGCGGACCCTGGCCGGCCCGGCCGACAGCGCCGGTTCGGCGGTCGGGCTGCTCGTCGCGCCGCCGGACCGGGCCCGGCGGCAACTGACCGACGCCCAGCACCGGTTCGACGAGTGGCAGCAGCGGCACGCGGCCGCCGCCGAGCTGGACGCGGGCGGCGACTACGAGGGGACGCTGCGCACGACCCTGGCCCCGGGCCGGGACGACACCGCGGAGGCCGCGTTCAACGCCACCGAGCAGCAGTGGGAGCAGGCCGGACGGGCCGAGCAGGCCGCGTTCGACTCCGCCGCGGGCGGCGTCGACGGGGGGCTGGCCGTCCAGGCGGTGGCGGCGGCGCTGCTGGCCGCGCTGGCGGCCGGCGGCACGGTGCGCGGCATCGGGCGCCGACTGGCCGAGTACCGGTAACGGGGGGAGCGAAGGATGCGCAGGGCGAGGACCGGAACACCGGTCGCGGTCGCGGCACTGGTGGCGGGCCTGCTGGGCGCCGGCGGTCCGGCCGCCGGGGCGGGCGGCGGCGCGGGCGGGGGCACACCGGCCCGGGCGGCGGACGTCGCGGTGAAGGTCGCCGCTGACGTCGCGGGTGCCGCTGGCATCGCGGGCGTCGCGGGCGTCGCGGCGGACGACTGCGACACCGGGGCGTCGCTGCCGCCCGGGCAGCGGGTCGGGGCGAAGATCCAGGAGATCCGCAAGCGCGGCCGGCTGGTGGTCGGCGTCGACCAGAACGCCTACAACTGGGGCTACCGCGACTCGCAGACCGGCAAGATCGAGGGCTTCGACATCGACCTGGCCCGCGCCGTCGCCAAGTCGGTGCTCGGCGACCCGGACAAGGTGGTGCTGAAGACCATCTCCACCGCCGACCGGATCAACGTGCTCAAGGACCACCAGGTCGACCTGATCGCCCGGGCGATGACCGTCACCTGCGAGCGGAAGAAGCAGATCGCCTTCTCCGCCCCGTACTTCAAGGTCTCCCAGCGGGTGGTGGCGCCGAAGGCCGCGCACGCCACCAGCGTGGCGCAGGCGCTCGGCGGCAAGCGGGTGTGCGCGGCGCTGAACTCCTCCTCGCACACCGAGCTGAAGGCGGACCCGCACGGCGCCGCCTCGGTCGTCACGCCCGACAACCAGTTGGACTGCCTGGTGCTGATGGAACTCGGCGAGGCGGACGCCACCCTGTCGGACAGTTCGCTGGCGGCGGCGATGGTCGCCCAGGACCAGACCATGGAGCTGGCCGGGGAGTCCTTCCTGCCCACGTACATGGGCGTGGGCATGAACCAGGACGACACCGACCTGATCTCCTGGGTCAACCAGGTGCTGGTCGAGTGGCGCGGCGGCGGCTGGCAGGCCAGTTACGACACCTGGCTGCGGCCCAGCATGGGGGTGCCCGACCCGTACCGGCCGTGGTGACCACCGAGGCGCGGGCCGGTGCTCGGGCCGGTGCTCGGACCGGTGCTCGGACCGGTGCTCCGGTCAGGACGCGGGCCGGTGCTCGGACGGCCCGGACGGTCCGGGTGACGGCGGTGGCGGTGGCGGTGACCGCGGCGGTGGCGGCGGGACGGAACCGGACCGGTTCCCCTTCCCGGACCGGGAATCCGGGGGACCGGCGTCCGTGCGGTGCCGGGCGTCGGGGAGACTGGCGGCCCACGGGCCGTCGCTCCGACCGCCCCAGGACCGACGCCCCGTCACCACGACCGTGGCCGAGAGGAGGAACCGCGTTGGCTGGAACGACCCGCCCGGTGATGAACCGTGAGGAGGTCGATCGCGCGCTGGCCCGGCTGGGTGCCGAGCGCGACGCGGTCGAAGCGGCACTGCTGGCGCTCCAGGACCACCCGGGGCTGCGGCTGTTGACCGGTGCCGAGCTGTCCGGGCGCACCCGGGAGCGCTGGGAGGTCGCCGAGGGCGGCGTCGCCCTGCTGTGGGCGCTGTTCGACCGCTACGCGGAGGCGCTGGCCTCCGCCCGCGCGGTGCGCTCCCGGCGCACCCGGCCGACCGCCGCCGAACTCGCCGAGCTCGCCGAGCTGCTCTCCGGCCGCTCGGTGACCGTCTCCGGCGGGCGGCTGCCCCACCCGTCGGGTCAACTCGGCTCCTCGGCCCGGCTGGTGGAGCAGGTCACGCTCGCCGAACTGCTGGATCGGATGAACGGCTGGTACGCGGTGGTGGTCGAGGTGGTGAGCGCCGTCGACGCGGTCTGGTCGGCGCTGCCCGCCCGGATCGACCTGCTGCTGGCCGAACTCGGCCGGGTCCAGATGCTCGCGGTCTCGGTCGGGGTGCGCCCCGGCGGGCACCCGCTGGCCGACGACCTCGCCGACCTGGCCCACCACCTGGGCGCGCTGCGCGCCCAGGTGGTGGCCGACCCGCTCGCGCTGTGGCGTCCCAGCCGGGTGCCCGCGCAGCGCGGCCGGGCCGACGAGGGCACCACCTGGGCCTCCCCCATCGGTGTCGTCGACACCGCCGGGTTCGACCGGATGGGGCGCCGACTGGACGACATACGCGTCGAGTTGGAAGGGCTGCTGCGGCTGCGCGACGAGTCCCACGAGCGGCTCCAGCAGGTCGCCGACCTGCTCCAGCGCGCCGACCTGACGCTCGCCGAGGCCCGCCGGGCCCGCGGCGAGGTGCTGGCGAAGATCGCCTCGACCGAGGTGCCCGCCGTGCCCGGCCCGCACTCCGGGCTGCGCGAGGCGATCGGGCAGGCCGTCGAGTTCCAGCAGACCGGCCAGTGGTACCGGCTCGGCCCGCTGCTGGACGCGCTGGAGGACGCCGCCGCCAAGGAACTCGGCCGGGCCCGGCAGTCGCTCACCGAGGTCGCCCAGCCGCTCGCCGTCCGGGCCGAGCTGCGCGGACGGCTGGAGGCGTACAAGGCGATGGCCGCCCGGCTCGGCCTGGCCGAGGACCCCGAGGTGGTCGAGCGCTTCGAGAAGGCGCGCTGGCTGCTCTGGAGCGCCCCGTGCGACCTGCGGGCGGCGGCCGAGGCGGTCGGCCGCTTCCAGCAGGCGCTGCGCGCGTCCGAACGGCAGTCGCCACCGCAGGCGCGTCAGGAACCGGAAACGCCGTCGCCGCAGGTCCAGGACACCGAGCAGGGGGAGGACACCGATGGCTGACGCATGCGCCCGCACGGGCTGCGCCGGGGAGATCGACGCCGACGGGTACTGCACCGAGTGCGGCCTCGCCCCCGAACGGGGCACCACCCCCTCGGCGGCCTCCGTCGCCCCCGCTCCCGGTGGTCCGTGCGGGCGCGGCGACTGCCCGGGCACCGTCGACCCGGACGGCTACTGCGACGAGTGCGGCCTCGCCGCCGCACATGCCGTGAAAGCACCCGCCCCGCTCCCCGGGCCGCGCAGCGGTTCCACCCCGTCCGGCCCGGCGTCCTCCGGCCCGGTGTCCCCCGGCCCGGCCCCGTCCGGCTCCGCGCCGTCCGGCCCGGGTGCCTCGGGTGCCTCGGGTGCCTCGCGCGGTTCGGCCGGCCGGTCCCGGTCGAGCCGTTCGGCGCGCGGCGGTTCGGTGTCGGTGCGCAGTTCGCGGGGCGGCACGGGCACCGCCCGGCGCGGCAACCTGGGGGCGGGCCTGGTGGCGATCGCCCCGGTGCCGGCCGCGGACCCGGCGCGGGCGGTGCTGGCGAACCCGGAGGTGCCGGAGCGCAAGCGCTTCTGCTCGCGCTGCGACCAGCCGGTGGGCCGGGAGAAGGACGGCCGGCCGGGCCGCCCGGAGGGCTTCTGCACCAAGTGCGGCACCCCGTACTCGTTCAGCCCGAAGCTGGGGCGCGGCGACCTGGTGGGCGGCCAGTACGAGGTGATGGGCTGCCTGGCGCACGGCGGCCTGGGCTGGATCTACCTGGCGGTGGACCGCCGGGTGAACGACCGCTGGGTGGTGCTCAAGGGCCTGCTGGACACCGGGGACGAGGACGCGCTGGCGGTGGCGATCGCCGAGCGGCGGTTCCTGGCCGAGGTCGACCACCCGAACATCGTCCGGATCATCAACTTCGTCGAGCACCCGGACGCCCGGACCGGCGTCGCCGACGGCTACATCGTGATGGAGTACGTCGGCGGCAAGTCGCTGAAGGACATCGCCGACGAGCGCCGCGCCGCGGACGGGCGGCGCGAGCCGCTGCCGGTCGAGCAGGCGCTGGCGTACGCGCTGGCGGCGCTGCCCGCGCTCGGGTACCTGCACGCCCGCGGGCTGGTGTACTGCGACTTCAAGCTGGACAACGTGATCCAGTCGGACGACATGCTCAAGATCATCGACCTGGGCGCGGTCCGCCGGCACGACGACGACGGCCCGATCTACGGCACCGTCGGCTACCAGGCCCCGGAGATCGCCACCGCCGGCCCCTCGCCCTCCTCCGACCTGTACACGGTGGCCCGCACGCTGGCCGTGCTGACCTTCGACTTCCACGGCTACACCGACCACTGGCGGCACGAACTGCCGGGCCCGGACGAGGTGGAGGTGTTCGCCCGCTACGAGTCCTTCCACCGCCTGCTGGTGCGCGCCACCGATCCGGACCCGGCCCGCCGGTTCGGCTCCGCCGAGGAGATGGCGGGGCAGCTGATCGGTGTGCTGCGCGAGGTGCTGAGCCTGCAGGACGGGCAGGCCAGGCCCGCGCCCTCCACCCTGTTCGGGCCGGAACTGCGGGTGGTCGACACCGAGTTGGCCGAGCGTCCGCCGCAGGCCCGGGCCGCCGCGCTGGCGCTGCCCGCGCCGCTGGCCGACCCGGCCGACCCGAACGCGGGCCTGCTGGCGGCGCTGCCCGCCGCGCCCGCCGAGGCGCTGGCCGTGCTCCGGGCGGCCGGCGCCGGCTCGACCGAGCTGCGGCTGCGGGAGCTGCGCACCCACCTGGAGCTCGGCGACGCCGCGGCCGCCGCCGGGGTGCTGGCCGCCCTGGAGGCCGAGCACCCCGGCGAGTGGCGGGTGGTGTGGCACCGGGGGCTGACCGCGCTCGCCGCCGACCGGGCCGCCGAGGCCCGCGACTCCTTCGAGGCGCTGTACGACGCGTTCCCCGGCGAGAGCGCGCCCAAGCTGGCGCTCGCGGTCTGCGCCGAGCTGCTCGGCGACACCGCGGCCGCCGCCGGGTACTACGCCCTGGTCGGCACCGTGGACCGGTCCTTCGTGAGCGCCGCGTTCGGGCTGGCCCGGGTCCGGCTCGCGGACGGCGACCGGGCGGGCGCGGTCGCCGCGCTGGAGGCCGTGCCGGAGAGCTCCGCGCACTGGACCGCCGCCCGGATCGGCGCGGTCCGGGCCCGGCTGCGCGGCCGGGCCGCCACCGAGCCGCTGGCCGCCGAGCTCGCCGAAAGCTCCGACCGGCTGGCGGCGCTGACCCTGGACGCCCGGCGGCACGAGGAACTCGCCGTCGAGGTACTGGATTCGGCGCTGAACTGGGTGCTGGCGGGGGCCGCCGGGAAGCCCGCCACGCTGACCGTGCTGGGACATCCCGCCGCGGAACGGGAACTGAGGCTCGCCCTGGAACACTCCTACCGAATGTTGGCGCGGTTGTCCGACCGGGCCGAGACGAGGATCGAGTGGGTGGAACGGGCCAACCGGGCCCGCCCCAGGACATGGGTGTGAGCATGCCGCAGCAGACCGAGTGCCCGAACTGTGCCGAACCGCTGGGGCCCCAGGACGCCTTCTGCGGGGCCTGCGGCACCGCCCTGACCGGACCGCCGACCCTGCGCGACCTGCCCGTCGTGCCCAGCTGCCCGCACTGCGGCTCCGCCGAGCTCGCGGACGGCTGGTGCCAGCGCTGCGGGCAGGCCCAGCCGCGCGAACGCGACCACCAGGAGCTGGAGTTGACCGGCGTCGCGGCGGTCTCCGACCGCGGCCTGCGGCACCACCGCAACGAGGACGCGTTCACCGTCGCCGCCGCCGAGGGCCCGGACGGGGCGCCCGCCGTGCTCGCCGTGGTCTGCGACGGGGTGTCCTCCTCGTCCCGCCCGGACGAGGCGTCCGCCGCCGCCGTCACCGCCGCCGCCGACTCGCTGGTCGCCGCGCTGGCGGTCGGCCGCGAGCCCGGACAGGCGATGCGCGAGGCGATCGGCGCCGCCAACCGGGCCGTCACCGCGCTCGCCCACGACGGCACCGCCCCCGACGGCCGGCACAGCAACGCGCCGGCCTGCACCTACGTGAGCGCGGTCAGCTCCGGCGGCCTGGTCACCATCGGCTGGGTCGGCGACACCCGCGCCTACTGGATCCCGGACGACCGCGAGTCCGCCGAGCCGTACCGGCTCACCGAGGACGACTCCTGGGCGGCCCGGATGGTCGCCGCCAACCTGATGGCCGAGGCCGAGGCGTACGCCGACCCGCGCGCCCACGCCATCACCGGCTGGCTCGGCGCCGACGCCGAGGACCTCGACCCGCACACCGTCAGCTTCACCCCGCACGTCCCCGGGGTGCTGCTGATCTGCACCGACGGCCTGTGGAACTACGCCGAGGCCGCCACCGACCTGGCGTTCTTCGTCCGGACCGACGCCCGCACCGAACCGCTGGCCACCGCCCAGGAGCTGGTGCGGTTCGCGGTCGAGCGCGGCGGGCACGACAACATCACCGTCGCGGTGCTGCCGATCGACCCGCCGACCGCGCCCGCCGTCCACGACGCCACCCTGCTCGACGTGCCGCTGCCGCGCGCCGCCGACCCGGACGCCACCGTCCCGCTGCGCCCGGTCGCCGCTGCGGTTCCGGCGGCCCCCGCCGCACCGCCGGCCGCACCGCCCGCACCCGTCGCCCCGCCCGCGCCCGTCACCCCGCCGGCCGCACCGCCCGCACCCGTCGCCCCGCCGCTGCCCGCCGCCGCGCCGACCGCCACCGTGCCCGATGCCGCCGCGCCGGCCGGAGCGCCGGGTGCCGGACCGGCCGGGAACTGACCTTCCGACCCTCCGCGCCCTCGACAGGAGCTCTCCGCATGGCCTCGTTGTCCAAGCCAGACGCGCCCCGGTTCGACGTCGACGTCTTCCAGAACGAGTACCTCGCCCAGGGCGCCCGGGAGGTCAACGCCATCGTCACGGTGACCGCGACCGGCGGCGGCACCTCCGGCGGGCGCCCGATCGGCGTCTCCGGGCCGGACGCCGCCGTGGTCCTGGTGATCGACTGCTCCGGCTCCATGGAGCACCCGGACGGCAAGATGCGGCACGCCCGCGAGGCCACCGCCGCCGCCATCGACGAGCTCCGCGACGGCGTCGCCTTCGCGGTGGTCGCCGGCACCCACGAGGCGGGCGACGTCTACCCGGGCGACGGCCGGCTCGCCGTCGCCGACCGGTCCACCCGCGAGCAGGCCAAGGACGCGCTGCGCCGGCTCAGGCCGTCCGGCGGCACGGCGATCGGCAGCTGGATCACCAAGGCGCGACAGCTGTTCGCCTCCCGCCCGGAGGCGTCCATCCGGCACGCCGTCCTGCTCACCGACGGCCGCAACGAGCACGAGCGGCCCGCCGACCTGCAACGCGCCCTGGACGCCGCCTCCGGGTACTTCACCGCCGACTGCCGCGGCGTCGGCACCGACTGGGAGGTCGCCGAGCTGCGGAAGATATCCTCCGCGCTGCTCGGCACCGTCGACATCGTCGCCGAGTCCTCCGGCCTGGCCGAGGACTTCCGCGCGATGATGTCCGCCACCATGGGCAAGCAGGTCGCCGACGTCGCCCTGCGGGTGTGGACGCCGGCGAACGCCCGGGTGAAGTTCGTCAAGCAGGCCGCCCCCGCCGTCGAGGACCTCACCGGCCGCCGCACCGACGCGGGCACCCGGGCCGGGGACTACCCGACCGGTTCCTGGGGCGACGAGTCCCGCGACTACCACGTATGCGTGGAGGTCCCGGCCGCCGCCGTCGGCAGCGAGATGCTGGCCGCCCGGATCAGCCTGGTCCTGCCGCACCCCGACGGCACCGCCGAGGTGCTCGGTCAGGGGCTGGTGCGCGCCGTGTGGACGGACGACCTGGCCTCCTCGACCCGGATCAACCCGCAGGTCGCGCACTACACCGGGCAGGCCGAGCTGGCCGACGCCATCCGCGGCGGCCTGGAGGCCCACCGGGCGGGCGACTTGGACCGCGCCACCGCCGAGCTGGGAGCCGCCGTCCGGCTCGCATACGCCAGCGGCAACGAGGGCACCCTCAAGCTGCTGCGGAAGGTGGTGGACGTGGTCGACGAACGGGAGGGTACCGTTCGGTTCCGTAAGAACGTGAGCGAGGCCGACTCGATGACACTCGAGACCCGGTCGACCAAGACCGTGCGCGTGAAGAAGTGAGCCGGACACCCGCCGGACCCGAACCTGCTGGAGTGGGGACCTGATGCCGATCTGCCCTAGGGGACACGAGTCACAGGCCGAGGACTGGTGCGACTACTGCGGCTTCCCGATGACGCCGCCGCCCGGCTTGGCGATCCCCGGTTTTCCGAACGGTCCGGCCCAGCCCGGCGCCCAGGGCCAGCCCGGCGCCCAGGGCCAGCCCGGTGCCCAGGGCCAGCCCGCCGGCGGCCAGCACCGCCCCGGCGGCCCCGCCGCGCCGCCGTCGGCCCCGCCCGCGTACACCTCCTCCGGCTACCCGCCGGTCGGCCCGGGCAGCACCCCGCCGTCCGGCACCCCGGCCGGTGGCGGCGGCTACTTCGAGCCGCGCCGCACCCAGACGCCGCCCGCCGGCACGCCCACCGGGCCCGCCGCGGGCGCCCCCGGCGGGCCCGGTGCCCCCGGCCCGTACGGCGCTCCGCCGCCGCCCCCGGCCACCACCGGCCTGGTCACCTGCCCGATCTGCCGCAGCCCGCAGACCGGCCGGTACTGCGAGGAGTGCGGCTACGACTACAACCTGGCCACCTCCGCCCGCCCGCCGGGCACCGCGCCCGCCCCGCAGCAGCAGCATCACCACCAGCAACAGCAGCAGCAGGGCTACGGCTTCCCGCCGCCCGCCGCCGCGCCCCCGGCCCCGCCGACCGGGTTCGACCCGCCGGCCCCGCCGCAGTCGCCGTACGAGCGTCCGCAGCAGCAGCCGCAGCAGCACCAGCAGCCGTACGAGCAGCAGCGGGCCCCGTACGAGCAGCCGCACGCCCAGCAGCAGCCGTCGCAGCCACCGCAGTCGCCGCAGTCGCTGTACGAGCGTCCCCAGCAGCAGCACCAGCAGCCGCAGCAGCACGCCCCGCAGCAGCACCAGCCGCCGTCGCCGTACGAGCGGCCCGGCTACCCGGGTGCGCAGGCCGCCCAGGCCGCGGCCTCCGCGCCGTCCGCGCCGTCGTTCGACAAGCCCTCGGCCGCGGGGTTCCCGGACGTCGACTACGAGCGCACCGGCCCGGTGTACGCCGAGCCGTCCGCTCCCCCGGCGGGCCACCGCTCGCAGCCCGGCCCGGACTCCGGGACGTCGTTCCGGCTCAACCCGCCCGGGCAGCCGGGCGGCGCGCCGCAGCAGCGGTCCACCTGGTTCGCCGTGGTGGCGCCCGACCACGACTACTTCACCGACATGATGACCCGCAGCGGCCCGGAGGCGGCCGGCCTGTACTTCCCGCAGTACACCTCGGAGCGGCGGATCCCGCTGACCGGCCGCGGCCAGCTGCGGATCGGGCGGCGCAGCCAGCAGCGCGGCACCGTGCCGGAGATCGACCTGTCGGTCGCCCCGGAGGACCCGGGCGCCTCGCACCACCACGCCCTGCTGGCCGAGCAGCCGGACGGCAGCTGGGTGGTGGTCGACCAGGACTCCACCAACGGCACCACCATGAACGGCAGTCCGGACACCCTGCCGCCGCACACCGCGATCCCGCTGAACGACGGCGACCGGATCCACGTCGGCGCCTGGACCACCATCACGGTGCACCTGGCCTGACCCCGCACCGGCGGCCAGCCCGCCCGACAGCCGGGCAGCCGGACAGCCGGACCGCGTGCTGACGCGGCGTCACAACCGGCCCGTGCCGGGGGAGTTCGCCCCCCGGCGCGGGCTGCCGCATCCGCCCGGCCGTCCCGGAAGCTCAGGATTCGCACAAAAATGCTCGTGGGGCGGCCCCGACCGCCTACGCTTCGCCCCATGAGCGATGCAATAACCGCTGACGGGATCCGGAAGCGGTACGGGGATGTCCAGGCCGTGGACGGGGTCTCACTCTCCGTCAGGACTGGCGAGTTCTACGGCCTGCTCGGACCGAACGGCGCCGGCAAGACGACCACCTTGGAGATCCTGGAGGGCATCCGGGAGGCCGACGAGGGGCGGGTCGAGCTGCTCGGCCTGTCGCCGTGGCCGCGCAACCCGAAGCTGCTGCCGCGGATCGGCGTGCAGTTCCAGGCGTCCGCGTTCTTCACCAAGCTGTCCGCGCGCGAGACCATCCGCACCTTCGCCTCGTTCTACGGCATCGGCCCGAAGGCCGCCGACGCGATGCTGGAGCGGGTCGGCCTGACCGAGTCCGCGAACGTGCTGACCGACAAGATGTCCGGCGGCCAGGCCCAGCGCCTGTCCATCGCCTGCGCGCTGGTGCACGACCCGGAGCTGGTGTTCCTGGACGAGCCGACCACCGGCCTCGACCCGCAGGCCCGCCGCAACCTGTGGGACCTGCTGCGCGACATCAACGCCGAGGGCCGCACCGTCCTCCTGACCACCCACTACCTGGACGAGGCGGAGATCCTCTGCGACCGCGTCGCGGTGATGGACCACGGCAGGGTGCTGAAGACCGGTGCCCCCGCCGCGCTGGTCCGCGAGATCGACGACACCGTCCGGGTCCGGATCGAGTCCGGGCAGTTGAGCGCCGAGCTGGCCCGCGAACTGCTCACCGCCGCGGGCGCGGTGTACACCAACCTGGAGGACGACAGCGTCACGCTGGCGCTGTCCACCGCCGAGCCCGGGCCGGTGCTGTCCGTACTGGCCGAGCAGAACGCGCTGCGCGGCCTCGAAGTCCGCGGCGCCACCCTGGAGGACGTCTTCCTCCAGCTGACCGGACGGGAGTACCGGGCATGACCGCCACCGAACAGGCCCGTACTCCGGCCCCCGCGCCCGCCGGCGGGGGCGAGCGCGAGCGGGCCAACGCCTTCGTCGGCCTCTCCCGGGTGATGCTGCTGGGCTTCGTCCGCGACAAGGGCACGCTGTTCTTCACCCTCGCGCTGCCGCTGATGTTCCTGCTGCTGTTCGGCGTCCTCTACAAGGGCGGCGGCAGCACCCACGTGAAGGTCGCCGAGATCGGCCGGGTCAAGGTGCTGGACGAAGCCCGGGCCCACGCCGAGGGCGCGCTGGAGGCGCTGGAGATCACCACCGACCTGAACGAGGCGGACGCCCTCGCCAAGGTCAGGAAGGGCGACCTGGACGGGCTGGTCACGGAGCAGCCGGACGGCACCCTGGTGCTCCGCTTCAGCCAGGCCGACCAGGTCAAGTCCGCCACCGTGCAGGGCATCGTCAACGCCCTGGTGCAGGGCGCCAACCAGGCGGCCTCGAACGTCGCGCCGAAGTACACCCTGGACGCCTCCAAGGTGGAGGACGACTCGACCAAGCCGATCCAGTACCTGACCCCGGGCCTGCTCGCCTACGCCGTCGCCATGGGCGCGGTCTACGGCGCGTCGTTCACCCTGGTCACCTGGCGCAAGAAGCGGGTGCTGCGCCGGCTGCGGCTGGCGCCGATCTCGGCGGGCACCATCGTCGGCGCCCGGGTGCTGGTCAGCGTGCTGGTCGCGCTCGCCCAGACCGCGCTGTTCCTGCTGGTCGCGCAGATCGACTACTTCGGGCTCAAGCTCACCGGCAACTGGTGGCTGGTGTTCCCGCTGGTGGTCTGCGCCACCCTGGCGTTCATGTCGATCGGCCTGGTCACCGGCTCGCTGGCGAAGACCGAGGAGTCGGCGAACGGCATGAACCAGCTGATCATCCTGCCGATGTCCTTCCTCGGCGGCGCGTTCATCCCGCTGGACTTCGCCCCGGGCTGGCTCCAGGACATCTCCCGGGCGCTGCCGCTGCGCTACCTGATCGTGCCCGCCAAGTCGGTGCTCAGCCAGGGCGGCGGCCTGGCCGAGGCGCTGCCCGCGATGGGCATCCTGCTCGCCTTCACGGCGGTGCTGTGCGCCGTCGCCTGGCGCTTCTTCAACTGGGACGACGCGTAGCCGCTCCACCGCCCCGGGACGGGGGTCGTACGCCGGAAGTCCCGGTGTACGGCCCCCGTCGGCGTCTGCGACCATGGACGGGTGACTGACACCGGGCGCGAGACCACCACCGCACAAGAGGAGACCTTCTACCAGCAGGTCGGCGGCGAGGCGACCTTCCGCAGGCTGGTGCACCTCTTCTACCGCGGTGTCGCCCAGGACGAGCTGCTGCGCCCGATGTACCCGGAGGAGGACCTCGGCCCGGCCGAGGAGCGCTTCGCCCTGTTCCTGATCCAGTACTGGGGCGGCCCGCGCACCTACAGCGACCGCCGCGGCCACCCCCGGCTGCGGATGCGGCACGCCCCGTTCCGGGTCGACCGGGCCGCGCACGACGCCTGGCTGGGCCACATGCGCGCCGCCCTGGACGAGCTGGCGCTGCCCGCCGAGGCCGACCGCGAGCTGTGGAACTACATGACGTACGCCGCCGCCTCGATGATCAACACCGCGGGCTGAACACCCCGCCGGAGCGCTGAGGTCCGGAGCGTCGCGGCCCCGCGGCACGGTTCAGCGCAGCGGGCTGAGCCCCAGGCCCGCACCGGGCGCGGCCGCCGTGCGCAGCACGACGGACCCGGCGGGCGCGTCCAGCCGCAGCCAGGCCCCGGCCCGGTGGGCGGAGAGCGGGGTGCCGGGGCGCAGGAACCCGATCGCGTGCGCGGCGTGCGCGGCCCGCAGCGGCAGGCCCTCGGCGGCGCCCAGCGGCCGGGACCAGATCTCGTCGGCGATCGCGTCGACCGCCTGCCTGGTCCGGTGGTGGTCCGGCACCTCGGCGGTGCGCCGCTTGAACTCCTCGACGGCGGCGAGCACTTCGCCGACCACCCGGTCGACCGGCGGCTGCCCGAGCGGCTGCCAGCCGGAGCGCGGCGGGAGCAGTCCGGCCCAGGCCGGGCCGGTGACCGGCGCGGGCAGCCCGAGGGCGGCGCCCGCCTCGTCCACCGACTCCAGCAGCTGCCCGGCGGAGACGGTCAGGTCGGCGGCCGTGTCGAGCCCGGCCAGCCGCACGGTGCGCACCGCGAGCACCGCGGCCCCGCCGAGCGGCAGCCGGCCGAAGACCGCCAGCACCCCGCCGCCGTCCGCGCCCGGCACCGCCTGGAGCCGGACCGCCGCGGCCCGGTCGAAGCGCAGCAGCCGTCCGAGGAAGGCGCTCAGGTCGGCGCCCTCCCGCCGGTCGGCGAGGTCGAGTCGGGTCTGCACGGTCACCGGGGTCAGCTCGTTTCGTCAGCGGCGGGTGTCGGCTCGTCCCGTCAGGCGGCGCAGCCGGCGGGCTGCTCGTCCATGAAGCGGCTCAGGAACTCCCGCTCGACGGGGCTGATCCGGCGCGGCCGGCCCTCGGCCAGGTTGTAGGGGACGACCACGGTGGAGGCGGTGACGTACACCGTCTCGGTGCCGTCGGCGGCGACGTCCTTGATCTCGTAGGAGACGGTCAGCGAGGCGCCGCCGATCTTCGTCACCCGGGTCTCGATGGTGACCGGCTCGGGGCGGTGCACCAGCGGCCGCTTGTAGTCGATCTCGTGGCGCGCCACCACCGAGCCGCCCGCGAACTCACCGGCACCGGCCTCGGCGGCCTGGGTGAACATGAAGTCGATCCGGGCCTCCTCCAGGTAGCGCAGGAAGACCACGTTGTTCACGTGGCCGAAGGCGTCCATGTCGGACCACCTCAGGGGGCAGGCGTAGATGTGGCGAGCCACGGCGTTCTCCTCGAATTCTCCGTACCCGTGGGTATCCGTGCGGGCAGCCTACGGGCGGGCGGCCCGGCAGCCCGCCCGCGGGGGCAGTCTGCCGGGCCGGGGTTGCGCCCGGGTGTCAGTCGCGGGTCAGCTTCTTGTAGCTGGCGCGGTGCGGGCGGGCCGCGTCGGCACCGAGGCGCTCGACCTTGTTCTTCTCGTAGGACTCGAAGTTGCCCTCGAACCAGAACCACTTGCTCTCGCCCTCGTAGGCGAGGATGTGGGTGGCCACCCGGTCCAGGAACCAGCGGTCGTGGGAGATGACTACGGCGCAGCCGGGGAACTCCAGCAGCGCGTTCTCCAGCGAGGACAGGGTCTCGACGTCGAGGTCGTTGGTCGGCTCGTCGAGGAGCAGCAGGTTGCCGCCCTGCTTGAGGGTCAGCGCCAGGTTGAGGCGGTTGCGCTCACCGCCGGAGAGCACGCCGGCCGGCTTCTGCTGGTCCGGGCCCTTGAAACCGAACGCGGACACGTACGCCCGGGACGGCATCTCGACCTGGCCGACGTTGATCCAGTCGAGGCCGTCGGAGACGACCTCCCACAGGGTCTTCTTCGGGTCGATGTTGGAGCGGGTCTGGTCGACGTAGCTGATCTTGACGGTCTCGCCGACCTTGACGGTGCCGCTGTCCGGCGTCTCCAGGTCCTGGAGCATCTTGAACAGGGTGGTCTTGCCGGCGCCGTTGGGGCCGATCACGCCGACGATGCCGTTGCGCGGCAGGGTGAAGCTCAGGCCGTCGATCAGGATCTTGTCGCCGAACGACTTGTGCAGGTCGTCGACCTCGATGACGACGCTGCCCAGGCGCGGGCCCGGCGGGATCTGGATCTCCTCGAAGTCCAGCTTCCGCATCTTGTCCGCCTCGGCCGCCATCTCCTCGTAGCGGGCCAGGCGGGCCTTGGACTTGGCCTGGCGGCCCTTGGCGTTGGAGCGGACCCACTCCAGCTCTTCCCTGAGCCGCTTGGCGCGCTTGGCGTCCTTCTGGCCCTCGACCTTGAGGCGGGTCTGCTTGGTCTCCAGGTAGGTGGAGTAGTTGCCCTCGTACGGGTAGGCGCGGCCGCGGTCGAGTTCGAGGATCCACTCGGCGACGTTGTCCAGGAAGTACCGGTCGTGGGTGACGGCGACGACGGTGCCGGGGTACTTCTCCAGGTGCTGCTCCAGCCAGTTCACCGACTCGGCGTCCAGGTGGTTGGTGGGCTCGTCGAGCAGCAGCAGGTCGGGCTGCTCCAGCAGCAGCTTGCAGAGCGCGACGCGGCGGCGCTCGCCGCCGGAGAGCTTGGTGACCGCCCAGTCGCCGGGCGGGCAGCCCAGGGCGTCCATGGCCTGCTCCAGCTGGACGTCGAGGTCCCAGGCGTTGGCGTGGTCCAGGTCCTCCTGGAGGGTGCCCATCTCGGCGAGCAGTTCGTCCGAGTAGTCGGTCGCCATCAGCTCGGCGATCTCGTTGAACCGGTCGAGCTTGGCCTTGATCTCCTTGACGCCGTCCTGGACGTTCTCCAGGACCGTCTTGGACTCGTCCAGCGGGGGCTCCTGCTGGAGCATGCCGACGGTGAAGCCCGGCGAGAGGAAGGCGTCGCCGTTGGAGGGCTGGTCGAGGCCCGCCATCATCCGCAGCACGGTCGACTTACCGGCGCCGTTGGGGCCGACGACGCCGATCTTCGCCCCGGGGAGGAAGCTGAGCGTCACGTCGTCAAGGATGACCTTGTCGCCGTGTGCCTTGCGCACCTTGCGCATGGTGTAGATGTATTCCGCCACGTTGAGATCGCTCCGGCGTCGTCGTGAGTAATCGGCTTGCAGCCTTCCATTGTGCCGTAAGGCCGGGACCGCCCCGAACGCCCGGCTGGGCGCCCGCGGGCCCGCCGGGCCGCCGGCTGCGGGGGCCCGGTACGCGAACGGCCCCGCCGCCCGGGCGGGCGGCGGGGCCGTCCCCCGGCCGGCGCGGAGGCCGGGCGGGTTTCAGCTCGTCGTTCAGGAGGTGCGGCTGTGGCGGCCGCGGCGGCGCATGCCGTAGACCGCGGCACCGCCGGCGACGAGCAGCACGCCGGCCAGGGTGGCGGTCAGGCCGGTGCCCATGCCGCCACCGGTGGAGGCCAGCTCGGGGCCGGTCGGGCTGGGCGACGGCACCGGGGAGGCCGGGGCCGAGGCGGACGGCGTCGGGGTCTGGGTGGCGCTGTCGGTCTTGCAGTTCAGCAGGCCGGTGAACTGCTTGGAGAAGCCGCCCGGGCCGGTGACGGTGAAGTCGTACTTGGTGTCCTCCTCGACCGGCAGGGTCACGGCCTCGGTGCCGTTCGGCTTGACCGTGTGCTCCTTGCCGCCGACCTTGAAGGTCGCGGGCTGGTCGCCCTTGTTCCCGAGGGTGACCACCAGGGCGCCCTTGGTGCAGTCGATCGCGGCGTCCGCGGTCGGCACCGCGCCCTGCGGCGCCCAGGAGAGCGTGGCGAGGGCGTTGACCTTGACCTTGTCGGCACCGGCCAGGATCAGGGTCTGGCTGTGCTTGCCGTTGTCGTCGCCGACGAAGGCCCGGCCGAGGTTGATGGTCGCGGTGGCGTCGGCGCTGACGGTCGCGGTGCCCGCGTCGGTGCCGGCCGGGACCTTGGCGAACAGCTGGTCGCCGCTCTTGGCGTTCTTCACCGCGGCGCCGTTCTTGTCGACGAGGGTGACGCCCGCGTCGGTGCCCTTCTTGTCCAGCGCGACGGTGACGTTGTCGGTGGTGCCGCCGGTGGTGACGGTGATCGGGCCGAGCAGGTCACCGCTCTTGCCGGCCACCGAGCCGGGGTTGAGGGCCAGCGAGGGCTTCGGCTCCTCGGCGCCGCCCTTGGCGTCGGCCTGGGCGATCAGCCAGTCGGTGAACTTCTTGGTCTTCTCGTGGTCGTCGCTCTGCTTGGTCGGCACGTTCGGGTCGGAGTAGTGCCAGATCGCGACCTGGGTGGCCGCGGCGGCGTCGTCCTTGGTGAGCCCGGCGATGCCGGAGGCCTTGCTGAGCGCGCCCTCGTCGACGTTCGGGAAGGAGTGCTCCAGCAGCCACTGGATCTTCGGGCCGGCCTTGGCCTTGGCCTTCTCCGGCTGGGACAGCGAGGTCGAGGCCCAGTCGGTCTCGTGGTAGGTCGCGTCCTTGAGCGTGTCGTTGAGCAGGTCGATGCAGTACACCTGGAGGACGGTGTCGGTGCCGATCACCTTGAGGCTGAACTGCCCGGCGGTGACCGGGAGCCAGCGACCGGGGCGGACCTCGTGCTCGATCTGCTCCCCGTAACGGATGCCGCCGTCCAGCTTCGCCTTGACCCCCGTGGCGGGGTCGGCCGCAGCCGCCGTACCGGCCGCGAGCAGGCCCGAACCGACCGTGAGGCCGGACGCGAGCATGACAGCGACGATGCGGGAGACGGCCCGCCCCTGCTTGTGGAACATGTGGGATCCCTCCGGGCGGCGACGTGCCTTCTGGCAACCCGCCCCCTGCAAAGCGGCACCCCTGTGGCACCGCTGCACGTGTGTGAACCAGACGCATCCTATTGACACGACCCGACCGCTCCAGGCCCGTAGCGAATCAGGACAATATCGTGGCTGTTCTGTTATCAAGGAGCTGGTTGCCGGAGCGAGTTGATGAGTCGACATAAAGCCACGAGGCGCCTCCGCGGCAATCAGGATTGCACTCCCCGGCTCAAGAAGTGCCCCGATTAGGTCAGTTCAGAACCCCCTCCGCCACATCCGCACCCCCTTCCCCAGCCACCCCACCGGCTCCGCCCCCGGTCTCGGCGGCCTCCTCCGCCCGGCGCCGGGCCGCGACCGCCGCCACGATCCAGTCCGGAACCGCCTCCTCCACCAGCCGCACCGCCCGCTGCCCGCCCTCCGCCGGCGCGGGCACACGCGCGGGCACGGACGCGGGCACGGACGCCGACCCAGGCACGGACGCGGGCGCGGATGAGACGGCCGCCGAACCGCCGCGCACCGGCTCCGACTTGCCCTCCAGCGCGCGCCGGAACACCGAGGTGCCCCGCACCAGGTCGTGGCCGACCGAACGGGCCTCGATCTCCACCTCCGTCCGCCGGCTCCCCTCCTCACCCCACTCGCGGACCCGCAGCCGCCCGCTCACCAGCAGCGGATCCCCCTTGTTCACCGAACTGACCAGGTTGACCGCGAGCCGCCGCCAGGCCACCACCGTCACCCAGGTCGTCTCGCCGTCCGTCCAGTCGCCGCGCTCGCGGTCGTAGCGCCGCTCCCGCGCGGCGAGCCGGAAGTTCGCCACCGGCACCCCGCCGGACGTCTCCCGGTACGTCACGCCCGACGCGGCGTTGCCGACCATCGTCACCAGTGCCTCGTCCATTCCTACTCCTCCGCTCCCGGCCGTGGCGGCCGACGGTCCCTCCCGGCGGAATCCCCGCCGGGAAAGATCCTCCGCCTTCCGGGAAATCCGCACCAAGGCCTTCCGCACCCCTGTGGAAAACCCGGCCCTGTGGAAAACCGGAGTAACTCCCACGAGTGAATTCACGCGCTTTTCGGTCGGAAATTGACCATTTGAATGCCGTGCCCACGACAACAATCCGAGCACCCCGGACAAATGCCGCCCCGCGCCCGCATCCGGACCCGCCCCGCGCTCCCCCGGCCCCGATCCGACCCCGACCAGACCCCGGCCCCGCACCCCGTCCACCGCAAGGACCGTTCGGACACCTGCGCCGACCACCCCTTCCGGTGACCGCCCGCACACCCTCCGGACACCCCGGGTCCAGCGGCGAAACCACGAACGGGTGGCCCGCGACTCGCCCCGTCCATGTCATCCGACCGATGGAACCCCTAAACGCGCCCCCACCCGCGGCCCGCTCCGGGCGATTGCCCCCGCCGAATCCATAACGGGTGGGGTCGCAGCCCCGTAACGACTGCACAACGTCCCGCTCCGAGAGCCGGTAGACCGCTGCACTCCACGGGACTACCTGCGATTATCGGACCGCCCCGCGGAGGCCGACACACCCCGGTCCGGTCTTCGAAGTCCAGGGGGCGGAACTGAACACCCGTATCCTGTCCCGGAACATCCCGTCCCGGCCCAGGCCCGGCAAGCGGGCCGACGTCAGCACCCCGGCCCCCATAGCTCAGCGGATAGAGCACCCGCCTTCTAAGCGGTAGGTCGCAGGTTCGAATCCTGCTGGGGGCGCCCACACACTCCGACCGGCCGCGACACCACCGGACGAGCCCTCCCGCACCGCACCCGGCACGCACCGGCCCACCGTCTCGTCCCGCCTGCCCGTTCCCGGCGGGGTCACTCCTCCCCCGCCGCCAGGTCCGCCAGGAACCCGTCCAGCAGTGCGCGTTGGCGCGCCGGCGGGAACTCCGCGGGGGCGAACAGCGCCTGCACCACCAGCCCGAGGACGAAGGACTGCGCCCGCGCGGCGAGGTCCTCGGCCGGGCGGCCGGCGGGCAGTTCGCCGAGTTCCTGGGCCTCCGCGCAGAGTTCGGCCATCCGCCGGCGGGCCCGGCGGTAGCGCTCGGCGTGCTCGGCGGTGAGCGCGTCGTCGCCGAGGGCGGCGTCCCAGGAGCCGACCCAGACCCGGTTGTCGGCGGTCCCCTGCGCGTCCAGCGGCAGGACGTCGAGCAGCACGGCGCGCAGCACGGGCAGGCCGCGGGCGCCGGCGGCGGCCTCGGTGGCGGGCCGGTGGCGCTCGGCGGCCTGCTGGTCGAGGACCTCCAGCGCGTGGGCGACCAGCGCCCGCTTGTGCGGGAAGTAGTGGGTGAGCAGGCCGGTGGAGGCGCCGAGTTCGGCGGCCACCGCGCGCAGGGTCAGTCCGCCGAAGCCGCGGTCGGCGAGCACCCGCCGCACCGCCTCCGAGACGTCGCGCCGGCGGGCTTCGTGATCGCCCCGTGCGGGTGGAGTCATGCGCGCTAGGGTACCTACCAAACGTTTGTTATGTACCCGAGGGGATGCCGATGTACGCCGTAGCGCTCGCCGAGGACGCCGAACTGCGCCCGCTGGAACCGTGGCAGGCCGCGGAGTTCCTGGAACACATGGACCGGGCCCGGGCCGGGATCGATCCGTGGATTCCGTGGGCGACCCGCAGCACCGATCCGGATTCCGCCCGCGCGACGCTGCAGAAGTTCGCCGAGAAGCAGGCCGCCGACACCGGCCGGATCCACGGAATATGGCTGCGCGGAACGCTGGTCGGCGGCGTGATGTTCGTCCAGTTCGACGCGGCGGGCGGGGTCTGCGAGATCGGCGTCTGGACCGAGCCGGCCGGGCAGGGCCGCGGCCTGGTCTCCGCCGCCGTCCGCCACCTGCTGGACTACGCGCTGCTCGAACGCGGCCTGTACCGCGCCGAGTGGTGGAACAGCACGGTCAACCTGCGCAGCCGGGCCGTCGCCCGGCGCCTGGGCATGACGCTGGACGGCACCCTGCGGGGGCACACCGAGCACCTGGGCGTCCGGCTGGACCTGGAGGTCTGGTCGATGCTGGCCCCGGAGTGGCGGGCCGCCCGCACCACCGCCGGCTGACCCGCCGCCCTCGCCGCCCGCTGACCCGCCGCCCTCGCCGCCCGCTGACCCGCCGCCCTCGCCGCCCCGCGAGCACCGCCCCCGCCCCGCCGCCCGGTTGACGCGGATCACATGGCCCGCCCCGCGCCCGCGTGAAAGGCTGACGGCCCGTCCGGCACCGTCCCCCGAGAGGCCCGCCATGCCCACCGTGCCCGCGCGCACCGCCCATCCGCTCGACCGCCGGGGCCCCGGGGACGTCGAACTGCCCACCGGCGCGGCGGGCCTGCGCTGCTGGGTCGGTCCGGACCGGGTGGCCACGCTGCTGCTGGAGCGCCCGGAGCGGCGCAACGCGGTGACCGGCGCGATGTGGCGGGCGCTGCCGCGGGTGCTGGCGGTGCTGGCCGCCCGCCCGGACGTCCGGGTGCTGGTGCTGACCGGTGCGGGCGGCGCGTTCTCGGCGGGCGCGGACATCGCCGAGCTGGCCGAGGTGTACGCCGACCCGGCGTCCGCCGACGCCTACCACGCCGGGAACGTGGCCGCGGAGGAGGCGCTGGCGGCGTTCCCGCGCCCGACCCTGGCGGTGGTGCGCGGCGCCTGCGTGGGCGGCGGCTGCCAGTTGGCGCTGGCCTGCGACCTTCGGCTGGCCGCCGAGGACGCCCGGCTCGGCATCACCCCGGCGAAGCTGGGCGTGGTCTACCCGGCGGTCCCGACGCTGCGGCTGGCCGCGCTGGTCGGCCCGGCCCGGGCCAAGTACCTGCTGTTCTCCGGCGCATTGCTGCCGGCCGCCCGCGCGGAGCTGTTCGGCCTGCTGGACGAGGTCGTCCCGTCCGCCGAACTCGACCACCGCGCGCGGGAGTTCGCCCGGCTGCTGGCCCGCCGCTCGCCGCAGACGATCGGCGCGGTGAAGGCCGTACTGGCCGCCGGCCCGGCGGACGCGGCGGCCGCCCTGGCCCCCTGGGAGCGCGCGTCCCGGACGTCCCCGGACGTCCGGGAGGGCCTGGCCGCGTTCCTGGAGCGCCGCGAACCCGAGTTCTGACCCGCCCGCGGAGCCGGAGACCGCCCCGGCGCGGGAGGCCGCCCGGCGCGGCGGAGCGCCCGGCGGTGGCGGCGGTACTGGTGGGTGCCGCCACCGCCGGGCCGTTCGTGTCCCGGGGGGCGGGCCGCTCAGCGGATCGGCGCCCCCGAGATCGCCCGGGCGATGACCAGGCGCTGGATCTCGCTGGTGCCCTCGAACACGGTGTAGATGGCGCTGTCGCGGTGCATCCGCTCGACCGGGTACTCGCGGGTGAAGCCGTTGCCGCCGAGGATCTGCATGGCCTGCGCGGTGACGAACCTGGCGGTCTCGCCGGCGTACAGCTTGGACATCGAGCCCTCGGCGCTGGTGAACGGCCGGTTGTTGACGGCCATCCAGGAGGCCCGCCAGACCAGCAGCCGGGCGGCGTCGATCCGGGTCTTCATGTCGGCGAGCTGGAAGGCGACGCCCTGGTTCTCGATGATCGGCTTGCCGAACTGCACGCGGGTCCCGGCGTAGTCGAGGGCGACCTCGTACGCGGCCCGGGCGATGCCGATGGCCTGCGCGCCGACGGCGGGGCGGGAGGCTTCGAAGGTGGCCATCGCCGCGTTCTTGCCGCCGCCCCTGGTGCCCTCGCGGGCCCGGGCGAGGCGGGCGTCGAGCTTCTCCTTGCCGCCGAGCAGGCAGTGGCCGGGGACGCGGACGCCGTCGAGGACGACCTCGGCGGTGTGCGAGGCGCGGATGCCGTGCTTCTTGAACTTCTGGCCCTGGCTGAGTCCCTTGGTGCCGGGCGGGATCACGAACGAGGCCTGGCCGCGGGAGCCGAGTTCGGGGTCGACGGTGGCGACCACCACGTGGACGTGGGCGATGCCGCCGTTGGTGGCCCAGGTCTTGGTGCCGTTGATCACCCACTCGTCCTTGGCCTCGTCGTAGACGGCGCGGGTGCGCAGCGCGGAGACGTCGGAGCCGGCGTCGGGTTCGGAGGAGCAGAACGCGGCGACCTTGACGTCCTCGGGGGTGCCGAACATCTGCGGGGCCCAGGTGCCGATCTGCTCCTCGGTGCCGTTGGCGAGCACGGCGACGGCGGCCAGCGTGGTGCCGGTGATGGCCAGCGCGATGCCGGCGTCGCCCCAGAACAGCTCCTCCATGGCGATCGGGATGCCGACGCCGGACGGGTCGAAGAACTGCTGGGCGTAGAAGTCCAGCGAGTAGATGCCCAGCTTGGCGGCTTCCTGGATGATCGGCCAGGGGGTCTCCTCGCGTTCGTCCCACTCCGCGGCGGCGGGGCGGATGACGTCGGCGGCGAAGCCGTGCAGCCAGTCGCGGACGGCGATCTGGTCCGGCCCGGGGTCGAGCGAGAAGGTGGTCATGTCGGCCTCCAGGAGACGGTCGTGCGGGCCGGAGGGTCCACGCCACTGCGCTGTTACCTCCGGTAACATGGCGGCGAGTCTGCTACCGATAGGTAACCGGTGTCAACGCCCGCCGATCCGCCGATCCGCCTACCCGCCCGCACGAGGAGCAGCGCATGACCACCGACCCCCGCACCGGCCCGCCCGCCGACCCCCGTACCGCCGCCCGCACCGAGCCCCGCCGCGAGCAACTGCTCAACGCCGCCGACCGGGTCGTCCAGCGCGAGGGCCCGGGCGCCAGCATGAACGCGATCGCCGCCGAGGCCGGCATCACCAAGCCCATCCTCTACCGGCACTTCGGCGACCGGAACGGCCTGATCGGCGCGCTGACCCAGCGCCACACCGCCGGACTGCTGACCGCCGTCCGCGCGGCGCTGAACGAGCCGCTGGAGCGCCGCGACCGGGTCGAGCACGTGCTGGACGTCTACCTGGCGGCGATCGAGTCCCGCCCGCAGGTGTACCGGCTGCTCACCCACCCCGAGCCGGGCGACCCCACCGGGGCGGGCAACGCGCTGGCGCCCGCGCTGCGGCAGATCGCCGAGGAGATCACCCGCGCCATCCAGCAGCAGGTCGACCTCGGCCAGGACGGCCCGCTGCTCTCCGAGACCTGGGGGCGCTCGATCACCGGCATGGTGCTGGCCGCCGGCGACTGGTGGCTGGAGACCCGCCCCTGCCCGCGCGCCCGGATGGTGCAGGCCCTCGCCGACCTGCTGTGGGGGCGGCTCTCCGCCGCCGCCGACCTGCCGCCGATGCTGGCCGCCCCGGAGTCCTGATCCCCGCACGCCGCGCCGAACATGAGCCTGTCTCACCTCTTGTGCGGCGGGGGCGGCTCCGGCAGGATCGGCGCACCCCGCCCCCGCCCGCCGTGAGGTGCCCCCGTGCGCGTCCTCCGCTCCGCCGCCGCCCTGCTGCTCACCGCCGCCGCCGTCCTCGGCACCGTCTCGGCCGGCCCGCCCGCCGACCCCGGCCGGTCCGCCGCCCGCGGCCCGGCCGACGCCCGCGAGGTCTCCGCCACCACCCTCGCCGACGGCCGCACCGTCCTCACCGGCCGCCGCGGCCGGGTCCTGGACCTGCGCGGCTTCAACCTCGACAAGTACGACGAGACCACCGAGGCCGACCTGCGCGCGCTCTCCGCCGCCGGCTTCCGGCTGGTCCGGATCGCGGTCTCCTGGTCCCGGCTCGAACCCGCCCGCGGCCACTACGACCGGGCCCAGCTCGCCCGGCTGCACCGGCTCCTGGACTGGGCCGCGAAGTACCGCCTGTACGCGGTGGTCGACTTCCACCAGGACGTCTACGGCCAGCACTTCCTCGGCGGCGACGGCGGCGCCCCCGCCTGGGCCACCCGCGACGACGGCCTGCCCTTCACCCCCGACCCGGACGACTGGTTCGCCGGCTACTTCCAGCCCGCCGTCCAGGCCGCCTTCCGCCACCTCTACGACGACCCGGACCTGCGCCGCGCCCAGGCCGACCTGTACACCACCGTCGCCCGCGAACTGCGCGGCGCGCCCGCCCTGCTCGGCTACGACCTGTTCAACGAGCCCTTCGGCCCGGTCGCCGGCGACCCCGCCGACCCGGCCGTCCTCGCCGCCGCCTCCGCCGCCCTGGAGCGGGGCCGGCTCGCCGCGATGTACCGCCGTCTGATCACCGCCGTCCGCCGGGCCGACCGCGACGCCTGGCTGTTCGTCGAACCCACCGTCCTGGTCGGCCAGGGCGTCCCCACCCGCCTGCCCGGCTTCGCCGACCCCCGCCCCGGCGCCGACCGGATCGGCTACGCCCCGCACTTCTACGACACCGCCGTCGAGGCCGGCCGGGACTGGGACCCGTCCGGCGGCTTCGTCGAGGCGTACACCGCCGCCGTCACCGCCTACCCCCGCGCCCACCGGCTGCCCGTCCTGGTCGGCGAGTGGGGCCCGCCCTCCGCCGCCACCCCCGGCAACGCCGAGCTGATCCGCCGCCAGCTCACCGCCATGCGCGCCTTCGCCGCCGGCTGGACCATGTGGTACTGGTGCCGCGGCGACGGCGGCTACTGCGCCCTCACCCCCGACGGCCGCCCGGCCCCCGGCTACGGACCGGTCTTCACCGCCTAGCCCCACCCCGCACCCCCGCACCCCCGCGCCCCGGCCGGGGCGCGGGGAACCGCCCGGACGACCGGGCGCGCCCCTAGTCGAGCCCCCGCCGGACCAGCAGCGGCCCGATCTCCGGCTCCCGCCCCAGCACGTCCCGCACGCACTCCAGCGCGTCCCGGCTCCCGCCCCGCGACAGCAGCCGCTCCCGGAACAGCTGCCCGCTCTCCCGCGCGTCGCGCCCGCCGGAGCCGAACCACTCCACCGTCTCCGCGTCCAGCACCTCCGACCAGATGTACGCGTAGTACCCGGCGCTGTACCCGTTCGAGAACACGTGGTTGAAGTACCCGGTGCGGTAGCGCGGCGGCACCGCCGCGACCGCGATGCCCGCCTCGGCCAGCGCCCGCGCCTCGAACTCCTCCGCGTCCGCGACGACCGGGTCGTCCGCGCCGCGGGTGTGCCAGGCCCAGTCGAGCAGCGCGGCCGACAGGTACTCGACGGTCCGGAAGCCCTGCCCGTAGTTCTCGGCGGCGAGCATCCGCTCGACCACGGCGGCGTCCAGCGGCTCGCCGCTCTCGTGGTGGCGGGCGTAGTTGGCCAGCACCTCGGGCCGGGTCATCCACATCTCGTTGACCTGGGACGGGAACTCGACGAAGTCGCGCGGCACCTCGGTGCCCGAGAACGACGGGTACTCGACGTCCGAGAACAGCCCGTGCAGCGCGTGCCCGAACTCGTGGAACAGGGTGCGCACCTCGTCCCAGCTGAGCAGCGCGGGCTCGCCGGGCGCCGGGCGGGCGATGTTGAGGTTGTTGACGACCACCGGGCGGGTGCCCAGCAGCCGCGACTGGGCGACGAGTTCGTTCATCCAGGCGCCGCCGCGCTTGGACTCGCGGGCGTGGAAGTCCCCGATGAACAGGCCCAGCGCCGAGCCGTCCGCGTCGAACACCTCGAAGACCCGCGCGTCGGGGTGGTACGCGGTCAGGTCGGGCCGCTCGGTGAAGGTCAGCCCGTAGGCGAGCCCGGCCGCGAAGAAGACGCCGTCGCGCAGCACCCGCTCCAGCTCGAAGTAGGGGCGCAGCGCCGCGGTGTCCACGTCGTAGCGCTCGGCGCGCACCTTCTCGGCGTAGAACGCCCAGTCGTGGGCGGCCAGGTCGTCGATCCCGTCGACGGCCGCGGCGGCCGTCAGGTCGGCGGCCTCGCGCTCGGCGTTGGCGACGGCGGGGGCGACCAGCCGGCCGAGCATCGCGCCGACCGCCTCGACGGTGCCGGCGGTCTCGTCGGCGACCACGTACGAGGCGTGGGTGGGGTGGCCGAGCAGGGCGGCGCGTTCGGCGCGCAGCGCGGCCATCTTGGCGGCGAGCGGGCCGTTGGTGTCCAGGCCGCGGCTCAGCGAGGCGGTGAGCAGGCGGCGGCGCAGGTCGCGGTCGGTGAGGCGGGCGAGTTCGGTCTGCTGGGAGAAGTTCTTCAGGCTGAGCACCCAGCGGCCGTCCCGGCCGAGCGCCCGGGCGTTCTCCGCGGCGGCGGCGATCTCGGCCTCGGGCAGGCCGTCGAGGGCGGCGGCGCTGTCCACCGCGACCGCGCCGGCCAGCGAGGCCGCGTGCGTGTTCCTGCGGAACGCGGCGCTGTCGGCGGCGAGTTCGGCGTTGATCGCGCGCAGCCGGCGCTGGCCGTCGGCGTCCAGGCGGGCACCGGCCCGGACGAAGGCGGTGTGCCGGCGCTCCAGCAGGCGCAGCGACTCGGCGTCCAGGCCGAGGCCGTGCCGGGCCCGGTGCAGGGCGTCGAGCCGGGCGAACAGCGCCGGGTCGAGGTGGATCGCGTCGGCGTGCGCGGCCAGCAGGGGGCTGATCTCGGCGTCGAGCGCCTGGACGCCGGGGGTGGTGTCGGAGGAGTCCTGGTTGAAGAAGACCGCCGTCACCCGGCGCAGCACCGCTCCCGAACGCTCCAGCGCCACCACGGTGTTGTCGAAGGTCGGCGGCTCGGGGTCCGCGGCGATCGCGGCGACCTCGGCGAGCTGGTCGGCCATGCCCCGCTCGAAGGCCGGGCGGTAGTGCTCTTCCCGGATCTCGGCGAAGGGCGGGAGCTCGTACACCAGGGCGCTGGGCGAGAAGAAGGGATTGTCGCTCATGTCGGCGAGATTACGGGCCCCCGGGCGTCGGCGGAACACTGGCACGGCAAGCCGCCGCCCGGCCCCGCCCCGCGCGCCCCACCCGCCCCGGCCCGCACCCCTCCCCCTGGCCCGCGCACCCCCCTCCGACCGCGTACCCCCCGGCCCGCGCGCCCCTTCACCCGCACGTCTCCCCCTCGTGCCGCGACGCCGGCTGTCACCCCCACCGGCTACCGTCGTCAGGTCCCGCCCCCGGGCCCCGGACGCCCCCGAGAAGCACTGAACAGCACTGAGCAGCACCGAGAAGCACCGAAACAGCTGGCCGAGAGGAGCCGCCGCCCGTGCGCTACGCCCTGGTGCCCGACCCGCACGGCCCGGGCGGCCGACTGCGGCCGCTCGGCGAGGACGGCGCGCCGCTGGGCCCGCCCGAGCGCGCGCCGCGGCTCGCCGAGGCGGTGGCCGCGGTGGAGGCCGCGCACGCCCCGCGCTGGGTGTGGCCGACGGCGGACACCGGGTACGGCCCGCTGCTGGCCGCCCTGCCGGAGCGGCTGGCGCGCTGCCACGACCTGCGGCTGACCGAGGCGCTGCTGCTGGGCCGGGAGGGCCGGTTCGGGGCGCCGCGTTCGCTGGGCGCGGCCTGGGCCCGGCTGCGCGGCCTGCCGGTGCCGGCCGACCTGCCGGAGGGCGCGCTGCCCGACGAGGACGGCCTGTTCGCCCCGGACCGGCTGCAACTGCCGCCGGGCACGGACCAGTTGGAGGCCACCGTGGCGGTCCACGCGGAGCAGCTGCGGCGGCTCGCGGCGATCGCCGACCCGGCGGCCCGCTCCCGGTTCCGGCTGCTGGTGGCGGCCGAGTCGGCGGGGGCGCTGCTGGCCTGCGAGATGGCGCACGACGGGCTGCCCTGGCGCTCCGACGTGCACGACGGGCTGCTGACCGAGCTGCTCGGGCCGCGCCCGGCGATCCCGGGCGCGCTGCCGCCGAAGCTCGCCGAGCTGGCCCTGGAGGTGCAGCACGCGCTGGGCGCCCGCCCGTTCAACCTGGACTCGCACACCCAGGTGATCAAGGCGTTCGCCGACCGGGGCGTCCAGCTGTCCTCGACCCGCTCCTGGGAGCTGAAGGCGGTGGACCACCCGGCGGCGGCCCTGATGGTGCGCTACAAGGAGCTGTCCCGGCTGCACGCCGCGCACGGCTGGGCCTGGCAGGCGGCCTGGGCGCGCGGCGGCCGGTTCCGCCCGGAGTACGTGGTGGGCGGCGTGGTGACGGGCCGCTGGGCCTCGCGCGGCGGCGGCGCGCTACAGATCCCGCGCACCCTGCGCGGCGCGGTGGTGGCCGATCCGGGCTGGCTGCTGGTGGTCGCGGACGCGGCGCAGCTGGAGCCCCGGGTGCTGGCCGCCCTGTCGGGGGACGCCGGGCTGGCCCGGACGGCCGCCGACGGCGACCTGTACGCGGCGCTGGCCGCGAGCGCGTTCCAGGGCGACCGGGACAAGGCGAAGCTGGGCCTGCTGGGCGCGATGTACGGCCAGACCGGCGGCGGCATCGGCCCGCTGCTGAACACGCTGCGCCGCCGCTACCCGGCGGCGATGGGGTACGTGGAGGCGGCGGCCCGCACCGGGGAGGACGGCGGGGTGGTGTCCTCCCGGCTGGGCCGGGCCTGCCCGCCGCCCTCGGCGGACTGGCTGGACCTGACGGAGGCCCCGGAGTCCGGCGAGGCGGGCGGCCGCTCGGCCCGCGCCCGCGGCCGGTTCACCCGCAACTTCGTGATCCAGGGCAGCGGCGCGGACTGGGCGCTGGCCCTGCTGGCGGCGCTGCGCCGCCGGCTGGCCGCGCTGCGCTCCGGCGACGACCGCCCGCACCTGGTGTTCTTCCAGCACGACGAGGTGGTGGTGCACACCCCCGCCGACCTGGCCGACGCCGTCGCCGCCGCCGTCGCCGAGGCCGCCGAGGAGGCCACCGCCCTGGTCTTCGGGGACACCCCGGTGCGCTTCCCGCTGAGCACCGCCGTGGTCGACTGCTACGGGGACGCGAAGTGAGCGCCCCCGCCCGGCTCAGGGCACCGCGTCCGGCGCGGGCCGGGTGACCAGCAGCAGCAGCGCGTCGTCGCCGAGTTCGCCGCCGGTGTGCGCCAGCAGGTCGGCGTACAGGCGGGCGACGGCGGCGTCGAGGTCGGCCAGCGAGCGCCAGCCGTCGCGGACCAGCGGCCCGGCGCGTTCGGCCAGCGGGTAGAACTCGCCGCCGGGCGCGCCCTTCGCCTCGATCACGCCGTCGGTGCACAGCACCAGCACGTCGCGCGGGCCGAACGGCACCGCGGTCGGGCTGGGCCGGCCGCTGACCAGGTGCCCGAGGCCGAGCGGCAGCCAGGGGTCCTCGGGTTCGAGCACCTCGGCCCGCCCGTCGGCGCGCACCCGCAGCGGCGGGACGTGGCCCAGGTGCAGCAGGTCGACGCTGCCGGGCTCGCGGAAAGCGGCGAACATCGCGGTGGTGAACTCCCCGTCGGGCACGTGCCGGCGCATGCTGGCCTCGATCCGCCCGGCCACCGCGGGCAGCTGCTCCTCGTCGTACGCGGCCTCCCGGAACGCGCCGAGCACCACCGCGGCGGTCTGCACCGCCCCGAGCCCCTTGCCGCGGACGTCGCCGACCAGCACCCGGGTGCCGTACGGGGTGTCCAGGACGGAGTAGAGGTCGCCCCCGATCCGGGCGGCGTCCGCGGCGGAGACGTACCGCACGGCCAGCCGCAGCGGCCCGACCACCGGTTCGGGCTGGCGCAGCAGCGCCCGCTGGGCGGCCTCCGCGACCGAGCTGACGGCGGCGAAGGCCGCGGCTCTTCGCATCCGCAGCTCGGCGATCCCGGCGCTGAGCGCGGTGACCGCGACGTAGCTGACCATCGCGCCGTAGAGGAAGCGGCTGTCGCTGAGGTTGTCGACCTCGTCGTAGCCGCTGAGGACGAGCAGCGCCATCAGGCCGAGGAAGCAGACCGCGAGCAGTTCGCGCGGGCGCAGGGTGAGCGCGGCGACCGACGGGACGACGACCATCAGCGGGGCCAGGTAGCGGTCCTGCCCGGAGAGGTAGTCGGCGAGGGAGACGATCGCGATGGCGAGCAGCGCGGGCCCGGCCCGGCGCAGCAGCGACAGGTCCTGGAGGTCGGCCGTCAGCAGGGCGTCGCGCTGCCGGCTGGGCGGCACTCCGCCGGTGCTGCCGGACGGCGTGCCGTCCCCGCGTCGAAAGTGCACCTACCGAACATATCGGACAGCGGGCCACCCTGCTCCGTCCGGGCGAAACGCCGGCGGCACCGGGCGCGGGCCCCGGGCGTCCGGCCGGGGCCCCGCGCCCGGGGTCGTGGCGCCCCGCCGGGCCTGGCCGTTCGGATGACGGCCGGGAGGCGGCCCGGCGTGGGGCCGCCCGCCGCCGCCGCTCCCGGCCCGGCGCGGACTACCCTCGGGGGCGGGTCGCGGACGTGCGGGCCGGAACGCGCCCCGCCCTCGGCGGAATACCCCCAGGGGGTACTGTGGTTGTCCGAGGCGCAGCACGCCCCGGGCCCGGCATCCGGTCCCGCCCCAGCACGTTCCGGGAGGTTCCCATGTCCAGCACCGTCACCTACACCGTCAGCGGGATGAGCTGCGGCCACTGCGAGAAGGCGATCGACGGCGAGGTCTCCGCGCTGCCCGGCGTCACCGCGGTCGCCGCCGACGCCCAGGCCGGCACCGTCACCGTCACCGCCGAGCCCGCCCCCAGTGACGAGCAGATCGCCGCCGCGGTGGACGAGGCCGGCTACGAACTGGTCGGCCGGGCCGCCTGACCCGCCACGGGGCGGCCCCGCGCCGCCCCGCCCGCCCGTCGGCGCACCGCAGCGCACCACACCGCACACCCGAGCGAACCCGAGCGAACCCGAGCGAACCGGACGAGCTGATGAGCACCACCACCGACCCCGCCGCCCGCGACCGCGTCGAGCTGTCCATCGGCGGCATGACCTGCGCCTCCTGCGCCGCCCGGATCGAGAAGAAGCTCAACCGGATCGACGGCGTGCAGGCCAGCGTCAACTACGCGACCGAGAAGGCCCGGGTGGACTTCGGCCCCGGCACCAGCGTCGCCGACCTGATCGCCACCGTGGAGCGGACCGGCTACACCGCCGAACTCCCGCCCCCGCCCGCCGCGCCCGAGCCCGCCGACTCCACCGGGTCCGCCGAGCCCGACCCCCTGCGCGACCGGCTGCTGGTCAGCGCCGTGCTCAGCGTCCCCGTCGTGCTGCTCTCGATGGTCCCCGCCCTGCAGTTCGACAACTGGCAGTGGCTGGCCTTCGCGCTCACCGGCCCGGTCGTCGTGTACGGCGGCCTGCCGTTCCACCGGGCCGCCTGGACCAACGCCCGGCACGGCGCGGCGACCATGGACACCCTGGTCTCGCTCGGCACCCTGGCCGCGTTCGGCTGGTCGGTGTGGGCGCTGTTCTGGGGCGACGCCGGGATGCCCGGCATGCGGCACGCCTTCTCGCTCACCGTCCGCGCCACCGACGCCTCCTCCGCGCTCTACCTGGAGACCGCCTCCGCCGTCACCACCCTGATCCTGCTCGGCCGCTGGCTGGAGGCCCGCTCCAAGCGCAGGGCCGGCGCCGCCCTGCACGCCCTGCTCGACCTCGGTGCGAAGGACGTGGCGGTGCTGCGCGGCGGCCGGGAGGTCCGCGTCCCGGTCGGGCAACTCGCCGTCGGCGACCGCTTCGTGGTGCGCCCCGGCGAGAAGGTCGCCACCGACGGCACCGTGGTCGAGGGCAGCTCCGCCGTGGACGCCTCCATGCTCACCGGCGAATCCGTACCCGTCGAGGTCACCGTCGGGGACACCCTCACCGGCGCCACCGTCAACGCGGGCGGCCGACTGGTCGTGGAAGCCACCCGCATCGGCACCGACACCCAACTGGCCCGGATGGCCAAACTCGTCGAGGACGCCCAGAACGGCAAAGCCGCCGCCCAACGCCTGGCCGACCGGATCTCCGCCGTCTTCGTACCCGTCGTGATCCTGATCGCCCTCGGCACCCTGGTCGGCTGGCTACTGGCCTCCGACAACCCCACCGAGGCCTTCACCGCCGCCGTCGCGGTACTGATCATCGCCTGCCCCTGCGCCCTGGGCCTGGCCACCCCCACCGCCCTCCTCGTCGGCACCGGACGCGGCGCCCAACTCGGCATCCTCATCAAAGGCCCCGAAGTACTGGAGAACACCCGCAAAGCCGACACCGTCGTCCTCGACAAGACCGGCACCGTCACCACCGGACACATGACCCTCCTCGCCCTCCACACCACCGAAGACACCGACGAAGACCAGGCACTGCGGCTGGCCGGAGCCCTGGAACACGCCTCCGAACACCCCATCGCCCGCGCCATCGCCACCGCCGCCCGGGAACGCCTCGGCCACCTGCCCGCCGTCGAGGGCTTCGAGAACCTCCCCGGCCTCGGCGTGCAGGGCCTGGTCGAAGGGCACGCGGTGATCGCCGGACGCGAGGCGCTGCTGGCCGACCGGTCGCAGCCCCTGCCGGCCGGACTGGCGGCGGCGAAGGCCGCGGCCGAGCGGGCCGGACGGACCGCCATCGCGGTCGGCTGGGACGGAGCGGCCCGCGCCGTGCTGGAAATCGCCGACGCCGTCAAACCCACCAGCGCCGAAGCCGTCACCCGACTACGCGCCCTGGGCCTACGCCCCGTCCTGCTCACCGGCGACAACCGGGCCGTCGCCGAGACCGTCGCCACCGAAATCGGCATCCCCGCCCACGACGTGTACGCCGACGTCCTCCCCCAGGACAAAGCCGCCACCATCCGACGCCTCCAGAACCAAGGCCACACCGTCGCCATGATCGGCGACGGCGTCAACGACGCCGCCGCCCTCGCCCAAGCCGACCTCGGACTCGCCCTCGGCACCGGCACCGACGCCGCCATCCAAGCCGCCGACCTCACCCTCGTCCGCGGCGACCTGCGCACCGCCGCCGACGCCATCCGCCTCGCCCGCCACACCCTGGCCACCATCAAAAGCAACCTCTTCTGGGCCTTCGCCTACAACACCGCCGCCCTCCCCCTCGCCGCCACCGGCCTCCTCAACCCCATGATCGCCGGAGCCGCCATGGCCTTCTCCTCCCTGTTCGTAGTCGGCAACAGCCTGCGACTGCGCAGGTTCCGGGCAGCCTGACGGGGCGTCAGCGGCCCAGCAGTTCGCCGCCGTTGCAGTGCAGGATCTCGCCGGTGATGAACCCGGCCTCGGCGGAGGCGAGGAAGTAGACGGCGGCGGCGACCTCCCCGGGTTCGCCGATCCGCCCGAGCAGCGTGCGCGCCGAGCGCCGGGCCACCTCGGCCTCGTCCAGTCGCGGGCCGAAGAACTCGGTGCCCGCGACGGTGCCCGGGGCGACGATGTTGGCGGTGATCCCGGACGGGCCGAGCTGGGCGGCCAGGAAGTGGTTCCAGGCGTGCAGGGAGGCCTTCGCGGCCCCGTAGGAGCCCGCGCCGCGCAGCGCGGCGATCGAGGAGACGGTGACCACCCGGCCGGAGCCGGGGGTGAGCCGGTCGCGGACGGACTCGGTGAGCAGCACCGCGGTCAGCACGTTGCGTTCGAAGTCGCCGCGCCAGCGGGCCAGCACCGCGTGCGGCCCGGCGCCGGGCACGGTCTCCCGGCTGCCGGCGTTGTTGACCAGCACGTCGATCCGGGCGGGCAGCACGTCCAGGGCGGCCTCCACCGCGTCCGGGTCGGCCAGGTCGCACACCAGCGGGGTGACGTTCGGGCCGAGCTCCCGGACGGCGTGGTCGAGGACGCCGGGCCGGCGGCCGACGATCACCACCCGCTCCCCGGCCTCGGCGAAGCGCCGGGCCAGATCCAGCCCGATGCCGGTGCCACCACCGGTGACGACGACGTTCCTGGCCATTGCGCACTCCCTCCCTGACCGTTCGCCGCGCCGCGCGCCGCAGGCGGTCCGTACCGGATTGCCACGATTCCTATCACGCTGGGTTGCGGGGCCGGTGGGGTGGGTGACGCCGCACGCCGGCCGTGCGGTGTGATATGCGCGCGGACGCCCGGGTGCGCGGACGCACACGGAGAGTGGAGAGAGCCAACTCACACCCCCCTGGCGTAACTCTGCGCCCCCTGGTACGTCTTACCTTTTGTAGAGCGGGGCTCCGGCGGGCCCCGGACGGGCTGTCGATTCGTCGATCGCCCTCGCGCACGGCACCGGGCCGGACCCGGACCCGGGGACGCTTTGAGCGGCCGTTCCCGACCGGGCCCGTCCCGGGCGCCGTGCGCCCCAGTACGGCGACACGCGAAGGGGCCCGGCCCCGCCCCCTGTACGGGAGGGCGGGACCGGGCCCCTTCGGCTCCGCGGCCGACGGCTCAGCGCGCGTCGAGCGGCACGTAGTCGCGGATCTCCACGCCGGTGTAGATCTGCCGCGGGCGGCCGATCCGGCTGGTCGGGTCCTTGATCATCTCGTGCCAGTGGGCGATCCAGCCGGGGAGCCGGCCGATCGCGAACAGCACGGTGAACATGCTGGTCGGGAAGCCCATCGCGCGGTAGATCAGGCCGGTGTAGAAGTCCACGTTCGGGTAGAGCTTGCGCGAGACGAAGAAGTCGTCCTTGAGCGCGTGCTCCTCCAGCTTGAGCGCGATCTCCAGCAGCTCGTCGGACTGGCCGAGCTGGGCCAGCACCTCGTGGGCGAGCACCTTGACCTGCGCGGCGCGCGGGTCGAACGCCTTGTAGACGCGGTGGCCGAAGCCCATCAGCTTGACGCCGTCCTCGCGGTTCTTCACCTTGCGGATGAACGCGTCGACGTCGCCGCCGTCCTTCTGGATCTGCTCCAGCATCTCCAGCACGGCCTGGTTGGCGCCGCCGTGCAGCGGGCCCCAGAGCGCCGAGATGCCCGCCGAGATCGAGGCGAACAGGTTGGCGTGCGAGGAGCCGACCAGGCGCACCGTCGAGGTGGAGCAGTTCTGCTCGTGGTCCGCGTGCAGGATGAACAGCTTGTCCAGGGCGTTGACCACGACCGGGTTCAGCTCGTAGTCCTCGGCCGGGACGGCGAAGGTCATCCGCAGGAAGTTCTCGACGTAGCCGAGGTCGTTGCGCGGGTAGACGAAGGGCTGGCCCATCGCCTTCTTGTACGCGTAGGCCGCGATGGTCGGCAGCTTCGCCAGCAGGCGGACCGTCGACAGGTTGCGCTGCGCCTCGTCGAACGGGTTGTGGCTCTCCGGGTAGAACGTGGAGAGCGCGCCGACCACCGAGGAGAGCATCGCCATCGGGTGCGCGTCCCGGGGGAAGCCCTGGTAGAAGCGCTTGACGTCCTCGTGCAGCAGGGTGTGCTGGGTGATCTCGTTGCTGAACGCCTCCAGCTCGCCGGCCTTCGGCAGCTCGCCGTTGATCAGCAGGTAAGCGGTCTCGATGAAGTTGGCCTCCGAGGCCAGCTGCTCGATCGGGTAGCCGCGGTAGCGCAGGATTCCGGCGTCACCGTCAATGAAGGTGATCGCGGACTTGTTGGCGGCGGTGTTGCCGAAACCGTTGTCCAGGGTGACCAGGCCGGTCTGCGGGAGCAGCTTCGAGATGTCGAAGCCGGAGTTGCCCGCAGTGCTCTCGACGACGGGGTACTCGTACTCGCCGTCCTGGTACCGCAGTACTACCGATTTGTCGCTCACGTCTTCCTCACCGACGAAATTGATCCTCATCCGACTGCCCTGACTGTCTCAACGATCCCCCACCCGAAGGACGGCCGCGCACCCGGGGGTGACCCCGGGAAGGACCGGGGCCTACAAACTCCGCTGCCGCCACCGGTGCGAACCGGACAAGATCGGCAGCGGCACCGGACCAGGTTCCGCCCTAAATCTCTTCACGTCAAGACAACCTCTGAACGTACCGTACCCCCTGGAACTCAGCCCGCAGCCAATCTGTGGTCCAGCGCGGAGTGCCGCCGACCGGCGCTGACCGCCCGCACGGCCTGCCCGATGGCCTTGCGCGACCCGACCAGCACCACCAGCTTCCGGGCCCGCGTCACCGCCGTGTACAACAGGTTGCGCTGGAGCATCGTCCACGCCGAGGTGGTGACGGGAATCACCACCGCCGGGTACTCGCTGCCCTGCGAACGGTGGATCGTCACCGCGTACGCGTGCGCCAGCTCGTCCAGCTCGTCGAAGTCGTACGGGATCTCCTCGTCCTCGTCGGTCATCACCGTCAGCCGCTGGTCGTCCACGCTCAGTGCCGTCACGACGCCCACTGTGCCGTTGAAGACGCCGCTGCGCCCCTTGTCGTAGTTGTTCCGGATCTGGGTGACCTTGTCGCCGACCCGGAACGTCCGCCCGCCGAAGCGGCGTTCGGGCAGGCCCTCGCGGGCCGGGGTGACGGCCGACTGGAGCAGCGTGTTCAGCGCGCCGGCCCCGGCCGGGCCGCGGTGCATCGGCGCCAGCACCTGCACGTCGCGCCGCGGGTCCAGGCCGAAGCGCTGCGGGATGCGGCGGGCCACCACGTCCACCGTCAGGCCCGCCGCGCGCTCCGCGTCGTCCTCCACGAACAGGAAGAAGTCCGGCAGGCCCTCGGTCAGCGGCGGCAGGCCCTCGTTGATCCGGTGCGCGTTCACCACCACGCCGGACTGCTGGGCCTGCCGGAAGATCCTGGTCAGCCGGACCGACGGGATCGGGCTGCCGGGCGAGAGCATGTCCCGCAGCACCTCGCCCGCGCCCACCGAGGGCAGCTGGTCGACGTCCCCCACGAACAGCAGGTGCGCGCCCGGCGCCACCGCCTTGACCAGCTTGTTCGCCAGGATGAGGTCCAGCATCGAGGCCTCGTCGACCACCACCAGGTCCGCGTCCAACGGCCGGTCCCGGTCGTAGGCGGCGTCCCCGCCCGGCTTCAGCTCCAGCAGCCGGTGCACCGTCGACGCCTCCGCGCCGGTCAGCTCCGCCAGCCGCTTCGCCGCCCGCCCGGTCGGCGCCGCCAGCACCACCTTCGCCCGCTTCGCCAGCGCCAGCTGGACGATCGAGCGCACTGTGAAGGACTTGCCGCAGCCCGGGCCGCCGGTCAGCACCGCGACCTTCTCGGTCAGCGCCAGCCGCACCGACTGCTCCTGCTCCGGGGCCAGCTCCGCCCCCGTCCGCTTCGCCAGCCAGCCCAGCGCGGCCGGCCAGTCCACGTCCCGGAACCACGGCATCCGGTCCCCGTCCGCCCGCAGCAGCCGCAGCAGCTGGCCCGCCATCGACAGCTCCGCCCGGTGGAACGGCACCAGGTACACCGCCGTGACCTGCTGCCCGTCCGCCCCCGGCAGCCGCTCGCGGACCACCCCCTCGGCCGCGACCAGCTCCGCCAGGCAGTCGATCACCAGCCCGACGTCCACCTGGAGCAGCTTCACGCCGTCCGCGATCAGCCGCTCCTCCGGCAGGTAGCAGTGCCCCTGGTCGGTGGACTGCGACAGCGCGTACTGCAGGCCCGCCTTCACCCGCTCCGGCGAGTCGTGCGGGATGCCCACCGCCTGCGCGATCCGGTCCGCCGTCAGGAAGCCGATGCCCCACACGTCCGACGCCAGGCGGTACGGCTGGTTCTTCACCACCCCGATCGAGGCGTCGCCGTACTGCTTGTAGATCCGCACCGCCAGCGAGGTCGACACCTGGACGCCCTGCAGGAAGACCATCACCTCCTTGATGGACTTCTGCTCCTCCCACGCCTTGGCGATCATCTTCGTGCGCTTCGGGCCCAGGCCCGGCACCTCGATCAGCCGCTGCGGCTCGTTCTCGATCACCTCCAGGGTCTCCACCCCGAAGCGCTCCACGATCCGCTCTGCGAACCGCGGCCCGATCCCCTTGATCAGCCCCGAGCCCAGGTACCGCCGGATGCCCTGGACGGTGGCCGGCAGCACCGTCGTGTAGTTCTCCACCGTGAACTGCCGCCCGTACTGCGGGTGCGAGCCCCACCGCCCGAACAGCCGCAGGCTCTCCCCCACCTGCGCCCCCAGCAGCGCCCCCACCACCGTCAGCAGGTCGTTCGCCCCGCGCCCGGTGTCCACCCGGGCGACCGTGTACCCCGTCTCCTCGTTGGCGTACGTGATCCGCTCCAGGACCCCCTCCACCTGAGCCAGCTGCACCGGACACCTCACCCGCGATCAGGAACACGCCACCGGGAAAGGTACTCCGCCCGACCGACAGACCGGTCGCGCCCGGCGGGGCCGCACGCCCGCGGCGCACGACCCCGCCCGACCGCCCCGCCACCGCGCGCCCTCCCCCGGCCGGAGCACCCGCGGGACGACCCGCCGCCCCGCCACCCCCTCCAGTACCGGCAGCCCGACCGCCGCCGGCGCGACCGCCGCTCGGTCCGGGGCGAGCGTCGGCGCGCCCGGACCGGCCGTGAAGGCCCGCAGGTGGAGGTCCGGGCCGAGCAGCCACGGCAGCGCCGACCCGAGCAGCGTGCCACCGACCACCGCCGCCACCGCCGGCAGCAACTGGACCAGCCGGACGCCCGCCGCCGCCCGCCCGCCGAGCCCCAGCGTCCGCAGGTGGGCCAGCGCCCGCCCGCGCTCCGCCGTGCCGAGCAGCAGCTCCGGCACCACCGCGACCAGCCCGAGCAGCGGCCCGAGCGCCGCCGACACCCGGAACGCCGTCTCCAGCGCGGCCACCAGACCGTTCCTCGATGTCTCCATCAACTCCCTATCAAGTAACCGGACTTCGACCGGCGCGCCGCGGCTCACCGCCCCGCCCGCCGCCCCGCCCGCCGCGGTCGCCGCCGACCCCGACCGGCCCGGATCGGCGAACACCACCGCCGCGCCGCGCTGCCCGCTATGCCGCGGCAGCCGCGCCGCCCCCGGCCCGCCGAACACCAGCAGCCCGCCCGGTCCGCCGCCGCACCCTGTGGCAGCACCCCCACGATCCGCACCCGGAACCGGCTCGTCCCGGCGTCCGCGTCGAACGATCCGTCCAGGAACCGATCCACCGTCACCAGATCGGCCAGCGCCGGGAGTTCCGCACCCGCGCCGAGCGGCTCGGCCAGCTCCGGCACCGCGGCGAGCCCCGCCTGATCGACCCCGACCAGGCCGACGCCCTTCACCGTTGCACCATCTCGTCCGAGGTCAGCGCCTCCAGCCCGCCGCGCACCTGGAGCACCCCGGCCACCCCCGGCACCCGACCCAACTCCTCCACCGGCAGCGGACGCTGCGCCGGGCTCAGGACCACCGCGTCACCGCCCGGCCCTCCCGGACGGTGTCCGACACCAGCGCGCCGGACACCGCACAGGCCAGCGCGGGCACCAGCACCAGCAGCGCCGTCGCCGTCCCCGAACGCCGCCCGGCCTGCGCCAGCCCGACCAGCGCGACCGCGCCCCGCCGACGCCGCGCCCAGCCCGTCAGCAGCCACAGCGGCACCGGGTACAGCCGCAGCACCACGACCACCGCCGCCAAGCCCGACACCACCGGCACCAGCGCCAGTCGAGGGTCCGCCTCGACCCCCGCCGGGGTCGCGCCGCGCAGCCGCAACTGCAGCACGCCCGCCCCAGCCAGCACCGCCCCCTCTGCCACCAGCCGCGCGGACAGCTCTGACACCCGCCTCGGACCCCGCCAGCGCATCGGCTCCCGACCCGTCCGGCTCGCCCGCCACCAGTAGCACCGCCGCCAGCGCCGGCCACCACGCCCCCAGCGACAGCCCGTCCGCCTACCGGACGGACACCACCCACCTCCCCAGCAGGCCCGCCAAGGCCGCCGGAGCCGCCTCCAGCAGCCGAACGGCGGCCAGCGCGAGCTCACCCACGCCCCGGGCCCGCTGGAGCGCCAGCGCCGCCTCCCCGCGCCGCGCCCCCGGCCGGGTCGCGGCCACCGCCGTGGACACCCCGATCGCCGGCAGACCCACCGACGCGAACGACCGCAGCACCACCGTCCGGGCCCGCTGCACCGCGAAGGCGTCCTACCAGCGCCGACAGCAGCTGGATCAGCTTCGGCACCCCCATCGTCCTGGTCCCGGCCGGGCAGGGGAACCGGTCCGAAACCACCCCGCCGCACACCGACACTGCCAGCGCCAGCACCGCGCCGAACTCCCGCTCCCCACAGGACAGTTCCCCCGCCCTCCGGGAAGTCCCGCCGGTCCCGCAGGGCTGCTCGGCCGTCCAGAACGCCCAGGTCGCGTCCAGCGTCCGCGACCCGCGCGCCTCCATCGCCTGCCCGTACCGGACATGGATGCTCGGCTGCAGCTGCGAGTTCAGCAGCGGCAGCTCACGCCACAGATCGTCCGACCCGTCCAGCGGCTCGAACTCCCCGACCACCACTGCTTCGGTCGACCCGGCCGACCCGGACATCACCACCCGCCCGCCGACCTTCAGCCCGAACTGCTGCAACGACGCAGTAGACAGGCCCAGTTCGGCCGGCTTCCCCGGCACTCAGCCCCCGGCCGGCCACCCAGCGCACTCGCTCCGCCACGTCCTGCGCGTACACCAGCGACACGATCTCCGGATCGCCGTGCGGCTCCGGCACCCCTCGCCCCGCAGCTCCATCCCCTTGGCCTGCGCCTACCCCGACACCCGGACCAGAGCGTGCGCCAGCTCCCCGGACGAACTCTGCCGCATCTCCTCCCGACCCGGGTCAGGTCGGCGTCCAGCGTGCCGAAGCCCATCGCCCGCCGCACTCCCTTCCCGTCCACCGGCGGATTCACCGCCGAACGCGCCGACAGCAGCGGGCCCTCCGCCTGCGCCGCCGTCAACCGGCGGGCCAACTCCCGCGTCGCCAACCGGTCGAACACCGGCGGCCACAACAGCGCCGCGACCGTCAGCACCGGCCGACCCGTCCGGGCCTCCCGCAGCGCCGGCCGCCAACCCCCGAACCCGCCCGGCCGCCACCCTTCCCGCCCGATCATCCGTACGCCCCCGCCCGCAGCCCACGTGCCAAATCGACCCGTACCAACATCCGCGACAGCACCACCGCGCCGACCCCCAGCACCGCGAACCCGACCACCGCCAACTGCTCCCACCGCAGCACCAGCGCCGCCCCCGCCACCGGAAATCCACCAGTTGACGAGCCGTCAGCACCGTCGTCACCGCCGACAGCACCCCAGCACCGTCACCGGCACCAGCATCCCCGAACGCGCCACCAGCACCGACGACCGCAACTCGTCCAGCACCGCCGGAATCTCACTGATCTACCCGCACCGCCCCCACCGACGACTCCGCCCCACGGAACACTGCCCAGACCGGATCGCCCGTCGCCAATCGCTCCACCCAGCTCCGTAACACCGCCACCATGTCCAACCGCAACCGCAGCGGATCCGGCAGCACCGTCCATTGGACGTCCGCCTCCTCCCACAACAACGGATCCGTCCGCACCAGGCCCCCGCGAGGCCAGCACCACCCCCGACCCGTCCGCCCAGGCCCGCCACAGCTGCTCCACCCCCGGCACCTCCCGGTACAACCCCGCTCACCACTACCGGTACGGGCCCCGGCTTGCCCGGCTTCGCCAACGCCACCGCCCTACCGACCCCGATCCCCAGCCGACGCGCCACCGACTCCGACAGCACCACCTTCTCCGCCCCGGCCGGCCAAGCCCCCCGCACCAACTCCGCGAGCTGCTGTGGATCCGCCACCACCGACGACATCTCCCGAGCGTCGGAGCTGGGAACGCGAAAAAGCCCCCTGACATCCCGTCAGGGGGCTTTCCCACAAAGATTGTTCGGCGGCGTCCTACTCTCCCACAGGGTCCCCCCTGCAG
>NZ_JBIVKJ010000022.1:0-99855 GCF_044750705.1 Kitasatospora sp. NPDC088783
CGGTTACATTCCGAACCCGGAAGCTAAGCCTCACAGCGCCGATGGTACTGCAGGGGGGACCCTGTGGGAGAGTAGGACGCCGCCGAACAATCTTTCAAGAAAGGGCTCCAGCCTCACGGCTGGGGCCCTTTCTGCATTTCCGGGGACGTCGTAGGACATCGAGTCGAAGGTGAAGTCCTCCCGTCTGCCTTCGCCGGCGGGGAGTCGGAGCTAGTTCGGCGACGGGGAAGGCGGTCTCGTTCCAGATCGTGCGGTCGTTGTCGGCGGGGTCGCTGAGGCGCAGGTCTGCTTCGAGGTCGACCGGCAGGACGGTGAGTGGGGCGGAGCCCGCGGTCGGTTTCGGCACTCGGCGGGCCAGGTCGGGGAGGCCGAGGTGGTGGAAGGTGAGGTGGTTCATCGGGTGGGGAGGGTGTCGAGGGCGGCGTCGAGTTCGGCGAAGAGGGCGGTGGGGAAGGGCTGGCGGTGGCGGGTGGCGAGGGTGGTCCAGAGGCGTTGGCCGAGGGTGCTGGCGGCGCGCAGGGCGGTGGTGAGGGAGTGGGGGTCGGCGGGGGCGGTGGTGGCGCGGAGGTCGGCCGTGGTGGTGGGGGAGAGTTCGTGTTCGGCGGCGCGGGACGGGGTCAGCCAGTGGGCGGTGGAGTTCTCGGCGAGGCGGGCCATCCAGAGGAGGTGGCGGTGGGCGTGGCCGAGGGCGTCCCAGGCGCGGAGGTGTTCGCCGCGGGCGGTCAGGTGGTGGGCGAGGACCAGCCAGTTGGCGAGCGGGTCGCAGTGGCGGGCGATGACGTCGGGGTCGTCGGGGGCGGGGGCGCGGTGCCGGGGGAGGGCCGCCAGGACGGGGGCCAGGGCGCCGCTGCGGTCGACCAGGAGCATGCGGTCGACGGCGGCGCCGCGGGCGGGCCAGGTGGCGACGGTGGGGATGTCGTCGGCGGTGGCGAAGTGGAACTCGCCGCGGACCAGGCCGGGGAAGAAGGCCACGTGGGAGCCGAACTCGTTGAGCAGGACGTGGCTGGTCGGCGCGATGGCGGCGCACCACGCGGCCGGGTCGATCTCGGCGCGGCGGTGCGGGGTGAAGAACAGCCAGAACTCGATGTCGCTGTGGGCGTCCGCCTCGCCGGCGGCGAAGGAGCCGTACATCAGGGCGGCGTCCAGGCCGAGGTCGGCTTCGCAGGCGGTGCGGACGCGGGCGATCAGCTCTTCTTGGTACAGCACCCGGACATCCAAGCAACCGCGGTCGGGGGGCGGCAACGCGGTTTCCGGCGGGGGCGGGAGACGGGTCGTCAGAGGCGGCCGGCGGCCTTGAGGGCGAGGTAGGCGTCGGCGAGGGCGGGGGCGACGGTCTCGGGCGGGGCGTCCAGGACGGTGACGCCGCGGCGGGTGAGCAGGTCGGCGGTGCGGCGGCGGTCGGCGCGGGTCTGTTCGGCGGCGGCGGCGCCGTAGACGTCGCGGACGGTGGTGCGGGGGGCGCGGGCGAGTTCGTCCAGGCGGGGGTCGGCGACGGAGGCGAGGACGACCTCGTGGCGCTTGGTGAGGAGGGGGAGTCGGGGGAGCAGCGACTCCTGGATCTGGTGCGCGTCGAGGCCGGTGAGCAGGACGATCAGGGAGCGCTGCGGGGCCATCCGCAGGGCGGTGGAGGTGAGGGCGCGCAGGTCGGTCTCGATCAGGGCGGGTTCGAGCAGGGCCATCGCGTCGGTGAAGGCGGGGAGCACCTCGGCGGGGGAGCGTCCGGCGACGGCGGCGCGGCGGTGGCGGTCGTGGGCGAGCAGGTCGACCCGGTCGCCGGCCTTGGTGGCGAGGGCGGTGAGCAGCAGGGCGGCGTCCAGGGCGGCGTCCAGGCGGGGGGCGTCGCCGACCCGGCCGGCGGAGGTGCGGCCGGTGTCGAGGACGATCAGGACGTGCCGGTCGCGTTCGGGGCGCCAGGTGCGGACGGCGACGGTGCTGCGGCGGGCGCTGGCGCGCCAGTCGATGGAGCGGACGTCGTCGCCGGGGAGGTACTCGCGCAGGGAGTCGAACTCGGTGCCCTGGCCGCGGGTCAGGACGGAGGTGCGGCCGTCGAGTTCGCGCAGCCGGGCGAGGCGGGAGGGGAGGTGCTTGCGGCTGGTGAAGGGCGGCAGGGCGCGGACGCGGCAGGGGGCGTCCAGGGTGGCCTGGCGGCCGGCCAGGCCGAGCGGGCCGAGCGAGCGGACGGTGACCTTGCCGGCGTGGTGGTCGCCGCGTCGGGTGGGGGCGAGCGGGGTGGTGAGGCGGCGGCGCTCGCCGGCGGGGACGGTGGCGGTGTGCCGGGAGGCGGCGTACGCGGTGCCGGGGGCCCAGGCGGCGGGGTACCAGGCGTCGCGGATCAGGGCGCGCAGCGGGCGGCCGGAGGGGTTGGTGACGAGCAGGTCGACGGTGGTGGGTTCGCCGAGGCGGACGGTGGGGGCGCCGGAGCGTTCCAGGCGCAGGCGGCGGACCGGGGCGGCGAGCAGCAGGTCGGCGGCGACGGCGGCGAGCAGGGGCAGCACGACCGCGCCGATGCCCGTCCAGGAGGGCAGGACCAGCCCCACCAGGAGGGCGCCGAGGGCGGCGATGAGGGCCGTTCGGCCGGTCAGGGCCATGGGGTGCTGGCTCGCTTTCTGGGGGTGGGGACGGCGGTGGGCCGGGGCGGGGCCCCGGCCCGGGCGGGCTACCGGGGCGCGGGCGTCTGGGCGAGGACGGCCTGGATGACGCTGTCGGCGGTGGTGCCCTCCATCTCGGCCTCGGCGCGCAGGTGGACGCGGTGGCGCAGGGTGGGCAGGGCGAGTGCCTTGACGTCGTCGGGGGTGACGTAGGCGCGGCCGGCCAGCCAGGCCCAGGCGCGGGAGGTGTTGAGCAGGGCGGTGGCGCCGCGCGGGGAGACGCCCATGGCGAGCGAGGGCGACTGCCGGGTGGCCCGGACCAGGTCGACGATGTAGGCGAGGACCTCGGGGGAGACGGTCAGCCCGGCGATCTCGGCGCGGGCGGCGGCCAGGTGCGCGGCGGTGGCGACGGGGCGGACGCCGGCCGCGGCGAGGTCGCGCGGGTCGAAGCCGTTGGCGTGCCGGGACAGGACCTGAAACTCCTGGTCGCGGGTGGGCAGCGGGAGGATCAGCTTGAGCAGGAAGCGGTCGAGCTGGGCCTCGGGCAGCGGGTAGGTGCCCTCGTACTCGACCGGGTTCTGGGTGGCGGCGACCAGGAACGGCTCGGGGAGCCTGCGGGGTTCGCCGTCGACGGTGACCTGGCGCTCCTCCATGGCCTCCAGCAGGGACGCCTGGGTCTTGGGCGGGGTGCGGTTGATCTCGTCGGCGAGCAGCAGGTTGGTGAAGACCGGGCCGGGCTGGAAGGAGAACTCGGCGGTGCGGGTGTCGTAGACCAGGGAGCCGGTGACGTCGCCGGGCATCAGGTCGGGGGTGAACTGGATGCGCTTGGTGCCCACGTCGAGGGCGGTGGCCAGGGTGCGCACCAGCAGGGTCTTGGCGACGCCGGGGACGCCCTCCAGCAGGACGTGGCCGCCGCAGAGCAGGGCCACGACGATGCCGGTGACGGCGGCGTCCTGGCCGACCACGGCCTTGGCGATCTCCTCGCGCAGGCCGGTGAGGGCGGCGCGGGCGTCGCCGGACCGGTCCGGGACGGTCTTGAGCAGCTGGTCGGTCACGGCTTCGGTCACGGCTGTCGTACCTGCCATTCCATGTCGTCGAGGTCGTCGGCGAGCCGCAGCAGCGCGGCGTCGTCGGTGGGGGCCGGGCCGTACAGCAGGTGCTGGAGGTCGGCGGCGGGGCGGCCGAGCCGGGCGGCGGCGGCCTCGGTGAGGGCGGCCGGGTCCGGGTCCCCGGTGGTGTGCGGGAGGCCGAGGGCGGCGGCGGCCCGGTGGCGGGCGGCGCGGCGCAGCGTCTCGGCGGCGTGGCCGCGGGCGTTCGCCCGGTGGTAGAGCCGGGCGCGGCCCTCGGTGGTCTCGGAGGCGCGGACCACGGCGGGCAGCCGTTCGGTGAGCACCGGGCCGAGGCGGCGGCCGCGCCAGAGGGCGGCGAGCAGGCCGGCCACGGCGAGTTGCAGGGTGCCCCAGTACCAGCCGGCGGGGATGAAGTCGCCCAGGGTCTTGGGCTGTTCGGGGGCGGCGTAGTCGTTCGGGCCGAGGGTCTGCCAGACCAGGTGCGGGTCGGCGCCGAGCAGGCCGAGGGCGAGTGCGGCGTTCCCCTCGTGGTCGAGCAGCCCGTTGGTGAGCGGGGCGCCGGTGCCCAGGGCGATCACCTGCTGGTCGCCGAGGGTGCGGCTGACCAGCAGGTGGTGTCCGGCCGCGGGGTAGCAGCCGGTGTCGCCGGGGCGTCCCTGGTAGCTCTGGCCGCCGAGGGTGGCGGTGCCGGCCCGGGCGGCCTCGGGCAGCGGGCAGGACGGGGCGACGGGGAGGGTGGCGCCGCTGCCGGAGAGGGCGTCGACGCCGGGGGCGAAGGCGTTCAGGGCCGGCTGGTCGGGGGCGATCAGGACGAGGCGGCTGCGGCGGCCGGGGGTGAGCGCGGCGAGGGCGGCGAGGTCGTGGTAGGCGAGTTCGCCGGGGCGGGTGAGAACGAGGGTGGTGTCGTCGGCGCGCAGGGCGGCGGCGAGTTCGGCGGGGCCGGCGGCGGTGCGGGAGTCGATGCCGTGCTGCCGCAGCAGCTGGTCGGCGGCGCGGGTGCCGTCGGGGTCGCCGGAGCGCGGGTCGAGCGGGTCGTAGGCGGAGCTGCCGGGGATGCCGGCGACCAGGGTGCCGACCAGGGCCAGGACCAGGGCGGCCAGCAGCCACCAGCGGGAGCGCCGCCACAGCGCGCCCGGGCGGGTGCGGGGTGCCGGCCGGGCGGGTCCGGCGGACGGCGGGCCGGCGGGGTCGTCGGCGGGCTCGGCGGTGGCGGGCGGCGGGGCGGTGGCGGTCATGCGGTTCCTCCGCCGGCCGGGACGGGCGTGGGGCGGGTGCGCCCGAGGGCGTGGTCGAGGTCGGCGAGCAGCCGGTAGGCGCGTTCGTCGGCGGGGTGGTCGCCGAACGCGATGTCGTCGAACAGCCTTGCCGCGGAGGCGAGTTCGGTGGCGTGTGGGGGCAGGGCGCGGCCTGCTTCGGCGGCGGCCTCGTCGGCGGTGCGGCCGGGCCGGGGGGAGAGCACGGTGCGTTCCTCCAGCCCGCGGACCAGGGCGCGCATCTGGTCGCGGACGGCGTCCGCCCAGGCGCCGGCGGCGGCGTGCGCGGCGGCGTCGGCGCGGTACCGGGCGGCGCTGCGCGGTCCTTCGGCGCCGGCGAACAGGGTGCCGGTGGAGCGGGCCGTCCGGCGGGGCGCGCCGTAGCGCCACCAGGCCAGGCCGGCCAGGGCCAGCACGACGACCAGCAGCACGACGAGCGCGGCGTTGCCGCCGCCGCCGAGCGGTGCGGCGAAGCCGTCGAAGGCCCGGCCGATCCGGTTGCCGATCCAGTCCGTGACGCGTTCGACGACGCCGGGGTCGTGCTGGTGGTAGACGGCCTTGCGGAGCTCCTCGTGCGCGGCGTCGCGGGCCGCGTCGCGCGGTACGTCGACGGGGGCGCCGTTCGCGAGCAGCGCCCCCTCCCCCCTGGTCCCCATCCGGTCAGACCCCCGAGGGGGCGGGCGCGGCGGCCCGGTCGGGGCCGGGTCGGCCGGCGGCGCCGGTGAGTTCCAGGTCGAGCGCCTCGCGGCGGATCCGCCGGTCGGCGTAGACCAGGGCGAACAGGGCGCCGGCCAGCGGGACGGTGACGGTGTGGGCGAGGGTGCCGCCGACCGCGGTGACGGCGATGCCGACGGTGGCGTCGGTGTCGTCGCTGCCGAAGCCGTCGGACAGGCCGACGACCAGGTCGGCGACCAGCCGGCCGGGGACGAGCAGCACCTCGGTGAGGAAGTACAGGCAGATCGAGAACACCAGCAGCAGGGCGAAGACCCGCCACCAGGCGCCGCGGACCAGCCGCCAGGAGCGCTTGAGGGCGTGGCCGACGGACTGCTTCTCCAGCATCAGCGCGGGCAGGGCGAGCAGCAGCCGCACCGAGAGCCAGACCGCGGGCAGCGGGGCGAGGACCAGCAGGACCAGCCAGCCGGGCTGGTCGGTGGCGGCGGCCAGCAGGGCCAGCAGGCCGACCGGGACGGCGAGCGCGCCGATCAGGACGGCGGCCACCAGCAGGTACAGGCCGAGCAGCCGGCCGAGCCGGGGGCGGACCTGGGCCCAGGCCTCCCGGAGCGTGGTGTCCCGGCCGGTGAGGGCGTTGCCGACGACGGGGGCGAGCAGTCCGGCGGCCAGGATGCTGACCAGGGCGGCGACCGGGCGGGTGAAGAACGAGGAGAACGCCGCCTCGACGTCGGTGCCGTTGAGGTGGATCCACCAGTCGACGCCGGCCTGGACGAGTTCGACGACCACGCCGAGGCCCAGGCCGAGTCCGAACGCGGCCCGCCAGTTGCGGCGGACCAGCGCGAACGCGCCGTCCATCAGCTCGCCGAAACCGAGCGGCCGCAGCGGGACCGGCGGGGTGCCCGGGAGGGCGGGGGCGGCCGTCGCCGGGGCGGCCGTCGCCGGGGCGGGGTTCGCGGGGGCGCCGGGAGCGAGGGCGGCGGCGGGGGCCGGGTGGCCGGTTTCCGCGGTGCCGGGCGGTGGCTCAGGAGAACCGGGTGAGGTCCAGCCCGGGGTCTCGGTCATCGAGGCTCCTCGTCGGGGCACCCTGGCTCGGGTGCTTCGGGGTGCTTATCGTGCCACGGTGCGCACGCGCACCCCAGGGGTGTCCCGTTGCTGATCCACAACGGTCCGGCCGAGGGCCCCGGGTCACAACCTTTGCGATGGTATGACTGCTTCGGTGGGGGTCGGGGCGCGGGACGGCGGGGCCGTGCGGCGCAGGTCACATTCAGGTGATGAGAAGATGGAGACATGAAGGGACGCGTCCTCGTCGTCGATGACGACACCGCACTGGCCGAGATGCTCGGCATCGTGCTGCGGGGTGAAGGTTTTGAGCCGTTTTTCGTCGCTGACGGGGACAAGGCGCTGGCCGCCTTCCGGGAGACCAAGCCGGACCTCGTACTGCTGGACCTGATGCTGCCCGGACGGGACGGCATCGACGTCTGCCGGCAGATCCGGGCCGAGTCGGGCATCCCGATCGTCATGCTGACCGCGAAGACCGACACGGTCGACATCGTGGTCGGCCTGGAGTCGGGCGCGGACGACTACGTGACCAAGCCGTTCAAGCCCAAGGAACTGGTCGCCCGGGTGCGGGCCCGGCTGCGCCGGGCCGAGGAGCCCACTCCGGAGCAGCTGACCATCGGGGACCTGGTGATCGACGTCGCCGGGCACTCCGTCAAGCGCGAGGGCCGCGGCATCCCGCTGACCCCGCTGGAGTTCGACCTGCTGGTCGCGCTGGCCCGCAAGCCCTGGCAGGTGTTCACCCGCGAGGTGCTGCTGGAGCAGGTCTGGGGCTACCGGCACGCGGCCGACACCCGGCTGGTCAACGTCCACGTGCAGCGCCTGCGCTCCAAGATCGAGAAGGACCCGGAGCGTCCGGAGATCGTGGTCACCGTGCGCGGCGTCGGGTACAAGGCCGGGCCCAGCTGAGGATGAGCGAGGCGAGGGCTGACGGCTCCCCGTCGGAGGAGCACTCCGGCGGGGAGCACGCTGTGCGCGGCGACGTGCTGAGTTCCACCACCGGCCGGCCGCGCCGGCGGTGGTGGGCGGCGCTGTTCGCGCCGGTGGTCCGCCCGTTCCGGCACCCGGTGGGCCGGCTGCTGGCGCTGTACCGCCGCTCGATCCAGCTGCGGGTGGTCGCGATGACACTGCTGCTGTCCTTCGTGGTGGTGCTGGTGCTCGGCGTGGTGGTGGTCGCCCAGGTGCGCACCGGCCTGCTGGAGACTAAGCAGAAGTCCGCCCACGGGCAGGCCCTCGGCGGCTTCCAGATCGAGCAGGACAAGATCAACGAAGCGATCAACCTCCAGAACAAGGCCGGCGCCACCGCCGACCCGACCCGCGACCAGATCAACGCCTGGCTGACCAAGCAGGTCTCCGACCTGGCCTCCGGCGGCGCCGGCGTCTACTCGGTGATCGCGCTCGCCCCCGGCGGCCAGCAGGCCAGCGCCTCCAGCGCCGACCTGCGCGGCGCCCGCTACTCCGGCTCGATCCTGCCCGACTCGATCACCCCCGCGCTGCGCGCCCAGGTCGCCGCCGACCAGGCCAACCCGCAGGAGCAGCAGGTCAGGCTGCACCGCGCCCCGGACAGCCAGGCCAAGCCCGACGACGACAAGGGCCTGGCGATCGGCAAGCAGTTCACCGGCCCGGACGGCAACCCGTACCAGCTCTACTACGTCTTCTCCTTCTACCAGGAGACCTCCACCCTCAACCTGGTGATCGGCACCCTGGCCACCGCCGGGCTGTTCCTGGTGATCCTGCTCGGCTGCATCGCCTGGGTGGTGGTCCGCCAGGTCGTCACGCCGGTGCGGATGGCCGCCGGGATCTCCGAGCGGCTCGCCGCCGGGCACTTCGACGAGCGGATGAAGGTCACCGGCACCGACGACATCGCCCGCCTCGGCGAGTCGTTCAACCGGATGGCCAACGGCCTGCAGGCGCAGATCCGCAAGCTGGAGGAGCTGTCCCGGGTGCAGCGCCGGTTCGTCTCGGACGTCTCGCACGAGCTGCGGACCCCGCTGACCACCGTCCGGATGGCCGCCGACCTGATCTACGACAGCCGCGAGGACCTGGACCCGATGGCGGCCCGCTCCGCCGAGCTGCTCCAGGACCAGCTGGACCGCTTCGAGTCGCTGCTCGCCGACCTGCTGGAGATCAGCCGGTTCGACGCGGGCGCGGCGATCCTGGACGCCGAACCGGTCGACCTGCGGGACATCGTGACCCGGGTGGTGGAGGCCGCCGACCCGCTGGCCCGGGCCAAGGGCAGCGCGGTGCTGATCCGCGGCGCCGAGAACCCGGTGCTCGCCGAGGTCGACGGCCGCCGGATCGAGCGCATCCTGCGCAACCTGGTGGTCAACGCGCTGGAGCACGGCGAGGGCCGGGACGTGGTGATCCGGCTCGGCTCCGCCGAGGGCGCGGTCGCCGTCGGCGTGCGCGACTACGGCATCGGCCTCAAGCCGGGCGAGGCGTCCCGGGTGTTCCACCGCTTCTGGCGGGCCGACCCGTCCCGGGTGCGGACCACCGGCGGCACCGGCCTGGGCCTGTCCATCGCGGTCGAGGACGCCCACCTGCACGGCGGCTGGCTCCAGGCCTGGGGCGAGCCCGGCGGCGGTTCGCACTTCCGGCTGACCCTGCCGCGCACCCGCGGCGGCGAGATCTCCCGGGCCCCGTTCCGGCTGGAGCCGGAGGACTCCCGCTACAACCGCGGGATGTCCTCGGCCGGCGCCCCCTACCGGCGCACCGCGCGCGGCACGGCCGCGCTGTCCGGCGGCGAGTCCACCGCCGTCCCGGAGACCCCGGACACCGACCGGCACGCCTTCGGCTCCGGCCTCGGCGGCGTGCTCAGCATCGGCCCCGGCCTGGGCCGGCCCGCCGCCGCCCCGGTCTCCGACCCGTCGGACGTCACGGGCTACGGCGCCACCGGCGCGCAGATCGTGGTCGACCGGGCCCGGCCGACCCAGCCGGGCCCGCCCGCACCGGGCGGCGCCGACACCGACCAGGAGGGGACCGCCGGTGCGCAGGACCGACAGGACGGCTGACCGGCGGGTCCTCGCGGTGGGCTGGGCGGTGCTGCTGGCGACCGCCGCCACCGGCTGCGTCTCGATGCCCTCCGGCGGCGCCCCGCAGCGCCTGGAGGTCTCGCAGAACGCCGCCGACGCCCTCCAGGTGCACGTCTACCCCGTCGCCCCGCACAAGGGCGAGACCCCCCGGGACCTGCTGGCCGGCTTCCTGGACTCCTCCAACGCCGACCAGGCCGACTACGACACCGCCAAGCAGTACCTGACCGCCGTCGCGGCCCAGAACTGGAGGCCCGACGCGGGCGTGGTGGTGCTGGCCGGCGCCCCGAGCTCGCCCCTCGGCCTGCCCCCCGCGGAGAACACCGTCTCCGTCGAACTGCAGGTCACGGGCAAGCAGGTCGCCGCGCTCGACGCCAAGCACAGCTACCAGGCCCACTCCAACGACCCGTACGAGCAGACCTTCGTCTTCGTGAAGGAGTCCGACGGCCCGAACAAGGGCGAGTGGCGGATCAGCGACCTGCCCGACGGCCTGATCGTCGACCAGACCAACTTCAAGAACACCTACAAGCCGGTCCACCGCTATTTCTTCGCCCAGGTCGACCCCTCCGCCGCCCACCCGCAGACCTCCCCGGTGCTGGTGCCCGACCCGATCTACCTGCGCCGCCGAATAGACCCGCTCACCGAGGCCGCCCAGGCCACCGCCGACGGGCCCTCGCGCTGGCTCGGCCCGGTGGTGACCTCCAGGCTCGACGACGTCCGGGTGCTCGGCGCCTCGGTCGGCGAGAACCGGACGGCCACCGTCCGGCTGGAGGGCGGCGACCCGGCCGCCTGCAAGCAGATGGCCCAGCAGCTCTTCCAGACCCTGGCCGACCAGCAGAGCAAACTGGACCGGCTCGACCTGTCGATGACCGGCGGCGGCTGCTCGCTCAGCAGCGCCGAGGCCGCGCTGGTCGCCCCCGGCGTGCTGGCCGGCACCGACAACGGCGTCGCCGCGTACATCCAGTTGGACGACGGCCGGCTCACCCGCTACCAGGACACCGGCCTCGACCCGGTACCCGTCCCCGGGGTGCTCGGGCAGGCCCCGCAGCCCGGCCAGTTCCGGCCCGGCAACGGTGCCGTCGCGGTCCGCCGGGACGGCGGCGCCGCCGCGGTGGTCGGCGCCGACGGCCGCGACCTGGTCGAGGCCGAGCTGGGCGACGGCGCCAAGTACGGCGAGCCGATCGTGCACAGCCGCGCCCCCCAGCCCGACCAGGGCCTGGCCTCGCCCAGCTGGGACGGGCGGCAGGACCTGTGGCTGGTCGACCGCGACCCGGCCGCGCCCAAGGTGCTGATGGTGCGCGACCGCACCGTCGTCCCGGTGCAGGTCGACGGGCTGGGCGGGCAGAGCGTGCAGTCGCTGCGGATCTCCTCCGACGGCACCCGGATCGCCCTGCTGGTCCGCCGCGGCACCGGCCCGACCACCCTGCTGCTCGGCCTGGTCCAGCACGGCGGCACCGCGCAGCAGCCGACCGCCCGGATCACCGCGCTGCGCGACATCGCGCCGCAGCTGACCGAGGTCGCCGCCGTCTCCTGGGGCGACACCGACCAGCTGGTGGTGCTCGGCAAGGAGGCCGACCGGCTCCAGCAGCTGCACTTCCTGGGCACCGACGGCTCGCAGTCCACCGACTCCCCGCTCCAGGGCGGCGAGTCGATGACCGCGCTGTCCGCGACCGAGGCCCGGCTGCCGGCCGGCCCCAGCGGCTCGGTCGGTTCGGGCGGCCCGGCCGGTTCGGCCGTGCTGGCCTCCTCGGAGCGCGGCCTGTCGCTGCTCAAGGACAACCAGTGGCACGAGGTGCCCACCAAGGGGAAGGCCGCCACCGCGTTCGTCTACCCGGGCTGAGCCCGCCCGTGGCCCCGGCCTCCCCGGCCTCCCCGGTCCCGCCGGGCGGCGGCCGCGACGGTGGCGGCCGCCCGCGGCGGGCAGCCCGCCGCGCGCAGCGCCCGGGCCGCCTCGGCCAGGCTCGCCCCGGTGGTCACCAGGTCGTCCACCAGCACCAGCCGGTGCCCGGCCAGCCGCCGGGCGTCCCGGGCCGGCACGGCCAGCGCCCCGTCCAGGTTGCGGCGGCGCTCGGCGGCGCCCAGGCCCGCCTGGTCGGCCACCGGGCGGCTGTGCCGCAGCACCGGCGCGACCAGGGTGGCGACGCCGCCGCGGCGCAGTTCGCGGGCCGCGGCCCGGGCCAGCCGCAGCGTCGGGTCGTGGCCGCGGGCCCGGGTGGCGGACCGGGCCGAGGGCACCGGCACCAGCAGCAGCGGGGCGGCGCCCGCGCCGGTCGCGGAGCGCACGGCGGCGGCCAGCGCGGTGCCCAGCGGGGCGGCCAGCCGGAGCGCGCCGCGTTCCTTGTGGGCGAGCAGCAGTTGGCGCACCGGCCCGGCGTAGCGGGCGGCGGCGTGCACCGGCGGCAGCCCGGGCGGCGGCCGGTGCGGCCCGGCCGGCCCGGCGGCGGCGCCGTCCAGCAGCGCGCGGCAGGGCGGGCACAGGCCGGTGAGGCCGCTTCCGCAGCCGGCGCAGCGGGCGGGGAGCAGCAGGTCGAGCAGGGCGGCGAGGACCGGGGCCGGACCGGATCCGGCCTGGTGGGCGGTGCTGCGGCTGGTCACGGAACCCCTCCGGAACGCCCGCCGGGCGGCGGCATCAGCCATACGGTGGGCGGTGCCGGGCGTGTTGTCCAGCCGTTCGCCGGTGTTTCACCCGTAGGTGGGTAGACAGGGGGGAACAGCCGGGCCGCCGGCCGGACCTCGTTACGGTCGTCCGACTGGGGAGGCGAGATCCCCGCGTCAGGTGTTGCATGAGGTTTCCAGGGGTTTCGAATTCTCCTGGTGGGGAGGAAGTGAGGTAAGGGCCGGTGGTCCTCGCGGGTTCCCCGGGCGGTGTCCTGGGGGGCGGGCGGTGACCGACTGGTCCGGCTGGGTCTCACGCCGGTTCGGGACGCACTCCGAGCCGGTCAGCACGAGGGATCGGAGTTCTGCGTGGACATCGTCGTCAAGGGCCGCAAGACCGAGGTGCCCAAGAGGTTCCGCGAGCACGTGGCCGAGAAGCTGGAGAAGGTCCAGAAGTTCGACACCAAGGCGATCAGCCTGGATGTCGAGGTGTCCAAGGAGCCCAACCCGCGCCAGGCCGACCGCGCCGACCGGGTGGAGATCACCCTCCGCAGCCGGGGCCCGGTGATCCGGGCCGAGGCGTCCGCCAGCGACCCGTGGGCGGCGCTGGACCTCGCCTCCGCGAAGTTGGAGGCGCAGCTGCGCAAGTCCGCGGACCGCCGCCGGGTGCACAAGGGCGGGGTCAACGGGCGGACGCCGCTCAGCGTCGCCGCGGCGACCGCCGCGCTGGCCGACCTGCCCGCCGCCGAGGCCGCCCCGGAGACCGACGGCGCGGCCCGCCGGACCGTGGCGGGCAGCCTGGAGGTGGAGGGCGACGGGCCGCTGGTGGTCCGCGAGAAGACCCACGCCGCGGCGCCGATGTCGCTGGACCAGGCGCTGTACGCGATGGAGCTGGTGGGCCACGACTTCTACCTCTTCCAGGAGAAGGACAGCGGCCTGCCGAGCGTGGTCTACCGCCGGCACGGCTACCACTACGGCGTGATCCACCTCAAGGAGGACCAGGCCGCCGCCGCGGACGTCGCGGGGGCGGGCGGCGCGATCAACGGGCCCGACGAGGAGTAGGCGGGACTGACGGCGGGCCCCGCCCGCGGCCGGAGCACCACGGTGGCCCCGGCGGCCCTCCCGGCCGCCGGGGCCGCCGGCGCGTGCGGGAGGCCACCGGCGCGTGCGGGGGCCGCCGGTGCGGCCGCCGGGACGGGCGGGGCGGGCGGGACGGACGGGGTCACCCAGCCGGGCGGTTCGACGGCGCAGGGTGATCGCGGCGGGTCCGGGCCGTGGAATGATGGGCGCGTCGGACGTGACCGGAGGGCGGGGGAGGAGCGGATGGCGGAGCTTTCGCGCGAGGGGCTGGGGCCCGAGGACGCCGGCTTCCCGCCGCGCCGGGAGGAGCCGATCCGGGTGCTGGTGGTGGACGACCACGCGCTGTTCCGCCGCGGCCTGGAGATCGTGCTCGCCGAGGAGCCGGACATCCGGGTGATCGGCGAGGCCGGGGACGGCGCGGAAGCCGTGCTGAAGGCCGCCGACCTGCTGCCGGACATCATCCTGATGGACGTCCGGATGCCCCGGCGCAGCGGCATCGAGGCGTGCACCGCGATCAAGGACGTGGTGCCCAGCGCCAAGATCATCATGCTGACGATCAGCGACGAGGAGGCCGACCTCTACGAGGCGATCAAGGCAGGGGCCACCGGCTACCTGCTGAAGGAGATCTCCACCGACGAGGTGGCCACCGCGATCCGCGCGGTGGCCGACGGGCAGTCGCAGATCAGCCCGTCGATGGCGGCCAAGCTGCTGACCGAGTTCAAGTCGATGATCCAGCGCCGCTCGGACGACCGGGAGCTGCTGCCCGCGCCCCGGCTGACCGACCGGGAGCTGGAGGTGCTCAAGCTGGTGGCCACCGGGATGAACAACCGGGAGATCGCCAAGGAGCTGTTCATCAGCGAGAACACGGTGAAGAACCACGTGCGCAACATCCTGGAGAAGCTCCAACTGCACTCCAGGATGGAGGCGGTGGTGTACGCGATGCGTGAGAAGATCCTCGAAATAGGCTGAGCGCGAGCCGGGAACGGCCGTCGGACCCGACCGGGCCCGGCGGCCGTCGCCGTTCGACCGCGCAGCCGTTCGGCCCGGCGTCCGTTCGGCCCGGCGTCCGTTCGGCCGGGCGGCGGCTCGGCCCGGCCGCGGCTCAGCCCAGCAGCCGTTCCAGCTCCGGCCGCAGCGACTCGTCCGCCAGCCGCTCCACCCGGACGTCCGAGCAGCCCACCCAGTCGGCGGCCTCGCGCAGCGCCTCGGCCAGCGCGGGGACGAACTTCGGTGCGTCCAGCGAGACCTGACGGGCCACCAGGGTGCCGCCCTCGCGGGCCGGGTCGACCCGGCCGACCAGCCGGCCGGCGGCCAGCAGCGGCATCGCGAAGTAGCCGTGCACCCGCTTGTGCTTGGGGGTGTACGCCTCCAGGCGGTGGCTCATGCCGAAGATCCGCTCGGTGCGCGGGCGGTCCCAGACCAGCGAGTCGAACGGGGAGAGCAGGGTGGTGCGGTGGCGCCCGCGCGGCTCCGCGGCCAGCGCCGCCGGGTCGGCCCAGGCGGGGGCGCCCCAGCCCTCCACCTCGACCGGGACCAGGCCCGACTCCGGGAGCGCGGCGGCCAGTTGGGCGCCCTTGAGGCGGTGGTAGTCCATCAGGTCGGCCCGGGTGGCCACGCCCAGCGCGGCCCCGGCCTGCGCCACCAGCCGCACCAGGCACTCGGCGTCGGTCGGGTCCTGCCCGAACAGCTCGGCCGGAACGGCCCGTTCGGCCAGGTCGTAGACCCGCTTCCAGCCGCGCCGCTCGGTGACCACCACGTCACCGAAGGCGAGCGCCCGCTCCACGGCGATCTTGGTGTCGGACCAGTCCCACCACTCGGAGGTCCGCTTGGCGCCGCCGAGCGCGGTGGAGGTCAGCGGGCCCTCGGCGCGCAGCTGGTCGATCACCCGGGCGTACGCCTCCGGCGGGACCCGGTGGCCCCAGACCCGGCCCTTGTCCCGGTAGGCGCGGCGGCGGAACGCGAACAGCGGCCACTCCTCGATCGGCAGCACGCAGGCCGCGTGCGACCAGTACTCGAAGGCGGTGCCCCGACCCCAGTACGCCTGCTCGACCGGGCGGCGGCCGACCGCGCCGAGCCGGGCGTACGGCACCAGCTCGTGCGAGCGGGCCAGCACCGAGATGGTGTCCAGCTGGACGGCGCCGAGCTGCCGCAGCACGCCCTGCGGGCCGGAGCGGCGGTCGGGGGAGCCGAGCAGGCCCTGGGCGCGCAGCGCGAGCCGGCGGGCGTGGTCGGCGGTGATCCGGACGGCGGGCGCGGGCGTCGCGGCGGCCGCGGCGGAGGTTTCGGAGAACGTCTCGGCAAAGGTCTCGGCCATGGGGCGAGGCTAGGCGCAGGCACTGACAACCGGCCGTCGGCGAACCGCTTTGACCGTTTGGACCCGGCATCGGACGATGTGCTCCCAGGGGTGACACAGGAATACCGTGCTGACGGACCTCCCGGCCGCTCGGACTCCTCGCATACGATGGCCCGTACGGTGGGGTGGACTCCCCACCGGCAGTCATCCAGAGCCGAATGAGGCAAGGAGCCCGCTCACGTGTCCGTCTTCGACAAGATCCTGCGCGCAGGCGAGGGCAAGATCCTCCGCAAACTGCAGCGGATTGCCGCCCAGGTCAACTCGATCGAAGAGGACTTCGTCAACCTCACCGACGAAGAGCTGCGCGCGCTGACCGACGAGTACAAGACCCGCCTGGCCGACGGCGAGAGCCTCGACGACATCCTCCCCGAGGCGTTCGCGACCGTCCGCGAGGCCGCCAAGCGCGTCCTGGGACAGCGCCACTACGACGTGCAGATCATGGGCGGCGCCGCCCTGCACTACGGGCACGTCGCGGAGATGCGCACCGGCGAGGGCAAGACCCTGGTCGGCACCCTGCCCGCGTACCTGAACGCGCTGACCGGCAAGGGCGTGCACCTGATCACCGTCAACGACTACCTCGCCGAGCGCGACTCGGAGTGGATGGGCCGGGTGCACCGCTTCCTGGGCCTGGAGGTCGGCGTGATCCTGGCGAACATGTCGCCGGCCGAGCGCAAGCGCCAGTACGGGATGGACATCACGTACGGCACCAACAACGAGTTCGGCTTCGACTACCTGCGCGACAACATGGCGTGGTCGCAGGACGAACTGGTGCAGCGCGGCCACAACTTCGCGATCGTCGACGAGGTCGACTCGATCCTGATCGACGAGGCCCGCACCCCGCTGATCATCTCGGGCCCGGCGGACCAGGCCACCAAGTGGTACAACGACTTCGCCAAGCTGGTGCAGCGCCTCAAGATCGACCGCGACTACGAGGTCGACGAGAAGAAGCGCACCGTCGGCATCCTGGAGGAGGGCGTCTCCCGGGTCGAGGACTACCTGGGCATCGACAACCTCTACGAGTCGGTGAACACCCCGCTGGTCGGCTTCCTGAACAACGCCATCAAGGCCAAGGAGCTCTACAAGGCGGACAAGGACTACGTCGTCATCAACGGCGAGGTCATGATCGTCGACGAGCACACCGGCCGCATCCTGGCCGGCCGCCGCTACAACGAGGGCATGCACCAGGCGATCGAGGCCAAGGAAGGCGTCGAGGTCCAGAACGAGAACCAGACGCTGGCCACCATCACCCTGCAGAACTTCTTCCGCCTGTACGACAAGCTGTCCGGCATGACCGGTACCGGCACCACCGAGGCGGCCGAGTTCCACCAGATCTACAAGCTCGGCGTGGTCCCGATCCCGACCAACAAGAACCCCAAGCGGATCGACCAGCCCGACCTGATCTACAAGTCCGAGCCGGCCAAGTTCGCCGCTGTGGTCGAGGACATCGCCAAGCGCCACGAGGACGGCCAGCCGGTCCTGGTCGGCACCGTCTCGGTCGAGAAGTCCGAGTACCTGTCGCAGGAGCTGCGCAAGCGCGGCATCCCGCACGAGGTGCTGAACGCCAAGCACCACGAGCGCGAGGCGCAGATCGTCGCCCAGGCCGGCCGCAAGGGCGCCGTCACCGTCGCCACCAACATGGCCGGCCGCGGCACCGACATCATGCTCGGCGGCAACCCCGAGCACCTGGCCGCCGCCGAGCTGGCCCAGCGCGGCATCACCCCGGAGGAGACCCCGGAGGAGTACGAGGCCGCGCTGCCGGCCGCGATGGAGAAGGCCAAGGCCGCGGTCAAGGCGGAGCAGGAGGAGGTGCAGGAGATCGGCGGCCTGTACGTCCTGGGCACCGAGCGGCACGAGTCCCGCCGGATCGACAACCAGCTGCGCGGCCGCTCCGGCCGCCAGGGCGACCCGGGCGAGTCCCGGTTCTACCTGTCGCTGGGCGACGACCTGATGCGCCTGTTCAAGGCCGGCATGGTCGAGCGCGTGCTGTCGATGGCGAACGTCCCGGAGGACGTGCCGATCGAGTCGAAGATGGTCACCCGCGCCATCGCCTCCGCGCAGACCCAGGTCGAGCAGCAGAACTTCGAGATCCGCAAGAACGTCCTCAAGTACGACGAGGTCCTCAACCGCCAGCGCGAGGTCATCTACGGCGAGCGCCGCCGCGTCCTGGAGGGCGAGGACCTCCAGGAGCAGGTCGGCCACTTCATGGACGACACCGTCGCCGCGTACGTCAACGCCGCCACCGGCGAGGGCTTCGAGGACGACTGGGACCTCGACAAGCTGTGGACCGCGCTCAAGCAGCTCTACCCGGTCTCGCTCGACCTGGACGAGCTGGAGGAGGAGGCCGCGGACCAGGGCGGTCTCACCCCCGAGTACCTCACCAAGGTCATCCAGGAGGACATCGCCGCCGCGTACGGCCGCCGCGAGGACCAGCTCGGCGAGCAGATCATGCGCGAGCTGGAGCGCCGGGTCGTCCTCTCGGTGCTGGACCGCCGCTGGCGCGAGCACCTCTACGAGATGGACTACCTCCAGGAGGGCATCGCGCTGCGCGCCTACGCCCAGCGCGACCCGCTGGTCGAGTACCAGCGCGAGGGCTTCGACCTGTTCTCCGCGATGATGGAGGGCATCAAGGAGGAGTCCGTCGGCTACCTGTTCAACCTGGAGGTCCAGGTCGAGCAGCAGGTCGAGGAGGTCCCGGTCCCGGACGACGAGCAGGTGCTGCTCGACAAGCTGGAGAAGGACGCCGCCGTCCCGGCCGCCCGCCCGGAGATCCGCGCCAAGGGCCTGGAGGCCCCCGAGCGCAAGAAGCTCCACTACATCGCCCCGTCCGACCAGGTCGGCGGCGGCGTGATCGAGGGCGACTTCGAGGAGGACGGCCCGCTCGACGAGGGCGACGGCCTGACCCGCGCCGAGCGCCGCAAGGCCGCCAAGGCGGCGAAGGGCGGCCGGCGCCGCAAGGCCTGAGCCCGGACCTGCATCCGCACCGGCTGCCGCTTCCGCTGCACGGGGCGCCGCTTCCTCCGGGGGGCGGCGCCCCGCCGCGTTCCCGGGCCTCATCCGGTCTCCACGGCGGCGCACTGCCACTGGCCGGTGCGGGTGTGCCGCTCCAGCCGGAAGGCCAGCAGGTGGTGCCGGGGGCCGAGCTCCACCCGTACGCACGCCTCCACCGCGCCCGGGCCCGGCGCGCAGTCGTGCACCCGGCCCAGCCGCGGGCGCTGGGTGCGGCCGCGCGGGCGCAGCGGGCCGGTCCGGACCAGCGCCGCGAGCTGGTGGAAGCCCGGCAGTGTGGTGTGCCGCTGCAACTGGTGCACCGGGCGGGCCCCGCACAGCACCTCCACCAGCCGGTGCGCGAACCGCCCCGCGAGCTCGGCGTGCCCGCTGCTGCCGGGCGCGGCCGTCCGGGGCCGGTACGGCGGGCGGGGCCCGTCGCAGGCCGCGCGCGGGCTGCGGACCGGGCGGGGGCCGTCGCCGGGCGGGTGCGGCGGGCGGGGGCCGTCGCCGGGCGGGTGCGGGTGCGGGTGCGCGGGCGCGGCCGGGGACGGGGTCGGGTGGGGGTGGCGGACCGGTCGGCGGGTGGCGGGGGCGGGGCGGACCAGTGGACGGATCCGGGGGCCGGGCGTCCGGGTGAGCTGCTGCTCGGTCATCTGCTCGGTCATCGTGGCCCTCTCGGTGGCGGGAGTGTCAGTGGCAGTGATGCTGCCGGGGCCTTTGCTACCGGGCGGGCGGAGGGCGGGCCAAGGGGTTTCCGGCGGCTGCGGCGGCGCCCGGAAATCCACCCGTACGGGTGGCGGCCCGTCGGGCGCAACGGTGGCGCGGCCGGTACCGGGGCGCGGAGTTGACGGCGGCTCGGGCAGCGGAACGGCCCGTAGGGGGACGTCGGCGGTGACCTGATCGGCGCAGGGGCCGGGCGCCGGAGGGCCATCGCGGGCCGCCCGGCGGGCTGCGTATTCTTGACCCGTCGCACAGTGAGACCGTCAGAAGGGTGCCCCGATGCGCGTGTACGTGCCGACCACGTTGAAGGACCTGGCGGTGGCGCACCCCGAGGGCGTCCTGGAGCAGAGCGTCGCCTACGCCGTGACGCCCGCGCTGCGCGAGTGGTACGTCAGCGACGACCTGGAGGAGCTGGAGTACGCGGCCCTCAACCGGGCGGCGCTCTCCTCGGTCCGGCTGCTGGCCGCCGACCCGGACGCCCCGCGCCGCCGGGTGGTGCTGGCCGTCGAGGTCGCAGACTCGGCGGTGACGCCTTTCCCCGGCGACGAGTACCAGGACCAGGCCTCGCTCGGCCGGGTCGTCCTGGCCGGCCCGATCCGCCTCGCCAAGGCCGCCGCGGTCCACGCCGACGACACCGACCCGGACGTCCTGGCCGACGTGACGGCCGCCGCCGGCGCGGTCACCGCCGCGGACGGCGGCGACCAGGACGCGCAGTTCACCGTCGACGGCGCGGAGGACCACGAACTGCTCTGGTTCGCGATCCAGGAGATCCCCGGCCTGATCGCCTGACCGCCCGACCCCGCACCACCCGAAGACCCCGCCACGGCCCCGGCCGTGGCGGGGTCTCCGCGTTGCGGGCCAGGTCGGGGTGGGACGGGCCTGCGGCGCTCCACGGGACGGGTTCAGCGCCGCCCGGCGGGCTCGCCACCGGGGCAGCGGGGCGCCGGGGCAGGTCGCCGGGGCGGGGCCTTCGGCGACCCCGGGCGCGGGCGGTTGTCGGCGGTGCCGGGGGTGGGTCTTGCCGCGGGCGTGGCCGTCGAGGGCGGGGGCCGGCGCTCGTTGGGGGTCGGTGGACGGCCTTCCGGGCGGGTGCGGGCGGTTTCTGTCGGCGGGTGCCGCTGTGGGCTCGGTCGCAGGTGGCTTCGCGGGGGCGGAGGGCTTTGGGGCAGGTGCTGGGCAAGTACGGGTGGTTCTTCGCCGCCCGGTTGCCCGGGGTGAGCCTTGTCGTGCGTGCTGGGGGGCTCGATGGGTGCGGGTGGGTTTCTGTCAGCGGGTGTCCGTGGTGTCGCTGTGGGCTCGCCGCAGGCGGCTTCGCGGGGTCGGGGCGGGCCTGCGGCGTCCCCGGGGTGGGTGGCGGGGGTCTCCGGGGTGGGGGCGTCGGGGGGCGCGCTGCTCGGGAGTTCGTTGCGCTTGCAAGTGTGTGCGTGTGCAATTATTGTCGAAGCTCGTAAGGCGCACTGGCAATTGTATGGAGGTTCGCGTCATGCCCCTCGCGCTTCTCGCCCTGGCCATCGGGGCGTTTGGGATCGGCACCACCGAGTTCGTGATCATGGGGCTGCTGCCCGAGGTCGCGGCCGACTTCGGGGTGGGCATCCCGACCGCCGGTCTGCTGGTCACCGGCTACGCGTTCGGCGTGGTGGTCGGGGCTCCGTTGATGACCGTGCTCGGGACCCGGATCAGCCGCAAGCGGATGCTGATGCTGCTGATGGTGCTGTTCACCGCGGGCAACCTGCTGTCCGCGCTGGCGCCCGGGTTCGGGGCGATGCTCGCCGGGCGGATCGTCGCCTCGCTCGCGCACGGCGCGTTCTTCGGGATCGGGTCGGTGGTCGCCGCCGAGCTGGTCGCGCCGGAGCGGAAGGCCGGGGCGATCGCGACCATGTTCACCGGGCTGACGGTGGCCAACGTGGTCGGCGTGCCGCTGGGGACCTTCGTCGGCCAGCAGGTCGGCTGGCGGGCCACCTTCGCCGCCGTCGCCGTGCTCGGCGTGGTCGGGCTGCTCGGCATCGCCCGGCTGGTGCCCGAGCTGCCCCGGCCCGAGGGGGCGCACCTGCGGCGGGAACTGGCGGCGTTCAGGAACGTCCAGGTGGTGCTGGCGATGGGCATGACGGTGCTCGGCTTCGGCGGGGTGTTCGCCGCGATCACCTACGTCAAGCCGATGATGACCGAGGTCGCCGGGTTCTCCGAGGGCGGGGTGACCTGGCTGCTGGTGCTGCTCGGGGTCGGCATGTTCCTGGGCAACCTGCTGGGCGGGCGGTTCGCCGACCGCCGGCTGATGCCGATGCTGTTCACCACCCTGGGCGCCCTGACCGTCGTGCTCGCCCTGTTCACCGTCACCGCGCACCACCGGGTCACCGCCGCCGTCACCCTGCTGCTGATCGGCGCGCTGGGCTTCGCCACCGTGCCGCCGCTGCAGAAGCGGGTCCTGGACCAGGCGCACGGCGCGCCGACGCTGGCCTCGGCCGTCAACATCGGAGCATTCAACCTGGGCAACGCGCTGGCCGCCTGGCTCGGCGGGGCGGTGATCACCGCCGGGTTCGGCTACACCGCCCCGAACTGGGTGGGCGCGCTGCTGGCCGGCTCCGCGCTGCTGCTGGCCGTGGCCTCGGCGGTGCTGGAGCGCCGCGCACCGGCCCCCGCCACCGCCCGCGTTCCGGTCCTGAACCACTGAGAACCCTCGAACTCCCCGACTGGAGAAGGAACATGAGCACCACCGTCCCCCACGTGACCCTCAACAACGGCGTCGAGATGCCGCAGCTCGGCTTCGGCGTCTTCCAGGTCCCGGACGAGGAGACCACCGCGGCCGTCGCCGCCGCCCTGGAGGCCGGCTACCGCAGCATCGACACCGCTGCGGTCTACGGCAACGAGCACGGCGTCGGGAAGGCGCTGGCCGCGTCCGGGCTGCCGCGCGAGGAGCTGTTCGTCACCACCAAGCTGTGGAACGCCGACCAGGGCCACGACGAGACGCTGCGGGCCTTCGACGCCAGCCTCGACCGGCTCGGCCTGGAGTACGTCGACCTGTACCTGATCCACTGGCCCACCCCGGCCCGGGACCGGTACACCGACTCCTGGCGGGCGATCGGGGAGCTCGCCGCCGCGGGCCGGATCCGCGCCGCCGGCGTCTCCAACTTCCAGCCCGCGCACCTGACCCGGCTGATCGAGTCCGGCGGCCCCGTCCCGGCCGTCAACCAGGTGGAGCTGCACCCCGGCCTCCAGCAGGCCGAACTGCGCGCCTTCCACGCCGCGCACGGCATCGCCACCGAGGCGTGGAGCCCGCTCGCCCAGGGCGCCGTGCTGGACGACCCGGCGATCACCGCGATCGCCGGGCGCACCGGCAAGTCCCCCGCCCAGGTGGTGCTGCGCTGGCACCTGCAGCTCGGCAACCTGGTGATCCCCAAGTCGGTCACCCCGGCCCGGATCCGGCAGAACCTGGACGTCTTCGACTTCGCCCTCACCGAGGACGACCTGGCGGCGATCGCGGCCACCGACCGGGGCCTGCGCACCGGACCGGACCCGGACACCTTCAACTGACCCCGCCGGCTCTCACCCGCCCTCCCCGCGAGCACGGCACGGTGCCCCGGACGCCCAGGCGTCCGGGGCACCGTGCCGTACCCCCGCCGGGGGTGGTGGTACCCCGGGCAAGAGGGGTACTAGCACCCCCGAAATCCGCCTGACGGGCCGTCATGCTGGAAGCACAGTGATTCGGTGAAGGCGAAATGGGGCCAGGACATGAGTGCACGTGTGGAAGGAACGGAGAAGACCCGACCGGAGCTCGGCGGAGCGGCCGCGCTGGTGCTCCGCGGGGTGTCCCTGACCGGGATCGCCCTCGGGGAGGCGCTGCTGCTGCTCTGGTTCTGCCTCGTGGTGTGCCTCAGCTTCGTCGGCGTCGGCCTGCTGCTGCTGCCCGGCGCGCTGGACGCGATCCGGGCGGACGCCCGCCTGCAGCGCCGGCTGGCGCTGCGCTGGTCCGGCGTCCGGGTGGACGCGGCCTACCCGCCGGAGCCCGCCGACGGCCCGGCCCGGACCCGCCTGCGGCGGGCCCACCGGATGCTCGGTGAGCGCGCGACCTGGCGGGACCTGCTCTGGACGCTGGTCAACCCGGTGGTCGGTCCGGTGCTGGCGCTGCTGCCGGCCGTCGCGATCCTGGGCGGCCTCTGGGGCCTGGCGCTGCCGTTCGCGTGGAAGGGCCTGAGCGAGTCCTGGGACGGCATCTGGTTCACCTTCGTCCCGGTCCGGAGCCAGGGCACCGCGATCCTGGCCGCCGTCCTGGGCGCGGTGGAGCTCGCCGTGGGCGTGCTGCTGCTGCCGAGGCTGATGCTCGGGCTGCACGGCCGCTGGGTGCGGCTGGTCCTGGGCTCCACCCGGGCCGACCTGACCAACCGGGTCGAGCACCTGGCCAACTCCCGCTCGGACGCGATGGACATGCAGGCCAACGAGCTGCGCCGGATCGAGCGCGACCTGCACGACGGCGCCCAGGTCCGGCTGGTCGCCCTCGGGCTGACGCTGTCGGCCGCCGAGTCGCTGATCGAGCAGAACCCGGCGGCGGTGCGCGCGCTGCTCGCCGAGGCCAAGGACAACTCGGCCAAGGCGCTCAACGAACTGCGCGACCTGGTGCACGGCGTGCACCCGCCGCTGCTGGCCGACCGCGGCCTGGTGGACGCCGTCCGCACGCTGACGCTGGAACTGCCGCAGCGGGTCCAGCTGACCGGCTCGGTACCGGGCCGGCTGCCCGCCCCGGTGGAGTCGGCAGCCTACTTCGCGATCGCCGAGCTGCTCAACAACGTGACCAAGCACGGCAAGGCCACCGAGGTGACGGTCGACATCCACTACGTCGACCGCGAACTGCGGGTCTCCGTGCACGACAACGGCGTCGGCGGGGCCGACGCCGGCCGCGGCAGCGGGTTGCGCGGGGTCGAGCGGCGGCTGGCCGCCTTCGACGGCCTGCTCGCGATCAACAGCCCCGCCGGCGGCCCGACCATGGCGGCCTTCTCCATCGGCTGCGACCTGCTGCCCGACACCGGCACCACCCAGGGCGACTAGCCCCCGCCACCGGCCACACGGGGGCGCCGCGGGCCGGCGGCGCCCCTCCCCGGCCGCAGGGCCCCGCGACGGCCCCTCCTCCGGCATGCTCGACAGCTCCTCCTCCGGCATGCCCGGCGGCTCCTCCTCCGGCGTGCCCGACGGCCCTTCCCCCGGCATGCCCGGAAGCGGCCCGCACCCGTTCCCCCCGGCCCGCCGGGCGGTCCCCGCCCGCCGAAGACACGACTCCTCTTCCGCTCCTGACCGAAGGACCGATCGACATGACGGGCAAGAAACGCCACTTCGCCTCGCGGATGGGCCGGTGGAGCGCCAACCATCCGTGGTGGGCCGTCCTGGTCTGGCTGCTGCTGACCGTGGTCGCCTTCTCCATCGGCACGGTGGTGAAGGGCCGGGAGGCCACCAACCAGGAACTCCTGGTCGGGCAGGCGGCCACGGCCGACCGGATCGTCAACGAGAACGGCCTGCGCGGCCCGGCCACCGAGAACGTGCTGGTCGGCCCGCTCGACGGCCGGCTGGACGACGCGTCCGCCGCGGCCGCCGCCGAGCTCAAGCAGCAGCTCGGCGCGCTCGCCGGGGTCGCCTCGGTGTCCGACCCGATCCCCTCGGCCGACCAGCGGGTCCTGCTGCTGCAGGTCGCCGTCGAGGGCGACCCCGACACCGCGAACGACCGGGTCGCGCCGCTGCTGGCGGCCACCCGGGCGGTCCAGCAGGCGCACCCCGACCTGCGGGTCGAGGAGGTCGGTGAAGCCTCGATCAAGAGCGACTTCCAGGACTGGCTCGGCAAGGACCTGCAGAAGGCGACCACCATCAGCGTGCCGGTCACCCTGGTCATCCTGGCGCTGATCTTCGGCGCCGTGGTGATGGCCGGCGTGCCGGTGCTGCTGGGCCTGACCGCGGTGGCCTCCACCCTGGGCCTGTGGGCGCTGGCCTCCCAGGTGGTGCCCGACCCCGGCACGGTGACGGACGTCATCGTGCTGATGGGCCTGGCGGTCGGCGTCGACTACTGCCTCTTCTACCTGCGCCGCTTCCGCGAGGAGACGGCCAAGGGCTACGGCGCGACCTCGGCGGTGGAGATCGCCGCGGCGACCTCCGGCCACTCGGTGGTGGTCTCCGGCGTCGCGGTGCTGGTCTCGATGGCCGGGCTCTACCTGGCCGGCGACCTGATGCTGGCCTCGATGGCCACCGGCGCGATCATCGTGGTCGCGGTGGCGATGCTCTCGGCGGTCACCGTGCTGCCGGCCCTGCTGGTCAAGCTGGGCCGGGCGGTCGACCGGCCGCGGATCCCGCTGGTGTGGCGCCTCACCCGGAGCCGGAGCAACCCGCGGGCCTGGAACTTCCTGCTGCGCCCGGCCACCAGGCACCCGCTGGTCTCGCTGGTGCTCGCGGTCGGCGCGCTGGTGGCGCTGGCGCTGCCCGCCCTGGGGATGGACCTGAAGGCCACCCAGATCGCGGACTACCCGCGCACCCTGGCCACGATGCAGAGCTACGACCGGCTGCTCGCCGAGTTCCCCTCGAACGCCAACACCGACGTGGTGGCGGTGAAGGCGCCGGCCGGGCAGCAGGAGGCGGTCCGCGGGCGGCTGGAGCAGCTGGCCGAACAGCTCGGGCGGGAACCGCTGTTCGCCAGGGACATCCCGCCGACGGTCCGGGTCTCGGCGGACGGGCGCGGCGCCGTCCTGGAGGCGGGCACGCCGACGCCGCCGGGCACCTCCCCGGCCCGGGACTCGGTCGACCGGCTGCGGAACGTGCTGGTGCCGGCGGCGCTGAAGGACCTGCCGGGCGTGGAGTACGCGGTCGGCGGCGACCAGGCGGACGACATGGACTACACCGCCAACCTGAAGGACCGGCTGCCGATGGTGATGGGCGTGGTGTTCGCCCTGACCTTCCTGATCATCGTGCTGGCGTTCCGCTCGGTGGTGGTGGCGCTGACCACCGTGGTGCTCAACCTGCTCTCGGTCGCCGCCTCGTTCGGCTTCCTGTGCCTGGTCTTCCAGCACACCTGGGCGGACGGGCTGCTCGACTACCACTCGACCGGGCACGTGGTCTCCTGGGTGCCGGTGCTGCTCTTCGTGATCCTGTCGGGCCTGTCGCTGGACTACCACGTCTTCGTGGTCAGCCGGATCCGGGAGGGCGTGGTGGCCGGCATGACCACCCGCAACGCGGTACTGGACGGCATCACCAGGACCGCCGGCGTGGTGACCGGCGCGGCCGCGGTCATGGTGGCGGTGTTCGCCACCTTCGGGACGCTGACCTTCATCGAGCTGAAGCAGATCGGCGTCGGGCTGGCGGTGGCCATCGTGCTGGACGCCACGGTGATCCGGATCTTCGTCCTGCCGGCCGCGATGACCCTGCTGGGCCGGGCCAACTGGTGGCCCTCGCGCACCGGCCGGGCGGTCACCGCGGACCTGCCGCGGCGCAGCGACGGGGCGTACCAGGAGCCGGTGGACGTCTGACCGGCCCGGCGGACGTCGGAGGGGGCGGGGTCGCGAGGACCCCGCCCCGGTCCCGGCGCGGCCCCGGCGGACGGCGGCGATCAGCCGTTCGTCAGTTCCGCGTCAGCAGCCATGGAGCATAGTGGTCAACGGAGTTGACCCTGGAAGACGGACAGGACGGAACCTCGATGAGCAACCCCTTCGACGATCCCGACGGCACGTTCCACGTACTGGTGAACGGCGAGAACCAGCACAGCCTGTGGCCCGCCTTCGCCGAGGTCCCGGCGGGCTGGCGCGAGGCGCTCAGCTCGGTGCCCCGGGAGGAGGCGGTGCGCTTCGTCGACGAGAACTGGACCGACCTGCGGCCGCTCAGCCTGATCGAGCGCGGGGCCTGAGCCGTGGCGGCCCAGGCGGCGATCGAGGCGGAGGGCCTCCGCAAGAACTACCGGGACCAGCAGGTCCTCAAGGGGATCGACCTGCACGTCCCGGCGGGCACCGTGCTCGGGCTGCTCGGCCCCAACGGGGCGGGCAAGACCACGACGGTCCGCATCCTCAGCACCCTGCTCGGACCGGACGGCGGTCGGGCCGCGGTGGCCGGGTTCGACGTCGCCGCCGCGCCGCGCGAGGTGCGCCGCCGGATCGGCCTGTCCGGCCAGTACGCCGCGGTGGACGAGGAGTTGACAGGCCGCGAGAACCTGGTCCTGCTCGGCCGGCTGCTGCACCTGGGCCGGGCCGGGGCCCGGGCCAGGGCGGACGAGCTGCTGGCGCGGTTCGACCTCGCGGACACCGGCGACAAGCCGCTGCGGGCCTACTCGGGCGGCATGCGGCGCCGGCTGGACCTGGCGAGCACCCTGGTCGGCGGCCCCGAGGTGATCTTCCTGGACGAGCCGACCACCGGGCTCGACCCGTCCAGCCGGCTGGTCCTGTGGTCCGTGGTGCGGGACTTGGTGGCCGACGGCGTGACCGTCCTGCTGACCACCCAGTACCTGGAGGAGGCCGACGAGCTGGCCGACCGGATCGTGGTGATCGACAAGGGCGTGGTGGCCGCCGAGGGCACCGCCGACGAGCTCAAGCGCAAGGTCGGCCAGGAGCGGCTGGAGGTCACCGTGGCCGATCCGGCCGACCTGCCGGCGGCGCTGTCCGCGCTGAACCCGCTGATGGTCGGCGAGCTGACCCGGGACGACCGCAGGGGCGTGCTGGGCGTGCAGTTGAACGACGGGCTGGCCGGGGTCTCGGCCGCCGCCGCCGCGCTGCACGCGGCCGGCATCCAGGTCAGCGGCCTCGCCCAGCGCCGCCCCTCGCTGGACGACGTGTTCCTGGAACTCACCGGCCACCAGGCCGCGTAGCGCGATGGCACAGCCGAACGCGGTCAGCTGCCGGGTGCTCTGGTCGCCGGTGGTCGACCGGGCCCGGGTGCGCGCCCTGATGTCCGACGAGGAACGGGCCCGGTACGGGCAGTTGGCCGCGCGCGAGGACCGGGCCCGGTACGCCACCGCCCGGGCCCTGGTCCGCACCGCGCTGGGCCGGGCCACCGGGGTGGCGCCGAGGGCGGTGGCGTTCAGCCGTCGGTGCCGGTACTGCGGCGGCCCGCACGGCAAACCGCGGGTGCCCGGCGCCGCCGCGCGGTTCTCGCTGTCGCACTCCGGCGGGCGGGTGGTGCTGGCCGTCACCGAGCACGCCGAGCCGGGGGTGGACGTGGAGCGGGTCGCCGCGCGCGAGGTGGACCGGCTGGCGCCCCGGGTGCTCTCCGAACGGGAGCTGGCGGACTTCCGGGAGATCCGCCCGGAGGACCGGCCGGCGGCCTACCACGTCTACTGGACCAGGAAGGAGGCGGTCCTCAAGGCGGTCGGCCGCGGGCTCTCCGTGCCGCTGCGCGGCCTCACCCTGGCCGCGCCCGGGCAGCGCGCGGCGCTGCTGTCCTGGAGCGGCGTCCCCGGGGCCGGGGGCGCGGGCCCGCCGGCCATCGCGATGGCCGACCTGCATCCCGGCCCCGGGTACGCGGCGGCCCTGGCCGTCGAGACCCCGGGGCGGATCGAACTGGCCGAGTGGGACCTCGACGGCCCGCTGGACGTGCCGTGAGCGCTCCGGCTGCCGGAACAGCCGGAGGGGCCCGCCGAACGGAAGGGGGGAACTCAGCCGGTCACCGCGCGTCGGCCCAGACCAGGCCGGCGTCGATCGACGGGTCCTGGGCCAGGATGGCCTGCTGGAGACCGCGCATCTTCTTCCGGGGTTCCAGTCCGAGTTCGTTGTTCAACCAGGAACGGACCCGCTGGAACGTCGCCAGCGCCTCGCCCTGGCGGCCGGCCCGGTAGAGCGCGAGCATCAGTAACTCGGACATCCGCTCCCGTTCCGGGTGCTCGCAGGCCAGCTGTTCCAGCTCATTGACCGCGTTGCCCTCGGCGCCCACGCTCAGGCGGGCCTCGTAGAGGTCCTCCAGGGCGTCCAGCCGGCGGCTGTTGAGCCGGTTGACCTGGCTGTGGCAGCGCAGCCCGCCGGAGACGTCGAGCAGGGCCGGTCCGCGCCAGAGCCGCAGCGCCTCCTCCAGCCGCTGCGCCGCCTCGTACGGCTGGTCGCGCAGCAGCGCGGCGCCGCAGGCGGCCAGCGCGTCGAATCTTCGGGCGTCGACCGCCTCCGGGGGCAGGTCGAGCAGGTACCCGTTGGCGGAGGTGGGCACCAGCAGGTTCCCGGGGACGCCGGTGACCGCCTCCAGGGAGGTGCGCAGCCGGCGCATGTTCGCCTGCAGGGCGTTCTTGGGGTTCTTCGAGGCCTGGTCGGAGAAGAGCTCCTCGATCAGGACGTCCATCGAGACGACCTCGCCGGGGCTGAAGCTCAGCACCGCGAGCAGGGTCCGCACCCGGTTCGCGCCGATGCTGTCGTGCCGGTCCTCGATCGACACCCGCAGCGATCCGAGGATTTCGATGGATACCCGGTTCCTGGCGTCGAACCGGCTTTCTACTGGGTGGTAATATCTCATTTTCTGCGACCCGATTCCGAGGCTCTGACCGCATAAGGACACGTCTGCGCATGCGTCGCCCGGCCTGTCTCCACTGGGCGGCGCTGATCCCTACAACCGGTCAATGGGGTGGTGTGCGGTGGGATGCGGCCTAAGGCCGACGGGCGGGCCAATGGCCCGCCCGTAGCGTGCTTTCGTGGCGCAGCGCTACGGCAGAAGGTGACATTGCCCCGGTAGCGGGACCGGGCGGCCCAGGCGCCCGGGTGGAGAAAAGACCAAGCGGTTGATCATTGATTTCCCCCGTCGTGTCCGTCCGAATCGCCCGCGCCCTTCCGAGGGGCGGACGTGTACCGAGTATTTCCTGGGTGAGCAGGCGTGGGCCGACCGCCGGCGCCGACCGCAGTCGGCAATGCGGCCCGGATCAACCTAACACGATCGGTCGAATTCCTTGCCGATTCCAGGGCCCCGGTAAACCTCCAACACCCGCCCCGCGGACGCTACCTGATGCCCCGTCAGGCAGTGCCACGCGGGGGTGCTGGAGTGTCGGCGTACCGTCAGAGCAGGTCGAGCCGCTGTCCGACGCCGAGTTCGAGGGCCGTGCGCCGGACGGCGTCGATCATGCCGACGTCCAGGATGGACATCCCGAACGGGTTGCTGACCACGTAGCCGGTGCCGGGCCGGACGGCCGGGACCCGCCCGAGCAGCACCTGGCCCAGGGTGCCGTCGATCGGCCGCCCCGGGCCGGTGCCGGGCGCGGACGCGGTGCCCGGCCGGGTCACCCTCCCCTCCTGGAGCAGCCGGCCGAGGATGCGGCGCGGGTTCTCCTCGATCAGGTCGAGGTCGTCCCCGTACACGGCCTCGGCGCCGAGGAAGACCTCCTCCGTCAGGTCGCCCAGCGAGACGTGCGCGAGGAAGCTGCCCGGCCGGATCCAGGAGGCCGGCACGTACGGGTCGTCGCTGGTGGTCAGGGTGACGGTGACCGGGGAGGCGGCGACCGCCCCGGCCGCGGTGGCGGCCACCGTGACGGCCAGCCCCGGGTGCCGCTCGGCGGCCCAGGCGACCAGCTGCGCCGAGCGTTCGGCGGACAGGTCGAACACCGTCACCCGGCGGGCCTCGGGGAAGGTGCGGACCAGCAGGTCCAGGTGGGCCCGGGCCAGCGCGCCGGTGCCGAGCAGGGTGAGGCCGTCCCACCGCTCGGGGCCGAGTTCGCGCAGGCTGACCATGGTGTACGCGGCCGTCCGGATCGCGCTCAGGTAGCCGGCCTCGGCGATCAGCCCGGGCCGGGCGGTCTCCGGGTCGAAGGCGAAGCTCAGGCCGCCGGCCCGCTCGATGCCCCGGGACGGGTTGTCGACGGCCGCGTTGATCAGCTTCATGCCGTAGACCGAGCCCTCCTCGCGGTGCAGGGCGCCCAGCATCGCGATGGCCCGGCTGTAGGCGCCGTTGCTGTTGTGCCACGGCAGGTAGCCCTCGGCGGGGATCTCGGTCCGCCCGGCGGCCTGGTCGCGCAGGACCTCCGCCACCACCTCGACCGGGTCGAGCTTCTCCAGGCAGGCGAGCACGGCCGGTCGGTTGAGGAAGAGCAGGCTCTCTTGGGACATGGCGTTCCTCGGTTCGAAGGGGGGTGTGGGGTGCTCCGTGGCGGCGTCCGGGCGGTGGCCGGGTCGGGGGCGCGCGTGCGCCGGCGAGCGGCTCCGGCCCGCCTCGTCCGATGAGCCATCGCAGCTTAGCTGATCATCTTCCTTGGCAGGCAAGCGAGTTGAGGGTGCGTTAGCTCGTCCCGGCGGTCCGGTGGGCGGCCGGCACAGTGGTCATCCTCGATCGTCGCGTGGTCAGTATTCGGTCAGTCGTTTGTCAATTCGGTCCACTAGCTTGATCCCCGTCCCCCTGGGCGTGCCGCCCGGGGGACCAGCCGTGCAGGGGCACGGCACCCGGCCGGTGCCTGTCCAGGCCACCGCCCGGCACCCACGACGGTGTCCGCCCCGGATCACCACGCCGAACCGTCGACTGCGGCTGAGAGGAGCCGGCTAGCCGTGACCTCACTGATCGAGGTATCCACCCACTGGCCCACCCAGGTGTCCATCGCGGACCGCCAGCGGGCGCTGGGCCTGACAGACACCGAACTGCGGCGCTACGGACGGGGGTTCGGCCTGTCCGAGGTCTGCTGGGACGAGACCGAGAGCGAGACCGAGAGCCTGCTGGCCGCCGTCGGCAAGCTGACCGCGCTGCGCGGCCGGGAGGACAAGGTCCGCTACGTGCTCCGGCCGCGGACCCAGCGCTTCCTCTCGCCGTACCCGCTCAGCCCGCTGCACGAGGTGCGCCGGGAGGCCGGACTGCGGCACGCGAAGACCTTCGCCCTGACCGAACAGGCCTGCGCCTCCGGCCTGGTGGCCGTCGACGTGGCCGGCATGCTGCTGGCGGAGGACCCCGACCCGGAGGCGCTGGCCCTGGTGCTGGTCGGCGAGAAGGCGTACACCCAGGTGGCCCAGGTGCTGGCCGGCATGGGCATCACCGGCGAGGGCACGGCGGCCGTGCTGGTCTCCGCCGCGGCCACCCGCGACCGGGTGCTCGGCTTCGCCACCCGCACCGTCTCGGTGGGCGACCCCGGCCTGGTGATGTCCGACGAGGGCTTCGCCGCCTTCCGCGACATCTACCCCGACATGCTGATGGGCGTCATCGACGAGGCGCTGGCCGACGCCGGCCTGACCGTCGCCGACATCGCCCTGGTACTGCCGCACAACGTCAACCGGATCGCCTGGGTGCGCTTCAGCGACCGCCTCGGCGTCGAGGTGGACCGGATCTTCCTGGACAACATCCCGCAGACCGGCCACTGCTTCGGCGCGGACCCCTTCATCAACTACGCCAGCGCCCAGGCCCTCGGCCGGCTCCGGCCCGGCGACCGCTACCTGATGGTCTCGGTCGGGGTCGGCGCGAGCTTCGCCGCGATGGTCGTGGAGCACTGAACGTGAACGCGACGGGAGGACAGGGCATGACCGAACCGGGATTCAACCAGCGGCTGAAGGCCGCGGTGACCGAGGACGACCGCACCGCCCTGGTGTTCCTGGGCAACTTCGAGGTCGAGGAGCAGTGGGCGCGCGGCGAGATCGGACTGCCCCGGCTCACCTCGGCCGGCAACACCGCGGTGGTCAACCGGATGGACGAGTTCGCGCTGCTGCTCGGCGGCGCCGACGACCACGTGGTGCTGAAGACCGCCCCCGACCGGGAGTACCTCCACTACCTGCGCGGACTGGGCCTGCGCCTGCCCACCGTCCACGTGGTGGCCGACCAGCTGCCGGGCAACACCGTCACCCGGGACGCGCTGGCCGACCCCGGGCTGCTCGCCGTGCTGGCCAAGCTCGGCGAACAGGGCGCGCTGCTGCTCCCGCACGGGGTCTCCGAACTGGAGGAGGACCTGGCCGCCAAGGCGGGCATCGGGATCGCCGGGCCGCCCGCCGCCCTGTGCAAGGCCGTCAACAGCAAGGTCCACAGCCGGCGGATCGCCGACGAGCTGGGCCTGCGCCAGCCGCGCGGCTGGGCCTGCGCGACGACGGCCGAGCTGGACGAGGCGGTCGCCGCCGCCGCGGCGCTGCTGGACGAGGGCGCCGTGCTGCTGTTCAAGGAGGCGCTCGGGGTCTCCGGCAAGGGCATCTCGGTGATCGAGAGCGCCCGGCGGCTGGAGCGCACCCGGCGGATGGTGGCCGACGCCGCGAAGGCCGCCGGCACCGACCGGATCGCCTTCGTGATCGAGGAGCGGGTGGCCAAGGCCGCCGACCTCAACTACCAGTTCACCATCGGCCGCGACGGCTCGGTCCACCTGGACTTCGTCAAGGAGGCCATCACCGCCAACGGCGTCCACCTGGGCCACCGCTTCCCGCCGGACCTCCGCCCCGAGCAGCTCGCCGAACTCGGCCGCGCCGCCGCACTGCTCGGCTCCCGGCTCGCCGCCGACGGCTTCCACGGCGTGGTCGGCGTGGACGCGATGACCGACCCGGACGGCGGCCTCTACCCGGTCATCGAGATCAACGCGCGCAACAACATGTCCACCTACCAGGTCCGGCTCCAGGAGCAGCTGCTCGGCCCGGGCCGCACCGCGCTGGCCCGCCACTACCCGCTGACGCTCACCGCGCCGCTGCCGTTCGGCGCGGTCCGCGACCTGCTGGACGGGCTGCTGCTCCGGGAACCCGGCGGGACCGGCCTGGTGGTCAACAACTTCGCCACGGTCAACGCCGGCGCCGCCGCGGGCACGCCGTTCAACGGCCGGCTCTACGGCCTCCTGATGGGCGGCTCCGCGCAGGAGCTCGCCGCGCTGGACGCCGCCGTCACCGAGCGGCTCGGCCGCGCCGCGGCCTCCGCCCCCACCCCCGCCCGGCCCCAGGGCCCGTCCCCGGCCGCAGTCGAAAGGGACCAGCATGAGCGCTGAATTCCAGGTCCAGGGCCTGGACGCCACCGCCCTCGCCGAGGAGTTCGGCACCCCGCTGTACGTGTACGACGGCGAGGCGCTGCGGCGCCGGATCACCGACCTGCGCGCGCTGCTGCACCCGCGGTTGGAGGTGTTCTTCTCGATGAAGTCCAACCCCAACATCGCGGTCTGCGCGCTGCTGCACCGCCACGGCGCCCGGGCCGAGGTCTCCTCGCTCGCCGAACTGCTGACCGCCCGCCGGGCCGGCGTCGCGCCGCAGGACATCGTCTTCCTCGGGCCCGGCAAGAGCCGCGCCGAGCTGACCGAGTGCCTGACCCAGGGCGTCTACGCGGTCATCTGCGAGTCGCTGCCCGAACTGGAGCTGATCGAGGAACTGGCCGCCGGGCTCGGCCTGGTCGCCCCGGTGGCCCTGCGGGTCAACCCGAGCTTCGCGGTCAAGGGCTCCGGCCTGACCATGGGCGGCAAGCCGCGCCAGTTCGGCATCGACGAGGCCCGGCTGCTGGAGGGCGCCCCGCTCGGCAAGCAGTACGAGCACGTGCGGCTGATGGGCGTCCAGGTCTACATGGGCACCCGGATCCTGAACGAGGACGCGGTGGTGCAGAACACCGTCCGCATCCTGGAACTGGCCCGGCGGATCGCCGCGCACCACGAGTTCGCACTCGACATGGTCGACATCGGCGGCGGCCTCGGCGTCTCCTACTTCGAGGGCGAGCGGGACCTGGACCTGGCCCTGCTGGCCCGCGAGGTCAACCCGGTGCTGGCGGAGTTCGCCGAGGCGCACCCCCGGACCCGGATGATCATGGAACTGGGGCGCTACCTGACCGCGGAGAGCGGCACGTACGTGGTCCGGGTCCGCTACACGAAGACCTCGATGGGCGAGAACTTCGCGGTCGCGGACGGCGGCACCAACCACCACATGGCCGCCGTCGGCATCGGCTCCTTCGTCAAGCGCAACTTCCCGATCCGGCTGCTCAACCGCTACGACGAGCCGGCCGACGAGGTCTGGAACGTCACCGGCCCGCTCTGCACCCCCAACGACACCCTGGGCAAGAAGGTCCGCCTGCCGCACCTGCGGGCCGGCGACCTGCTCGGGGTGGAGCGCTCCGGGGCCTACGGGCCGAGCGCCTCACCGGTGCTCTTCCTCAGCCACGGCCACCCCGCCGAGGTGCTCGTCCAGGACGGCCGGGCCCACCTGGTGCGCGAGGCCGACAGCACCGAGGACCTGCTGCGCAAGCAGCGCCTGGTCGAGCAGGACTGACCCGCGACCCGGCGGCCCGGGCCACCGCACCGCGACGGCACTCCGCCGCGACGGCACCGCACCACCGAGGCACCCCACCGCGACGCCACCACGCCACCACGCCACGAAAGGGCGCGATCCACATGACCGACACCATCGAGACCACCGACCGCACCAGGGTGGTCGCCGCCATCACCGAGGCGCTCGGCGCCGTGCTCCAGCGCGACCTGGGCGACCTGGCACCCGACACCAAGCTCTTCGATACCCTGGGCCTGGACTCCACCGGCGTGCTCGACCTGCTGCTGCGCCTGGAGGAGCTGCTGGACGGGGAGTTCGACACCGACGAGCTGGAGATGAGCCACTTCGCCACCGTCCGGTCGCTGGCCGACTTCATCACCGCCGAGCTGGACGCCTGAGGATGTCCGTCTCAGCACCGGAGCGGGCCGGTGCCGCCGCGCGCGGCCCGGCCCGGCACCCGGGCCTCGCGGTGACCGCGGCGGCGCACCGGTTCTTCCCGACCGGCACCGCCCGGCTCGACAACCCCGTCGACCGGGGCTACCTCCTCGACCACACCGGCCACGCCGGCCTCGTGCTGGACCGGGCGGTGCTCGAAGGCGCCACCGGCAACCGGTTCCAGGACATGGGCGCCGACCTGCTCGACCGGCTCGGCCCCCAGCCCGCGACCGACCTGATGGTCCTGGCCTACGCCACCCCGGACCTGCTGCCCACCACCCTGACCGCGCCCACCCTCGCCGAACGGCTCCCCGGCCGCCCGCTGCTGCTCGCGGTCACCGACCAGGGCCGCTCCGCGCCGTTCAGCGCCCTCGCGCTGGCCCAGAGCTACGCCCACCGGCACGGCTTCCGGCGGGCCCTGGTGCTGGCCTTCGACCAGACGGTGCTGCCCTACCGGGTCCCGGCCGACGGGCCGCTGCGCCTGGCCGGCGACAGCGCGGCGGCCCTGGTCCTGGAGGCCGTCGACGCCGGCCGGCCGGACGGCTACCAGGTGCGCCAGGTCTGCGGACTGGACCCGCGGCAGGCCGGCCGGGCGCTGCGCGAGCTGGCCGCCGAACTGGACCCGCGGGGCACCGCGGCGCTGCTGGCCGGACCCGGCCTCGACGCCGGCCCCGACGCGGGCCCCGAACCCGACCCCGGCCGACCCGTCGCCCGGCGGGCGGCGGCCGGCTACCCGTGCACCGCCCCGCTGAGCCTGCTCGCCGAGGGGCTGCCCACCGGGGCGCCCGTCCTGCTGGCCGAGTACGACCCCGCCCTGGGCGACCTGTCGGTGTGCCGCGTCGACCCCGCCCCGGCACCGTGACCGCGGCGGCGCACGCCCCGGCGGCGCACGCCCCGGCGGCGCAGGCCCCCGGACTGGCGGCGCAGGCCCCGGCACCGGCACCGGCTTCGGCGCCGGAGCTCCAGCGGGTCGCGCGGACCGAGGGGCTGCTCCCCGCGCTGCGCCTGCTGCTGGAGGCGCACGGCGACACCCCGCCGTTCGGGCCGACCGGCCACACGCTGCTGCCCGAGCCGGCCGCCGGCCCGGACCCGGTGCGCCGCCACCCGCTGCCCGGCGGCGCGGTCGTCCTGGTCCACGACCCGCGGGCGGCCCGCGCCGGGGCGGCCGTCGACCGGACGGCGCTGCTGCGGCTGCGGCTCGGCCTGGTCCAGGGCCTGCGCGACGCCTGCCTGGCGCACCTGGCCGGACGGGCCAGCGGCGGGAGCACCGTCCTGATGCAGCAGCTGGTCAAGGGCCAGCTGGCCGAGGCGCTCGGGCACCAGCTGGAGCTCGCCGCGCTGCTGGACGCCACCGCGCCGCCGGACCTGACCGGCCCCGCGCTGCGGGACCTGCACCGCCAGCTCACCGACACCGGCCGGGCCCTGCTGCGGCTGCTGGGCGCCCACGGCTACCTGGCCGACGGGCCCGGCGCCACCGCGCACGTCTCGGAGCTGCTGGCCGACGTCCACCTGCCCGCGGAGGAGGACCGGTGACCGCGCCGGACGGCCGCCTGGCCGCGCTGCGCGACCGGGCCCGCGAGTGGGGCGCCGGGTTCGCGGCGGCCGCGCTCGACCTGGACCGCGACCCCGACCGGATCGCGGACCACCTCGACCTGCCCGGCGTCCGCTTCATGAGCACCTTCGGCGTCCCCGCCGAGTTCGGCCGGCCGCCGCTGCGGATCGGACCGCACCGGTTCGAGGGCACCACCGCGCTGGAACGCGCGGTCGTGCTGGAGGAACTGGCCCGCGGCGACATCGGCATGACGCTGGCCGCGCCCGGCCCCTCGATGTCCGGCGTCCTGGTCGAACAGCTCGGCGACCGGGCCCAGCGGGAGTGGTTCTACGGGCGGGTGCTCGCGGAGCCCACCTGGACCTGCTTCGCCCTGACCGAACCCGACCGGGGCTCCGACGCCTCGGCCCTGGACACCGCGCTGCGCCCGGCCGGGGACGGCACGCTCGAACTGACCGGCGCCAAGCGGTACGTGGGCAACGCCTCGCGGGCCCGGGTCGCCGCGGTCTTCGCCCGCACCCGGCCGGGCCCGCTCGGCGTCACGGCGGTCCTGGTGGACACCGGCGACCCGGGCTACCGGGCCGAACCGCTCGACTCGCTCGGCGTCCGCGGCGCCCGGATCTGCGCCGTCACGCTGGACCGGGTGCGGGTCGACCCGGAGCGGGTGCTGGGCCGGCACCTGTCGCCGACCCGGCGCGGGATCTGGGCCTCCGTCCAGGTCTTCAACCAGTTGCGGCCCTCGGTGGCGGCCCTCGCGCTCGGCGTCGCCGGCGCGGCGCACGACCTGCTGCTGGAGCACCGGGCCGCGGCCCGGGGCACCGCCCGGGAGCGGATCGAGCGGATCGGCCGGCGGATCGGGGCCACCCGCGCCCTCGTCCACCGGGCCGCGGCCGCCGTGGACGCCACCGGCGACGGGTACCTCGCCTCGGCGGCGAAGGCCCGGGCCTGCCGGCTGGCCGAGGAGGTGACGCTGGAGGCCGGCGAACTGCTGGCGCCCGCCGCCCGGGCCACCCACCCGCTGCTGGACAAGCTGGTGCGCGACGCGCGCGGGGTGGAGTTCATGGAGGGCACCCGCAACATCCAGCACCTGAACCTGTTCCAGGGCCTGCTGTCGGGCCGGGTGGACGGGTGAGCCGGCCCCGCGGACGGCAGCGCGCACCCCGCCCGGTCAGACCCGGTTGAGGTAGGCGAGCACGGCCATCACCCGCCGGTTGTCGTCCCTGGACGGCGGCAGGTCGAGCTTGGCGAGCAGGCTGTTGATGTGCTTGGCGACGGCCTTCTCGGTGATCACCAGGGCCGCGGCGATGGCGGCGTTGGACCGGCCCTCGGCCATGTAGCCGAGCACCTCGCGCTCGCGCTCGGTGAGCCGGGCGATCTGCTGGTCCTGCGAGCTGTGGCTGAGCATCCTGGAGACGACGTTCGGGTCCATCACGGTGCCGCCGGCGGCGACCTGGTGCAGGGCCGAGATGAACTGGTCGCTGTTGAAGACCCGGTCCTTGAGCAGGTAGCCGACCCCGCCGTCGCCGTCGGCCAGCAACTCCTGCGCGTAGAGCTGGTCGACGTACTGGGAGAGGAGCAACGAGGGCTGTCCGGGCCGCAGTCGGCGGCCCTCCAAGACGGCGCGCAGCCCCTCGTCGGTGTGGGTGGGCGGCATCCGGATGTCGACCAGCGCGACGTCGGGCTCGTGCTCGGCCAGCGCCCTGGTCAGCTCCGGACCCGACCCGACCGCGGCGACGATGTCGAAACCGTTCAGTTCGAGCAGCCGGGACAGGCCCTCACGGAGCAGGAACTGGTCTTCCGCGAGTACCAGGCGCATGATCGGTCCCCCGTGTCTCCCCGTCAGTCCCGGCCGCCGGGCCGGAAACCCTCCGGCCACAAGCTAGCAATGCCCCCATGGCCAAGCAAGCAAGCCGCAATCGGTCAGCGCCTGGTCAACTGCCTGTCAGCGCCGTTTGAAATGATCGTGAGGTCAGGCGCTGCAAGGGATTCCACGACGCGTGACCGACGAAGGCATCCACCGCTGTAACCGAGCCGGCCCGAAAATCATCCCGCCGGCGATATCGACGTGGACGGTGTCCCATTCAAGTCATCTCCGCTCCGTACGAATTCAATGCCGAGGACGTTTTCGTCAATCTCGAAACGGTCGTCGGACAACGCCTGATGCTCAAGTGCGAGGGCTTCAATTTCGCCGGTTCCATCAAACTCAAGGCCGCGCACGCGATGGTGAGCGCCGCCGAGCGGTCGGGCCGGCTGCGGCCCGGGTCGACCCTGGTGGAGAGCTCCTCGGGGAACCTGGGCGTGGCGCTGAGCCTGGTCGCCGCCAGCCGCGGCTACCGGTTCATCTGCGTCACCGACTCCCGCTGCACCCTCGGCGCCCGCCAGTTGATGGAGGTGTTCGGCAGCGAGGTGCACGTCATCACCAAGCCGGACCGGGTCGACGGGCTGCTGGGGGCGCGGATCCGGCACGTGCGCCGGCTCTGCGCGGACAACGAGGGCTTCCTCTGGCTCAACCAGTACGCCAACCCGAACAACTGGCAGGCGCACTACCGGCTGACCGGCCCGGAGATCCTCAAGGCCTTCCCCGACCTCGGGGTGCTGTTCGTCGGCGCGGGCACCACCGGCACGCTGATGGGCTGCGCCCGCTACCTGCGCGAACAGAAGCCGTCGGTGCGGATCGTGGCGGTCGACGCGGTCGGCTCGGTCACCTTCGGCGGCCCGCCCGAGCCGCGGCACATCCCGGGCCTCGGCACCGGCGTGCGGCCGGCGCTGCTCGACGAGTCCGTGGTGGACGACGTGGTGATGGTGGCGGAGCCCGACACCATCCGGGCCTGCCGCCGGCTGGCCCGCCACGGCTTCCTGTTCGGCGGGTCCACCGGGACGGTGGTGAGCGGGGCGGTCGCCTTCCTGGCCGAACACCCGCTGGACGGCGGCGAGTCGGCCGTCGCCATCGCGCCCGACCTGGGCGACCGCTACCTGGACACCGTCTACCAGGACACGTGGGTGACGGACCTGTACGGCCCCGACGTGCTCCAGGACACGCTCCGGGCCGAGGCCCGCTGACACCCCGGTCCGGACCGTCCTCACCAGCCCGCAGTACCCCGATGGAGACGTCATGACCTCGCCCACCCGTTCGACCCTCCCGCTGACCGGCGCCCAGACCGGCATCTGGTTCGACGAGCAGCTCGCCAGCGGACGCCTCGCCTACAACATGGCGGACTACCTGGACATCAGGGGCCCGCTGGACGACCGGCTGCTCGTCGGAGCCCTCACCCGGGTGACGGACGAGGCCGAGTGCACCCGGGCGAGGTTCTCCGAGGCGGACGGCCTGCCGGTCCAGCGGATCGAACCGCTGGACGGACTCCCGCTGCGCACCGTCGACCTGACGGACCACCGGGACCCGGTGGGCGAGGCGCTGCGGCTGATGGACGAGGACCTGCACCGGCCCTTCGACCTGCTCGGCGGCGTGCTGTTCCGGGCCGTCCTGTTCCGGGTGGCCGCCGACCGCTCCCTGCTCTACCTGGCCATGCACCACCTGCTCTCCGACGGCTACAGCCGCCTCGCGGTCTACCGCAGGCTCAGCGAGGTCTACGGGGCGCAGGCCGCGGGGGAGCCGGTCGCGGACGGCGCGCTGCCCGGACTGGAGCTGCTGCTGCGCGAGGAGGCCGACTACCTGGGGTCGGCCGCGGTGGAGCGCGACCGCGCGTTCTGGGAGGGCCACCTGAGCGGCCCGGCCGGGCCCACCAGCCTGGCCGCGGGCGCACCGGTGCCCGGCACCGCGTTCCTGCGCGGCAGCCTCGCGCTCGACGCGCCCACCGCCCGGGCGCTGCGCGCGGCGGCCCGCGCCGCCGAGGTGACCTGGCCGACCTTCGCGATCGCCGCCGCCGCCGCGTACACCGGCAAGGCCGCCGGCCTGTCGGACGTGCTGCTCACCCTGCCGATGACCGCCCGGCTGACCGCCACCGCCCGCTCGGTGCCCGGCATGGTGGCCAACTACCTGCCGCTGCCGGCCCGGGTCGGCCCCGCCACCACGGTGGGCGGACTGCTCCGCGACACCTCCCGGACGCTGGCCCGCTCGCTGCGCCACCAGCGCTACCCGGCCGACCGGATCCGCCGCTCGATCGGCCTGCGGGCCGACGACCGGCGGCCGTTCGGCCCGTTCGTCAACGTGCTCCCGCAGACCCCGCAGTTCCGGCTCGGCCCGTGCGAGGCCCGGCTGAACAACCTCTCCACCGGGATCGTCGACGACCTGATGATCACCGTCCTGGACGGCCCCGACGACGGCGTCGAACTGCACCTCAACGGCAACCCCGCGCTCTACGGCGAACAGGAGGTCACCGACCACCTGCACCGCTTCGGCGCCTTCCTGCGCCGCCTGGCCGACGCCGACCCGGACACCCCGCTGGGCCGCCTGGACCTGGCCACCGACGCCGAACGCGCCCGCCTCGCGCGGGCCGGCACCGGACCGGCCGGCGCACCGGGCGGCTCGGTGCCGCAACGGGTGCGGGAGTTCGCGCTGCGCACCCCGGCGGCGCTCGCGGTGAGCGACGGACGCACCGCGGCCTCCTACTCCTCGCTGGTCGGCTGGGCCGACGAGCTGGCCGCCGCGCTGGCGGCCGACGGGGTCGGCCCGGACATCCTGGTCGGCGTCCTGGCCGAGCCCGGCACCGCCTTCGTCGGCGCGGTACTGGCGGTGCTCACCGCCGGCGCGGCCTACGTGCCGCTGGACGTGCACGCGCCGCCGGCCCGGACCGCCGGGCTGCTCGCCGACGCCCGGGTCGGCCACCTGCTGGTCGGCCCCGGGCAGCGGGACCTGGCCGCCGAGGTGACCGCCGAGCCCACCACCCCGGCCGGGACGCGGCTCCACCCGCTGCCGCCGGGGCTCACCGCGCACCCCGTCCCGCTCTTCGACCCGCTGCCGCCGCGGGCCGCCGGCCAGGACCTCGCCTACGTGATCTTCACCTCCGGCTCCACCGGCAAGCCCAAGGGCGCGATGGTGCACCGCGACGGCCTGCGCAACCACCTCGACGCCAAGATCGACGACCTCGGCCTGGCCGCGGGCGACCGGGTGGTGCAGAACGCGCCGGTCACCTTCGACGTGTCGGTCTGGCAGATGCTCGCCCCGCTGCTGGTCGGCGGCACCGTCCGGGTGGTCGACCGGGCGACGGCCGCCGACCCCGACGCGCTGTTCGCCGTCACCGCCACCGAGCAGGTCACCGTCCTGGAGGTGGTCCCCTCGCTGCTGCGGGCCGCCCTGGACGCCTGGGACGCGCTCGACGCCACCCCCGCCACCGGCCGGCTGCGGCGGCTGGTGGTGACCGGCGAGGCCATGCCGCCGGACCTCTGCCACCGCTGGTGGCAGCGCTACCCGGCGATCCCGCTGGTCAACGCGTACGGTCCGACCGAGTGCTCGGACGACGTCACCCACGCGCTGCTGTGCGCCGGTGACGAGGTGGGCCCGCGGGTGCCGATCGGCGCGCCGGTGCGCAACACCCGCCTGTACGTGCTCGGCGACGACCTGCGGCCGGTGCCGCCGGGCACGGTCGGCGAGCTGTACGTGGGCGGCGCGGGCGTCGGGCGCGGCTACCTGCACGACCCGGTCAGGACGGCCGGCGCCTTCCTCGCCGACCCGTACGGGCCGCCCGGTGCCCGGATGTACCGCACCGGCGACCACGTCCGGTGGCGCCCCGACGGGCAGGTGGAGTTCCTGGAGCGGCGCGACCACCAGGTCAAGGTGCGCGGCCACCGGATCGAGCTGGGCGAGGTCGAGGCCGCGCTGCGCGCCCTGCCCGGGGTGCTGGACGCGGCCGTCACCGCGCCCAGGGACGCCGCCGGCCGGGCCCGGCTGGTCGCCCACCTGGTCGCGCCGGGCACCGACCCGGCCGCCGTGCGGGAAGAGCTGGCCCGGGTGCTGCCCGACCACCTGGTGCCCACCGCCTGGGTGCCGCTGCCGGCCCTGCCGCTGACCGCGCACGGCAAGGTCGACCGCAAGGCGCTGACGGCCCCCGGCACCCCCGCCCCCGCCGCCGACCCCGGCCGGGGCGCCGCCGCCGCGCCCGCCGCCGGTCGGCGGCCGCGCACCGAGGCGCAGCGGGTGCTGTGCGAGGTGTTCGCCGAGGTGCTCGGCCTGGCCGAGGTCGGCGTCGACGACAACTTCTTCACCCTGGGCGGCGACTCGATCAGCTCCATCCAGGTGGTCAGCCGGGCCCGGACCCGGGGCGTCGTGCTCCTGCCGCGGGACGTCTTCGCCCTCAAGACCCCCGCCGCACTGGCTGCGACCGCCGCCGGCCCCACCGCCGGGCGGACCGTCCGCCCCGACGCCGACGCCGACGCCGAGGACGGCGTCGGCGAGGTCGAGCCGACCCCGATCATCGCCCAGCTCACCGAAGACCTCGGCGAACTCGATGGCCCGGCAAGCGAGTTCAGCCAGTACGTGGTGGTCAGGACGCCGCCCGGGCTGACCGTCGAACGGCTCACCGAGCTGCTGGCGGCCCTGCTCGCCCGCCACGACGCGCTCCGGATGGCCGTCACCGCGACCGCGCCCGGCGTCTGGACGCTGCGCACCCGGCCGCCCGGCGCCGTCGACGCCGCCCGGCTGGTCGACGCGGTCGACGCCACCGGGGCGCTCGGCGACCCGGCCGCGCTCGATGCGCTGGTCGCCGAGCAGGTCCGGGCCGCCCGCGCCCGGCTCGTCCCGGCCGAGGCCGGGACGCTGCGGGCGGTGCTGCTGGACGGCGGCCCCGCGAGGGACGGCCGACTGCTGCTGCTCGCCCACCACACCGTGGTCGACGGGGTCTCCTGGCGCATCCTGGTCGCGGACCTGGAACGCGCCTGGACCGCCCTGGCCGCCGGCCGCCCGCCCGTCCTGGAGCCCGTCCCGACCTCCTACCGGCGCTGGGCCGCGATCCTGGGCGAACAGGCCCGCAGCAGTGCCCGGATCGCGGAACTCCCCTACTGGCGAGAGCAGTTGACCGACGACCAGCCGCTCCTCGGGCGGCGCGCCCCCGACCCGGCCCGGGACACCTACGGCACGGCCGGCCGGCTGCGCCTGGAACTGCCCGCCGACCGGACGGCGGCGCTGCTCACCGCGGTGCCCGCGGCCTTCCACGGCGAGATCAACGACGTGCTGCTCGGCGCGCTCGCCCTGGCCGTCACCGACTGGCGCGCCCGGCACGGGGCCGACGGCGGCGCGCCGGTGCTGATCGAGCTGGAGGGCCACGGCCGCGAGCAGATCGCCGAGGAGGCGGACCTGGCCCGCACGGTCGGCTGGTTCACCACCGTCTTCCCGGTCCGGCTGGACCCCGGCCGCCACGACCGCGCGGAGGTCCTGGCCGGCGGCCCGGCGCTCGGCGCCGCGGTCAAGCGGGTCAAGGAGCAGCTGCGCGCCGTCCCGGACCGCGGCATCGGCTTCGGCCTGTTGCGCCACCTCAACCCGCAGACCGCCCGCCTGCTGGCGGCCGCCCCCGCGCCCGCGCTCGGCTTCAACTACCTGGGCCGGTTCCGGGTCGACGGCGGCACCGGCCCGTGGACGCTGGACGGCGGCAGCGCGGTGGTCGGCACCGGCGTGCACCCCGACATGCCGCTGCGCCACCCCCTCGCGGTCACCCCCGTCACCGAGGACCGCGCCGACGGCCCCCACCTGGTGGCCGACTGGCTCTGGGCGGACGGCGTGCTGACCGGGGCCGAGGTCCGGGACCTCGCCGAGACCTGGTTCGCCGTGCTGCGCGCCCTGACCGACCACGCCGCGACGCCCGGCGCGGGCGGCCGCACCCCGTCCGACCTGCCGCTGGTGGCGCTCGGCCAGCCCGAGATCGAGCAGATCGAACGGGGCGAGGGCGGCCCGGTCACCGACGTGCTGCCGCTGACGGCGCTCCAGCGGGGCCTGCTCTTCCAGGCCGAGTTCGACCCGGACGGCACCGACCCGTACACCCTCCAGGTCACCGCCGACCTGGTCGGCGCGGTGGACCGGACGGCACTGGAGGACTCGCTGGCCGCCCTGCTGGAACGCCACCCCCACCTGGGCGCGGCCTTCCACCACCGGCCCGCCGGCGACCCGGTGGCGGTGCTGCGCGCGGGCGTCCGGGTGCCGCTGGCCGCCGACGACCTCTCCGGGCTCGGCACGGCCGAGCGGACGGCCGCGCTGGACCGGCTGGCCGACCGGGAGCGCGCACGCGGCTTCGACCTGTCCCGCCCGCCGCTGATGCGCTGGACGCTGGTGCGCCTGGACGAGGACCGGCACCGGCTGATCTGGACCCTCCACCACATCCTGGTGGACGGCTGGTCGATGCCGCTGCTGGTCCGCGAACTGCTCACCTGCTACCGGCACGGCGGCGCGGCCGACGCGCTGCCCCCCGCCGTCCCGTTCCGCGGCTACCTGGCGCACCTGGCCGGCCAGGACCGCGGACGGGCCCGCGCCGCCTGGCGCGCCGCGCTGGCCGGACTGGCCGAGCCCACCCTGCTCCGCCCCGCCGCCCCCGACCGGCGCCCGGCCCCGCCCGCCCGCCTGCCGCTGCTGCTGAGCGAGGAGGAGACCGCCGCGGTCACCGGCTTCGCCGCCCGCCGCGGCCTGACCGTCAACACCGTCTTCCAGGGCGGCTGGGCGATCCTGCTGGGCCGGCTGACCGGCCGCTCGGACGTGCTGTTCGGCTCCGTCGTCTCCACCCGCCCGGCCGCGCTGCCCGGGGTGGAGGAGATCGTCGGCCCGTTCCTGAACACCCTGCCGGTCCGGGCCGTGCTCGACCCCGCCGACCCGGTCGACGCCCACCTCCAGCGGGTCCAGGACGCGCAGGCCGCGCTGCGCGACCACGACCACCTGGGGCTCGCCGAGATGCTCGACGGCAACCCCGCGCTGGCCGGCCTCGGCGAACCCTTCGACACCGCCCTGGTGTTCGAGAACTTCCCGGTGGACGGGGCCGCCGACGCCGCGGCCGGCACCGGCCTGCGCATCGAGGAGGTCTCCGCCCGCGACGCCCGGCACTACCCGCTCAGCCTGGTGGTCCTGCCGGGCCGACGGCTGGAGGTGCGCTTCGACTACGCCCCCGACCTGCTGACCGAGGACCAGGTCGCGGTGATCGCCGACCGGTTCCGCCGGCTGCTGCTCGACCTGGCGGCCGGAACCGCCGCACGGCTGGGGCAGCTGGACGTCCTGACCGAGGACGAGACCGGCCTGCTGCGCAAGTGGAACGACACCGCCCGCCCGGCCACCGGGGCGATCCGCGCCGGAGTGGTCGAGCAGGTGCAGGAATTCGCGCTGCGCACCCCGGCGGCGCTCGCGGTGAGCGACGGCCGCACCGCGGCCTCCTACTCCTCACTGGTCGGCCGGGCCGACGAACTCGCCGTGGCGCTGGCGGCCGACGGGGTCGGCCCGGACACCCTGGTCGGCGTCCTGGCCGAACCCGGGACCGCCTTCGTCGGCGCGGTGCTGGGCGTGCTGCAGAGCGGCGCGGCCTACCTGCCGCTGGACGTGCACGCGCCGCCCGCCCGGACCGCCGCGCTGCTCGCCGACGCCCGGGTCGGCCACCTGCTGGTCGGCCCCGGGCAGCGGGACCTGGCCGCCGAGCTGACCGCCGAGCTGACCGCCCGGGCCGCCCCGACCGGCGGCGCCGCACCGCGTGTCCGGTCGCTGGACGGGGAGTTCAGCACCGGCGCCGTCCCGCTCGACCGGCTCGCCGAGCCGCTGGGCGGACCGGACGACCTCGCCTACGTGATCTTCACCTCCGGCTCCACCGGCAAGCCCAAGGGCGCGATGGTGCACCGCGCCGGGATGGCCAACCACCTGCTCGCCAAGGTCGAGGACCTCGGCCTGGCCGCGGGCGACACGGTGGTGCAGAACGCGCCGGTCACCTTCGACGTGTCGGTCTGGCAGATGCTCGCGCCGCTGCTGGTCGGCGGTACCGTCCGGGTGGTCGACCGGGCGACGGCCGCCGACCCGGACGCGCTGTTCGCGGTGGCCGAGGCCGACCGGGCGGCGGTGCTGGAGGTGGTCCCCTCGCTGCTGCGGGCCGCCCTGGACGCCTGGGACGCGGCCGGTACGGCCCCCGCCGCCGGCCGGCTGCGGCGGCTGGTGGTGACCGGCGAGGCGATGCCGCCGGACCTCTGCCACCGCTGGTGGGCGCGTTGCCCGGAGATTCCGCTGGTCAACGCGTACGGTCCGACCGAGTGCTCGGACGACGTCACCCACGCGCTGCTGTGCGCCGGTGACGAGGTGGGCCCGCGGGTGCCGATCGGCGCGCCGGTGCGCAACACCCGCCTGTACGTGCTCGGCGACGACCTGCGGCCGGTGCCGCTGGGCACGGTCGGCGAGCTGTACGTGGGCGGCGCGGGCGTCGGGCGCGGCTACCTGCACGACCCGGTCAGGACGGCCGCCTCGTTCGTCGCCGACCCGTACGGGCCGCCCGGTGCCCGGATGTACCGCACCGGCGACCACGTCCGGTGGCGCCCCGACGGGCAGGTGGAGTTCCTGGAGCGGCGCGACCACCAGGTCAAGGTGCGCGGCCACCGGATCGAGCTGGGCGAGGTCGAGGCCGCGCTGCGCGCCCTGCCCGGGGTCACCGACGCCGCGGTCACCGCGGTCGGGGACCGGTCGGGGGCCACCCGGCTGGTCGGGTACGTGGTGGGCGGCGGCGACCCGGCCGCCGTGCGGGAGGAGCTGGCCCGGGTGCTGCCCGACCACCTGGTGCCCACCGCCTGGGTGCCGCTGCCGGCCCTGCCGCTGACCGCGCACGGCAAGGTCGACCGCAAGGCGCTGCCCGCGCCCGACCAGGCCGCGCCCGCCGCCGGCCGGCGGCCGGCCACCGGGGCGCAGCGGGTGCTGTGCGAGGTGTTCGCCGAGGTGCTCGGCCTGGCCGAGGTCGGCGTCGACGACAACTTCTTCACCCTGGGCGGCGACTCGATCAGCTCGATCCGGGTGGCCGCCCAGGCCAGGGCCCGCGGCCTCGGGATCACCCCCCGGGACGTCTTCGGGCACCGCACCCCCGCCGCCCTCGCGGCGGTGGCCGCCGCCGCGCCGGCCGAAGCGGCCCGCGCCGCCGCGCCCGCCCCGCTGCTGGAGCTGAGCGAGGACGAGATGGACGAACTCGACATCGAGCTGGAGTCATGATGGGACGCACCGTGGGACGTGGCCGCACGAGCGAGTTCCTGCCGCTCTCACCGCTGCAGCAGGGCTTCGTGTTCCACGCCGACTTCGTGGAGCGGGGCGTCGACGTCCACGTGCTGCAACTGGTCGCCGACCTCGCCGGGGACCTGGACGCCGGGCGGCTGCGGGCGGCGCTGTCCGGCCTGCTGGAGCGGCACGCCGGCCTGCGGGCCTGCTTCCGCGCCCGCCGCTCCGGCGAGCCGGTGCAGGTGGTGCCCGCCGCCGTCGAACCGCCCTGGCGGGAGCACGACCTGTCCGGGACGGCCGGGGACGAGCGGGCCGCCGCGCTGGAGCGGCTGACCGAGGCCGACCGGGTCGAGCCGTTCGACCTGACCCGCCCCCCGCTGCTGCGCGCCACCCTGGTGCGGCTCGGCGGCGGCCGGCTGCGCCTGCTGCTGACCGTCCACCACATCGTGCTGGACGGCTGGTCGATGCCGATCCTGCTGGAGGAGCTCTTCACCCGGTACGCGGGCGGCCCGGCGCCGACCGCGCCCGTCCCGCACCCCCGGGAGTACCTGGCCTGGCTGGACCGGCAGGACCGCGCGGCGGCCCGGGCGGCCTGGCGCGCCGCGCTGGCCGGCGTCGAGGAGCCCACCCACACCGTCCTGCCGGACGCCGCCCGGGCCGCGCTGCTGCCCCGGACGGCGGTCGCCGCGCTGGCGCCGCGGGACACCGCCCGGCTGGCCGAGTGGGCCCGCGCCCGCCAACTCACCCTCGGGACCGTGGTGCAGGGCTGCTGGGGCCTGCTGGTCGGCCAGCTGACCGGCCGCTCCGACGTGCTCTTCGGCGTGGTCGACTCCGGCCGCCCCGCCGACCTGCCCGGCGTCGAGTCGATGGTCGGCATGTTCGCCAACACGCTGCCCACCCGGCTGCGGCCGGACCCGGCCCGGACGGTGGCGCAGCTGCTCGCCGACTTCCAGGACCAGCAGGCCGAGCTGCTCCCGCACCGCCACCTGGGCCTCGCCGAGATCCAGGAACTCACCGGCCTCGGCGGCCTGTTCGACACCGCGGTGATGTTCCAGAACTACCCGATGCCCGCGGCGACGGCCTTCGCCGAGCTGACCGGCCTGACCCTGCACGGCTCCGAGATCCGCAACGCCACCGAGTTCCCGCTGAGCCTGGTCGCCCTGCCCGGCCGGGAACTGGAACTGCGGGTCCAGTACCGCCCGGACCTGTTCGCGGACGCCGAGGCCGAACGGCTCGCCCACCGGCTGGCCGCCCTGCTCGGACGGATCGCCGAAGCGGCCGACCTCCCGCTCGCCCGGCTGGACCTGCTGGAACCCGCCGAACGCGACGAGCTGCTGCACGCCCGCAACCGCACCGAGGCGCCCGCGCCCGCCGCGCTGCTGCCCCGGCTGCTCGCCGACCGGGCCGCCGCCCGGCCCGACGCCGTCGCGGTGCAGTGCGGCGACGAACAGCTGACCGCCGGCGAACTGCACGCCCGGGCCAACCGGCTGGCCCGCCAGCTGATCGACCGCGGCACCCGGGTCGGCAGCGTGGTCGGCCTGGCCCTGGCGCGCTCCGCCGACCTGGTGGTGGCCGCCCTCGCGGTGCTCAAGACCGGCGCCGCCTACCTCGCCGTCGACCCCGAGCACCCGGCCGACCGGATCGCCCACATGCTCGCCGACGCCGCCCCCGCCGTCCTGCTGAGCACCGCGCCCGCCCTCGCCGGACTGGGCTGGACGGGCACCGCGCTGCTGCTGGACGACCCGGTGGCCGAGGCCGAGCGCGCCCTGCTCCCCGACGGCGAACTCACCGACGCCGAACGGGGCGCCGCGCTCAGCGCCGCGCTGCCCGCCTACGTGATCTACACCTCCGGCTCCACCGGCCGGCCCAAGGGCGTCGTCGTCCCGCACGGCGCGTTCGCCAACCTGGTCGACGACATGTGCCGCCGGCTCCAGGTCACCGAGGACGACCGCTTCCTCGCGGTGACCACCTTCGGCTTCGACATCGCGATGCTGGAGCTGTTCGTCCCGCAACTGGCCGGCGCCCGGCTGCTGCTGGCCGACCGGGCCACCGCGGTCGACCCGGCCGCGCTGGCGGCGGCCGTCACCACCGGCCGGGCCACCCTCATGCAGGCCACCCCGAGCCACTGGCAGGCGCTGGTCGCCACCGCCCCCGAGAGCCTGGCCGGGCTGCGGGTGCTGGTCGGCGGCGAGGCGCTGCCCGAACCCCTGGCGGCCGAACTGCGCCGCCGCGCGGGCGCCGTGTTCAACGTCTACGGGCCCACCGAGACCTGCATCTGGTCGACCGCCGAGCGGCTGGACGACACCCCGGCCGGCGCCCCGCCGATCGGCCGCCCGATCGCCAATACCCGGGTGTACGTGCTCGACCACGCGCTGCGCCCGGTGCCGGTCGGCGCGGTCGGCGAACTCCACATCGCCGGCGCCGGCCTGGCCCACGGCTACCTGAACCGGCCCGCGCTGAGCGCCGAACGCTTCGTCGCCGACCCGTACGGCCCGCCCGGCACCCGGATGTACCGCACCGGCGACCTGGTCCGCTGGCGCCCCGACGGCGCGCTGGACTACCTCGGGCGGACCGACCACCAGGTCAAGGTGCGCGGCTACCGGATCGAACTCGGCGAGATCGAGAGCGCGCTGGCCTCCCGGCCCGAGGTCGAACGGGCCGTCGTGACGGCCCGCGAGTTCGCCCCCGGCGACACCCGGCTGGTCGCCCACCTGGTGGCCGCGCCCGGCGCCGCGCCGGACACCGCGGCGGTGCGCGAGGGCGTCCGCGGCACGCTGCCCGGGTACATGGTCCCCTCCGCGTTCGTCTGGCTGGACGCCTTCCCGCTCAACCCGAGCGGCAAGGTGGACCGCGCGCGGCTGCCCGCCCCCGACCCGGCGGCGGCCCCCGGCCGGGAGGCCGCCGACCCGGTCGAGGAGATCCTCTGCGGGCTGTTCGCCGACGTCCTGGGCCTGGCCGCGGTGGGCGCCGAGGACGACTTCTTCGAGCTCGGCGGCCACTCCCTGCTGGCCACCCGGCTGGCCGGCCGGGTGCGCGGCGCGCTCGGCGCCGAGGTGTCGGTGCGCACCCTGTTCGAGCACCCCACGCCCGCCGCGCTGGCGGCCCGGCTGGACGCCGCCCCGGCGGCCCCCCGCCCGCCGCTGCGGGCCGCCGACCGGCCGGACTTCCTGCCGCTGTCGCACACCCAGCGCCGGCTCTGGTTCGTCAACCGGCTCGACCCGGAGGCCGGCGGCTACCACGTCCCGCTGGCCGTCCACCTGGACGGCGCCCTGGACCCGGTCGCGCTGCGCGCCGCCCTGGGCGACCTGACCGACCGGCACGAGATCCTGCGCACCGTCTTCCCCGACCTCGGGGACGAGCCGGGCCAGGTGGTGCTCGCCGCCGAGCAGGCCCGCCCCGCGCCCGAGCCGGAGCCGGTGGCCGGCGCCGACCTGGAGCGGCGGCTGACCGAGGAGGCCGACCGGACCTTCGACCTGGCCCGCGACCTGCCGCTGCGGGTACGGCTGTTCGCGCTCGGCCCGCAGGAGCACGTGCTGCTGCTGGTCGTCCACCACATCGCCTTCGACGGCTGGTCGACCCCGGTGCTCGCCGCGGACCTGGCCCTCGCCTACCGGGCCCGCACCGCCGGCACCCTCCCCGACTGGGAGCCGCTGCCGCTCCAGTACGCCGACTTCGCGCTCTGGCAGCGCCGGATGCTGGGCGCCGAGGACGACCCCGACAGCCTGCAGAACACCCAACTGGCCTACTGGACCGAGGCGTTGCGCGGCATCCCGGAGGAGCTCGGCCTGCCGCTCGACCACCCGCGCCCGCCGATCGCCGGCTACCGGGGCGACGTGGTGCGCTTCGCCGTCCCGGCCGACCTGCACGGGCGGCTGGTGCGGCTGGCCCGCTCGTCCGGGGTGAGCCCGTTCATGGTGGTCCAGGCCGCGCTGGCCGCCACGCTGGGCCGGCTCGGCGCGGGCGCCGACATCCCGATCGGCGTGCCGGTCGCGGGCCGCGCCGACGAGGCGCTGCACCCGATGGTCGGCTTCTTCGTCAACACCCTGGTGCTGCGCACCGACCTCGGCGGCGACCCCACCTTCCAGCAGCTGCTGCACCGGGTCCGCGACACCGACCTGGCCGCCTTCCAGCACCAGGACCTGCCGTTCGAACGGCTGGTGGACGCGCTCGCCCCGGTCCGCTCGCTCGCCCGGCAGTCGCTGTTCCAGGTGATGCTGGCCTTCCAGAACACCGAGGCCCCCCGGTTCGACCTGCCCGGCCTGCGCTCCTCCTTCCGGGAGACCGGCAGCACCGCGGCCAAGTTCGACCTGGTCTTCGAGTTCACCGAGCAGGGCCCCGGCGAGGGGCTGGCCGGCCGGCTGGAGTTCGCCACCGAGCTGTACGGGCGCGCGACCGCCGAGCGGATGGCGGCCCGCTTCCTGCGGCTGCTGGCGGCGGCCGTCGACGCGCCCGGGACGCCGCTGAGCGGCCTGCCGGTGCTCGACGAGGCCGAGCGGCGGCAGATCCTGGACGACTGGGCCGTCCCGGCCCTCCCCCCGGCCGCGCCGACCGGCGCCACCCTGCCCGAGCTGTTCGAGGGCTGGGCGGCCCGCCGCGGCGAGCACCCCGCCTTCGTCTCCGCCCGCGGCACCCTCTCCTACCGGGAACTGGACGCCCGGGCCAACCGGCTGGCCCGCGAACTCGCCGACCGGGGCGCCGGCCCCGGGGCGATCGTCGCCCTGATGCTGCCCCGCTCCGAGGAGCTGCTGGTCGCCCTGCTGGCCGTGCTCAAGTCCGGCGCCGCCTACCTGCCGGTCGACCCGGCCTACCCGGCCGACCGGATCACCCACATGCTCGCCGACGCGGACGCCCGGCTGCTGCTCACCTCGACCGGGACGCTCGCCGCCGGCGCGCTGCCCGCCGACGCGCTGCCCGCCGGGGCCGCCGACCGGGCCGCCGCCGTGCTGCTGCTGGACGACCCGGCCACCGCCGCCCGGGTGGCCGGGCGCTCCCCGGCGCCGCTCACCGACCGGGAGCGCCGCGGCCCGCTGCGCGACCACCACCCCGCCTACGTGATCTACACCTCCGGCTCCACCGGCCAGCCCAAGGGCGTGCTGGTCGTGCACCGCACGGTGGCCGAGCTGACGGCCGACCACCGGCGGCGGTTCGCGATCGGCCCCGACACCCGGGTGCTGCAGTTCGCCACCTTCAGCTTCGACGCGGCGGTCTGGGAGCTGTGCTGCTCGCTGCTGGCCGGGGCCACCCTGGTGCAGGTCCCCGACGAGCTGCGGGCCGGCCGGCCGCTGGCCGACTTCATGACCGGGCAGCGGATCGACCTCTGCCTGCTGCCGCCGGTGGTGGTGGCCGCCTTCCCCGCCGACGCCGAACTCCCGGCGGACCTGGTGATGACGGTCGGCGGCGCGGCGGTCACCGCCGAACTGGTCGAGCGCTGGGGCCCGGCGGTGCGGCTGCACGACATCTACGGCCCGACCGAGACCACCGCGGTCTGCCTGGTCAGCGACCGGGTCACCGCGGGCCGCCCGCCGATCGGCCGCCCGCTGGCCGGCCACCGCGCGTACGTGCTGGACGCCGCCCTGGCCCCGGTGCCGGTCGGCGTCACCGGCGAGCTCTACCTCGGCGGCACCGGCCTGGCCCGCGGCTACCTGAACCGGCCCGCGCTGAGCGCAGAACGCTTCGTCGCCGACCCGTACGGCCCGCCCGGCGCCCGGATGTACCGCACCGGGGACCTGGTCCGCTGGCGGCCCGACGGCACGGTGGACTACCTCGGGCGGACCGACCACCAGGTCAAGGTGCGCGGCTTCCGGATCGAGCTCGGCGAGATCGAGAGCGTGCTGCTGGAGCACCCGCTGGTCGACCAGGCCGTGGTGGTCGCCCGGGAGGACCACCCGGGCCTGCAGACCCTGGCCGGCTACCTGGTGCCCGCCCCGGGGGCCGCGGTCGACCCCGCCGAGGTGCGCAGCCGGCTGGCCCGGCGGCTGCCCGACTACATGGTGCCGCCGGCGCTGATCACGCTGCCGGAACTGCCCGTGACGGTGAACGGCAAGCTCGACCGGGACGCCCTGCCCGCCCCCGACCGGACGGCCGGCCCCGGGCGCGCCCCGGCCACCGCGACCGAGCGGGCGCTGGCCGCCGCCTTCGCCGAGGTGCTCGGCCGCGCGTCGGTCGGCGCCGAGGACGACTTCTTCGCCCTGGGCGGCAACAGCATCGGCAGCGTCCAACTGGTCGCCCGGGCCGCCAAGAGCGGGCTGCGGCTGGCCGTGACGGAGGTCTTCACCCAGCGCACCCCCGCCGCGCTCGGCGCGCTGCTCGACCACCGGGGCGAACGGCCCAACGGCGCCGCCCACCTGGCCGGCCAGCTGCGCGCGAGCGGCCTGGCCGACGACCCGGACCCGTTCGGCCCGGTGCTGCCGATCCGCCCGACCGGCGAACTGCCGCCGCTGTTCTGCGTGCACGGCGGGCTCGGCACCAGCCTGCCCTACCTGGGCCTGGCCGGGTACCTCGACGAGCGGCGGCCGGTCATCGGCCTGCAGGCGCCGCAGGTCAGCGGTGCGGGCGGGCCGTCGGCGAGCCTCGAGGAGCAGGCCGACGCGTACCTGGCCCGGATCCGGGCGATCCAGCCGCACGGCCCCTACCACCTGCTCGGCTGGTCCTTCGGCGGGCTGCTGGCCCACCAGGTGGCGGTGCGGCTGCGGGCCGCGGGCGAGCGGGTGGCCTACCTGGCCAACCTGGACGCCTTCCCGTACGACCGCGCGCTCGACGGCGAGATGCCGGGCCGCGACGGGCTGCTGACGAGCTTCCTGGAGTACCTCGGCGAGGAGCAGGCCGCGGCCGCCGCGGACGCGGTCGACCCGGCCGCCGTCGCCCGGGTGCTGTCCCGGCACGGCGGACCGTTCGCCACCCTCACCGAGGCCGACGTGGAACGGCTGGTCGCCGTCATGCGCCACCACGTGGAACTCGCCGAACGCTTCACCCCGGGCCGCTTCGACGGCGAGATGACGCTGTTCGTGGCGACGGCCGGCCGCACCGCCCGCGAGGTCGCCGACGCCGCCCGGCGCTGGGCCCCGCACGTGGCGGGCGGCGTGGTGGTCCACGGGATCGACCACGCCCACGAATACCTGATGCACCCGGCCCCGCAGGCCGAGATCGGCGCCCTCGTCGACGCCCGGCTGCGCCGGCTCGCCCGGAACCCCCGCTCGGAAAGGACCTCATGAGCACTCTCGCCGCAGGACCGCTCGCCGCGGCCCCGATCGGCGGCTCCGCCGTCGAGACACTCGCCCTGGCCGGACGCCGGCTGCGCCACCTGCGCCGGGCCCCCGGCCGGCTGATCGGCGTGGTGCTCAACCCGATGGTCATGCTGCTGGCCGTCGGCTACCTGTTCAAGAACGCGATCAAGGCCCCGGCCGGGGGCAGCTACCAGGAGTACCTGATGGCGGGCATCGCGATGCAGGTCGGCCTGGCGAGCATCGGCCCGACCGCGATCAGCGTCGCCCTCGACCTCAAGGCCGGCCTGATGGACCGGTTCCGCTCGCTGCCGATCGCACGCGCCTCGGTGCTGGTGGCGCACGCGATCGGCGACTTCCTGGTCAGCCTCGCCGTCCTGGCCGTGGTCTGCGCGGCCGGCCTGGCCGTCGGCTGGCGCACCCACGGCAGCCCGCTGTCGGTGCTGGCCGGCTTCGCGGTGGCGGCCGGGTTCGTGCTGGCGATGGTCTGGGTCGGCATCACCATCGGCCTGGTGGTGCGCAACGTCGAGTCGATCGACTCGATCGGCGCGCTGGTCCTGGTGGTCTGCACCTTCCTGTCGAACGCGGTCTTCCCGGCCGAGGCGATGCCGTCCTGGCTCCACCCGGTGGTCCAGTGGAACCCGATCAGCGCGGTCTCCGACTCCTGCCGCCGCCTCTGGGGCAACCCCTACGTCCCGGACGGCGGCTTCCCCGGCCAGCACCCCCACCTGGTGGCGGCCCTCTGGCTGGCCGCCCTGCTGGCCGGCACCGCCTGGCTCAGCCTGCGCACCTTCCGCCGGGCCGCCGACTAGGCCCTGTCCGGCCGATCCTGCCGGGCGCGCGACGCCGGGCATCCCGCCTGGAAGCACCGGCGAAACACCCGAGTACATCCAGTACGAGGGCGTTCCGCCGGCACTCCCAGCCGGGCCCCCGACGCCGCGCGCCGATCCGACAAGACCGACCGGACAGGGCCTAGCCCCGCGTACCCTTGCCGGGTGCGCACACACATAGTCTGGGACTGGAACGGCACCCTGCTGTCCGACATGGCGGCCGTGGTCGGGGCCAGCAACGCCGCGTTCGCGACGGTCGGGCTGCCGCCGTTGACGCTGGAGGAGTACCGGGCGCAGTACGAGATCCCGATCCCGCGGTTCTACGAGCGGCTGCTGGGGCGGGCGCCCAGCCCGGCGGAGTGGCTGGCGCTGGACGACGCGTTCCACGTCAAGTACACCGAGCTGTTCCCGGGGTGCGGGCTGACCCCGGGCGTCGAGGCGCTGCTGGCGCGGTGGGCGGCGGGCGGGCGCAGCCAGTCGGTGCTGTCGATGTACGCGCACGAGCAGCTGGTGCCCGCGGTGGACGCCTTCGGCCTGACCTCGCACTTCACGCGGGTGGACGGCCGGCGCGGCGAGTCCGGCGGGCGCAAGGCCGGCCACCTGGCGGTGCACCTGGACGCGCTGGGCGACGGGATCGACCGCGGGCGGACGGTGCTGATCGGGGACGCCGCGGACGACGCCGAGGCGGCGCTCGCGGCGGGCATCAAGTCGGTGCTCTACACCGGGGGTTCGCACACCCGGGAGAAGCTGACGCACCTGGGCGTGCCGGTGGTGGACTCGCTCGCCGAGGCCGTCGCGGTGGCGGAGGAACTCGCCGGGTACGACAGGTAGGCGTGTCACGGCGCGCGGCGGGGGCAGGCGCGTCCAGGCTGGGGAAGTCCCAGCAGGTACCAGCACCCTTACGGAGCACCTCAGCACCATGCCGATCGACGCGGTCACCAACGTCCCCCCGCCCGTCACCGAGCCGCCGCGCGGGTACGCGGCGGGCAGCGCCGAACGGGCCCGGCTGGAGCGCAGGACGGCCGAACTGGCCGGGCGGCACACCTCGCTGCCGATGGTGATCGGCGGGGAGCGCCGGCTCGGCGGCGGCGAGCGCACCGAGCTGGTGCAGCCGCACCACCACGCGGCGCGGCTCGGCGTGCTGGGCAACGCGACGGCCGCCGACGTGCGGGCCGCGGTGGACGCGGCGCTGGCGGCGGCCGAGGGCTGGCGGCAACTCCCGTTCGACGACCGGGCCGCGGTGTTCCTGCGGGCCGCGGACCTGCTGGCCGGGCCCTGGCGGGAGACCCTGGTGGCCGCCGCCGTGCTGGGCCAGTCCCAGCCGGTGTGGCAGGCGGAGGCCGACGCGGTGTGCGAACTCGCCGACTCCTGGCGGTTCGACGCGCACCGCGCCCGCCGGCTGCTGGCCGAGCAGCCGCCCTCCCCGCCCGGGGGCTGGCACCGCGCCGACCACCGCCCGCTGGAGGGCTTCGTCTGCGCGGTCACCCCGTTCAACTCCACCGCGGTCGCCGGGCACCTGGCCACCGCGCCCGCCCTGATGGGCAACACCGTGGTGTGGAAGCCCGCGCCCGCCCAGACCCTGACCGCGCACCTGCTGGTGCTGCTGCTGGAGGAGGCCGGGCTGCCGCCCGGCGTGGTCAACCTGGTCACCGGCGACGGGCAGGCCCTCACCGAGGTGGCGCTGCGCGACCCGGCGCTGGCCGGGCTGCACTTCGCCGGCTCCACCGAGGTCCTCCAGCGGCTGTGGCGGGAGATCGGGGTGAACATCGCCCGCTACCGCACCTACCCGCGGATCGTCGGCGCCACCGGCGGCAAGGACTTCCTGGTCGCCCACCCCTCGGCCGACCCGGCGGTGCTGCGCACCGCGCTGATCCGCGGCGCCTTCGAGTACCAGGGCCAGCGCTGCTCGGCGCTGTCCCGGGCGTACCTGCCGCGGAGCCTGTGGCGGCGGATCAAGGACGACCTGCTCGGCGAGGTGGACGCGCTCGCGGTGGGCGACGCCACCGACCCGGGCAACTTCATGGGCGCGCTGATCGACGCCCGGGCGTTCGCCAAGGTCACCGGCGCGATCGAGCGGGCCAAGGCGGACCCGCGGGTGGAACTGCTGGCGGGCGGTCAGTACGACGACGCGATCGGCTGGTTCGTGCGGCCCACCGTGCTGCTCGGCGGCGACCGCGACGGCGAGATCTTCTCCACCGCGTACGGCGGCCCGCTGCTGGCCGTGCAGGTCTACGACGACCTCCGCTGGGAGGAGGCGCTGGAGCGGATCGGCCGGGGCGCGCCGCACGGCCTGAGCGGCTCGGTGGTCGCCCGGGACCGGCGGGCGATCGCCCGGGCGGTGGAGCGGCTGCGGTTCGCCGCGGGCGACTTCCACGTCAACGACGAGCCGGCCGGCCCGGCGGGCCGGTGGCCGTCCGGCGGCCGGTCCGCCGCGGCCGGGACGGGCACCGCCGAGCACCTGCTGCGCTGGACCTCCACCCGCTCGATCCGGGAGACGTTCACCCCGCCGACCGACTACGTCCACCCGCACATGGAGTGGTCACCCGAATGACGGACAGCGGAGTGGGCATGCGTTGGACAAGGTGTCCAGGAAGGCCCGATCTTCCTGCGGGTTTGCTCCTCAGTGTCCCCTGACACCTTCGTTTCGTCAGGCTAGGCTGACGACGTCGCCGGTTATCGGTCAGGCAGGCCAAACGTACTGTCGTACCCGGGCGGAACGCGACTCATGCGTGCCTTGAGCGCTTTTCACCCCACGCGTGCGGGAGGATTGCCGACGGGGCCCGGCGGTGCACCCACAGTCATCACCGAGTCACGCAACGGCGCGCGACGGGAGCCGAAACAGCCATGCAGACCAAGCTGGACGCAGCCAAGGCCGACCTGCTCAGGAAAGCAGCAGCAGCCGCTGAGAACAGCCAGGTGGGGGGAGCGGCGCCGGGGGAGGGCCTGAGCAACGGTGCTCTGGCCGCCTACCTGCACCACTACTACCTCCACACCGCCCCCGAGGACGTGGTCAACCGGGACCCGGTGGACGTGTACGGGGCCGCCGCCTCGCACTACCGGCTGGGCCTCAAGCGCCCGCAGGGCACCGCCGAGGTCCGGGTGCACACCCCGAGCGTCGAGGAGAACGGCTGGTCCTGCGGCCACACCGTGGTCGAGGTCGTCACCGACGACATGCCGTTCCTGGTCGACTCGGTCACCAACGAGCTGACCCGCCTGGACCGCGCCATCCACCTGGTCGTGCACCCGCAGCTCGCGGTGCGCCGCGACATCACCGGCAAGCTGCTGGAGATCCTCGACACCGACGCGTGCAACCGCGCGCAGGCCGCCGGCACCGAGTGGCCCGCCGACGCCGTGGTCGAGTCCTGGATGCACATCGAGATCGACCGCGAGACCGACCGCGACGACCTGCGCACCCTGGAGGCGGGCCTGCGCCGGGTGCTGGGCGACGTCCGCGAGGTGGTCGAGGACTGGTCGAAGATGCGCGACTCCGCGCTCCGGCTGGCCGACGAACTCGCCGAGCAGCCCCCCGCGCACCTGCCCGAGCAGGAGGTCGGCGAGGCGTGGGAGCTGATGCGCTGGCTCGCCGACGACCACTTCACCTTCCTCGGCTACCGCGAGTACGACCTGGTCGAGCACGAGGGCGAGGAGGTGCTCAAGGCCGTGGCCGGCACCGGCCTCGGCGTGCTGCGCGCCGACCCGCTCAGCCACGACAGCGACCACCACCCGGTCTCCGAGGCGTTCGGCCGGCTCTCCGCCCCGGTCCGGGCCAAGGCGCACGAGAAGAAGCTGCTGGTCCTCACCAAGGCCAACAGCCGCTCCACCGTGCACCGCACCGCCTACCTCGACTACGTCGGCGTGAAGAAGTTCGACGCCTCCGGCGAGCCGATCGGCGAGCGCCGCTTCCTCGGCCTGTTCTCCTCCGCCGCCTACACCGAGTCCGTCACCCGGATCCCGGTGGTGCGCCGCAAGGTGCAGGAGGTGATGAACGGGGCCGGCTTCTCCGGCGACAGCCACGACGGGCGCGACCTGCTCCAGATCATGGAGACCTTCCCGCGCGACGAGATGTTCCAGACCGCCGCCGCCGAGCTCCAGTCGATCGCCACCAGCGTCCTCTACCTCCAGGAGCGCCGCCGGCTGCGGCTGTTCCTGCGCCAGGACGAGTACGGCCGCTACTACTCGGCGTACGTCTACCTGCCGCGCGACCGCTACACCACCCGGATCCGGCTCGCCCTCACCGACATCCTCAAGAGCGAGCTGAACGGCGACACCATCGACTACACGGTGTACGCCACCGAGTCGGTGCTCACCCGCCTGCACTTCGTGATCCGGGTCGCCCCCGGCACCGAGCTGCCGCAGCTGTCCGACGCCGACGTCGAGCGGATCGAGAACCGGCTCGCCGAGGCCGCCCGGTTCTGGATGGACGGCTTCAACGACCAGCTGCAGAGCGAGTTCGGCGAGGAGCGGGCCGCCGAGCTGTCCCACAAGTACGCCACCGCCTTCCCCGACGGCTACCGCGCCGACTTCCCGCCGCGCACCGCCGTCGCCGACCTCAAGCAGATCGAGTCCCTCACCGGCGAGGGCGACTTCCGGCTCAACCTGTACCAGCCGGTCGGCGCCGGCGACGACGAGCGCCGCTTCAAGATCTACCGGGTCGGCGGCCCGATCTCGCTCACCGAGGTGCTCCCCGTCCTCCAGCGCCTGGGCGTCGAGGTCCTCGACGAGCACCCGTACGCGCTGCGCCGCACCGACGGCAGCACCGCCTGGGTGGTCGACTTCGGCCTCCGGCTGCGCGAGGGCACCGACCTCAACGAGGAGGACCGCGAGCGCTTCCAGGACACCTTCGCCGCCACCTGGCGCGGCGAGGCCGAGAACGACGCCTTCAACGAGCTCGTCCTCACCGCCAAGCTGTCCTGGCGCCAGGCCGTGGTGCTGCGCGCCTACGCCAAGTACCTGCGGCAGGCGGGCTCCACGTTCTCCCAGGACTACATGGAGGACGCGCTCCGCAACAACACCCACACCACCCGGCTGCTGGTCAACCTGTTCGAGGCCCGGCTCTCGCCCAGCCACCGGTCCGGCAGCGACGAGCTCACCGAGGGCATCCTGGAGGAGCTCACCGGCGCCCTCGACGAGGTCGTCTCGCTGGACGAGGACCGCATCCTGCGCTCCTTCCTGCACCTGATCAAGGCCACCCTGCGGACCAACTTCTTCCAGCACGACAGCGAGGGCCACTGGCACTCGTACGTGTCGATGAAGTTCGACCCCAAGGCCGTCCCCGACCTGCCCGCGCCGCGCCCCGCCTTCGAGATCTGGGTGTACTCGCCCCGGGTCGAGGGCGTCCACCTGCGCTTCGGCAAGGTCGCCCGCGGCGGCCTGCGCTGGTCCGACCGGCGCGAGGACTTCCGCACCGAGATCCTCGGCCTGGTCAAGGCCCAGATGGTCAAGAACACCGTCATCGTGCCGGTCGGCGCCAAGGGCGGCTTCGTCGCCAAGCAGCTGCCCGACCCGGCGGTCGACCGGGACGCCTGGCTCGCCGAGGGCGTCGCCTCCTACAAGACCTTCATCTCCGCGCTGCTCGACATCACCGACAACCTGGTCGCGGGCGAGGTCGTGCACCCCCTCGACGTGGTGCGCCACGACGAGGACGACACCTACCTGGTGGTCGCCGCCGACAAGGGCACCGCGACCTTCTCCGACATCGCCAACGGCGTCGCCGAGCAGTACGGCTTCTGGCTCGGCGACGCGTTCGCCTCCGGCGGCTCCGCGGGCTACGACCACAAGGGCATGGGCATCACCGCCCGCGGCGCCTGGGAGTCCGTCAAGCGCAACTTCCGCGAACTCGGCGTCGACACCCAGACCGAGGACTTCACCGTCATCGGCATCGGCGACATGTCCGGCGACGTGTTCGGCAACGGCATGCTGCTCTCCGAGCACATCCGACTGGTCGCCGCCTTCGACCACCGGCACATCTTCCTCGACCCGAACCCGGACGCCGCGGCCTCCTTCGCCGAGCGCCGCCGGCTGTTCGACCTGCCGCGCAGCTCCTGGGACGACTACGACAGGTCGCTGATCTCGGCCGGCGGCGGCGTCTACCCGCGCTCCGCCAAGTCCGTCCAGCTCTCCGCGCAGGTCCGCGAGCGGCTCGGCATCGAGACCGCCAAGCTCACCCCCGCCGAGCTGATGAAGGCCATCCTGCAGGCCCCCGTCGACCTGTTCTGGAACGGCGGCATCGGCACCTACGTCAAGGCCGCCACCGAGACCAACGCCGAGGTCGGCGACAAGGCCAACGACGCGATCCGGGTCAACGGCGGCGACGTCCGGGCCCGGGTGATCGGCGAGGGCGGCAACCTCGGCTGCACCCAGCTCGGCCGGATCGAGTTCGCCTCCACCGGCGGCCCGCGCGGCGAGGGCGGCTGGATCGACACCGACGCCATCGACAACTCGGCCGGCGTGGACACCTCCGACCACGAGGTGAACATCAAGATCCTGCTCAACCAGGTCGTCGCCGACGGCGACATGACGGTCAAGCAGCGCAACGCCCTGCTCGCCGAGATGACCGACGAGGTCGGCCACCTCGTGCTGCGCAACAACTACGCGCAGAACGTGGTGCTCGCCAACGCCGTCGCCCAGGCCGCCAGCATGGTCAACGTGCACTCCCGCATGATCAACCGGCTGGAGGCCAACGGACAGCTCGACCGGGCCCTGGAGTACCTGCCCACCGAGAAGCAGATCCGCGACCGCCAGCAGGCCGGCCGCGGCCTGTCCCAGCCCGAGCTGTCGGTGCTGCTCGCCTACACCAAGATCACCCTGGCCGACGAGCTGCTCGCCACCGACCTGCCCGACGACCCGTACTTCCGGGACGTGCTGCACGAGTACTTCCCCAGCGCGCTGCGGGCCCGGTTCGCCGAGCAGATCGACCACCACCCGCTGCGCCGCGAGATCATCACCACCCTGATCGTCAACGACACGATCAACCGCGGCGGCTGCACCTTCGCGTTCCGGCTCCGCGAGGAGACCGGCGCGACCATGGAGGAGATCGCCCGCACCCACGCCGCCGCCCGCGCGGTCTTCGGCCTGGAGCAGATCTGGGACCAGGTCGAGCGGCTCGACAACAAGGTCGCCGCCCGGGTCCAGACCCGGATGCGGCTGCACGCCCGCCGCCTGGTCGAGCGCGCCACCCGGTGGATGCTCAACAACCGCCAGCCGCTGGACATCGCCGACACCATCGCGTTCTTCCACGACCGGGTCAACCAGGTCTGGGACGCGCTGCCCAAGCCGCTGGCCGGCGAGGACCTGGCCTGGTTCGAGTCCGTCCACCGCGAGCTGTCCGAGGCCGGCGTCCCCGACGACCTGGCCACCCGGATCGCCGGCCTGTCCTCCGCGTTCCCGACCCTCGACATCGTCGGCGTCGCGGACCGCTCGGACGCCGACGTGATGGAGGTCGCCGAGCTGTACTACGACCTCGGCGACCGGCTCCAGATCAGCCACCTGCTCGACCGGATCATCGACCTGCCGCGCACCGACCGGTGGTCCTCGATGGCCCGCGCCGCGATCCGCGAGGACCTGTTCGCCGCGCACGCCGCCCTCACCGCCGACGTGCTCGCCGCCGGGCCCGCCGGCTCCGGCACCGACGAGCGCTACACGGCCTGGGCCGACCTCAACAGCACCCTGCTCAGCCGGGCCCGCACCACCCTCGACGACATAAGGGGTTCGGGCAACTACGAGCTGTCCAGCCTCTCCGTCGCCATGCGGGTGATCCGCACCCTGCTGCGCAACGGCAGGTGAGGGAGCGGTAGTTCGGAGCCGGCCGGGGGCCGGGGGCGGGAGACCGCCCCCGCCCCCCGGCCGCGTGCCCGGCGGCTCCCCGGGCCGCCGGGCACCCGGCCCTCAGCTCTCCGTCGCCCGGCGCAGGGCGGAGGCCAGCAGCGCCAGGTCCGTGGGCCCGTTGCCGAGTTCGCGCACCGGGCGGGGCGAGGGCGCGGCGCCGTGGTCCTCCAGGCGCTGGGCGACGACGGTGGGCCGCAGGGTCGCGGTGCGGGGGATGCGGCCGCTGACCCGGGCGCCCTGGAAGGCGGTGACCGCCCCGTCCGGGCGGCGCAGGTAGCCGCGGCCGGGCGTCGCCCCGGGGAGCGCGGCGGCGTCGGGCAGGTGGATCAGCAGGTCGGAGTCGCCGGCCTGCTCGGTGCGCAGCGCGATCCGCAGCTGGGCGGCCTCGTCCAGCTCGGTGCCGGCGGTGCTCTCGGGCGCGCCGGTCGCGGCGACCACGTGCACGCCGAGCCGGGCGCCGTGCACCGCGACGGCGGCGAGGGCGCGGGCGAGCGGACGGCCGCCGGGGGAGGCCGGGCCGAGCAGCGCGTCGTAGTCGTCGACCAGGACGACCAGCCGGGGCGGTGCCGCGTCGGCCGGGGGCGCGTCGGGGGAGCGGCGCGGTTCGACCACCCGGAGCGGCGCGGCCGGGTCGGCCGGGCCGCCGACCAGCGCCGGGGTCCGGGCGAGGGCGAGGGCCCGCCTGGTGTGCCAGTCGGTGAAGGTCAGGCCGTCGAACAGGGCTTCGCGGTGGGCGAGTTCGTCGCTGATCCGCTCGGCGGCGAGCAGCGCGCCGCGCGGGTCCTCGGCGGCGTTGACGTGGCCGGTGACGTGCGGGAGGTCGGTGCAGGCGGCCAGGCCGCCGTCCTCCGCGCGGTCCCCGTCGACCATCAGCAGGGCGAGCCGGTCCGGGCGTTCGGAGACGGCGAGGGAGGCGGCCAGGCTGCGCAGCAGCTCGGACTTGCCGGAGCCGGGGCCGCCGCCGATCAGCAGGTGGTCGCCGTCCTCGGCGAGGTCGACGGCGCAGTTCTCCTCGCCGCCGGGGCCGCGGGCGGTGCCGAGCAGGGCGGCGGCGCCGCCGGCCCCGGCGGGCAGGGCCTGCCAGCTCTCGGCGAGCCGGGCCGGGGAGAGCGACTCGGAGCGCAGCAGGTCGAGCAGGCGCAGCGCCTCGGGGAGCGGGCCGCGCGGCGAGGCCCCGGTGTCGGCCTCGGTGAGCGGGGCGAGGGTGCGGGCGAGGCGCTCGGCCCAGGCCGGGGAGACCGCGTCGAGGGCGACGTCGGTGAGGCGCTCGCGGGCGCCGGCGGCCGGGCGGTCGAGGGTGAGGCGGGTGGAGACCTCGCCGGTGACGGTGCCCAGCGCGCCGAGGCCGGTGGGGAGCTCCTCGGGGGACTCGGCCAGGCAGAGGGCGAAGACGCCGGCCGCGGGGCCCTGGCGCAGCAGCAGCCCGAGGGCGTGCCGGGCGGCCTCGGTGCCCGGGTCGCCGTCGACCAGGACGACGGTGGCGGGCGGGCCGGCGGTGGCGGCGGCGAGTTCGGTGAGGCGGGCCTCGGCCTGCTCGGGGCCGAGCCCGTACAGCAGGCGGCAGGACTGGCCGTGGGCGGGCCGCAGGTGCGGGAGCCACTGGGCCCAGGCCCAGTCCTCGGCGGGCCGCTCGGCGGCGACCACGACCAGGGCGAGGCCGCTGGGCGGGTGCAGGGCGGCGAGCTGGGCGAGGGCGGCCCGGGCCAGGCCGGTGAGGCGGTGGCGCGGGCCGGCCAGGCCGAGGCTGCCGGCGGTCTGCAGGTCGACGGTGACGGGGACGGCGGGCAGCAGGCTGCCGGGGGCGGTGCCGGGGCCGCCGGGCAGGTCGGCGGTGCCGAGCCGGAGGGTGAGCGCGTCGGGGTGGTCGGGGCCGCGCTCCCACAGCCGGGGGCCGGTGCCGAGCGCGGTGAGCAGCAGGGCGGCCGGGTCGGGCCAGCGCTCGCGCTGGTGGGCGGCCTGGCGCAGCCGGGCGGCGTCGTGCTGGCGGTCGGTGTCGGCGGCGGGCGGCTCGTTCCGGCCGCGGCGCAGCCAGCGGCCGCCGCGCCCGGCGGCGGCGGGGGCCGGGGCGGGCTCGGGCGGCCCGGCGGGCGCGGCCGGGCGGCCGGGGGCGGGGCGGGCGCCGGTGCGCGGGGCGAGTCGGAGGCGGCCCTCGCCGTCGGGTGCGGTGGGCCGGGCCGCCATGTCCTCGGCGCGGGCGAGCTGGAGGGTGGACTCGCCGATCCGCAGCAGGGTGCCGGGGGCGACGTCGGCGCTCTCCTCGCGCAGCCAGTGCTCGTCGAGCCGGGTGCCGTTGGTGGAGCCGAGGTCCTGGACGGTGGCGCGGCCGTCGGCGGCCAGGTGCAGGGCGAGGTGCAGCCGGGAGACGTCGGGGTCGTCGAGCGGGACGTCGGCCTCGGCGGAGCGGCCGATCCGGATCCGCTCGCCGTGCAGGCGGTGGACGCCGCCCGCGTCGGGGCCGCCGACCACCCGCAGCTCGGCGGCGGGGCGCTCGTCGGGGCCCTCCGCGTCCGGGTCGGGCTCGCCGAGGGCGAGCACCGCGCCGTCCACCAGCGGGGGGTGGCCGAGCGGGGTCTGCTCGTCCAGGCGCCGTTCCCCGTCGTAGAGGTGGACGTGCGTGGCGGAGCGGGGACCGCGGACGCCGACCGCGCCGGCCAGCGCGGCGGCGACGGCACCGAGCGCCGTCCCGGCCGGCGCGGTGACCAGTACGTCGGCGGAGCTGCCGGCGCTGCCGGAGCTGCCGGCGCTGCCGGGGGCGGCCGGCCCGCTGCGCGGTCGAAGGACGGTGAGCCGGATCTGCATCTCGCCCGGGGTCCCTTCTGCACACGTGTGGTGCGTGCCATCCTGCCACTCGGGACGGACAGTCCGCGCACGGTACCGGATTTGACGATCTTGCGATCATCGCCATGGTGAATCCGACGGGGAGTCAGGTCAAGGCGCCCCGGGCACCCCGCCGGCCGACCGCGCGCGCCCCGGCCGGGCAACACCTCGGAAACCCGCTCGGGCACCGTTAGAGTTGCCGGACACACGGGAGCCCGTCCGCCCGGGCGGACTCCCCAGGCCCCGGCGCCGTTCACGGGAACGGGGGAGTGCCGGAACGCGGCCCCGGCAGCGGGCGCCGGGTGACCGAACGGAGTGCACAGGTGCGGCCTGTCGGCAGCAAGTACTTGTTGGAGGAGAGCCTCGGGCGCGGAGCGACCGGCACGGTCTGGCGCGGCCGGGTGCGCGAGGACGCCGCCGTGCCGGGCCTGGTGCCCGGCCAGGCGGTCGCGGTCAAGGTGCTGCGCGAGGAGCTGGCCGCCGACCCGGACGTGGTGATGCGCTTCCTGCGCGAGCGCTCCGTCCTGCTCCGGCTGACCCACCCCAACATCGTCCGCACCCGCGACCTGGTGGTCGAGGGCGAGCTGCTCGCCCTGGTGATGGACCTGGTCGACGGCCCCGACCTGTACCGCTACCTGCGCGAGTCCGGCCCGCTGTCGCCGATCGCCGGCGCGCTGCTGATGGCCCAGATCGCCGACGCGCTGGCCGCCAGCCACGCCGACGGCGTCGTGCACCGGGACCTCAAGCCCGCCAACGTGCTGCTGGCCACCCTCGCGGTGGACGGCGACGAGCGGATGCACCCGATGCTCACCGACTTCGGCATCGCCCGGCTCGCCGACTCCCCGGGCATCACCCGCACCCACGAGTTCGTCGGCACCCCCGCCTACGTCGCCCCCGAGTCCGCCGGCGGCCGCCCGCAGACCGCCGCGGTGGACGTCTACGGCGCCGGCATCATGCTGTACGAGCTGGTCACCGGCCGCCCGCCGTTCCAGGGCGACAACCCGCTGGCGATCCTCCAGGCGCACCTCGCGCAGGAGCCGCAGCGCCCCCGCACCATGCCCGAGCCGCTGTGGACGGTGGTCGAGCGCTGCCTGCGCAAGGACCCGGCCCAGCGCCCCACCGCCGTCGCGCTGGCCGAGGCGCTGCGGGTGGTCGCGGCCGGCGTCGGCGTGCACTCCGCCCCGGCCGCGGTGGAGGCCGCGCTGGCCGTCGGCGACCTGCTGGTGCCCGACCCGGCGCTGGCCGCCCCCGCGGTCTCCCCGCACGACGCCACCCTGCCCGGGGTCGGGTACGACCCGGCCGCCGCCACCCAGGTCATGGCGCACCGGCCGCCCGCGCCCGGCGCCGAGGACCGCACCCAGCTGATCGGCCCGCCGCCCGCCGCCCCGGCCGCGGAGCGCACCCGGGTGATGCCCGCGGTGCCGCCCGCCCCCGAGCAGGCCCCCGCGCAGCCGGACGGCCCGCACCCCTGGCAGACCCAGCTGCGCGCCGCCCGGGACCGCAACGCGCAGACCCAGGTCGGCTGGTTCGAGCCGGACGGCTCCGGCGAGCCGCAGGTCGCCCCGCGCCTGTACCAGGCCGGCCAGCCCCCGCAGCACGGCGGCCAGTACCCGCAGCCGGGCCCCGCCGGCCGCCCGCCGGCCGCCCCGCAGTCCTACCAGCGGCCCCCGCAGGACGGCCGCTACGCCCCGCAGGACGGCCGCTACGCTCCGCAGGACGGTCGGTACGCCCCGCAGGACGGCCGCTACGCCCCGCAGCAGGGCCCGTACCAGGCCCAGCAGCCGCACCCGCCGCAGGGCGGCCGGCAGTCCCGGCCGGGCTCCGGCGGCCGCCCGCCGGTCGCCCCGCCGCCGTACCAGGCCCAGCAGCAGCCGCCGGCCGCCTACAGCGGGCAGCCGCAGGGCTACGGCGCCCCGCAGCGCCGCTCCGAGCCGCCGGCCCCGCAGCGCCGCCCGGAGCCGGAGCCGCCCCGCGAGCGGGAGCGCGAACGCGAGCGCGAGCCGCGGCGGCGCAGCCCCAACCGGATGCGCATCCCCGGCCTGGGCTGCCTGAAGGGCTGCCTGCTGGTGCTGGTGGTGCTGGCCGTGGGCTGCCTGGCGCTGTGGAACTTCACGCCGCTGCCGCACTACTGGGACAACGTGGTCGGCTGGTACGACACGGCCCGGAACTGGGTCACCAGCCACACCTGACCGGGTAATTGACGCTTTGTCGACAATCCCGCGAAATTCCACCGGATCGGTACCTCGCCGGGGGCCCTCCGCGGCCCCCGCGACCGCCGCGGGCGCGTAGGTTGTTCGGCGAGCACCGACCTCACGAGCCCACGGAGCAGCATTGGCACGCAAGATCGGCAGCCGGTACACCGTCCACCAGGTGATCGGCCGCGGCTCGGCCGGCACCGTGTGGCTCGGCGAGGGCCCGGACGGCCCGGTCGCGGTGAAACTGCTGCGCGAGGACCTCGCGGCCGACCAGGTGCTGGTCGGCCGCTTCGTCCAGGAACGCGCCGCCCTCACCGGCCTCGACCACCCGCACGTGGTCGGCGTCCACGACATGGTGGTCGACGGCAGCGACCTCGCCCTGGTGATGGACCTGGTCCGGGGCAGCGACCTGCGCACCCGGCTGGAGCGCGACGGCGTGCTCAGCCCGCTGGTCGCCGCCTCGGTGATCGCCGACGTCGCCGACGGCCTGGCCGCCGCGCACGCCGCCGGCATCGTGCACCGCGACGTCAAGCCGGAGAACGTCCTGCTCGACCTCGCCGCCCCGCCCGGCCCCGGCGGCGCCCCGCGCGCCAAGCTCACCGACTTCGGCATCGCCCGCCTGGTCGACGCCCCCCGCCGCACCCGGGCCACCCGGATCATCGGCACCCCCGACTACCTCGCCCCCGAGATCATCGAGGGCCTGGAGCCGCGCGCCGCCGTCGACATCTACGCCACCGCCACCGTGCTGTACGAGCTGCTCACCGGCGCCACCCCGTTCGGCGGCGGCCACACCGGCGCGGTGCTGCGCCGGCACGTCACCGAGAACGTCCCCCCGGTCGAGGGCATGCCGGACGGCCTGTGGCGGATCATCTCCGAGTGCCTGGCCAAGGCCCCCGCCTCCCGGCTGCGCGCCGCCGAGCTGGCCGCCCGGCTGCGCGCCCTGCTCCCCGAGCTGGCCGGCCTCGGCCCGCTCGCGGTGCCCGCCCAGCGCGCCGCCGCCGAGGAGGTGCCCACCCCCGGCGAGGCGGTCTACGCCGAGAGCGACGCACTCGCCGGCGGCGCCCACCGCCGCCGCCGCGGCCCCGCCGTCCCGCTGGTGCCCGGCCCGCAGCCCGACTCCACCCGGGACACCCACACCAGCCTGCGCCGCCCCTCAGCCCAGGAGCTGGCCTCCTACGCCGAGGAGTCCCGGGCCCAGCGCGACCGCCCCGGCTCCGGCCCGCACCGCCGCACCCGGGCCCAGATGATCCGCCGCCGCCGCACCCTGGCCGTGCTGATCGCCGTCGTCCTGCTGCTGGCGGGCGCCGCCGCCGCGTGGACGGCGTTCGCCGCCGAGCCTCCCGCGGGCCCCTCCGCGGCGGTGCGCACCACCTGGTACCCCCGGTTGTAGCCGAGCCCCCCCGCGGAACCATTACCCTTGAGGCGTGGCAGCCGTCGATCCTTCCGAAGAGCTCAAGAACCTCGACTCGACCATGGCGTCGATCGAGGCCGTCCTCGACCTGGACAAGATCCGGGCCGACATCGCGACCCTGGAGGAGGAGGCAGCCGCCCCCACCCTGTGGGACGACGTCGCGAACGCACAGAAGGTCACCAGCCGGCTCTCCTTCCTCCAGGGCGAACTGCGCAAGTTCGAGACCCTGCGCGGCCGGGTCGAGGACCTGGGCGTCCTGTTCGAACTGGCCGAGGCCGAGGACGACGCGGACACCCGCGTCGAGGCCGAGGCCGAGCTGGTGTCGGTCAAGAAGGCCGTCGAGGAGCTGGAGGTGCGCACCCTGCTCTCCGGCGAGTACGACGCCCGCGAGGCCCTGGTCAACATCCGCGCCGAGGCCGGCGGCGTCGACGCCGCCGACTTCGCCGAGCAGCTGATGCGCATGTACCTGCGCTGGTCCGAGCGGCACGGGTACCCGACCGAGGTCTACGACACCTCGTACGCCGAAGAGGCCGGCATCAAGTCCGCGACCTTCACCGTCAAGGCCCCCTACGCCTACGGCACCCTCTCGGTCGAGCAGGGCACCCACCGCCTGGTGCGGATCTCCCCGTTCGACAACCAGGGCCGCCGCCAGACCTCCTTCGCCGGCGTCGAGGTGCTCCCCGTCGTCGAGACCTCCGACCACGTCGACATCGACGAGGGCGACCTGCGGATCGACGTCTACCGCGCCTCCGGCCCCGGCGGCCAGGGCGTCAACACCACCGACTCCGCGGTCCGGATCACCCACCTGCCGACCGGCATCGTGGTCTCCTGCCAGAACGAGCGCTCCCAGATCCAGAACAAGGCCTCGGCGATGAACGTCCTCCAGGCCAAGCTGCTGGAGCGCCGCCGCCAGGAGGAGCGCGCCGCGATGGACGCGCTCAAGGACGGCGGCTCGTCCTGGGGCAACCAGATGCGCTCCTACGTCCTGCACCCGTACCAGATGGTCAAGGACCTGCGCACCGAGTACGAGGTCGGCAACCCGCAGGGCGTGCTGGACGGGGACATCGACGGTTTCATCGAGGCCGGCATCCGGTGGCGCAAGCAGCGGGAGAGCTGATTCCACGGCGTGAGGAGGCCGGCTGAGATGAACGTCGGACGCAGCATCGAGGCCGGCATCCGGTGGCGCGAGCAGCGGGAGAGCTGAGCACGCCCGAACAGCAAGGGAGGGGCCCCACCGCCGCGGCGGTGGGGCCCCTCCCGTTCAGCGCTCGGGGTCAGTGCAGCAGCAGCAGGGCCAGCATGAGCACCGCGACGAACAGCAGGCCCAGCAGCACCGCGGGGTTGAGCGTCGCGAACGGCCCGTGCGGCTCCTGCTGGAGCCGGGCCCGGTTGGCGCGGCACACCGGGCAGCGGCCGTCGATCACGCGGCCGTTGCAGTTGGCGCACACCAGTTGGTCGCAGGTCATGCGATCTCCTCCTTGCTGCATAGCCAACGCGCCGGAGGCGGATTCGGTTCCGACTGCTTACCACTCTGCCAGGTTCCGTACCCCTCGGCTCCCGGAGGAGAAGGGTTATCGATCTGTGACGTACCTCGCAATTTCCGGGGCGAACCCGAACAACACCTGACGAAACCACGTTCAGTACGCGCCCCGCGACTGCGGGTGCGGTTGGGCATCGCGTAAGGTCACTGGCTCCGATCCACCTAGGATGGCCCCCGTGATGCAGCCGTGATCAGATTCGACAACGTCTCCAAGACCTATCCCAAGCAGAACCGTCCGGCCCTGGACAACGTCTCGCTGGAGATCGAGAAGGGCGAGTTCGTCTTCCTGGTGGGCTCCTCGGGTTCGGGCAAGTCGACGTTCCTGCGCCTGTGCCTGCGCGAGGAGCGCCCGTCCACCGGCGCGGTGCACGTGCTGGGCAAGGACCTGGGCAAGCTCTCGAACTGGAAGGTGCCGCACATGCGGCGCCAACTGGGCACGGTCTTCCAGGACTTCCGCCTGCTGCCGAACAAGACGGTGGGGCAGAACGTGGCGTTCGCCCTGGAGGTCATCGGCAAGCCGAAGAGCGCCATCAACAAGGTGGTGCCCGAGGTGCTCGACCTGGTCGGCCTCGGCGGCAAGGAGGACCGGATGCCCGGCGAGCTGTCCGGTGGTGAGCAGCAGCGCGTGGCGATCGCCCGGGCGTTCGTGAACCGCCCGATGCTGCTGATCGCCGACGAGCCCACCGGCAACCTCGACCCGCAGAACTCGGTCGGCATCATGAAGCTGCTCGACCGCATCAACCGGACCGGCACCACCGTGCTGATGGCGACCCACGACCAGGCCATCGTCGACCAGATGCGCAAGCGCGTCATCGAGCTCGACAAGGGCCTGCTGGTCCGTGACCAGGCCCGCGGCGTCTACGGCTACCAGAGCTAGAAGAGAGAAGCATGCGCGCCCAGTTCGTTCTGTCGGAGATCGGCGTCGGTCTCCGCCGCAACCTGACCATGACCATCGCCGTCGTGGTCAGTGTCGCGCTGTCGCTCGCCCTCGCCGGTGCCTCGCTGCTGGTCCGCGACCAGGTCAACTCCATGAAGGACTACTGGTACGACAAGGTCGAGGTCAGCATCTACTTCTGCACCAAGGCGGAGCACAACTCGCCGCAGTGCGCGGACGGCGAGGCGACCCAGGACCAGATCCAGGCGGTCAAGGACGGCCTGGCGAAGATGCCGCTGGTGCAGAGCTACACCTTCGAGAACTCGCAGGAAGCGTTCAAGCACTTCAAGGACAGCAACCCGGACAACCCGCTGCTGGCGGCGGTCGGTCCGGACTCCATGCCGCAGTCCTGGCGGGTCAAGCTGAACGACCCGACCCGGTTCGACGTGATCCAGAGCGCCTTCGCCGGCAAGCCCGGCGTGAAGTCGGTCGAGGACCAGCGGAAGATCCTGGAGAACCTGTTCGGCCTGCTGCGCGGCCTGCAGACCGCGGCCTTCGTGATCATGGTGCTGATGCTGTTCGTCGCGCTGCTGCTGATCGTCAACACCGTCCGGGTGTCCGCGTTCAGCCGCCGCCGCGAGACCGGCATCATGCGGCTGGTCGGCGCGTCCAACTTCTACGTGCAGATGCCGTTCATCGCGGAGGCCGCGTTCGCCGCGCTGCTCGGCTCGGCGCTGGCCTCGGCGCTGCTGCTGGGCGGGCACTTCTTCGTCCAGGAGTGGCTGGCCAAGAAGGTGGCGTTCATCCACTTCATCGGCCTGTCCTCGGTGTTGGCGGTGATCCCGCTGCTGGTCGTGGTCGGCATGGCGATGGCGGGCGTGGCCGCGTTCTTCACCCTGCGCAAGTACCTGAAGGTCTGACGGGTCGTCGGCGTCACAGGTCCACGTGCCCGTCGCGGCACTAGACTCGCGCACATGCCGACTGCACCGCGGGTACGCCAGGGGATGACGCTGGGCCTGGTGTTCGGCGCGGTGCTGTTCGCCGGAGCGGCCTCGGGAGCCTGGGGGGAGCCGGACGGCTCGCTCCGGGCCCCCTCGTCGTCCGAGGGACTGCCGCCCGCCGCCGACCTGGCGGGGGCGGACCTCACCCCGCAGCAGGCCAGGCAGTTGGTCGGCGCCAGCGGCGACCGCTGGGCGGCCTACCTGAGCCCGCAGCAGTACGCCGACCTCACCGGCGGCCGGTACGCGGGCGTCGGGCTGAGCGTGGACCGGGAGGCCGGCGGGCCCACCCTGGTCGCCGAGGTGGCGCCCGGCTCGCCCGCCGCCCGGGCCGGCATCGCGCCCGGCGAGCTGCTGGTCACCGTGGACGGCGCCGCCGCCGAGCAACTGCCGGTCACCGAACTGGTCTCCCGGCTGCGCGGCGGCCCGGCCGGCAGCGCGGTCGCGGTGGGCGTCCGGGACGCGGCCGGGCCGGTGCGCCAACTCACCCTGACCCGGGCCGAGCTGTCCACCCGCGAGGTCGAGGTCGCGCACCCGGCGCCCGGGGTGGTCCGGATCGCCGTGCACGCCTTCACCGAGGGCGTCGCCGACCAGGTGCGGGCCGCCGCGGCCGGCTCCCGGGGCGTGGTGCTCGACCTGCGCGGCAACTCCGGCGGACTGGTCGGCGAGGCCGTCGGCACCGCCTCGGTGTTCCTCGACGGCGGGCCGGTGGCCAGCTACCAGGTGCACGGCGAGCACCGCGAACTGACCGCCGCCCCGGGCGGCGACACCGCCGTCCCGCTGGTGGTGCTGGTCGACGGCGGCACCATGAGCGCCGCCGAACTGCTGGCCGGCGCGTTCCAGGACCGCAGCCGGGCCGTCCTGGTCGGCAGCCGCACCTTCGGCAAGGGCACCGTCCAGCAGCCCAGCCGGCTCGCCGACGGCTCCGTGCTGGAGCTCACCGTCGGCCGCTACCAGACCCCGGCCGGCCGCTCCCCGGACGGCACCGGCGTCCAGCCCGACGTGCCGGCCGCCGGCGAGGACCCGCAGGCGCTCGCCCTCAAGGTGCTGGCCGGGCTGCGCGGCTCCGCCCCCGACGCCACCGACGCGCCCGCCGCCGCCGCACCCACCGCCGGCCCGGGCGCCACCGCGCCCGCCACCGCCCCCGACGGCCCCCGCCCCGGCCCCGCCGAGGCCCCTTCCGCGCCGCCCGCGCCCGCCGCGCCGTAAAGGGGCTGCCGCGTCCGCCGCCGAAGTGCGAGAATGGCCGGGCTATGGCAAAGGAAACGGGCAAGAAGCTGGTCGCGCAGAACAAGAAGGCGCGGCACGAGTACACCATTCTCGACACCTACGAGTGCGGCATGGTGCTCACCGGTACCGAGGTCAAGTCGCTGCGCGAGGGCCGGGCCAACCTGGTCGACGGCTACGCGTACATCCAGGGCGGCGAGGCCTGGATCGACAACGTCTTCATCCCCGAGTACGCCCAGGGCACCTGGACCAACCACTCGGCGCGGCGCAAGCGCAAGCTGCTGCTGCACAAGATGGAGATCCGCAAGATCGAGTCCAAGGCGAAGGAGAGCGGCCACACGCTCGTCCCGCTGTCGCTGTACTTCAAGGACGGCCGCGCCAAGCTCGAACTCGCCCTCGCCGTCGGCAAGAAGCTCTACGACAAGCGGCAGACCCTGCGCGAGCGCCAGGACCGCCGCGAGTCCGACCGCGCGGTGGCGGCCGCCCGCCGCCGCTCCGGCCAGGGCTGATCCGCCGTCAAGCGCCTGACGGGGCCCGGCCAACCGGCGTGATGGAGCGTCTCCGTATCATCTCCGGGTGGACATCTCGCTGTTGAGTGGCTGGCTGCCGTGGACCTTCCGAATACTGGCCGTGGTGGCGGTCGCGGCGGCGCTGTTCAGGGGCAGCCCGTTCTGGGTCCGCCGCCGGCTGCCCTGGGTGGTCGGCGGGGCCGCCGCCGGCACCGGGCTGGCCGCGCTGCTGGTGCTGGCGTTCGGCGACGTCCAGGACCCGCTGCCGCCCGGCCTCTGGCTCTGGGTCTGCTGCGCCCTGCTGGGCCTGGGCGGCCTGGCCGCCGGGGTGCGCCGCTCCAGGTGGTGGAACCTGGCCGCCGTCCCGGTGGCGGTGGCGATGTCCCTGCTGTGCGCGGCCAACTCGATCAACATCTCCACCGGCTACTACCCCGACGTGGAGGCGGCGGTCGGCGACCTGTCCGACGCCCCGGTGCCGCAGCAGATGACCCTGGAGGAGGCCCTGGCCACCGTCGGCCGGGCCACCGAGGGCCGGGTGGTCGCGGTGGACGTCCCCGCCGAGCCGAGCGGCTTCAAGCACCGCCGCGAACTGGTCTACCTGCCGCCGGCCTGGTTCCGCAGCAAGGCCCGGCCCAAGCTGCCGGTGGTGGAGATGATCGGCGGCCAGTTCGCCGCCCCCGACAACTGGATCCGGGCCGGCGCGGCGGTCGAGACCGCCGACGCGTACGCCGCCGCCCACAACGGCTACGCCCCGGTGCTGGTGATGGCGGACGCCACCGGGAACTTCAAGACCGACACCGAGTGCGTCAACGGCAAGCACGGCAACGCCGAGGACCACCTGGTCAAGGACGTCCCGCCGTACGTCGCCCGGACCTTCGGCACCGCCACCGACCCGCGCTCCTGGGCCGTGGTCGGCTGGTCGATGGGCGGCACCTGCGCGGTCGACCTGGGCGTGGTGCACCCCGAGGTGTTCGGCCACTTCGTCGACATCTCCGGCGACCTCGGCCCCAACCTCGGCGGCCGGCAGGCCACCGTCGACGGCCTGTACGGCGGGGACGCCGCCGCCTGGGAGGCGCACGACCCGCTGACCGTCCTCGGCCGGGCCGGGAAGGACGCCTACCGCGGCTCCGGCGGCTACTTCCTGGTCGGCGCCGACGAGGGCGGCAAGCACCTGGAGAACGCCCAGGCCCTGGACCGGGCCGCCCGGCAGGCCGGCCTGGACACCAAGGTGGAGGTGCACCCCGGCAAGCACGACTGGCAGTTCGGCGGCGCGGGCTTCAAGCTGGCGCTGCCCTGGCTGGCCCAGCGGACCGGCCTGCCCGGCGCGAACTGACCGGCGCGAACTGACCGGCGCGGACCGGTGCGGACCCGCGCCGGGCCCGCGCCGACCGTCAATGCGCTGGACCCTTGACGCGCGGGTTGAGTACTATGGCAGCGCACCACCCGGCGGGCCCGCCCGCCGGCGCTGTTTCTCAACACAACATGGGGATGATCGGTTTCGACAGTGACAGTCGAAACAGGAGAAGCGAGCCGAGGAACGCGGCAATGATCTCGTTAACCACCTGTCGCAAAAAAATAATCGCCAACTCTAAGCGCGATTCCCAGCAGTTCGCTCTCGCAGCCTGATCTGCGAAAGTGAATGGGTGTCAGCCCGGGGCGTTCCCGACCCGGATCCTGGCATAATCTAGGGAACTCAACCCGCCACCCGGGCCACGGGGGTGGCGGGGAAACCAAACAGTGGCTGGGCCTGTTGGCGGCTTGTCCGCGTGACCGCCAGGGCCGAGAAAATCACAGCGGACTGCGCTCGGAGAAGTCCTGAATCCACTTCACTGGACCCGGGTTCGATTCCCGGCATCTCCACCGCCCCATGTGCACCGCAGAGCCGCCCTCCGTCCGGAGGGCGGCTCTCGTGCGTTCCGGCCCCCTCACACCCCCGCCCCGCCCCGGGTGAGAGGACGGTTCCGCACCCTTCACACCGCACAACGGTTCCGAAATCGTGGACTCCTAGCGTCAGTGGCACAGGGCAACGGAACGCGAAGGAGCAGCCCATGGACGGCACCACCACGCGCGGCAGGACGGGCGGCCGCTGGATCCGGCGCTGGGACCCGGAGGACACCGCGTTCTGGGAGGCCACCGGCCGCCGCACCGCCCGCCGCAACCTCGCCTTCTCGGTGCTCTCCGAGCACGTCGGCTTCTCGATCTGGAGCCTGTGGTCGGTGATGGTGCTCTTCATGGGCAAGGAGTACGGCATCGACCCGGCCGGGAAGTTCTTCCTGGTCGCGATGCCCACCCTGGTCGGCTCCTTCGTCCGCATCCCCTACACCGTCGCGGTCGCCCGGTTCGGCGGCCGGAACTGGACGGTGGTCTCCGCGCTGCTGCTCCTGCTGCCCACCCTGGCCGCCGGGTACGTGATGCACCCCGGCACCTCGTACACCGCGTTCATGCTGGTCGCGGCGCTCACCGGGTTCGGCGGCGGCAACTTCGCCTCCTCGATGACCAACATCAACGCCTTCTACCCGGCCCGGCACAAGGGCTGGGCGCTGGGCCTCAACGCGGGCGGCGGCAACATCGGGGTGCCCGTCATCCAGCTGGTCGCGCTCGGCGTGATCGCCTGGGCCGGGGCCGGGCACCCGCGGATCGTCCTCGGCGTCTACCTGCCGCTGATCGTGCTCGCCGCGCTGTGCGCCGCCCTGTTCATGGACAACCTGGCCCCGGTGCGGGCCGACACCCGCTCGCTGGCCGCGGTCGTCCGGGATCGGCACACCTGGCTGATGTCGGTGCTGTACGTCGGCACCTTCGGCTCCTTCATCGGCTTCTCCTTCGCCTTCGGCCTGGTGCTGCAGAACCAGTTCGGCCGCACCCCGCTCCAGGCCGCCCAGCTCACCTTCCTCGGCCCGCTGCTGGGCTCGGTGGTCCGCCCGCTCGGCGGGAAGCTCGCCGACCGGTTCGGCGGCGCCCGGATCACGCTGTGGAACTTCGCCGCGATGGCCGCCGCCGCGAGCGTGGTCACCTACGCCTCGTCGATCCGCTCGCTGCCGGTCTTCCTGGTCGGGTTCGTCGCCCTGTTCGCCCTCGCCGGACTGGGCAACGGCTCCACCTACAAGATGATCCCCGGCATCTTCGACGCCAAGGCCCAGGACCGGATCGCCGCCGGGGCCACCGCGGAGGAGGCCGCCGCCTGGTCCCGGCGGATGTCCGGCTCCGCGATCGGCGTGATCGGCGCGGTCGGCGCCCTCGGCGGGCTGTTCATCAACCTGGCCTTCCGGGAGTCCTTCCTGGTCGCCGGGTCCGGCACCCCGGCCTTCGCCTCCTTCCTGGCCGCCTACGCGGTCTGCTCCGCCCTCACCTGGACGGTGTACCTCCGCCGCCCCGCCGGCACCCCCGCCGCCGCCGGCGACGGCGCCGCCCTCGCGCGGGTCTGAACCCCCGCCCCCGGGACCGCCCAGCCCCCGGGACCGCCCCGACCAGCGGCGAAACACGCCGGTAATCGGAGCGACCCGGGGGTGACACCGCGACCGGACACGATTGATCACCCACCCGACCGCGGCCCGTCCCCAGCCAGGACACCCGGGCCGCGCAGCTAAGGACGACACCGCATGGCCGACCCGAACCGACGCCAGCCGGACGGACCCGGGACCGCCGGGACCGCCGGGAGCACCGAGAGCACCGAGGCCGGCCCGCTCGCGGGCTGGACCGTCGGCATCACCGCCGCCCGCCGCGCCGACGAACTCGCCGCCCTGCTCCAGCGCCGCGGCGCCAGCGTGCTGCGCGCCCCCGCCCTGCGGATCGTCCCGCTCGCCGACGACACCGAACTGCACACCGCGACCCGGGCGCTGATCGCCGACCCGCCCGACCTGGCGGTCGCCACCACCGGCATCGGCTTCCGCGGCTGGCTGGAGGCCGCCGAGGGCTGGGACCTGGGCGACGAGCTGCGCGGGGCGCTCGGCCACGCCGCGGTGCTCGCCCGCGGCCCCAAGGCCAAGGGCGCGATCCGGGCCGCCGGGCTGCGCGAGTCCTTCTCCGCGGCCACCGAGTCCTCCGCCGAGGTGCTCTCCCACCTGCTCGACCAGGGCGTCGACGGCCGCCGGATCGCCGTCCAGCTGCACGGCGCCCCGCTGCCCGGCTTCGTCGAGTCGCTGCGCGCCGCCGGGGCCGAGGTCGTCGAGGTCCCGGTCTACCGCTGGCTCCCGCCCGTCGACCTCGGCCCGCTCGACCGCCTGCTCGACGCGGCCTGCGCCGGCGCGCTCGACGCCGTCACCTTCACCTCCGCCCCCGCCGCGATCAGCCTGCTGGAGCGGGCCGCCCAGCGCGGCCGCACCGAGGAACTGCTGCACGCCCTGCGCCGCGACGTCCTCGCGGTCTGCGTCGGCCCGGTCACCTCCGCCCCGCTCGACGCGCTCGACGTCCCGACCGTCTGGCCCGAGCGGATGCGCCTGGGCGCGATGGTGCAGACCCTCACCGCGGCGCTGCCCGGCCGGGCCCGCCCGCTCCGGGTGGCCGGCCACCTGCTCGAACTGCGCGGCCAGGCCGCCCTGGTCGACGGCCGGCTGCGCCCCGTCCCCCCGGCCGGCATGGCCCTGCTGCGCACCCTGGCCCGCCACCCCGGCTGGGTCGTCCCCCGGGCCGACCTGCTCCGCGCCCTGCCCGGCAGCGGCGACGACGAGCACGCCGTGGAGACCGCGATGGCGCGCCTGCGCCAGGCGCTCGGCGCGCCCCGGCTGATCACCACCGTCGTCAAGCGGGGGTACCGGCTGACCCTCGACCACTGAGGCCCGGGCCCCCGCCCCCGCCCGCGCCCCCGCCCCCGCCCGCTCCCCGCCCGCCCCGCCGTTCGGAGCGGCCCCCGGTTCCCTGTAGGATCTTCCGTCCGCCTTTTTCTCCGCACCTTTGGGGGCTCCTTGGGCGCGCACGGTTCTACCGAGCACCGATCCGACACTGTCCGCGACCGCGAGATCGCCGGGGAGCAGCGGCATCTCGACACCGTCTACCGGCGGTTGGAGGAGAAGCTGGCCGAGGCCGAGTACATCCTGGAGGACGCCGCCAAGCGGGTGCAGGTCGGCACCCCCGGCGCGCTCGCCGAGCGCGACGCGCAGGTGTACCGGGCCGGCGCCCACCTGCAGCGGTTGAACAACGAGTTCGAGGACTTCCTGTTCGGCCGGATCGACCTCCAGCAGGCCGACGCGCCGGAGGAGCACGGGATCCCGTCCCAGACTCCGCTGGACCCGGCCGACCCGGCCGTCGCCGAGAGCCTGCACATCGGCCGCCTGGGCGTCCTGGACGCCGAGTACGGCCCGCTGGTGATCGACTGGCGGGCCCCGGCCGCCGCGCCGTTCTACCGGGCGACGCCGCTGGAGCCCGGCCGGGTGGTCCGGCGCCGGGTGATCCGGTCCAAGGGCCGGAAGGTGGTCGGCGTCGAGGACGACCTGCTCCGTCCCGACCTGGCGCCGACGCTGGACGGCGAGGAGCTCGCCGTGGTCGGCGACGGCGCGCTGATGGCGACGCTGGGCCGGGCCCGCGGCCACTCGATGCGCGACATCGTCTCCTCGATCCAGAAGGAGCAGGACGAGGTGATCCGGGCGCCCGCCGCGGGCGCGACCCTGGTCACCGGCGGCCCCGGCACCGGCAAGACCGCCGTCGCCCTGCACCGGGCCGCGTTCCTGCTCTACCAGGACCGCCGCCGGTACGCGGGCGGCATCCTGGTGGTCAGCCCCACCCCGCTGCTGGTCTCGTACACCGAGGGCGTGCTGCCCTCGCTGGGCGAGGAGGGCCAGGTGGCGATCCGCGCGGTCGGCAGCCTGGTCGACGGGATCGAGGCGACCCGGTACGACAGCCCGGAGGTGGCCCGGATCAAGGGCTCGGCGCGGATGGTGCAGCTGCTGCGCCGGGCCGCCCGGGGGGCCCTGGAGCTGGGCGCGCCCGCCGAGCTGCGGGTCTTCGCCCGGGGCCGGGCGCTGCGGCTGGACGCGGGCCGGCTGAAGGCGGTGCGCGGCAACGTGGTGGGCGGCGGCGGCACGCCGCTGAACCTGCTGCGCCCGCGGGCCCGCCGCCTGCTGCTGGACGCGCTCTGGTCGGAGGCGGTGCGCGACCTGCCGAAGCCGAACACGTACGCCGAGCGCGAGCAGCGTCAGGAGGAGCGCGAGTCCTTCGACGAGTACGTCTCCGACGAGGCGGTGTTCCTGGACTTCCTGGACGCCTGGTGGCCCGCCGTCACCCCGCGCCGGGTGCTGGCCACGCTCCGGCAGCACCGGCACACCAACCGGATCGCCCGCCGCGCGGTCACCCCGGAGGAGGCCCGGCTGCTCGCGGCGTCCTGGCGGCACCTGGACGAGCGCGGCGCGGGCGCCCTGTCGGCGCACGACGTGGCGCTGGTGGACGAGCTCCAGGTGCTGCTCGGCGAGCCCGCCCGCCCGAAGGTCCGCGAGGTGGACGCGGTGGACGCGCTCACCGGCCTGGACGAGGTCACCACGTACGGCGAGCGGACGTACGGCCGGCGCGAGCGCGTCGCGGAGGAGCGCCGGGAGTACGCGCACGTGATCGTCGACGAGGCGCAGGACCTGACGCCGATGCAGTGGCGGATGGTCGGGCGGCGCTCCCGGATGGCGACCTGGACGATCGTCGGCGACCCGGCGCAGTCGTCCTGGCCGTTCCCGCAGGAGGCGCAGGCGGCGATGGACGAGGTGCTGGCGGGCAAGCCGCGCCGCCGGCACACGCTGACGGTGAACTACCGCAACCCGGCGGAGATCGCCGAGGTGGCGGCGAAGGTGCTGGAGCTGGCCGCTCCGGGCACCCCGTCGCCGAGCGCGGTGCGGGCCACCGGCGCGCACCCGCGGTTCGCGGCGGTCCGCGAGCCGGACCCGGCGGCGTTCGGCGCGGCGGCCCGGGCGGAGCTGGAGCGGCTGCTGGCCGAGGTGGACGGCACCGTCGCGGTGGTGGTCCCGATGGACCGCCGGGCCGAGGCGGCGGGCTGGGCCGAGGGCCTGGGCGGGCGGGTGGTGGCGCTGGGCAGCCTGGAGGCCAAGGGCCTGGAGTACGACGCCACGGTGGTGGCCGACCCGACCGGCATCGCGGGCGAGTCGGAGGCGGGCCTGCGGGTGCTGTACGTGGCGCTGACCCGGGCCACCCAGCGGCTGACCGTGCTGTCCGGCCCGGACGACCTGCCGGACGCCGCGGGCGTTCCCGCGCTGCTGAAGTAGCCGGGCAGCACGGAGGCCCCCACCCGTCGGGTGGGGGCCTCCGCCACGTTGAACACCGGCCCGCCATGCTCGCCTCGCGGCAAGTGGTCCCTCGAAGGGACGAAGGTTGGGCCCGGGGGCTTGGATCGAGCCGGTGCCGTTCCAATGTAACGCATCCGTGCCGACGGGCAAGGAGGCCGCGTCCCGCTCCGGCCGGTTTGTCGGGTCCGCACACTCCACGCACGTTATTTCTGGCGGGCCCTTGGTCGGTGCGACCATCGAGGTCTAGCATGCCGAGCGGCATGGAACTTCAACAGTTTGTTGATCCAGGAAGAAGGACGTCGATGGCGACGGTGCCCAGTGTCTCGAACTCGATCACGGTCCGGTTGGAGGTCCCGGCCACCGGCAACGCGGTGAGCTCGATCACCACCGCGGTGGAGTCCTCCGGCGGTTCGGTCACCGGTCTCGACGTCACGGCCTCCGGCCTGGAGGCGCTGCGGATCGACGTCACGGTGGCGGCCTCCTCGGTCGCGCACGGCCAGGAGATCGTCGAGAAGCTCCGCACCATCGACGGCGTGAGCATCGGCAAGGTCTCCGACCGCACCTTCCTGATGCACCTCGGCGGCAAGATCGAGATGTCCTCGAAGCTGCCGATCCGCAACCGCGACGACCTGAGCATGATCTACACCCCCGGCGTGGCCCGGGTCTGCATGGCGATCGCGGAGAACCCGGAGGACGCCCGCCGGCTGACCATCAAGCGCAACAGCGTCGCGGTGGTCACCGACGGCTCGGCCGTGCTGGGCCTGGGCAACATCGGCCCGAAGGCCGCGCTGCCGGTGATGGAGGGCAAGGCGGCGCTGTTCAAGCGGTTCGCGGGCATCGACGCCTGGCCGCTCTGCCTGGACACCCAGGACGCCGACGAGATCGTGGCGATCGTCAAGGCGATCGCGCCGGGCTTCGCCGGCATCAACCTGGAGGACATCTCCGCGCCGCGCTGCTTCGAGATCGAGGCCCGGCTGCGCGAGGCGCTGGACATCCCGGTCTTCCACGACGACCAGCACGGCACCGCGATCGTGGTGCTGGCCGCGCTGACCAACGCGCTGAAGGTGGTCGGCAAGGAGATCGGCGAGATCCGGGTGGTGATGAGCGGCGCCGGCGCCGCGGGCACCGCGATCCTCAAGCTGCTGATGGCCGCGGGCGTCGAGCACGCCACCGTGGCGGACGTCCGCGGCGTGGTCCACCGGGACCGGGACGACCTGAACGACAGCCTGCGCTGGATCGCCGAGAACACCAACCGCTCCGGCCGCACCGGCACCCTCAAGGAGGCGGTGGCCGGCGCCGACGTGTTCATCGGCGTCTCCGCCCCGAACGTGCTGGACGGCGACGACCTGGCCACCATGGCCAAGGACGCGGTCGTCTTCGCGCTGGCCAACCCCGACCCGGAGGTCGACCCGGCGGTGGCCCGGCAGACCGCCGCGGTGGTCGCCACCGGCCGCAGCGACTTCCCGAACCAGATCAACAACGTGCTGGTCTTCCCGGGCGTCTTCCGCGGCCTGCTGGACGCGCAGAGCGCCAGCGTGGACACCGAGATGATGCTGGCCGCCGCCCGGGCGCTGGCCACCACCGTCACCGACGAGGAGCTGAACCCCAACTACATCATCCCCAGCGTCTTCCACCCGGGGGTGGCCAAGACCGTCGCGGCGGCCGTCCGGGACGCCGCGGTGGCCGCCCGGGGCGACGCGGAGGCCGCCCCGGAGAGGCCCACCGCGGGCATCGTCGGGACGCTCGACACCGGCACTTTCCCGGCCGTTCGGTTCTGAGTCCGGAGGGGGCCCGGCCCGCCCGCCGGGCCCCGCTCGCGGCGAACCGCGCGGAGCCCTTGCGACACAAGGGCAAGGGGCGTGTTTGGGCTTGTCGGTGCCAGGGCGTACGGTAGCCCTGCGACGGGGAGGCGTGTCCGACAAGTACGGTACGTCCCCAGTTGCGCCACGGCGTGTCGTCCCGGCCGCCGCCCGCTCCGGCCACTCCGGAGCCGACGGAGCGTCACACCTCCGTCCGGCGGGCGCTGTTCGGGTCAACCACGCCGGTTCCCGATTGGCTTTCTCAGTGCCGGTCGGGGCAGGATTCGTACCCAGGCGGGCAGTTTGTGGCGCTTCGCGGTGCGAGCCCGGCCCCTGACCAACCCCTCGCCTGAACGAGCACCGTCGCGCGGACCGGCCATGCCTCCGCGCACGGCAGAGCAACAGACCACAGGAGTACACATGAACCGCAGTGAGCTGGTGGCCGCGCTGGCCGAGCGCGCCGAGGTGACCCGCAAGGACGCCGACGCCGTGCTGGCCGCCTTCGCCGAGATCACCGGCGAGGTCGTCGCCAAGGGCGACGAGAAGGTCACCATCCCCGGTTTCCTGACCTTCGAGCGCACCCTGCGCGCCGCCCGCACCGCCCGCAACCCGCAGACCGGCGAGCCCATCCAGATCGCCGAGGGCTACAGCGTCAAGGTGAGCGCCGGCTCGAAGCTGAAGGAAGCCGCGAAGGGCAAGTGACCCCCCGCAGCTGAACGCACCGGTGGCCGGCCTCCCCTCGGGGAGGCCGGCCACCGGCTTTCCGGCCCGCCGCGCTCAGGCGGTCAGCCGGACCTCGGGCGCCTCGGCCTCCGAGGGCAGCTCGATGTGCGCGCCCAGGTCGCGCAGCTTGTCCATGAAGTTCTCGTAGCCGCGGTTGATCAGGTCGATGCCGTGCACCGTGGAGGTGCCCTCGGCGGCCAGCGCCGCGATCAGGTACGAGAAGCCGCCGCGCAGGTCGGGGATGACCAGCTCGCCGCCCATCAGCTTGGACGGGCCGGAGACCACCGCGGAGTGCATGAAGTTGCGCGCCCCGAACCGGCACGGCGTGCCGCCCAGGCACTCGCTGTAGAGCTGGATGTGCGCGCCCATCTGGTTCAGCGCCCCGGTGAAGCCCAGCCGCGACTCGTACACCGTCTCGTGCACGATCGACAGGCCGGTGGCCTGGGTCAGCGCCACCACCAGCGGCTGCTGCCAGTCGGTCTGGAAGCCCGGGTGCACGTCGGTCTCCAGGGCGATCGCCTTGAGCTCGCCGCCCGGGTGCCAGAACCGGATGCCCGCGTCGTCGATCTCGTAGGCGCCGCCGACCTTCCGGAAGGTGTTCAGGAAGGTCATCATCGGGATCTGCTCGGCGCCCCGGACGTAGATGTCACCCTTGGTGGCCAGCGCCGCGCACGCCCAGGAGGCCGCCTCCAGGCGGTCCGGCAGCGCCCGGTGGGTGTAGCCGTCCAGCTCGTCCACGCCGGTGACCAGGATGGTGCGGTCGGTGCCCAGCGAGATGATCGCGCCCATCTTCTGCAGCACGCAGATCAGGTCGACGATCTCCGGCTCGATCGCGGCGTTGCGCAGCTCGGTGACGCCCTCGGCGAGGACCGCGGTCAGCAGCACCTGCTCGGTCGCGCCGACCGACGGGTAGGGCAGCTCGATCTTGGTGCCGCGCAGCCGCTGGGCGGCGACCAGGTAGGTGCCCTGCGGGTGCTTCTCGATGGTCGCGCCGAACTGGCGCAGCACCTCGAAGTGGAAGTCGACCGGCCGGCCGCCGATGTCGCAGCCGCCCAGGCCCGGGATGAAGGCGTGCCCGAGCCGGTGCAGCAGCGGGCCGCAGAACAGGATCGGGATGCGCGAGGAGCCGGCGTGCGCGTCGATGTCCGCGACGTTGGCGGACTCCACGTGCGAGGGGTCGAGGATCAGCTCGCCGTCCTCGTCGCCGGTGCGGACGGTGACCCCGTGCAGCTGCAGCAGGCCGCGGACGACCTTGACGTCCCGGATGTCCGGGACGTTGCGCAGTCTGCTGGGGCCCTGGCCGAGCAGCGCGGCGACCATGGCCTTGGGGACCAGGTTCTTGGCGCCGCGGATCTGGATCTCGCCTTCGAGCGGGTTTCCGCCGTGGACCAGCAGGACGTCGTCGGTCATCGTTCTCGCAATCCGGGTGCGCAGGGGAGGTTTTCGGCTGCGGAGTTGGGGGAAGGGCCCTTCACCACCACTAGATGGTAGGGGGTGGGCGATTGGTTCCGGTGTGTCCTCATGGTGATCATGCTGTGGGGGAGGCTCCGCGGCATCGCCACTGGGCCGGACGGGTGGCCCGCGGGGTGGACCGCCGGGTGTCCGGGGAGGGCCGGTACGGGGCATGATGTCAGACATGGAAGCGGCCCCCTCGCTCACCGGGCGACTGCTCGTGGCGACGCCCGTGCTGACCGACCCGAACTTCACCAGGTCGGTGGTCCTGCTGCTCGACCACGACGCCCAGGGCGCGCTCGGGGTGGTGCTCAACCGCCCCACGCCGGTGGACGTGGCCGCCGTGCTGGACGGCTGGGCGCCGCTGGCGGGCGACCCGCCGGTGCTCTTCCAGGGCGGGCCGGTGGCCCTGGACTCCGCGCTGGCGGTGGCCGTCGTCCCCGGCGAGGAGCACGGCGCCGCGCCGCTCGGCTGGCGCCGGGTGCACGGCGCGATCGGCCTGGTCGACCTGGAGGCGCCGCCCGAGGTGCTGGCCGGGGTGCTCGGCGGGATGCGGGTGTTCGCCGGCTACTCGGGCTGGTCGCCCGGGCAGCTGGAGGAGGAGCTCGCCGAGGGCGCCTGGCACCTGGTGGACTGCGAGGCGGGGGACGTCTCCTGCGCCGAGCCGGACCGGCTGTGGCGCGAGGTGCTGCGCCGCCAGCGCGGGCCGCTGGCGATGCTCGCCACCTATCCCGACGACCCGCTGCTGAACTGACCGAGGAGCCCGGCGCACGCGGTGGCCCGGTCCCGGGCGGCCCCCATAGACTTGGCACCCATGAGCACTCTTGAGCCCGAGCGCGGTCTCGGCACCGGCACCCTGGTCGAGCCCGTCCCGCAGACGTCGCACGGGGACGGCGACCACGAGCGCTTCGCCCACTACGTCCAGAAGGACAAGATCATGGAGAGCGCGCTCTCCGGATCCCCCGTGGTGGCGCTGTGCGGCAAGGTCTGGGTGCCCGGGCGCGACCCGAAGAAGTACCCGGTCTGCCCGATGTGCAAGGAGATCTTCGACGGGCTGAACAACCCCGGCGGGGACGACAAGAAGGACTGACGGCGCACGACCTGCGCGAACACCTCCCGAGTGGTCTATGCCAATCGGGGTGGTCCGGGGCAGGATGAGGCGCATGGACCTCATCCCCGCCCCGTCGCACGTCCAGGCCCGCAGCGACGCCCCGCCCTTCGTCCTGCACGCCGGCTCCCGGATCGCCGCCGCCCCCGGCGCCGAGGCCCCCGCCCGCCGGCTGCGCGCCGAGCTGTCCGCCGCCACCGGCTTCGACCTGGACCCGGCCCCGGCCGGGCAGGACGGCGACCTGCGGCTGGCGCTCGACCCGGAGCTCGGCGCCGAGGAGTACCGGCTGAGCGCCGACGCCGCCGCCGTCCGGCTCACCGGCGGCAGCGCCGCAGGCCTGGCGCACGCCGCGCAGACCCTGCGCCAGCTGCTCGGCCCCGCCGCGTACCGCAGCGCCCCGCTGCCCGGCGCGGACTGGACGGTCCCCGCGGTGGAGATCCGCGACGCGCCCCGGTTCGGCTGGCGCGGCGCCCTGCTGGACGTCTCCCGGCACTTCATGCCCAAGGCCGGCGTACTGCGCTTCATCGACCAGCTCGCCGCCCACAAGCTCAACGTCTTCCACTTCCACCTGACCGACGACCAGGGCTGGCGGATCGAGATCCGGCGCTACCCGAAGCTCACCGAGGCGGGCGCCTGGCGCGAGCGCTCGATGGTCGGCTACCGGGCCGGCGGCCGGCACGACGACCAGCCGCACGGCGGCTACTACACCCAGGACGACCTGCGCGAGATCGTCGCCTACGCCGCCGCCCGGCACATCACCGTCGTCCCCGAGGTCGACCTGCCCGGCCACAACCAGGCCGCCATCGCCGCCTACCCCGCGCTCGGCAACACCGACGTGGTCGACACCGCCGCGCTCGGCACCTGGACCGACTGGGGCGTCAGCGCGAACATCCTGAACGCCTCCGAGGCCACCCTGCGCTTCTACGAGCACGTGCTGGAGGAGGTGCTGGAGATCTTCCCCTCCACCTTCGTCCACCTCGGCGGCGACGAGTGCCCCAAGGACCAGTGGAAGCAGTCCGACGCCGCCCAGGCCCGGATCGCCGAACTCGGCCTGAAGGACGAGTTCGAGCTGCAGAGCCACGTCATCCGGCACTTCGACCGCTGGCTGGCCGAGCGCGGCCGCCGGCTGATCGGCTGGGACGAGATCCTGGAGGGCGGCCTGGCCCCCGGCGCGGCCGTGTCGTCGTGGCGCGGCTACGAGGGCGGGATCGCCGCCGCGAACGCCGGGCACGACGTGGTGATGTGCCCCGAGCAGCACGTCTACCTCGACCACCGGCAGGCCGACGGCGCGGACGAGCCCGTCCCGGTCGGCTGGGTGCGCACGCTGGAGGACGTCTACCGCTTCGAGCCCGTCCCGCCGCAGCTCGACGCGGCCGCCGCCGCGCACGTCATCGGCACCCAGGCGAACCTCTGGACCGAGTTCATGAACGACGGCCGGGACGTCGACTACAAGGCGTTCCCGCGGCTGGCCGCGTTCGCCGAGGTCGCCTGGTCCGACCTGCCGCGCGACCCGGCCGACCGCGACTTCGCGGACTTCGAGCGCCGGATGGCCGGCCACTACCCGCGGCTGGACGCGCTCGGCATCGAGTACCGCCGCCCCGGGGGACCGCTCCCCTGGCAGCGCAAGCCCGGCATCGTCGGCCGCCCGCTGGACGGCCCGCCCGGACCGTCCGGCGAGCACACCGCCCCCTGACGCCGGTGACGGAGCGTCAGCGGCGGGGAACTCCGGGCGAGGACCGCTCGTCATGACCGGGTGAACAACCGATCACCCCGGCCACGACCTGATCGCGGTCGCGCCCGGAGTTGTCCCGAGTTGTTCGGACCTGTCCGCCACCCGGGAAATGATCAGCGGTCTTTGTGTGCCAGAGTTGCCCAACCCGCACCGATCGCCCGTACCCTACGGGCGGCAGTCCGCACTGCAAATGGAGCACGGTGGGAACCTGGTGAACCGGACGATCATGTTGCCGGCCTCGGTGGACGAGGCGGTCGAAGCGCTGGCCGCCACCCCGGGGGCGGTGCCGGTGGCGGGCGCCACCGACCTGATGGAGGCCGTCAACGCCGGGCGGCTGCGGCCCGCCGCCCTGATCGGACTCGGCCGGATCACCGAACTGCGCGGCTGGCGCTACGAGGACGGCGGCACCGCCGTCCTCGGCGCCGGGCTCACCCACGCCCGGATGGACCGCCCCGACTTCGCCGCGCTCATCCCCGCCCTCGCCGACGCCGCCCGCACCGCCGGACCCCCGCAGGTGCGCAACGTCGGCACCCTCGGCGGCAACGTCGCCGCCGGCGACCCGGCCGGCGACACCCTGCCGGTGCTCGCCGCCCTGGAGGCCACCGCCACCCTCGCCCGGGCCGGCGCCGTCCGCGACGTGCCGATCAGCCACCTGCTCACCGGCCTCGACCCGCTGCGCCCCGGCGAACTGCTCACCTGGGTGCGGGTCCCGCTGCTGCACGCCCCCCAGGTCTTCCTCAAGTCCACCGGCCGCAGCGGCCCGGCCCGCGCCACCGCCTCCGTCGCCCTGGTCCTCGACCCCGCCCGGCGCGGCGTGCGCTGCGCCGTCGGCGCCGTCGCCCCCGTCCCGCTGCGGCCGCTGGAGGCCGAGAGCTGGGTGGCCGGCTGCATCGACTGGGACGCCCGCGGCGCCGAGGGCGCGGTGCTGATCGACCCCGCCGCGCTCGCCGCGTTCGGCGAGTACGTGGCGGGCGCGTGCGTCCCCGAGAACGGGGCGCACGGAGAGGGGGCGGGCGCGGCTGCGGCCCGCCTGCGGCGTACCGTGGCGGTGCTGGCCCGCCGGGCACTGGGAAGGGCGCTCAAGTGACGGACGAACTGCTGAACCACCCCGGGGCGCTCACCGCCGACGTGCGCCCCACCGCCTCGTACACGCTGCGGGTCAACGGCGTGGACCGGCCCGTCACCGACGCCTGGATCGGCGAGAGCCTGCTGTACGTGCTGCGCGAGCGGCTCGGCCTGGCCGGCGCCAAGGACGGCTGCGAGCAGGGCGAGTGCGGGGCCTGCTCGATCCAGGTCGACGGACAGCTGGTCAACGGCTGCCTGGTGCCCGCCGCGCTCGCCGCCGACAGCGAGATCAACACCGTCGAGGGACTGTCCGGCGCGGGCGGCGCCAGCGACGTCCAGCAGGCGCTCGCCGACTCCGGCGCCGTCCAGTGCGGCTACTGCACGCCCGGCATGGCGATGGCCGTCCACGACCTGCTCCAGCGCAACCACCGGCCCGGCGAGGTCGAGGCCCGCCAGGCGCTGTGCGGCAACCTGTGCCGCTGCACCGGCTACCGGGGCGCGCTGGCCGCCGTCCAGGCCGTCGCCGACGCCCGCGAGGCCGCCCTCGAAGCCGAACTGGAGGCCGCCGAGCAGGCCGCCGGACAGGCGCTCCCGGCCGGCGCTCCCGCCGCCGGCGCGCCCGCGCCCGCCGCCGGGCCGCCGTCCTACCCCGACCAGGCCGGCGAACTCCCGCTGTACGCCGACTCCGAGCTCTGGCACGAGGCCGACCAGCTGGCCCCGCCCGCGCCCCCCGCCGGGCAGGACGACGGCACCCTGCGCACCGGCGGCTACGCCTACCCGCCCACCCCGCCGCACGGCACCCCCGTCCCGGCCGACTGGGCCGCCGACCCCGGGGCCCCCGGCGGCGCCGGTGCTCCCGGCCCGTTCGCCGGTCCCGGCGGTACCGACCCGTTCGGCACCACGGCCTACCAGGACGCGGGCCCCTACGACGGCACCGTCTACGCCACCGACGGCTACGGCCAGTACACCGGCCACGACGCCACCGGCTACGACGCCACCCCCGCCCACGGCATCCGCCTCCACGAGGACGAGAACGCATGACCTCCGCCACCGAGCTCCCGGCGGCCGCCCCCGCGGACCACGAGACCGGCACCACCGGCCTCGGCACCTCCCCGCTGCGCACCGACGCCCTCCCCAAGGCCCTGGGCATCTACCCCTACGCCGCCGACCTGTGGGCCGAAGGGCTGCTCTGGGGCGCCGTGCTGCGCTCCCCGCACCCGCACGCCCGGATCGTCTCGGTGGACACCGCCCCCGCGCTCGCCATCCCCGGCGTGCACGCCGTGGTCACCGCCGCCGACCTCCCGGCCGGCCCCGACGGCACCCCCGACGGCGGCCCCGCCGGGTCGGCCGCCGCCGACCGCCCGGTCCTCGCCGCCGGCGTGGTGCGCCACCACGGCGAACCCGTCGCCGCGGTCGCCGCCGACCACCCCGACACCGCCCGGCTCGCCGCCGCCGCGATCCTGGTCGAGTACGAGCCGCTGGAGCCCGTCACCGACCCCGAGGCGGCCTTCCACGCCCCCCCGCTGCACCCCGACGGCAACCTGCTGCGCCACCTGCCGCTGCGCACCGGCGACCCCGACGCGGTCGGCGCGATCGTCGTCGAGGGCCTCTACCAGGTCGGCCGCCAGGACCCGGCCCCGATCGGCGCCGAGGCCGGACTCGCCGTCCCCCGCCCCGACGGCGGCGTCGAACTGCACCTGTCCTCCACCGACCCGCACGGCGATCGCGACCGCACCGCCGCCCGCCTCGGCCTCGACCCCGACCGGGTCCGCCTGGTCGTCACCGGCGTCCCCGGCGCCACCAGCGACCGCGAGGACCTCTCCTTCCAGGTCACCCTCGCCCTGCTCGCGCTGCGCAGCGGCCGACCGGTCAAGATGACCCTCACCCGCGCCGAGTCCTTCCAGTCCCACCCCACCCGGCACCCCGCCCTGCTGCGCTACCGCCACCACGCCGACGCCGAGGGCCGGCTGGTCAAGGTCGAGGCGCAGATCCTGCTCGACGGCGGCGCCTACGCCGACGTCTCCGCCGAGGCGCTGGCCGCCGCCGTCGCCTTCTCGGTCGGCCCCTACACCTGCCCCAACGTCTTCGTCGACGCCTGGGCGGTGCGCACCAACAACCCGCCGGCCGGCCGGATGCGCGGCGAGGGCGCCCTGCAGACCTGCTTCGCGTACGAGTCGCAGCTCGACCAGCTCGCCAGGCAGCTCGGCATCGACCCGGTCGAGATCCGCCGCCGCAACGCCATGACCACCGGCGACCCGCTGCCCACCGGCCAGGCCGTCACCTGCCCCGCCCCGGTCGAGGCCCTGCTCGACGCGCTCGACGCCTCCCCGCTGCCCGCCCTCCCGCTGGACGACCCGGAGGCCGACTGGCTGCTGCCCGGCGGCCCCGGCGGCGCGGGCGACCCCGCCGCGGTGCGCCGCGGCATCGGCTACGCGGTCGGCATGGTGCACATGCTCGGCGCCGAGGGCGAGGACGAGGTCTCCACCGCGACCGTCCGGGTCTCCGGCGACCACGCCACCGTGATCTGCGCGGCCGTCGACTCCGGCCAGGGCTTCGCCACCCTGGCCCGGCAGATCGTCCAGTCGGTGCTCGGCGTCAGCGAGGTGTACATCGCGCCCGTCGACTCCGACCAGTCCGCGGCCGGCCCCGCCTCCCGCGGCCGGCACACCTGGGTCTCCGGCGGCGCCGTCGAGCGGGCCGCGCTGATGGTCCGCCACCAGATGCTGCAGCCGATCGCCGCCGACTTCGGGATGTCCGTCGAACTGCTCACCATCACCGACGGGAAGATCACCTCGTACGACGGCGTGCTCGGCATGCCGGTCAGCGAGGCACTGGAGGGCCGCGAGCTCTGGGCCACCGCCCAGTGCCGGCCGCACCCCACCGAGCCGCTCGACCCCGAGACCGGGCAGGGCGACGCCTTCGTCTCCATCGCGTTCTGCGCGATGCGCGCCGTGGTCGACGTCGACATCGAACTCGGCGCCGTCCGGGTCGTCGACGTCACCGTCGCCCAGGAGGTCGGCCGGGCGCTGAACCCCCGGCAGATCGAGGACCGGATCGAGGGCGCCGTCGCCCAGGGCGTCGGACTCGCCCTGCTGGAGAACCTGCGCACCGAGGGCGGCGTCCCCGTCAACGCCTCGCTCACCGGCTACCGGCTCCCCACCGCCCTGGACACCCCCGACGTCCGGATCGCCGCCCTGCTGGAGGAGCGCGACGTGGTCGCCCCGTTCGGCGCCAAGGCGGTCAGCGCGGTGCCCGCCGTGGTCGCCCCCGCGGCGGTCGCCGCCGCCGTCCGCGCCGCGACCGGGCTGCCGGTCGGGCGGCTGCCGATCCCGCCGGAGGACGCCACGCTGCCCGTCTGACGCCCCGTCACTTCTTCCGGGAGGTCGCCGCCGCCGTCGTGGTGCGGACGTGCTCCGCCCAGGCCGCCTGGAACGCGTCGGCGCTCCCGCCGGTCGCCTCGGCCAGCTGCTGGGCGTACTCGCTCGGCCTGGCGTAGTGCGCGGCGACGAAGGCGAACGCCCGGGCCTCCCCGTAGGTCGCCGCCAGGTACCGCACGGCGTCGCCGCTCAGCGCGTAGTTCGCGGACCTGGCCCCGGCGGTGTCCGCGTAGAACTCGCCCTGCTCGCCCGGCAGTCCGCCGTCGAAGCGCACCTCGCGCAGGTCGCCGACCAGCTCGTCGCGGGCCGCCGCGTCCTCGCCGCGCAGCGCCATGAACTCGGCGAAGCCCTCCGCCACCCAGTCGTGCGGCTGCCCCTTGCCGGTGGGCGAGGGCCACTCGGACAGCAGCGTCGCGACGATCGCGTGCGCCATCTCGTGCCGGCCGATGTCCGTCACGCCGTCCTGCCAGCGCGAGCCGGTGAACCGGCTGTCGGTGGTGTCCATCACGATCCGGCTGCCGCCGACCGTCATCCCGCCGACCGTCATCCCGCTGCCTGCCGTCCCGCCGCCCGCCGTCCCGCCGCCCGCCGTGCTCCGGGCCGCCCCCTCGGCCGCCACCACCGGCATGTTGACGCCGGCCTCCAGGCTGTCGTCCTGCTTCCCGTCGCCCTGGTACAGCTTGTTGTAGACCTCCCGGTTCTTCTCCAGCACCACGAAGAACCCCCGCGCGCCCCGCCGACCGCCGGCCGGCACCGGCGCGTACTGCTGCCAGGCCGCCAGGTCGTCCCCCGCCGCCCGGGCCAGCACGTCGACGTCCCGGTCCAGCTCGGCCTCCTGGCCCTTGTCCGCCATCGCCACCAGGTGGTCGCGCACCCGCACCGACAGGTCGTCGTACACGTCCCACGGGGCCGGGTAGTAGCCGGCGTCCAGGCTCTTGCCCTGGTGGTCCCGCACCGCCCCGACCCCGGTTATCACCTCGGTGCCCGACTCCACCGGCAGCACCTGCCACCCGTACTCCTCGGCGATCGGCAGGTTGTCCACGTCCTTCACCTGGTGCACGAAGTCCACCCGCAGCCGCCCGTTCAACGGCGAGTTCGACACCTCCCAGCGCGCCGTCTCCCACGGCACCTTCAGCAGGTTCCGGAAGACCAGCCGCTGCCGCTCCTTCACCTCCCCCGCCGCGAACGGCCGGACGAACCCCTCCTCGTCCCCCGCCGCCAGCGCCCGCGTCAACCCGTCCGCGACCCGCCGCCAGTTCTCCTGCTCCACCACGTACGCGGGCGTCGTCGCCCCCTTCCGCCCCACCTGCAGGTACGCCGTCCCGCCCACCGCGGCCACCACCACCAGCACCACCAGCGCGATCCCCAGCACCCCCAGCGCCCGCGACCCCCGCCCCGGCGGCTGCGGCGGCGGGTACGCGGGCTGCCAGTCCTGGCCCCGGCCCTGGTACGGCGGGGGCGGGAACCCCGGGTACGACTGCTGCCCCGGCACGGGCGCGCCGGACTGCGGCGGATGCGTCAAGAGTTCCCCCAAGGACGAACGACGCGCCATTCATAGCACAGCCCCCGACCACCCCCACCAGCCCTTTCCCCCACCGGCGGTGCACGAACGAGACCGGTTCCCCGGCGGTGGGCGTCCAGCGGCCCTCGTCCGGCCCCACCCCGTATCGCCGGTGCCGCGGTGGCGCGCGGTCGGAAACGCCGCCCGACCGTCCGCAGTCGCCGCGGGGCGGTGAAATGTAGTGGCCCTGCCACGAGAGGCCGGTGCCAGGGCGGGTGACGGACGATACGATCGAACCGTCCTGTGTTCCGGGGGCGCTGCGAGAGCGAACGGGCTGTCTACTGACGGGGTGTTTGATGGGGCTGGCCAGACTGACGGGCGCGCTCGGCGCGACCGCTTTGACAGCGGGCATGCTGTTCGCCGGCGCACCGGCGGCGTCGGCGGACCAGGTGCGGGACGCGCAGTGGGCGAACGCGTACTTCGACCTGGACAAGGTGTGGTCGGTCAGCAAGGGCGACGGCGTGATCGTCGCGGTGATCGACAGCGGCGTCGACGCGAACCACCCTGACTTGGTGGGGTCGGTGCTGCCGGGGTACGACCCGAGCGGTCATGGCTGGGAGGCCAAGCCGACCGAGGAACACGGAACGGGTATGGCGAGCCTGATCGCCGGCCACGGTCACGGCAACGGTGAGGGCATACTCGGTCTCGCGCCCGGGGCCAAGATCCTGCCGATCTATCGGGGGACGACGACCACCACCAGTGATGCCATGCCGCAAGGCATCAAGTGGGCGGTCGACCACGGCGCCAAGGTCATCAACATCTCCCAGGTCACGCCCAGGGGCGTGGAGGACGGCTTCGCCGAAGCGGTGGCCTACGCCCTTCAGCACAAGGTGCTGATCGTGGCCGGCTCCGGTAACGATGCCGGCCCGGTCCGCACCCCGGCGAACGTGCCCGGGGTGTTGGCGGTCGGCGCGGTGGACAAGAACCAGAAGGTCTGGGCGAAGTCGAACTACGGTCCTGAGGTCATGCTCACGGCGCCGGGCGCCGACATGGTGATGGCAGGCGTCGAGGGACTAGGTTCCTGTCAGGGCCAGTACTGCAAGGCCGACGGTACTTCGGACTCCACCGCCTATGTCTCCGCCGCGGCAGCCCTGGTCTTCGCCAAGTACCCCGACCTCACTCCGGGCCAGGTGGCCAACCGGCTGGTGAAGACGGCTGCGACTCCCGCCGGTGCCTCTCAACTGCCGGACGCACACTACGGATACGGAGTCGTCCAGCCGTACGCGGCACTGACCAAGAACATTCCTGCCGGGTCCGCACAGGGGCCGCTGGCCGCAGGTGCTGCTGCCCCGTCCGCTGGCCCCGAGGTGTCGGCGGGTTCGGACAACGGCGGTACGGGCACCGGTGGAATCAAGTCCCCGGAGGCCGTATCGGGTATCCACCAGTCGTCGTCGGGATCGTCCCTGCCGCTGGTCCTGGGCATCTGCGGTGCTCTGGTCGTGCTGCTCATCGTGGTCATCGCGGTTGCGGTGGCGAGCGGCCGGAAGCGGCGCCGTGCGCAGGGGCTCCAGGCCCAGGCCGGTGCCCCGTACGGTGCCGCACCGGGGTGGCCTCCGGCCCAGCAGCCGTATGGCCAGCCGGGTCAGCAGCCGTACGGTCAGCCGGGTCAGCAGCCACCGCCGCCGTACGGCTATCCGCAGCAGCAGCCGCCCTACGGAGGTAACCCGTACCAGGACGGAAACCAATCGCGTTGACGGTGTATCAGTAAGCTGTCCAAGCGCGATACGATCGAATGCTCTGGCTGGACAGACAACTCATCAGCTGGATTGCTACCACGGGGAAGTTTCGACACTCCAGGGGGAGAGGGCCTCGTGTCCGACGGATACAGCGTCAACCCTGCAGAGCTGGAGGCAGTCGTCAAGCGACTGCGGACCCTCCAGCAGAACATCAGCACCTGCGGGACCAACACCAAGTACAAGACCGACATCACTCAGGATGCCTTCGGCGGCAACTTTGCCGAGGCCCAGGCGCTGTACAGCGCGCATGGGAACATGCAGGCGTTCCTGACCCAGACGATCTCGTCCATCGACGCGCTCATCACCGAGTACGGCGACAAGACCCAGCTCGTCCACGACCGTTATGTGGGGCGTGAGGACGACGGCCAGTCAACCATGAACCAGATTCAGGCAGGGTGAGTCAGAGATGGCCGAGACGACTCCATTCGACAGCTACGCCCTGATCCCGCTCAAGAACATGGTTTCCGGCTCGAGTCCCGAGCGGATCAAGGAAGTCGGGCAGCACTGGCAGAACGTGCACGAGGAGCTGACCCAGGCCGCCGCGGACCTGAGGGCGGCGATCGAACATGCCACCGCGAACTGGACCGGTGCAGCTGCGCAGGGCTTCGCGACGAAGGGCTCGCAGATCCAGGAAGGCATGGCCAACACCGCCGCGCACGCGCAGAACACGTCCGTCGCGATGACCTACGCGGCGAGCGCGCTCGAGCAGACCAAGTCGACCATGGACCAGATCAAGGTCCCGAGCTTCATGGACCGGGTCGGCAAGACCTTGAGCGACGGCTTCGCCAGCTCGGACGAGGGGTTCAAGCGCGACCTCGCGTCGGGCATGAACCGGATCGACGCGGTCAACAAGAACGCGCACGACCTGTCCGCCACCGAGGTCGCGCACCAGTACGCGATCGGCGTGATGGAGCACCTGGGCCCGCAGTACACCCAGGCCGCGGCATACATGGACGGTGGTCAGCCCAGCATTTCGGAGCCGGGGCAGAAGTTCCCGCCGGACCCGCCCGCCACGGTCGTGCCTCCCGGCCACACGCCGCCGAGCATGCCCAACCCGAAGTACCCGGGTGGGGTGCCGCCGCAGCAGACGACTCCGTCGAACGTCTCGCCGGGCCTGCCCTCGGTGCCGCAGCCGACGCAGCCCGGGCATCCGGTGGTGCCGGTGGTGCCGCCGGTGGGGTCGGTGCCGCCCGGTGGGGATCTGCCGCCGTTCACTCCGCCGACGTTCACGCCGACTCCGGTGCCGCCGTCCACGGGGATCCTGGGGGTCGACCCGCCGTCCGTGGGGTTGACGCCTCCGGGGTCGGTCGGTGGGCTGCCCGGTGGGGTGGGGACGTTGCCCGGTGGTGGGTCCGCTGGTGGTGGGACCGGTGGTGGCGGGTACGTGCCCGGTGGGTTGGGCGGTGGGTACCTGCCCGGTGGCGGGCTCGGCGGTGGTGGCCGGGTGTCGACTGGCGGGTTGTCCGGGGCCGGTGGCGCCGGTGGTGGTCGGGCCGGTGGCTCGGGTACTGCGGGTGGGGCCGGCCGGGGCGCCGCTGGTGGGGCTGCCGGTTCCGGGGCCGGTGGCTCGGGTTCGGGTGCCGCGGGGGCCCGCGGTGTCGCGGGCGCCGGCGGGATGGGCGGCATGCACGGCGGTGGCGCCGGTGGTGCGCGGGGCGGTGCGGCCGGTGGCAAGAGCGCTGCCGGCGGCCTGGTGCGCAAGGCCGGTGGCACGATCGGCGGTGCGAAGGCGGCCGGTGCCGGTGGACGGGCGTTCACCGAGGGCGGGTCGGGCATCGGGAAGGGGCGTGCCGGGCAGGCGGGCGCGGCCGGGATGCACGGCGGCTCGGGCAGCGGCGGCAGCAAGAAGAAGAACCAGGGGCACCGTCCCGACTACCTGGTCGAGGACGAGGACACCTGGCGCGGTGGCGAGGCCAACCCCGGCGTCATCGAGTAGCAGTCGGCTCGACCGGAGTCGGTAGGGGTGTGCGGCGGGGGGGGGGGGGGGGGGGGGGGGGGGGGGGGGGGCGGGGCGGGGGGGGGGGGGGGGGGGGGGGGGGGGGGGGGGGGGGGGGGGGGGGGGG
>NZ_JBIVKJ010000023.1:0-96730 GCF_044750705.1 Kitasatospora sp. NPDC088783
CGACGATCTTGGCGGAGGTGGTGGCGCGGCTGGGGGCGGCGGCCGCGTTAGAGCTTGCGAAGTCCACTGAGGACCCTTTCGAGCAGCGTGACGTCAGGCGTACCGCCCGACTCGCCCGCGGCGGCGGGCTGGTGGATGGCGACCAGACCGGCTTCCGCCAGGTCTGCGACGAGGATGCGGGCGACCCCGAGCGGGACACCTGCCAGCGCGGAGATCTCGGCGACCGACTTGACCTCGCGGCACAGCGACACGATGCGGGCGTGCTCGGGGAGCAGCCCGCCCGGAGCGGTGGTGGCGGTGGTCGAGATCAGCGCCTCGATGGCCAGCTGGTAGCGGGGGCGGGTGCGTCCACCGGTCATGGCGTACGGGCGGACCAGCGGCTGCTGCTCGTAGCCGTCCGACTGCTGGCCGCCGTACCCGCCGGCCTGCTGGCCGCCGTAGCCGTTTCCGTACCCGTTGCCGTACGCGCCGGCGGGTGTCGGGGGCGGGGTCATGCGTCCTCCTTGTGCTGCAGTCGTCGCGGCCGGAGCCCGCGGGGGCCGTTGACTGACGGGCTGTCAGCCACCGTGCGGCGAGGACCTGGGGTGGGAGCGCCGGACCCGGGGTCGGGTCGGGTCCGGCGCGGTGAGGGTGGTGCGAAGGAGTCGTGGATCGGGTGGGACCGGTCAGTGCAGCAGGCTGCCCTGGAGCTCCGCCCGCAGGGCCGGCGTGAGCACCGCGCCGGCCCGGTCGACCAGCAGGGCCATCTCGTAGCCGACGAGACCGATGTCGGAGTCCGGCGAGGCGAGCACCGCGAGCGAGGAACCGTCGCTGATCGCCATCAGGAACAGGAACCCGCGCTCCATCTCCACGACGGTCTGGTTGACCTCGCCGCCCTCGAAGATGCGGCTGGCGCCGGAGGTCAGCGAGGTCAGTCCGGAGGCGACGGCGGCCAGCTGGTCGGCGCGGTCCCGGGGGAAGCCCTCGGACATGCACAGCAGCAGACCGTCGGCGGAGACCACCACGGTGTGGGACACCCCGGGGGTGTTGTCCACGAAATTGGTGATCAGCCAGTTCAGGTTCTGTGCGGCCTGGCTCATCTGGATCAACTCAACGCTCCTGGTGCTCGGGGCCGAAGCCGTTGTTGCCATCGACGTCGGACCGCCCGCCACGGGCTCCCCGGTAGCCCTCGGACGTCCCGCCGAAGTCGAAGCCCGGCCGCTGCTGCGACGCGGGACCGCCGAAGCCCGGCTGCTGCGTCCCGGCCTGGCGGCCCTGCTGGATGCCGCGGCGCAGGTTGGTCAGCCGGCCGCGCACCTCCTCGGGGCTGCGCGAGACCTGGGGACCGGTCAGCGGGCTGGCCTCGGCGCTGCCGGAGACCAGGTTGGCCTGCGGGGTGCGGCGCGGCAGCCCCGAGGTGGTCAGGCCGTCGGTCTGCGGCTCGCGCATCTGCTCGGCCCGGCGCCAGCGCTCGTCGTTCGCCGACGAGCGCCACGGCGCGTCCGGGTCGCCCTGCGGCTCCAGCGCGGGGCCGCCCGCCGGAGCAGCGCCGAACGGCGCCGCCGGGCGCTGCTGCTGCGGTTGCGGCTGCTGCGGTCGGCCCTGCCCCGGCTGACCACCCTGGAACGGCTGGCCGCCCTGGAACGGCTGGCCCGGCTGGCCCTGCGGACCGGTCGGGCGCTGCGGCGCGGCCGGACGCTGCGGCAGGCCCTGGGACTGCGGGCCCGGCGCCTGCGGACGCTGCCGCTCGACCGGCTCGCCCTGCGGACGCTGCCGCTCGGCCTGCGGCCCCTGCTCGACGAAGCCCGGCGCGGAGGTGCCGGGGCGCTGCGGCTGGTACGACGGACGCGGTCGGAGCTGCTCGCGGCCCGGTGCCGGAGCGGCCTGCGCCCCCGGCCCGGACGGCCGGTCGCCGGCGGTCGGCAGCGCCATCGGCTGCGGACGCTCCGCGAACTGCGGCTGCTGCGGCTGCTGCTGGGACTGCGGCGGCCGCGGCGGGACGCCCTGGCCCACCGGGTCCGGCAGCACCGGCTCCACCAGGCCGAGGCCCAGCGGATCGCGCGGGTCGATGTCGGACGCCTCGAACCGCGGCCGGGCGAACCCGCCGGACTGCTCGGTCGGAGCGGCCTCCAGCGGCGCGGCCGGCTGCTGCGGCGGCAGCGGACGGCGCTGCGGCTGCTCGGCCCGCCCGTGGTGCTGGGCCGGCTCGCCGCCCGGACGCTGCTGGCCCTGCTGCGGGCCGCCCTGCGGGCCCTGCGGACGGCGCTGGCCCTGCGGACCGCCCACCGGCGGCTGACCGGGCTGGCCCGGCTGACCCGGTCGGCCCGGCTGCGGACGCCGCGGCGGCAGACCGCCGCCGGGGCCGCCCGGGAAGCCCGGACCGCCCTGGACGCCCGGGGCACCCGAGGCGCCCGGCACCCGGCGCGGCGGCAGGCCGCCACCGGCGGGCGCACCCGCGCCCGGACCGGCCGGGGCCGACGGGCCGGGCCCGCCCGGTCCCGGGTTCTCGCGCAGCGACTGGCCGACCGAACGGGTCGGCAGTCCGCCGGTGCGGCCGCCCTGGGCCGTACCGGTGCCGAACGCGCCGCCCGGGCCGAACCCGCCGTCGCCCGGCTGGCCGCCGGACGCGCCGGGCCCGCCCGGCGCGCGCCGCGGCGCACCCGGGCCGCCGGGCGCACCGGCGGGGGAGAACAGGTCGGGGCTGCCGCCGGCCGGGCCCTGGCCCAGCTGGGGACGGCCCGCGGGGTCCTGCGGACCGGACTGGCCGAGCGGGGTGCGCCCGCCGGGCAGGTCGCCCGCCGGGCGGCCCTGCTGGCGCGGCGTCGGCGCCAGGCCGCGCTGCTGCTTGCCGCCGGCCTGCCCGGCCCCGGCGCCCGCACCGGGCCGGTTGCCGCGCCGTTCGGCGGAGTTGGTGACGTCGACCGGGAGCATGACCAGCGCGGTGGTGCCGCCGGAGTCGGACGGGCGGAGCTGGATCCGGATGCCGTGCCGCAGCGACAGCCGGCCGACCACGAACAGGCCCATCCGGCGGGAGACGGAGACGTCCACGACCGGCGGGTTGGCGAGGCGCTCGTTGATGTCGGCGAGGTCGTCGGGGGACAGGCCGATGCCGGTGTCGTGGATCTCGATCAGCACCCGGCCGTCCGGCAGCGCGTGGCCGGTGACCCGGACCCGGGTCTGCGGGGAGGAGAACGAGGTGGCGTTCTCCAGCAGCTCGGCGAGCAGGTGGACGAGGTCGTTGACGACCCGGCCGGCCACCTCGGCGGTGGGCACCGAGGCCAGCTCGACGCGCTCGTACTGCTCCACCTCGGAGGCCGCGGCGCGCAGCACGTCGACCAGCGGGACGGGGCGGGTCCAGCGGCGGCCCGGGTCCTCGCCCGCGAGGACGAGGAGGTTCTCGCCGTTGCGGCGCATGCGGGTCGCGAGGTGGTCGAGCTTGAACAGCGAGGCCAGCTGGTCCGGGTCGGCCTCGCGGCTCTCCAGCTCGGAGATCAGCGACAGCTGGCGCTGGATCAGGCCCTGGCTGCGGCGCGAGAGGTTGGTGAACATCGCGTTGATGTTGCCGCGCAGCAGCGCCTGCTCGGCGGCCAGTCGGACCGCCTCGCGGTGCACCATGTCGAAGGCGTGCGCCACGTGGCCGATCTCGTCGGCGGAGTCGACGCCGACCGGCTCGACGGTGACGTCGACGTCGTGCGGGTCGCTCTCGGAGAGGGTCTTGACCAGCTCCGGCAGGCGGCGCTCGGCGACGTCCTCGGCGGAGGTCTGCAGACGGGTCAGCGAGCGCACCATCGAGCGGGCCACCAGGGCGGCGCCGGCGATGGCGACGATGAGCACCAGGCCGACCAGCGAGGCGTTGATGACCGACTGGGTGTCGGCGTCGGACTGGAGCTGCTGGGCCTTGCCGTTCAGGTCCTCCAGCAGCTTCTTCTCGATGGTCCGCTCGGCGTTGATCTTGGCCGTGGACTCCTCGTACCACTGCTGGTAGCTGACGCCGTCGGTCTGCTTGATGCCGTTGGGGTTGAGGACGGCCTGGGCGAACCGGTCGGCCTCGGCGACCACCTTGTTGTAGCTCATCGAGGAGCGCAGCGAGCGGGCCGGGCCCTCGCCGTACAGCGCGGTGAAGTTCTCCATCGCGTTGTCCTCGGCGGCCCGCAGGCGGACGCCGAAGGTCTCGTCGGAGGCGGAGAAGTTCGGCGGGTCCTGGGCCAGCGCGGCGGAGATCAGCGCGCGCTGCATCGAGCTGGCCTCCTTGGCCAGCGAGAACTGGTACAGGGTGCGGGTGGACTTGACCAGCTCGGCGGAGTTCGAGGTGATCGCGATGTCCTGGGCGGCGCCGATCAGGTCGTTGATGATCACGTTGTAGTTGGTGATCGTGGCCTGGATGTTGTTGGCGTCCTTGAACGCGCCCTTGCGGGCCCGGGGGAGCGAGTTGAGGTCCTTGCGGACCTGCAGCAGCAGGGTCTTGGAGCCGGCCAGGTCGAGGTTGTCGAACTTGTCGGCGGCCGCGTTGAACTTCTTCGAGAGCGCGGTGCTGTCGGCGTACGCCTGCTGGATGTCCTTGTCGGTGTCCGCGTCGCCGCCGTGCGCCACCGGGCCGGCCGCGATGTCGCGCTCGGTCTGCAGGGCGTCGGCGAGGTCGGTCGCGGTCCGGGCCAGCTCGGCCAGGTCGCTCATCTGGGAGAGCTCGCGGGAGTTCTCCATCGAGCTCTGCACGCGCAGGCCGCCGAAGACCAGCGCCACGATCACGGGCAGGAAGAGCAGCGCGATCAGGCGGGTGCGGATCCGCCAGTTGCGCATGGCGAAGCGGCTCAGGCCGGTGGCCCGGCGGCGGTTCAGCGTGCCGCGGAGTCTGGCGCGGCGGCTCTTGCTGTCGGCAGGCGTGTCGCCGCCCTGGTCGTGCGGCGCGCTGTTCGCGCCCGGCGCACCGGTGTCGGCGGCGGGTTCGGCGGGGGCGCCGAAGGGCCGCTCGCCCTGCCCCGTCGTCGCCGGTGCGGCCTGGTGGGGGCCGGCCATGGGCTCCCGCGACTCCGGGTCACCCGCGGCGCCGCTGCCCCTCTTGAAACGTCCCTGCACTGGCGTCGCAACCTCTGGACCGGGCGCCCTTCCCCGCCGGTGCGGAGATAGGGCGGTGTCGAGTTTTTCCGTGGCATTCCAGCACAGCGGGGGAAGTCCAACAAGGGCCGTTACGACACGGTGTCCTGGGCCACCCTCCGCGCGCGGCGTCTCACGTTCCGTGGTGCATCGGCCGGGGAATACGGTCCTTTTCGGACACTTGACGCGAGCGGGTCAATGAACGTCAAGATCGATTTGTGCGTGGAATGTCCGGGATATCCCTAATGGTGCATTCCGGCATTGGTCCGGAATCGTCACCTCCGCCCCCTTTGGTCCGACAATTGTGAGCAAAATCACAGTCGAATGTGTAGCTTTGGTCACGGCCGCTGTGGAATGGGCTCCCTAACCTGGCAGGGTTGATCTGAGCCTGCCCAGCGGCGGGCCCGCGCAAAAGCGCAAAAGTCCGTTCGAGCGAAACAAGGGTGCTGACGCACATGTCCGACACGACCGAGCAGGCCACCGGCACCACCCCGAGCACCGGCTCCACGGCCAACCCGCGCCGCACCACCCTGGCCTCCGTCGCGGACTTCTCCGAGCTGCCCGGCTTCGCGGCCCCCCGCACCCCGCGCGCCTACGCCGCCACCCTCCCGGCCAGCACGGCCAACCCGCGCCGCACCGTCCGCTGACCGCCGCCCCGGCCCCCGCCTGCGGCGGGCGCGGTCGCCGCGCCGATAACCTGGTGGCACGAGCCGGGCCCGGTACTGCGGGCCCGGCCACCGTCCGGGAGCGTCCGGGCGGCCGACGAACCGAGAGGTTGCAGGGCTGTGCGTATCGCCAGGTTCTCCGTCCGTGAAGGGAGCCCCGCGGCGGGCTCGGTCTCCTTCGGCATCATCGAGGGGGACGCCGCACAACCCGACTCGCTGGTGGTGCACACCCTGGCCGGCCACCCCTTCGGCACCCCGCAGCCGACCGGTGAGACCCACCGCCTGCGGGACGTCCGGCTGCTCGCCCCGATGCTCCCCAGCAAGGTCGTCGCGGTCGGCCGCAACTACGCCGCGCACGCCGCCGAGCTGGGCAACGAGGTCCCGGCCGTCCCGCTGACCTTCTTCAAGCCCTCCACCGCCGTCATCGGCCCCACCGAGTCCGTCGCCTACCCGCCGTTCTCCTCGGACGTGCAGTACGAGGCCGAACTCGCCGTGGTGATCGGCCGGATGTGCCGCGAGGTGCCGATCGAGCGCGTCCCCGAGGTGGTCTTCGGCTACACCTGCGCCAACGACGTCACCGCCCGCGACGTGCAGCAGCGCGAGGGCCAGTGGGCCCGCGCCAAGGGCTTCGACACCTCCTGCCCGCTCGGCCCGTGGATCGAGACCGACCTCGACCCCGCCGACCTGGCCGTCACCTGCACCGTCAACGGCGAGCTCCGCCAGGCCGGCCGGACCTCCCAGATGGTCCGCTCGGTCGCCGAGCTGATCGTGCACGTCTCCGAGGCGATGACCCTGCTCCCGGGCGACGTCATCCTCACCGGCACCCCCGCCGGCGTCGGCCCCCTGAACATCGGCGACGAGGTCGCCGTCTCCGTCGAAGGCATCGGCACCCTCTCCAACAAGGTCGTCAAGCGATGAAGGAAGCAGCGAGCGTGACTAGTGCAGACATCAGCGGCTCCGCGCCGGGGAAGAACCCCGGCGTCCGGGTCCGCTTCTGCCCCTCCCCGACCGGCAACCCGCACGTCGGCCTGGTCCGCACCGCCCTGTTCAACTGGGCCTACGCCCGGCACAACGGCGGCACCCTGGTGTTCCGGATCGAGGACACCGACGCGGCCCGCGACTCCGAGGAGTCGTACCGGCAGCTGCTCGACGCGATGCGCTGGCTCGGCTTCGACTGGAACGAGGGCCCCGAGGTCGGCGGCCCGCACGCCCCCTACCGCCAGTCGCAGCGGATGGACGTCTACGCCGACGTCGCCGAGCGCCTGCGCGCGGCCGGCCACGCCTACCCCTGCTACTGCACCACCGAGGAGCTCGACGCCCGCCGCGAGGCCGCCCGCGCCGCCGGCAAGCCCTCCGGCTACGACGGCCACTGCCGCGACCTGACCGCCGACGAGGTCGCCGTCTACGAGCAGGAGGGCCGGCAGCCGATCCTGCGCTTCCGGATGCCCGACACCACCCTCGCCTTCGACGACCTGGTCCGCGGCCCGATCTCCTTCGACCCGAAGGACGTCCCCGACTACGGCATCGTCCGGGCCAACGGCGCCCCGCTGTACACCCTGGTCAACCCGGTCGACGACGCCCTGATGGAGATCACCCACGTCCTGCGCGGCGAGGACCTGCTCTCCTCGACGCCCCGTCAGATCGCCCTGTACGCCGCCCTGGCCGACATCGGCGTCGGCAACGGCACCACCCCGCGCTTCGGCCACCTGCCGTACGTGATGGGCGAGGGCAACAAGAAGCTCTCCAAGCGCGACCCGCAGGCCTCGCTCAACCTCTACCGCGAGCGCGGCTTCCTCCCCGAGGGCCTGCTCAACTACCTGGCCCTGCTGGGCTGGTCGCTCGCCGAGGACCGCGACATCTTCGACATCGACGAGATGGTCGCCGCCTTCGACCTCGCCGACGTCAACGGCAACCCGGCCCGCTTCGACCTCAAGAAGGCCGAGCACATCAACGCCGAGCACGTCCGCCGCCTCGCCCCCGAGGAGTTCGTCAAGCGCCTGGTGCCCTACCTCCAGGCCCCCGGCCTGCTCCCGGCCGAGCCCACCGCCGAGCAGCTCGACCTGCTGGCGAAGGTCGCCCCGCTCACCCAGGAGCGGATGGTGGTCCTCTCCGAGATCGTCACCATGGCCGGCTTCCTGTTCGTCGCCCCCGCGGACTTCGCCGTCGACCCCGAGGACGCCGCCAAGGTCCTCACCGCCGACGCCCGCCCGGTGCTGGCGGCCGCGGTCGAGGCGCTCACCGCGCTGCCCGACTTCACCCCCGAGCCGATCCAGGCCGCGCTGCGCGCCGCCCTGGTCGACGGCCTCGGCATCAAGCCGAAGTTCGCCTTCACCCCGCTGCGGGTGGCGGTGACCGGGCGCCGGGTCTCCCCGCCGCTGTTCGAGTCGATGGAACTGCTCGGCCGCGAGGAGACGCTGCGCCGACTGCTCACCGCCCTGGAGCTCCTGCCGGCCTCCTGAGCCTGCCTCCCGGGCCGCACCCGGCCCTTCCCGGGCCGCCCGCCGGACACCCGCGGGGCACCTGCGGGCCATGTCGCTGACCTGGCCCGCAGGTGTCCGGCGCGCTGCCTGCGGTTATCGATTTTGGAGCGGGGCGGGGCGTCGGGTAATGTTCTTTCTGCGCCGCCCGGGCAGGGAGGCGCAAGACACCGAGGAAGACCCCGCAGAGGGGTTGAACTCTGGTGGGGTATGGTGTAATTGGCAGCACGACTGATTCTGGTTCAGTTAGTCTAGGTTCGAGTCCTGGTACCCCAGCGCAGTATCACTGCAGGTAAGCCCCCGTTGTGTAGTGGCCTAGCACGCCGCCCTCTCAAGGCGGTAGCGCCGGTTCGAATCCGGTCGGGGGTACGCAATTTTGACAATTGCAGAACGAATGAGTCCCGCCCCCGTTGTGTAGTGGCCTAGCACGCCGCCCTCTCAAGGCGGTAGCGCCGGTTCGAATCCGGTCGGGGGTACTCGCTCATTCGGGCCCCCGTTGTGTAGTGGCCTAGCACGCCGCCCTCTCAAGGCGGTAGCGCCGGTTCGAATCCGGTCGGGGGTACTTATGGGGTATGGTGTAATTGGCAGCACGAGTGATTCTGGTTCATTTAGTCTAGGTTCGAGTCCTGGTACCCCAGCCAAGAAAAGCTCCACAGCGCAAGCTCCGGGAAACCGGGGCTTTTCTGCGTTTCCGCCCCCTCCGCGGTTCCGTCCCCGTCCGCCCCGCCGTCTCCGCAGGCGTCCCCGTCCCTGCACCCGCCCGGCCCGGACGCGCGACCGCCCTCCCGGCCGGGGGACGGGAGGGCGGGGCGGGGCCGAGTCGGATCAGGTGCGGCGGAGCGCCTCGGTGAGGCGGTTCGCGGCCTCGATGATGGCCTGGGCGTGCATCCGGCCGGGGTGGCGGGTGAGCCGCTCGATCGGGCCGGAGACGGAGACCGCCGCGACCACCCGGTTGGACGGGCCGCGGACGGGGGCGGAGACCGAGGCGACGCCGGGCTCGCGCTCGCCGATGGACTGGGCCCAGCCGCGGCGGCGCACGCCGCTGAGCGCGGTGGCGGTGAAGCGGGCGCCCTGGAGGCCGCGGTGCAGGCGCTCCGGCTCCTCCCAGGCGAGCAGGACCTGCGCGGCGGACCCGGCCTTCATCGGCAGCGTCGAGCCCACCGGCACGGTGTCGCGCAGACCGGACAGCCGCTCGGCGGCGGCCACGCAGATCCGCATCTCGCCCTGGCGGCGGTAGAGCTGGGCGCTCTCGCCGGTCACGTCCCGCAGGTGCGTCAGCACCGGGCCGGCGGCGGCCAGCAGCCGGTCCTCGCCGGCGGCGGCGGACAGCTCGGCGAGCCGGGGGCCGAGGATGAAGCGGCCCTGCATGTCACGGGTGACCAGGCGGTGGTGTTCGAGTGCGACGGCGAGCCGGTGGGCCGTGGGCCGTGCCAGACCGGTGGCGGCGACCAGCCCCGCCAACGTGGCGGGGCCCGACTCCAGTGCGCTGAGCACCAGAGCGGCCTTGTCGAGAACGCCGACGCCGCTAGTGTTGTCCATGTCTCGATACTGCAGTCTCAATCAGCGAGACGCAAGTTCAATCTTCCGGGAAAAGCGCCACTCTTGGAGTCAGCAGCCCGGGAGACACCCAGGGCGGCACCCCACCACGGTGTCCGCATTCTGGACGGTCCGGCGTGCAGGTCGCGACTCCAAGCGAGCCTCACAGGGCGGCACGGGACAAGACCTCGACGATCACGAGAAGGCCGGCAGAGCGGCCGGCTGGAGGGAATCCGATGGGACGGACACTCGCAGAGAAGGTCTGGGACGACCACGTCGTCCGGCGCGCCGAGGGCGAGCCCGACCTGCTCTACATCGACCTGCACCTGCTGCACGAGGTGACCAGCCCGCAGGCGTTCGACGGCCTCCGGCTGGCCGGCCGCCCGGTGCGCCGGACCGATCTGACGATCGCCACCGAGGACCACAACACCCCGACCCTCGACATCGACAAGCCGATCGCCGACCCGGTCTCCCGGGTCCAGCTGGAGACGCTGCGCCGGAACGCCGCGGAGTTCGGCGTGCGCATCCACTCGCTGGGCGACGTCGAGCAGGGCGTGGTGCACGTGGTCGGCCCGCAGCTGGGCCTGACCCAGCCCGGCATGACCGTGGTCTGCGGCGACTCGCACACCTCCACCCACGGCGCCTTCGGCGCGCTGGCCTTCGGCATCGGCACCAGCCAGGTCGAGCACGTGCTGGCGACCCAGACCCTGCCGCTGGCCCCGTTCAAGACCATGGCGATCACCGTCGAGGGCGAGCTGCCCGAGGGCGTCACCGCCAAGGACCTGATCCTGGCCGTGATCACCAAGATCGGCACCGGCGGCGGCCAGGGCTACGTCCTGGAGTACCGCGGCTCGGCGATCCGCAGCCTCTCCATGGAGGCCCGGATGACGGTCTGCAACATGTCCATCGAGGCGGGCGCCCGGGCCGGCATGATCGCCCCGGACCGCACCACCTTCGACTACCTGCAGGGCCGCCCGCACGCCCCGCAGGGCGAGGACTGGGACGCCGCGGTCGCCTACTGGGAGACCCTGGCCACCGACGAGGACGCGGTCTTCGACGCCGAGGTGTTCATCGACGCCACCGAGCTGACCCCGTTCGTCACCTGGGGCACCAACCCGGGCCAGGGCGCGCCGCTGGGCGCCGACGTGCCGAACCCGGCCGACTTCGCGGACCCGCAGGAGCGGATCGCCGCCGAGAACGCCCTGAAGTACATGGGCCTGGAGGCCGGCACCCCGCTGCGCGAGGTCAAGGTCGACGCGGTCTTCGTCGGCTCCTGCACCAACGGCCGGATCGAGGACCTGCGGGCCGCCGCCGCCATCGTGGAGGGCCGCCGGATCGCCGAGGGCGTCCGGATGCTGGTCGTCCCGGGCTCCGTCCGGGTCGCCCTGCAGGCCGTCGAGGAGGGCCTGGACAAGGTCTTCACCGCCGCGGGCGCCGAGTGGCGGCACGCCGGCTGCTCGATGTGCCTGGGCATGAACCCGGACCAGCTGGCCCCGGGCGAGCGCTGCGCCTCCACCTCGAACCGCAACTTCGAGGGCCGCCAGGGCAAGGGCGGGCGCACCCACCTGGTCTCCCCCCAGGTGGCCGCGGCCACCGCGCTGGTGGGCCGTCTGGCCGCACCCGCGGACCTGTCCGACAACGTGGCCGTGGAGGTCTGAGCCATGGAGAAGTTCACCACCCACACCGGCCGGGCCGTCCCGCTGCGCCGCTCCAACGTGGACACCGACCAGATCATCCCGGCGCACTGGCTGAAGAAGGTCACCCGCTCGGGCTTCGAGGACGGCCTGTTCGAGGCCTGGCGCAAGGACGAGTCCTTCGTCCTGAACCTGCCCGAGCGCCAGGGCGCCACCGTCCTGGTCACCGGCCCCGAGTTCGGCACCGGCTCGTCCCGCGAGCACGCCGTCTGGGCGCTGCAGAACTACGGCTTCCAGGCCGTCATCTCCTCCCGCTTCGCCGACATCTTCCGCGGCAACTCGCTGAAGAACGGCCTGCTCACGGTGGTCCTGCCGCAGGAGACGGTGGAGCGGCTCTGGGCGCTGACCGAGGCCGACCCGACCGCCGAGATCACCGTCGACCTGGAGGCCCGCGAGGTCCGGGCCGAGGGCGTCACCGCCCCGTTCGAGCTGGACGACAACGTGCGCTGGCGGCTGCTGAACGGCCTGGACGACATCAGCATCACCCTGCAGAACGAGCCCGACATCGCCGCGTTCGAGGCCGAGCGGCCCTCCTTCAAGCCGCGCACCCAGCCGGTCGCCTGAGTCACCGCTTTCTGACGCTCCGACAACAAGACCCGCCCCCCTCCGGGGCGGGTCTTCGTTGTTCGCAGGGGAGTTCGTCAGCCGGGAATAGACCCTGGTGTAGCGCAACTCCGCACAGATGGCACAATCGTTGCATGCACCACAGTCCCGAACCCCCGTACCAGGACGGCGAACCGGCGTCCGGGGACGGTCAGGACGGTGCTGCCGACTCGGAAGTCACCCTGCTCTACGCACTGGTGGCCGAGCGGTTGAAGCAAGCCCACGCCCGCGTTCACGCGCTGAACGTGTCGACGGACGCAAAGACCGCTCTCACCCGACAACTGCTGATCGTCACCGAGACCGCGAAGCGCGATCTCCCGGGGGCGGCACGGCGGTTGAGTCGCTTTGTGCAGGACCTCGACGAGGGGCGGATGCCTCCCCGGTGAGCACCTCCATGCGCAAATCCATTGCGACACTAGGGTGATTCACGCGTTTGGTAATTGAAAGTCAGCAGATACATACCTAACGTGCGAAAAGAACGGATGGAATCATCCGGCGCCCGTTTCCGAAGGGGAAGACGTGAACAAGGCTCAGCTTGTCGAAGCGGTGGCCGAGCAGCTGGGCGGTCGCAAGGCTGCCGCAGAGGCCGTCGACGCAGTGCTCGACACCATGGTGCGTGCCGTCGTGGCGGGTGACCGCGTCTCGGTCACCGGTTTCGGCACCTTCGAGAAGGTGGAGCGCTCGGCGCGCTTCGCCCGCAACCCGCAGACCGGCGAGCGGGTCAAGGTCAAGAAGACCGCGGTGCCGCGGTTCCGCCCCGGCCAGGGCTTCAAGGACCTCGTCTCCGGCAGCAAGAAGCTGCCGAAGGACGGCCCGTCGGTCAAGAAGGCCCCCAAGGGCTCGCTCACCCCGGGCAAGTCCGGCGTGGCCGCCAGCCCGGCCGCCAAGCGCGCCGCCACCAAGCGCGCCGCCGCGGCCGGCACCGCCGCGACCAAGAAGACCGCCGCCAAGAAGACGGCCACCACGGCGACGGCCAAGAAGGCGGCCCCGGCGAAGACCGCGGTCAAGAAGGCCACCACCGCCAAGACCGCCGTGGCCAAGAAGACCAGCGCCGCGGCGACCAAGAAGGCCACCACCGCCGCCAAGAAGACCACCACCGCGGCGGCGGCCAAGAAGGCCACCGCCACCGCCAAGAAGACCGCTCCGGCGAAGAAGACCACCACGCGGAAGACCACCGCGCGCAAGTCCACCGCCAAGTAGTCGCCCCGCACCCGGCACCGGCCCGTTCGGCGCCGGGGCACCGGCCGCGACGGCCCCGGCCCGGTTCCCTCCCCGGGCCCGGACCGGCGCGGCCTTTTCCGCGTCCGCCGCGCCGCATCGCGTCCGCCGCATGCGTCGCTCTCCGCATGCGCCCGCCGGGCGGGCCGGGCCGAGCGGCCGTCGGCGCGACGCGGTGTCAGGCCGCCCCGCCGAACGGGGAAAAGCGCGCGGCCGGGAATTACTCCGGCACTTCCACCGGCAACTCGTAGCAGATCGCCCAGCGGGAATCCGGAATGACCAGATCCGCGGTCTCCACCGGCCGCCCGGAGTCGTCCAGGTACGTCCGCTCGACCAGCGTCACCAGGTCGCCGGCGGTGATCCCCAGCAGGCCCGCCTGCTCCGCGGTCGCCCGGGCCGGGCGCAGCCGCTCCACCGTGCGCGCCACCCGCACCCCGAGCGACGCCATCCGGGCCACCACGCCGCGGCCGTGCAGCGGACCGTACTCGGGCAGCAGCACCGGGGTGTCCCCGGTGAGGTCCATCGGCTCCCAGGAGTCGGCCAGTTGGGCGGTCCGGCCGTCCAGCAGGAACTCGTACCTGGTGTGCACCGTCAGCGTGCCCGGCTCGATCCGCAGCCGCCGCGCCACCCCGTCCGGGGCGGGCGTGCGGGCCGCCGACTCGGACTCCCAGCCGCCGTCCGGCACCAGCGAGGCCGGGAACGCCCCCGCCGTCCGCGACCGCATCATCGCCAGCCGCTCCACCGGCTCCCGGACGTAGGTGCCGGACCCGGTCCGGCCCTCCAGCAGCCCCTCCCCGATGAGCACCTCCTGGGCCCGCTGGAGCACGTTCGGCCCGACGCCATAGCTCTCGGCCAGCCGGGCCCGGGACGGCAGCCGCTCGCCGACCGCCCACTCCCCGGCCGTCACCCGGCGGCGCAGGTGGTCCGCGATGCGGAGGTACGGCGGGTCCTGTGAGGGCATCTGGCGTCTCCCGGCGGAGGGCGATTCCCGCCGACGTGCGGCAGGACGGGTGATTCAGCTTGACAACCTAATGCATCAGGTGGAATCTAATGCCTTAGATTCACTATGAGTGATCAGCTGACCTCGGGGAGAGGCGTGGCGTGCGAAGCACGAGGGTGTTCGACCTTGCATCCGGGCTCGCCGCGGCCACCGGGGCCGAAGCCAGGATCATCCAGCTGCCCAACGGCGGTTACCGGGTGGAAGCCGAGCTCCAGGGCGACCCGGACCCGCGGGACCACCTCACGGTCCTCGACGTCCTCGCCGGTGCGGACCGCTACGGGCACCGCTACCGGGCCGGCGTCCACACCGTCTGGGCCGAACTCGACCCGCCATTCGACCCGCCCCAGGAGCCGCCGTGAAGAACGCGCCGCCCGGCTACACCGTCGGCATCGAGGAGATCACCGAACCGACCTCCTTCTTCTCGCTGGCGCCCGCGCTCTCCTCGCTCTGGCAGACCCTGCACGCCCTCCCGCTCGGCTGGACGCAGTTCGAGGCGTACCGCTACTTCTTCGGTCCGGGCGCGGTCGAGCGCACCGAGGCGTTCCTGCGGCGGGACGGCCGGTTGCAGCTCAGCTTCGCGCTCCTCGGCCGGACCAGGCTGATCAGCGTCGTCCCGGCGGCCCGCGGGCCGCTCCAACTGGCGCCCGCCCCGCTCAAGTTGCTCGACTCGCCGGAGGTCGCCGCGCTGCGGCTGGACGGCCCGGCCGTCCGGCCCGCCCCGGGCGCGCCGCGCCGGCGCAGCGCCTGACCGCCCGGCCCGCGGCGGGCGGGTGACGGCCGGTCAGCCGTCCTCGGGGTCCGGGAAGGTCTGGAGGGTGAGGAAGACCACGCGCCGTCCGGTGCCCTCGCCGGTGGTGCGGATGCGGACGCGCTGGCCGGGGCGCAGCAGCCGGAGGCCGCCGGCGTCGAAGGCGGGGGCGTCGAAGGGGACGGGCGTGCCGTCGTCGAGCAGGACCGACCCGGCGCGGGTCGCGGGGTCGAAGGTGAACGCGGTGGCCTGCATGGGAGCCAGCATAGGGCTTCGCAGCAGGGCCGCGGTGGCCGGGCCGAGGCCGAGCCGGCGGGCGTCGGCCAGGTCCGCGGGGGTGTCGACGTCGCGGCGGACGGAGGGGGCGTCGGGGAGCAGGAGCTCGGTGGCGCCGCCGGCCAGGTGGGCGTCCCGGGAGCCGGGCCCGAACGCCGGGCGCAGCGGTGCGCCGTCGGCCCCGGCGAGCAGGACGGTGCCGGTGCCGGGGGTGTCGGCGAGAAAGGCCCGGCCGTGGCCGGGCACCGCGGCGAGGACCCGGGCGAGTTCGGCGGGCCGCAGCGCCGGCAGGTCCGCGGAGAGGGTGGCGACGGGGGAGCGCGGGAAGCGCCGCCGGGCGGTCGCGGTGCCGTGCGCGAGCGCGGGGTTGAGGCCGCCCGGCTCCGGTTCGTCGTCCAGCACGTCCGCCCCCAGCGCGCGCAGCGCCCCGGCGGCGCGCGGGTCCCGGGTGACCACCAGGACGCGGCCGACCGCGGGGCAGGCGAGCGCGGCGGCGACGGTGTCGCGGGCGAAGGCGAGGGCGAGCCGGGGCCGCAGCGGGCCGAGCGCGGCCAGCCGGCTCTTCGCCCCGGCGAGCGCCTTGACCGGGACGACCACGGACCAGCCGAGCCGCAGCGCGGCCCGGTCGGCGTGCGGCTGCCCCGGGGCGGCCGGTCCGGCGGCGGGGCGTACGGTGTCCTCTGTCATCGGCGCCATTGTGGCGTCGGCCGGGGAGCCCTGGCCAGCGGTTCCGGGCGGTCCCGGGGCGGCGGGCGGGGCCCGGTCGGCTGGTGGCGGCGGTGGCTGCTCGACACGGACTCGACCCGCGGGTGAGACTGGTCGGCGCCTCGGAGCCGCTGGCCGGCCCCGGCGAGGAGAGAGCGCGGCGCAAGTACGGGGCGCCGCACGAACGAGGAGGAGCTGGGGTGGCCCGCCGCTCTAACGCCAGGTTCGGGAACGCGGACTACGGGATCTGGTACCGCTTCGCGGCGGTGCTCGTGAAGCCGGTGACCAACGCCCTGGCGAAGGCGGACTGGCGGGGCTGGGAGCACCTGCCCCGGGAGTCCGGGTTCATCGCCGCGGTGAACCACAATTCGGTGATCGACCCGGTGTTCTACGCGCACTGGCAGTACAACTCGGGCCGGCCGCCGCGGATCCTCGCCAAGTCCTCGCTGTTCTCGGTGCCGTTCATCGGCTTCATGCTGCGCAAGACCGGCCAGATCCCGGTGTTCCGGGAGTCCACCGACGCCGCCGAGGCGTTCCGGGCCGCGATCGACGCGGTCAACGCCGGCCAGTGCGTCCAGTTCTACCCGGAGGGCACCCTCACCCGGGACCCGGAGCTGTGGCCGATGACCGGCAAGAGCGGCGCGGCCCGGGTCGCGCTGATGACGGGCGCGCCGGTGATCCCGGTGGCGCACTGGGGCGCGCACGAGATCATCCCGCCGTACGGCAAGGGCAGGGGCAAGTACCGGCTGTTCCCGCGGCACCGGGTGGTGGTCGCGGCGGGCCCGGCGGTCGACCTGAGCAGGTACCAGGGGCAGGAGCTGACCGCCCAGGTGCTCCGGGAGGCCACCGACGACATCATGGCCGCGATCACCGCCGTGCTGGAGGACGTCCGCGGCGAGCAGGCCCCGAAGGAGCGCTACGACATGCGCCGGGCCGCCAAGGACCGGGCCGCGGCCGCCCAGGCCAAGCGCGAGCGCGCCGCCGAGGAGGGCGGCCGGTGACCCGCTGCGCGGTGATGGGGACGGGCTCCTGGGGCACCGTCTTCGCGATGATCCTGGCCGACGCCGGCTGCGAGGTGACCCTGTGGGGCCGCCGCCAGGAGCTGGTCGACGCGATCGACCGGGACCACGTCAACCGGGACTACCTGCCGGAGCTGACCCTGCCCGCGGGCGTCCGGGCCACCACGGACGCCGCCGCGGCGCTGGCCGGCGCGGACTTCGCGGTGCTCTCGGTGCCGTCCCAGACGCTGCGCGACAACCTCGCGCTCTGGGCGCCGCTGATCGAGCCGCAGACCGCGCTGGTCAGCCTGATGAAGGGCGTCGAGCTGGGCACCGTGAAGCGGATGAGCGAGGTGATCGCCGAGGTCGCCGGGGTCGGCCCGGAGCGGGTCGTGGTGGTCTCCGGCCCGAACCTGGCCGGCGAGATCGCCAACCGGCAGCCCGCCGCGACGGTGGTGGCCTGCGCCGACGAGGAGGTCGCCAAGCGCTTCCAGAAGGCCTGCCACACCCCGTACTTCCGCCCGTACACCAACACCGACGTGGTGGGCTGCGAGCTGGGCGGCGCGGTGAAGAACGTGATCGGCCTGGCGGTCGGCATGGCCAACGGCATGGGCCTGGGCGACAACACCAAGGCCACCCTGATCACCCGCGGCCTGGCCGAGACCACCCGGTTGGGCCTGGTGCTCGGTGCCGATCCGCACACCTTCGCGGGCCTGGCCGGGATGGGCGACCTGGTGGCGACCTGCTCCTCGCCGCTGTCCCGGAACAACACCTTCGGCACCAACCTGGGCCGCGGCATGACGCTGGCCGAGACCGTCGCGGCCACCAGCCAGACCGCCGAGGGCGTGAAGTCCTGCGAGTCGGTGCTCGACCTGGCCCGGCGCAACGGGGTCGACATGCCGATCGTCGAGGCCGTGGTGGACGTGGTCCACAAGGGCCGGCCGACCCAGGAGGTGCTGGAGGGACTGATGGCCCGTTCGGCCAAGCCTGAGCGCCGGTGACCGGAATCGGACGGTAGTCTCAACGCCGATATGAGCATCGAACAGACCACCCCGAACCAGGCGGCCAAGCCGCGTGTCGCGATCGTCTTCGGCGGCCGCAGCTCCGAACACGGCGTGTCCGTGGTCACCGCCGCCAGCGTGCTGCGCTCGATCGACCGCGGCAAGTACGAGGTGCTGCCGATCGGCATCACCCACGAGGGCCGCTGGGCCCTGGTCGGCGACGAACCGGCCCGGATGGCCATCACCGACGGCCGGATGCCGGACGTCGACCAGGTCGCCGAGTCCACCGAGGGCCAGGTGGCGCTGCCCACCGCCCCCGGCAGCCGGGAGGTGGTGTGGAGCGAGCCCGGCACCGCGCCGAAGGTCCTCGGCGAGGTCGACGTGGTGCTCCCGCTGCTGCACGGCCCGTGGGGCGAGGACGGCACCCTGCAGGGCCTGCTGGAGCTCTCCGGCGTCCCGTACGTGGGATCCGGCGTGCTGGCCTCCGCGGTCGGCATGGACAAGGAGTTCACCAAGCGGATCATCGAGTCGCTCGGCCTGTACGCGGGCGAGTACACCGTGGTCAAGCCGCGCGAGTGGGAGTCCGAGGCCGGCCGGGCCGCGGCCCGCGAGCGGATCGCCGGGCTCGGCCTGCCGCTGTTCGTCAAGCCCTGCCGGGCCGGGTCCTCGATCGGCATCACCAAGGTCAAGGACCTGGCCGGCCTGGACGCCGCGATCGAGGAGGCCCGCCGCCACGACCCGAAGGTGATCGTGGAGAAGGGCGTCGAGGGCCGCGAGATCGAGTGCGGCGTGCTGGAGTTCGAGGACGGCCCGCGCGCCTCGGTGCCCGCCGAGGTGCTGGTCGACGGCGACTTCGAGTTCTACGACTTCGAGGCCAAGTACATCGACTCCTCCGAGGTGCGCATCCCGGCGGACCTCACCGACGCCGAGCGGGCCGAGATCCGCCGGCAGGCCGTCGAGGTGTTCGAGGGCCTGGGCTGCGAGGGCCTGGCCCGGGTCGACTTCTTCCTGCTGGCCGACGGCCGCTGGATGGTCAACGAGGTCAACACGATGCCCGGCTTCACCCCCATCTCGGCCTACCCCAAGATGTGGGAGGCCACCGGGGTGCCCTACGCCGAGCTGATCGACCGCCTGCTGTCCGCCGCGCTGCGCCGCTCCACCGGCCTGCGCTAGGGCCTGTCTTCAAACCCCCGTCGTAGCCCTGCGGCGTCTGGTGCGTGCTCTCGGCGTGCCGGGCGAAGGGCCTCGTACTGGATGTACTCGGCTCTTTGCCCGGTGCGGCGGGAGTGGGTGCCAGGCGTTGCGGGGCAGGCGGGGGTTTGAAGACAGGCCCTCGGGCCGGGACGGCTCAGGAGGCGTCGTCCAGGCAGTCCGAGTCGGCCTTCCCGTCGATGCGCGGGACGGTCGCCCGGATGGCGGAGGAGAACGAGCCCAGCGGGTCCGCGTAGTTGCCGTACGCGCCCGCCGGGACCTCTACCACCACGTACGCCTCGCGCAGCCCGGTGGCGAAGCGGTAGCCGCCCGCGCCGTCCTCGGTCAGCCCCCAGCCGACCTCGTCGACGCACGGGCCCTTGCGCTCGGTGTCGTTCAGCAGGTCCGGCCGGTCGGCGCCGCAGGTCAGCACGGTGCGCGGGGACGAGGCCCAGGCCGCGGTGTACGGCGAGGCCGGGGACGGGTCCTCGCGCCGGTGGCCGAGCACCTCGGCGGGCAGCGCCGCGTCCAGCGCCGCGCAGTACCGGGCGGTCCCGGCGTCCTGCCCGGGCGGCGCGACGTCCGGGTCGCCGCTCCACGACACCGCCAGCCAGGCCGTGCAGCCGAGCAGCGCGGCGGGCGGCGCCAGCCAGCGCACCGGGGCGGGCAGGCGGTTCAGCAGATCACGGGAGGCCACCGCACGATGGTAAGCGGGCTTACAGCCGCACCACCGGACAGGTCAACGTCCGGGTGATGCCCTCCACCCGCTGCACGTTGGCCACCACCAGGCGGCCCAGCTCGTCGATCGACTCCGCCTCGGCCCGGACGATCACGTCGTACGGGCCGGTCACGTCCTCGGCGGTGATCACTCCGCCGATCCCGGCGATCGACTCGGCCACCGAGGTGGCCTTGCCCACCTCGGTCTGGATCAGGATGTACGCCTGCACCACGGGGGACCTCCAGGCGGCTGGGTGGGTACCTGCTGACCGGCAGTCCGATCATCACCACGCTACCGCGCGACGGCGCGGACGGGGGAGACCCCGGAGGGCCCGGAAGGCGTACGCTGCGGGCGCGGGGCGACCGCCGGGCACGGCTCCGTGCGGTGGCGGGACCGCCCGGCACACGGGGGTTCGCAGACAATCGGACAACGGGGAACGCGGGAGGACGGGCTGATGCAGGGGACCGTGGGCGAACTCGGCGAGTTCGGGCTCATCCGGGAGCTGATCGCGCGGCTGCCGATGACCCCGGCGGTGGAGCTCGGGCCCGGCGACGACGCGGCCGTGGTCAAGGCGCCCGACGGGCGGGTGGTGGCCACCACCGACGTGCTGATCGAGGGCCGCCACTTCCGCCGCGACTGGTCCACCGCGTACGACGTCGGCCGCAAGTGCGCCGCGCAGAACCTCGCCGACATCGCCGCGATGGGCGCCGTCCCGACCGCGCTGCTGCTCGGCCTGGTCGCCCCCGCCGACCTGCCCACCACCTGGGCCACCGAACTGATGGACGGCCTGCGCGACGAGTGCCAGGTGGCCGGCGCCACCGTGGTCGGCGGCGACGTGGTGCGCGGCGACACCATCACCCTGGCCATCACGGCGCTCGGCGACCTCCAGGGCCGGCGCCCGGTGGTGCGCTCCGGCGCCCAGGTCGGCGACGTGGTCGCGGTCACCGGCTGGCTCGGCTGGTCCGCCGCCGGGCTGACCGTGCTGCAGCGCGGCTTCCGCTCCCCGCGCGCCTTCGTCGAGGCGCACCGCCGCCCCGAACCGCCGTACCACGCGGGCCCCGCCGCCAGCGACCTCGGCGCCACCGCGATGGTCGACGTCTCCGACGGCCTGGTCGCCGACCTCGGCCACGTCGCCCGGGCCAGCGAGGTCGACATCGACCTGCGCGCCGCCGACTTCGACGTCCCCGCGCAGATGGCCGACATCGGGCAGGCCGTCGGCGTCGACCCGCTGGTGTGGGTGCTGTCCGGCGGCGAGGACCACGCGATCGTCGCCACCTTCCCCAAGTCCACGCCGCTGCCCGCCCGTTGGCGGGTCATCGGGGAGGTCGTCCGGACCGCCCGGCCCGGCCGCGGCGGCACCGTCACCGTCGACGGCGCGCCCTGGGACCGCACCGCGGGCTGGGACCACTTCGCCGAGCAGTAGCAGCCGAGCCGTAGCAGCGGGCGGGCGGCGGGCGGACCGAGCGGGCGGCGGGCGGGCCGCGGCCGGCCGGCGGCCCGCCCCTGGTGGCTACCCGGTGGTACGGCCCCGAGCGCGTAGTGTTGCGCCTGTCGGGCGGACCGGCAGCGTCGACGGTCCGGTCCACCTACGGACGCGGGGGCGCGCCCCCCGGAGCAGGAGCACAGCCACCATGCGAATCGGCGTTCTCACCAGCGGCGGCGACTGCCCCGGCCTGAACGCGGTCATCCGCTCGATCGTGCACCGCGGCACCGACGTGCACGGCGACGAGATCCTCGGCATCGAGGACGGCTTCCTCGGCCTGATCGAGGGCCGGGCCCGGCCGATCTCGCACGAGGACGTCACCGGCCTGCTCACCCTGGGCGGCACCATCCTCGGGTCCGCCCGGGTGCAGCGCGAGAAGATCCGCTGGGCCGTCGAGAACTCCCGCGCGCTCGCCGCCGACCTCGGCATCGACGCGCTGATCGCGATCGGCGGCGAGGGCACCCTGACCGCCGCCAAGCTGTTCAGCGACGCCGGGCTGCCGGTGGTCGCCGTCCCCAAGACCATCGACAACGACATCGACGCCACCGACGTCACCTTCGGCTTCGACACCGCCGTGCACGTCGCCACCGAGGCCATCGACCGGCTCAAGACCACCGCCGAGTCGCACCAGCGGGTCATGGTCGTCGAACTCATGGGCCGCCACACCGGCTGGATCACCCTCACCGCGGGCATGGCCGGCGGCGCCCACGGCATCCTCATCCCCGAGAAGCCCTTCGACATCGAGGCCGTCGCCCGGATGATCGAGGAGCGCTTCCGGCGCGGCAAGAAGTTCGCCATCATCGCCGTCGCCGAGGGCGCCCAGCCGCTGCCCGGCACGCTGCGCTTCGAGCACGGGCAGGTCGACCAGTTCGGCCACCAGACCTTCGGCGGCATCGGCACCAGGCTCGCCGTCGAGCTGGAGAACCTGCTCGGCAAGGAGGCCCGCCCGGTCATCCTCGGACACACCCAGCGCGGCGGCACCCCCACCGCGCTGGACCGGGTGCTCGCCACCCGCTTCGGCTGGCACGCCGTCGAAGCCGTCCACAAGGGCGCCTTCGGGCACTTCACCGCGCTGCGCGGCACCGAGATCCACCTCACCCCGATCGCCGACGCGGTCGTCCAGCTCAAGACCGTCCCCGAGGACCGCTGGACCGAGTCCGAGGCCGTGCTCTGACCGCCCCCGGCGGGTCGGTAGGTTGGGGCGCATGAGCACCTTCGCCGCCGCCCCGCCCCGAGTCCTCACCGTCGCCGGCTCCGACAGCGGCGGCGGTGCGGGCATCCAGGCCGACCTCAAGGCCATGCTCGCCCTCGGCGTGCACGGCATGAGCGTCATCACCGCCGTCACCGCGCAGAACTCGCTCGGCGTCCAGGGCTACTGGGAACTGCCCGCCGAAGCCGTCCGGGCCCAGTACCGCAGCGTCGTCGACGACATCGGCGTCCAGGCCGTCAAGACCGGCATGCTCGCCTCGGTCGAACTGGTCGAGACCGTCGCCGACCTGCTCGCCGACGCCCCCGCCCCCGTCGTGGTCGACCCGGTCGGCGTCTCCAAGCACGGCGACGCGCTGCTCGCCGCCGAGGCCGTCGCCACCCTCCGCGAGCGGCTGCTGCCGGTCGCCACCCTCGCCACCCCCAACCTGCACGAGGTGACCCAGCTCACCGGGCGCACCGTCACCGGCGAGGCGGACATGCTGGACGCCGCGAAGGCGCTGCGCGACCTCGGCCCCGACTGGGCGCTGGTCAAGGGCGGCCACCTGGCCGGCGAGGCCGCGGACCTGCTGCTCGGCCCCGGCGGCGAGACCCACTGGTACCGCGCCCCCCGCCACGACAACCGCCACACCCACGGCACCGGCTGCACCCTCGCCAGCGCCGTCGCCGCCCAGCTCGCCAAGGGCGACCCCGTCCCGCTCGCCGTCGCCCGCGCCAAGACCTACGTCACCGGCGCCATCGCGCACGGCTTCGCCCTGGGCGCCGGCATCGGGCCGGTGGACCACTTCTGGCAGCAGCGGGGGTGAGCGGCGGCGGCCGGGGCGGGCGCCCGTCCCGGCCGGAGGGGCCGGGGAAACCAGAAGCCGACCACGGCCCCCGGAGGGGTGTGGTCGGCTTCGGGAAAAGGTGACCGGCGTACCGGTCTGCGCGTCAGCGCGAGACCTTACCGGCCTTGATGCACGAGGTGCAGACGTTGAGCCGCTTCGGCGTCCGCCCGATCACAGCGCGCACCGTCTGGATGTTGGGGTTCCAACGACGGGGGGTGCGGCGGTGCGAGTGGGAGATGCTGTTGCCGAAGCCCGGGCCCTTGCCGCAGACGTCACAGTTGGCAGCCACAGGAGTCACTCCAAGACTTCAGATCAGGTACTTGAACTAGCCCGGGATGCTCCAGGCAACCGGGAGAGCATACAACGGTGACTCCCGCTCAACGAAACTACCACGATCGCGGAGGTGATCGTTCCCCCGAGCTGGGCACGAGCCTGCTGGGGGCGGTGCCGCGGGGGCCGATAACCTGCCAGCATCGTCCCTCGCCACCGCGTCCTGTCGTGTTCCCGTGGCGTTCATCCGGAGGAGACCTGGTGCTGGACACCCTCGACGCCCCGGCCGTCCGCACCTGGTGCCGACTCGCGCTGGCCGCCCTCGGGCAGGCCCGCGAGGAGATCGACGCGCTGAACGTGTACCCGGTTCCGGACGGGGACACCGGGACGAACCTCTACCTGACGGTGGAGTCCGCCGCCGAGGCGCTGGACGAGGTGTTCGCCGCCGCCGAGGAGCCGGAGCTGTCCGCCGCGGCCGCCGCCGCCGCGCGGGGCGCGCTGATCGGGGCGCGCGGCAACTCGGGCGTGATCCTGGCGCAGTGGCTGCGCGGCCTGGCCGAGGTGCTCTCGGCCGGCGGCCCGCTGGCCGCCGCGCTCGACCACGGGGCCCGCTCGGCGTACCAGGCGGTCGCCGAACCGGTGGAGGGCACCCTGCTGACGGTCGCCGCCGCCGCCGCGCGGGCCGCGGGCACCGCGGACGGGCTGACCGGGCAGGCCCGGGAGGCGTACCGGGCGGCCCGACAGGCGCTGCTGCTCACCCCCGACCAGCTGTCCGCGCTGGCCGAGGCGGGCGTGGTGGACGCGGGCGGCCGGGGCCTGGTCGCGGTGCTCGGCGCGCTGGTGGACGCCGTCTCCGGGCAGCAGCCGATGGGGCCGGTCGCGATGCGCCGGGACACCGAGCCGGGCGCCGCGCCGGGGTCCTCGCCGGTGGCGGCGGGCTGCGAGCGGCACGAGCGGGCACCCGGCCCGGGCCACCCGGCGTTCGAGGTGATCTACCTGCTGGAGGCCGAGGACGGGCGGCTGCCGCTGCTGCGCGAACGCCTGGGGCGGCTCGGCGACTCGCTGGTGATCGGCGGCGGGGACGGCCTGTGGAACGTGCACGTCCACGTGGACGACGCGGGCGCGGCCGTCGAGGCGGGCGTCGAGGCCGGGCGGCCCCACCGGATCAGGATCACGCACTTCGCCGAGGCCGCGGCCCGCTCGGGGGAGCGGGAGGAGACCGTCTCGCACGGGCGGGCGGTGCTGAGCGTGGTGACCGGCAGCGGGCTGGCGCAGCTGTGCGAGCAGGCCGGCTCGGTGGTGCTGCCGGCCGACCCGGACCGCCCGCCCGCCAGCGCCGAACTGGTCACCGCCGTGCACCGCTGCGCGGCCCGCGAGGTGGTGCTGCTGCTCAACGACCCGGAGCTGCGGGCCGCCGCCGGCGCCGCCGCCGACCAGCTGCGCGAGGAGGGCGTGCGGATCGCCGTGCTGCCCACCCGCTCCCCGGTGCAGGGCCTGGCGGCGCTGGCCGTGCACGACGCCGGGCGGCGGTTCGACGAGGACGTGGTGGCGATGACCTCCGCGGCCGGCGCCACCCGGTACGCCGAACTGGCCGTCGCCGAGGGCGAGTCGTGGACCATGGCGGGCGTCTGCCAGGCCGGGGACGTGCTCGGCCTGATCGACGGCGACGTCGTGGTGATCGGCACCGACCTCACCGAGACCGCGCTGGCCGTGCTCGACCGGATGATCGCGCCCGGCGGCGAACTGGTCACCCTGGTGCTCGGCGAGGAGGCCCCCGCCGACCTCGCCGACCGGCTGATCGCGCACGCCCGGCGCACCCGCCCCGAGGTCGACACCGTCGCCTACCGGGGCGGTCAGGAGGCCGCCCCGCTGCTCATCGGGGTGGAGTGAGCCCGGAGCGTCGGTCCCGTGGTGTGAAATGGGGGCGATGGGCGCTCTCGATGAACCACTGAAGGAACTGGTCGGCGACCGCACCGCGAAGGTGCTGGCCGACAGTCTCAAGCTGCGCACGGTCGGCGACCTGCTGCACCACTACCCGCGCCGGTACGTCGAGCGCGGCCAGCTCACCAGCCTGGACGAGCTGGAGGTGGACGAGCACGTCACGGTGCTGGCCCGGATCGAGAAGGTCACCCTGATCCCGTTCCGCGGCCGCAAGGGCGACCGGCTGGAGGTGGTGGTCACCGACGGCCGCTCGAAGCTCTCGCTGGTGTTCTTCAACCAGGGCTGGCGGCAGAAGGACCTCCGCCCCGGCCGGCAGGGCCTGTTCGCGGGCAAGGTCGGCCTGTTCAACCGCAGCCGCCAACTCGCCTCGCCCGACTACCAGTTGATCGACGAGGAGGAGGGCTCCTCGGCGGCCCGGCAGTTCGCCGGGCGGCTCATCCCGGTCTACCCGGCCAGCGCCCAGCTGCCCAGCTGGAAGCTCGCCCTCTGCGTCGAGCTGGCCCTCACCAAGCACCTGGCCGACGTCGGCGAACCGCTGCCCGCCGAGCTGCGCGCCGAGCACGGCCTGATCCCGCTGCCCGAAGCGCTGGAGCTGATCCACCGCCCGCACGGCCAGGCCGACAAGGAACGCGCCCAGAACCGGCTGCGCTGGGACGAGGCGTTCGTCCTCCAGGTCGCCCTCGCCCAGCGCCGGGCCGCCGACTCCGCGCTGCCCGCCGTCCCGCGCCGCCCCGTCCCCGACCGGGTGCTGGACGCCTTCGACCGGCGGCTCCCGTTCACCCTCACCGACGGCCAGCGCAAGGTCTGCGCCGAGATCTTCGCCGACCTGGCCACCGACCACCCCATGCACCGGCTGCTCCAGGGCGAGGTCGGCTCCGGCAAGACCCTGGTCGCGCTGCGCGCCATGCTCGCCGTGGTGGACGCGGGCGGCCAGGCCGTGCTGCTCGCCCCGACCGAGGTGCTCGCCCAGCAGCACCACCGCTCGATCGTCGAGATGATGGGCGACCTCGCCGAGGCCGGGATGATCGGCGGCTCCGAGATCGGCACCCGGGTCGCCCTGCTGACCGGCTCGATGGGCGCCGCCGCCCGCCGCGGCGCGCTGCTCGACATGGCCTCCGGCAAGGCCGGCATCGCGATCGGCACGCACGCCCTGATCGAGGACCGGGTGCAGTTCGCCGACCTCGGCCTGGTGGTGGTCGACGAGCAGCACCGCTTCGGCGTCGAGCAGCGCGACGCGCTGCGGGCCAAGGGCGAGCAGCCCCCGCACCTGCTGGTGATGACCGCCACGCCGATCCCGCGCACCGTCGCGATGACGGTCTTCGGAGACCTGGAGACCTCCGTCCTGGACCAGCTGCCCTCCGGCCGCTCGCCGATCTCCACCCACGTGGTGCCCGCGCTGGAGAAGCCCAACTTCCTCGCCCGGGCCTGGGAGCGGGTCCGCGAGGAGGTCGGCAAGGGCCACCAGGCGTACGTGGTCTGCCCGCGGATCGGCGACGAGGAGGAGCCGGAGAAGGGGAGGAAGAAGCGCGGGGCGGCCGAGCCCGAGGAGGTCGACGACCCGGCCGGGGGCGCGGACGCCGAGGAGCGGCGGCCCCCGCTGGCGGTGGTGGAGACCGCCGAGAAGCTGGCGAAGGGCCCGCTGGCCGGGCTGCGGATCGAGGTGCTGCACGGCCGGCTCGCCCCCGACGCCAAGGACGACGTGATGCGCCGCTTCGCGGCCGGCGAGGTGGACGTGCTGGTCGCCACCACCGTCATCGAGGTCGGCGTCAACGTGCCGAACTCCACCGTCATGGTGATCATGGACGCCGACCGGTTCGGCGTCTCCCAGCTGCACCAGCTCCGCGGCCGGGTCGGCCGCGGCGCCGCCGCCGGGCTCTGCCTGCTGGTCAGCGACATGCCCGCGGCCAGCGCCGCCCGGGCCCGCCTCGACGCGGTGGCCGGCACCCTGGACGGCTTCGCGCTCTCCCGGATCGACCTCGAACAGCGCCGCGAGGGCGACGTGCTCGGCCAGGCCCAGTCCGGCGTGAAGTCCTCGCTCAAGGTGCTCTCGGTGCTGGAGGACGAGGACGTCATCGCCACCGCCCGGGCCGAGGCCACCCGGCTGGTCGCCGCCGACCCCGCGCTCGCCGCCCACCCCGAGCTGCGCACCGCGCTGGAGAGCCTGCTCGACGAGGACCGCGCGGAGTACCTGGAGAAGGGCTGAACCGGCCCGCCCGCCCCCTCGCGGACGGCTTGTTCGCACCCCTCGGATGTCAGTGCCCCGGGAGAGAATGGAGTTGTTCGGGGCGCACTCCAAGTCGCTTCCCCGGCGCGAGAATTGGGGGTCATTGCATGGCATTCCGTCACCTCAACGAGCTCCCGCTCGGCGACAAGGTCTTCCGGATCGAGGTCGCCAGCGAGGACGACCGCGAAGTCACCCTCACCCTGACCGGCTGGCGCGAGGGCGACTCCGCCCACCCGGTCGCCAGCGGCAAGCTCCGCCTCCCGGTGGAGGACGTCGCCTCCCTGCGCATCGCGCTCAACCGCGCCCTGCGCGCGCTGGCCATCGTCGCCGACGTCTCCGAGCCCATCCCCGACCGGGACGTGCTGCGCGAGCTCTACCCCGGCCACGGCGCCCCCTGGGTGCCGCAGCACGAGGAGGAGCTGGTCCGCCGGTTCCACGAGGGCGAGACCATCGCCCGGATCGCCGCCCGCTACGGCCGCACGCCCGACTCCGTCCGCACCAAGCTGCGCGAGCTCGGGCACGACCCGCGCCGCCCCGAGTACTGCCCGCCCGACGGCTGCCTGTCCTGGTCGCGCTACGCGTCGCCGACGCTGCTGGGCGCCGCCGCCGACGAGTGACCGGAGCGGGGGAGCGAGCGGGCGCGCGCCCGGCCCGGGGCCGATCCGTCGGCTAGGGTCGGGCGCGCAGCCCCTCCCACCCGCAAAGGACCCAACGCCATGCCTCGCGTGATCGCCGGCCGTGCCGGAGGCCGCCGTCTCGCCGTGCCGCCCGGCCGGAACACCCGCCCGACGTCCGACAAGGCGCGGGAGGCGATGTTCTCCACCGTCGAGGCGCTGTTCGGGCCGATCGCCGGCGCCCGGATGCTGGACCTGTTCGCGGGCAGCGGCGCGGTCGGGCTGGAGGCGCTCTCGCGCGGCGCGGCGCACGCGCTGCTGGTGGAGGCGGACGCGAGCGCCGTGCGGACGGTGCGGGAGAACGTCCGGACGCTGGGGCTGCCCGGCGCCGAGGTGCGGGCGGAGAAGGCCGAGAAGGTGGTCGCCGGGCCGCCGCCGGCCGAGCCCTACGACCTGGTGTTCCTGGACCCGCCGTACGCGGTGGAGGACGCCGTCCTGCGGGAGACGCTGGTCACACTCCGCTCGGGGGGCTGGCTGTCCGAGCACGTTCTCGTCACCGTGGAACGCAGCACCCGGGGCGGCGAGTTCGGCTGGCCGGACGGCTTCGAGGGGCTGCGCTCGCGCAAGTACGGCGAGGGCACGCTCTGGTACGGTCGCGCCGCTGCCGGGGCTGATCGAGACTCGTAGCAGAACACCACGCCCCACAAGGGAGCACACGCATGCGCCGCGCCGTCTGTCCGGGGTCCTTCGACCCCATCACCAACGGACACCTCGACATCATCGAGCGGGCCTCGAAGCTGTACGACGTGGTGCACGTGGCGGTGCTGATCAACCGCAACAAGCAGGGCATGTTCACCATCGACGAGCGGATCGCCCTGATCGCGGAGACCACCGCCCACCTGGGCAACATCGAGGTGGAGTCGCACAGCGGCCTGCTGGTGGACTTCTGCCGCGAGCGCGGCATCCCGGCGATCATCAAGGGCCTGCGGGCGGCCGGCGACTTCGACTACGAGCTGCAGATGGCCCAGATGAACCACGGGCTGACCGGCGTCGAGACGCTGTTCGTGCCGACCTCGCCGACGTACAGCTTCCTCTCCTCCAGCCTGGTCAAGGAAGTCGCCTCGCTGGGCGGCGACGTCTCGCACCTGCTGCCCGCGACGGTGCACCGGCGGCTGGTCGAGCGGATCGCCGAACGCCGGGACTGAACCGGCGTTGTGAGCGGCGGGGCCGGTGGCCGTACAGTCTTGATACCCCCGGCCCCGGGGCCGCAGCCAGCGGCTTCCGGAGCACTGCCTCCGCCGCACTTCGGCGGCACACGGAAAGACTGAAGACGCCCGTGGACGTGCAGCAGAAACTCGACGAGATCATCGCCGTGGTCGAGAAGGCGAAGGCGATGCCGATGTCGTCGTCCTGCGTGGTCAACCGTGCCGAGTTGACCGGACTGCTCCGCGACCTGCGCGGGGCGATGCCCGCGGAACTCGCCCAGGCGCAGTCGGTGGTGGCGGACCACCAGCAGATGGTGGCCGACGCCCGGGCCCAGGCCGACCAGATCATCCGGGGCGCGCACGACGAGCGCGGCTCGCTGATCTCCGACACCGAGGTGGTCCGGCAGGCGCAGGCCGAGGCGGACCGGGTGCTGGCCGAGGCGCGCGCCGAGGTGCAGGCCAAGCTCGCCGAGGCCGACGACTACGTCGACTCCAAGCTGGCCAACTTCGAGGTGGTGCTCACCAAGACGCTCGGCGCGGTCGGCCGTGGCCGGCACAAGCTGCGCGGCGAGTCCGGCGTGTACGAGCCGGAGGCGGAGGGCGCCGAGGACGGCGAGGAGTTCCGGCCGCGGATCAGCCCCAGCCCGGAGGCCGACGAGTACGTCGACGTGAAGCTGGCCACCCTGGAGGCGGTGCTCTCCGCCACCCTGGAGGCGGTCGGCAAGGGCCGCGACAAGCTGCTCGGCAAGGCCCCGATCGACGAGCTGGGCGCCTACCTGGCCGCCGCCGACGAGGCCCAGCAGCTCAAGGACCGCGCCGAGGCGGTGGCGGCCGGCTTCTCCGACGAGGGCGAGCAGCAGAGCTGGTACGCGGACGTCCCGCAGCAGCAGTCCTGGCCCGAGCAGACCCCGGCCGCGGCCGGCTGGCAGCAGCCCGGCGAGGACCCTCCCCCGGCCCCCGGCTGGGGGGGCCCCCTCGCCCAGCCGCAGGCCCCGCAGTACGCCGAGGTCTACGGCGGCTACGACCCGGCGGCGGCCCCGCAGACCGACCCGTACGGCCAGCCCTACGGGCAGCAGCAGCCGGTGGACCCGTACTACCAGCAGCAGCCGCAGTACCAGCAGCCGCAGGGCTTCGACCAGTGGGGCAACCCGCTGCCCGCCGACCCGTACGGCTACCAGCAGCACCCCCAGCAGCCGCCGCAGCCGCCCGCGCAGTCGCCGCAGCAGCAGGGCGGGCTGGACGAGACCAGCTTCTTCGACACCAGCATGATCGACATGACCAGGCTGCGGGAGCTCGGCGGCCGATGAGGGGCGAGTTGGGTTCGGCGCGGACTCTCCGGTAGTCTGACCACTCCGGCCTGTTCGCGCCGGGTTCGCCGTGCGCCCGCATCCGGGCCGCGCGCCGTAGGAGCCGAAAATCCGCGCCACGCAGGGATGCGTGCCGCCGCCAGGAAGTCAGGAAACCTTGAACCGCCTCGACCACCGCGACCCCCTCGTGTTCGACACGCACGAGCTCGGCCGTCGCCCGGGATCGCTGCGCAAGGTCTCCCGCACCCTGGAGGCCCCGGCGGAGCTCGGCGTCGCGGACGTGATCGGCGTTCCCGAGAAGAGCGAGATCAAGCTGGAGCTCCGCCTGGAGTCGGTGGTCGAGGGCGTGCTGGTCACCGGCACCGCCGAGGCCCACGTCACCGGCGAGTGCTCCCGCTGCCTGGAGCCCCTGGAGGACGACCTGGAGGTCGACTTCCAGGAGCTGTACTACTACCCGGAGTCCGAGGAGCGTCACCGCGCGATCGCGGGGGACGACTTCGACGAGGAGTCCGAGGACGAGACTTACCGCCTGGAGGGCGACCTGTTCGACCTCCAGCCGGTGCTGCGTGACGCGGTGGTGCTCGCACTGCCGCTGCAGCCGGTGTGCCAGGACGACTGCCTGGGTCTGTGCTCCGAGTGCGGGGCCCGCCTGAGCGACGACCCGTCGCACCACCACGACGCCGCCGACCCCAGGTGGGCGGCCCTGCAGGGACTCTCCGCCGCCCCCGGCGACGAGGGTGACGAGGAATAAGACACAGCGCTGCCCGTGAGGGCCTCGCCGTAGAACCAGGAGATTTACCGTGGCTGTTCCGAAGCGGAAGATGTCGCGCAGCAACACGCGTCACCGCCGTTCCAACTGGAAGGCCGTCGTGCCCGCGCTCGTCGCGTGCGACCGCTGCCACGAGCCGAAGCTCGCGCACATCGCGTGCCCGAGCTGCGGCACGTACAACCGTCGCCAGGTCCTCTCGGTCTGATCGGCGGGGTGCACGGATCGATGTCGGACACTGGCAGTTCCTCCCGCAAGCCGAACCCCGGGACCAACGGGGGCAAGGGCGGTGGGCCGGCCTCGACCGAATACGACGTCCTGGAAGGGCGCCTCGGGTACACGCTCGAGCGCGCCCTTCTGGTGCGCGCCCTGACCCACCGCTCGTACGCGTACGAGAATGGCGGGCTGCCCACCAACGAGCGCCTGGAGTTCCTCGGCGACTCGGTGCTGGGCCTGGTGGTGACCGACACCCTCTACCGCCTCCACCCGGAGGTCGCCGAGGGGACGCTCGCCAAACTCCGCGCCGCGGTGGTCAACTCCCGCGCGCTCGCCGAGGTCGGCCGCGGCCTGGACCTCGGGGCCTTCATCCGGCTCGGCAAGGGCGAGGAGGGCACCGGCGGCCGCGACAAGTCGTCGATCCTCGCGGACACCGTCGAGGCCGTGATCGGCGCCACCTACCTGGACCAGGGACTGGAGGCGGCGACCGAGTTCGTCCACCGCCTGTTCGACCCGCTGATCGCGGAGTCCGCGCAGCTCGGCGCCGGGCTCGACTGGAAGACCAGCCTCCAGGAGCTCACCGCCGCCGTCGGCATCGGCGTCCCCGAGTACGTGGTCACCGAATCCGGCCCGGACCACGAGAAGACCTTCACCGCCGCCGCCCGGGTGGCCGGCCAGGACTACGGCTCCGGCAGCGGTCGCTCGAAGAAGGAAGCCGAGCAGAAGGCCGCCGAGTCCGCCTGGCGCGCGATCAAGGCCGAGCGCGAAGCCGACCGGCCCGACGGCGCCGCCGCCGCGACCGTCTGACCGGCGGTCCGACGTGCCCGAGCTGCCCGAGGTCGAGGTGGTCCGCCGGGGACTGGCCCGCTGGGCCGCCGGGCGCACCGTCGCTGACGTCCAGGTGCTGCACCCGCGCGCCGTGCGCCGGCAGGCGGGTGGCGCCGACGAGTTCACCGCCCTGCTGCGCGGCCGCACCCTCGGTGAGCCGCAGCGCCGCGGCAAGTACCTGTGGGTGCCGCTCGGCGACGGCCTCTCGATGGTCGGGCACCTCGGCATGAGCGGCCAACTCCTGATCCAGGAACCGGAGATGGCCGAGTCCGTGCACCTGCGGGCCCGGCTCAGGTTCGCCGACGGCGGCACCGAGCTGCGCTTCGTCGACCAGCGCACCTTCGGCGGCCTGGCCGTCGAGGAGGCCGAGGCCGACGACCCCGAGGCCACCCCCGTCTCGCTCGCCCACATCGCCCGCGACCCGCTCGACCCGCGCTTCGACGACGCCGCCTTCGCCGCCGCCCTGCGGGCCAAGCGCACCACCGTCAAGCGCGCCCTGCTCGACCAGACCCTGATCAGCGGCGTCGGCAACATCTACGCCGACGAGGCGCTGTGGCGCAGCCGCCTGCACTACGACCGCCCCACCGGCACGCTGACCCGCCCCGCCGCCCTGGAACTGCTCGGCCACGCCCGGGACGTGATGACGGCCGCGCTGGCCGTCGGCGGGACGAGCTTCGACTCGATGTACGTCAACGTCAATGGCGAGAGCGGCTACTTCTCCCGCGACCTCGACGCCTACGGCCGCGAGGGCCGGCCCTGCCGCCGCTGCGGCACGGCGATGCGCCGGGACGCCTGGATGAACCGCTCCAGCTACTCCTGCCCCACCTGCCAGCGCCCGCCCCGCCGCTGACCGCAGGTCGCGGCCCCGGGTCAGTCCGCCCTCCCGGCGGGGGCCTTCTCCTCCTCCGCGGCCGCCTGCAGGGCGCCGCCCTCCTCGCCGAAGCAGGCCACGCCGACGGCGCTGACCACGGCGAGGAGGAAGCCGAGGACGGCCAGCCAGCCCAGCCCGGCGCGGGAGGAGTCGCCGAGCCAGAGGACGCCCACCGCGCCGGGGACGACCGTCTCGCCGACCACCAGGGCGGCGGTCGCGCCGTTCACCGACCCGACCTGCAGGGCGACGGTGTGCAGGTACATCCCGCCCAGGCCGCCCACCAGGACGGCGTACAGGGCCGGGTCGGCGAGCAGCGCGCCGAACGCGAAGGGCTGCACGCCGTCCAGGACGCGCACGCCGATGCCCAGCGCGCCGAAGCCCAGGCCGGAGAGCAGGCCCGCGACGATCGCCCCGCCGGACCCGAGCCGGCGCACGACCAGCGAGCCGCCCGCGATCAGCACCGCGGAGCTGATCAGCAGCGCCCAGTGGAAGGCCCGGGCCGCCTCGTGCCCGCCCTCCGGCCCGGCGGCCACCGCGAGCAGCACCAGCGCGCCGCACAGGACGCCGATCGACAGCCACTCCGCCCGGCGCAGCCGCAGGCCCAGCAGCCGGACCGAGAGCACCGCGGTGATCACCAGGTTGGCGCTGATGATGGTCTGCGACAGGAACAGCGGCAGCAGCCGGGCGGCCAGCGCGCCGAGGCCGAAGCCGACGAAGTCCAGCACCGTGCCGAGGATGAACTCCCAGGTGACGGCGGCCTTCGCGGTCGAGGACAGGCTCGGCCCGCCGTGTCCGGTGACGGCGCCGGCCGCCGCCGCCTCCTGCCGGGCCGAGCGGCGGGCGCCGAGGGCCTGCAGCACCGACCCGGTGCCGTAGCAGGCGGACGCCGCGACGGCGGTGACGAGGCCGAGGATCACCAGGGGGCTCCTGTCGGGGGTGGTGCGGGAAGATCGTCTCCACTATGCCCGCTCGGACGCCCCGCGCGGGCCGCGCGGCCCCAACTCCGGCCGGTCGGCGGGGGTTCGGAGCGCCCTTCTCGCCCTGGAGTAGGGGGCGGTCCCGGGGTGGGAACGGTACCGGGGGAGGGCGTGGTCCGGACCGCCGGACCGGTACGGTCTGGAGTATGAGAACTGTGCTCCGCCGCTCCCGCGCCACCGGGCCCGCCGCCGTCCTGGCGGCGCTGCTCGGTCTGCTGATGGTGCTCGGACTGTCCGCGCCCGCCTCGGCGTCCGGCCTGAACGACGCGGCCGACTCCATGAAGAAGGTCCAGGTCTACGTCGACCCGTCGATGAGCAGCCGGTTCTCCAAGGACCAGGCGGACAGGCTGGCGAAGAAGCTGAAGGACGCCGACAAGCCGATCTTCATCGCGGTGCTGCCGGCCAGCGACGCCTACCCGACGAAGAACCTGTTCGGCGACCTCCGCACCAAGGTCGGCATCGTCGGCGTCTACGGCATCTGGCGCGGCGACCAGTTCCAGGCCAACTCCGACGCCAAGGCGCTGAGCAAGGCCGCGACCGACCGGATCGCCGGCGCCGCGTTCCGCTCGAACCCCAAGGACATCGACGCCACCCTGACCGAGTTCGTCGACGGGGCGGCCGAGCAGACCAAGGGCGAGGGCCCGCAGCACAGCACCTCGATCGCCTGGGTCCTGATCCCGGTCCTGCTGATCGTGCTGCTCGGCGTCGGCGTCTTCCTGCTGTTCCGCCGCGCCAGGAAGCGCAAGGAGGAGCGGGCCCGGGCCGAACTCGCCCAGCTGCGCACCGTGGTGGACGAGGACATCACCGCGTTCGGCGAGGAGCTCGACCGGCTCGACTTCAGCCCCGGCGCGCCCGGCGCGGACGACGCCCAGCGCGCCGACTACACCAGTGCGCTGGACTCCTACGACCTGGCCAAGCGCACCATGGACGAGGCGAAGGGGCCCGAGGACGTCCGCCCGGTGACCGAGGCGCTGGAGCAGGGCCGGTTCGCGCTGGCCACCCTGGCCGCCCGCCGCGAGGGCCGCCCGCTGCCCGAGCGCCGCGTCCCGTGCTTCTTCGACCCGCGGCACGGCCCGTCCACCACCGACGTGACCTGGGCCCCGGAGGGCGGCGCCCCGCGCTCCGTCCCGGCCTGCGCCGACGACGCGGCCCGGATCTCGCTCGGCCAGGACCCGGCGGTGCGCACCGTGGAGACCGAGCACGGCCACCAGCCGTACTGGAACGCCGGCCCCGCCTACAGCCCGTGGGCGGGCGGCTACTTCGGCGGCGGCATGCTGCCCGGCCTGCTGGTCGGCACCATGCTCGGCTCGGCGCTCTCCACGCCGGGCTACGCCTACGCGGGCGGCCACGGCGACGGCGGCGGCGGGTACGACGACAACGGCGGCGCGGACGCCGGCGAGTACTCGGGCGCCGACTTCGACCCCTCCGACTTCGGCAACGACTTCGGCGACGGCGACGGCGGCGGTTTCGACGGGGGCGGCGGCTTCGACGGCGGCGGGGACTTCGGCGGCGGCGGCGACTTCGGGAGCTTCGGCGACTGACCCCGGTCGGCGGCGGCCCTGCGAACGGCCCCCGGCCCCCGGCCCCGTCCTCGGACGGGACCGGGGCCGTCCGCGTTCCGGGGGCGGCCGACGGTGCTGTGTCGGTGGAGCGAGGGCCGCCGCAGGGGTGGGGAGGGTCGGTGGAAGGGGCGTGAAGCCCGTTCCGAGCGCCCCCGGAGTGCCCGACTATGGTCGGACACATGCAAGGTCACGACAGCCGCCGATCCGTCCGGGCCACCATCTGGGTGCGCGGGCGCGTCCAGCAGGTGGGGTTCCGCTGGTGGACCAGGGCCAGGGCCCTGGAGATCGGGCTGACGGGCTACACGAGCAACCTCGGGGACGGCCGCGTCCAGGTGGTCGCCGAGGGGTCGCGCGCCGACTGCGAGCGGCTGCTCGCCGCGCTGCGCGGGCCCGGAACGCCTGGTCAGGTCAGTGGGGTCACCGAGATCTGGACCGCCGTGGGCGACGGGTACCAGGGCTTCGCGATCCGATGAGCACACCGCAGTTGCCGGCGGGAGGAGAGCCCCCGGCAACTGCCGGTGTCACGGGGTTGCCTTCGAGGCGGACTCGTGGTTGACTCCGCAGACGTAGTGATCCACTAGCCCGGCCGATGGTGTGAGGTTCCCGCCATGCAGGTGACAGGGGCGCGGTAGCGTGCGGTGATCGTGTTGACCCGTACGGTCTTTGATGAGACGCTGGAAACCCGCGCACAGGTTTGCGTTTAACCGGCGGGGCCCCGCCTGTGAGTGTGCCACTCACCAGCGGATGCCCTCGTAGTGCCCAGCCAGCACGTCCGGCGCGCAGGCGCGTGCGTATCCCTTCCCCCAAGACCTACCGTACACGGTTCGGTCACTCAGCGTGGAGGACCACACATCATGGCAAAGGCGCTTCTCGGGTACGTCGGCGGCCCCGACCCGCGAATGCTCTCCGAGATGCGACGGCTGCAGCAGCGCGTCCAGGACCTGGAGAACGAGCTGGTCAAGCTCCAGGCCGAGAACGACGCGCTGTCCGCCGTCGCCGACGAGCACTCGCTGCTCAGCAGCATCGACCTGGACCAGCGCGAGCCGGCCCTGACCTGATCGTTCGTGGTCCTCGCGATCGACGCAGTCGTGCACTGAGCTTCCCCCGCCAGGGGGCGGCAGCCTACAAGGGACGTCCGAGCGGACGTCCCTTCGTCGTGCTCACGGCGGTTCCCCCGCTGGGAGAGTGCCCGACCCGCGACGTGCCCAAACCACCGCCTGAGGGCCCGGCGGCACCCCGGCCGGATACAGTCGCCAGCGGTGGGCCGCGGCCGCGGTCGGCGGCACGGCGAGGAGGACGGTCGGGTGCACCTCAAGAGCCTGACCCTGCGCGGGTTCAAGTCCTTCGCCTCGGCGACCACCCTGCGCTTCGAGCCCGGCATCACCTGCGTGGTCGGCCCCAACGGCTCCGGCAAGTCCAACGTCGTCGACGCGCTCTCCTGGGTGATGGGCGAACAGGGCGCCAAGTCGCTGCGCGGCGGCAAGATGGAGGACGTCATCTTCGCCGGCACCAGCGGACGCCCCCCGCTCGGCCGCGCCGAGGTCAGCCTCACCATCGACAACACCGACGGCGCCCTGCCGATCGACTACACCGAAGTCACCATCACCCGGACGATGTTCCGCAACGGCGGCAGCGAGTACGCGCTCAACGGCACCGTCTGCCGGCTGCTCGACATCCAGGAACTGCTCTCCGACTCCGGCATCGGCCGCGAGATGCACGTCATCGTCGGCCAGGGGCAGCTCGACTCCGTGCTGCACGCCGACCCGATGGGGCGGCGCGCCTTCATCGAGGAGGCGGCCGGCGTCCTCAAGCACCGCAAGCGCAAGGAGAAGGCGCTGCGGAAGCTCGACGCGATGCAGACCAACCTCAGCCGGGTCCAGGACCTGGTCGCCGAACTGCGCCGCCAGCTCGGCCCGCTGGGCCGCCAGGCGAAGATCGCCCGGCGCGCCGCCGGCATCCAGGCCGAACTGCGCGACGCCCGGCTGCGGCTGCTCGCCGACGACCTGCTCACCCTGCGCCGCGCGGTCGAGGCCGAGGTCGCCGACGAACTCGCGCTGGGCCTGCGCCGCACCACCGTCGAGCAGCAGCTCGCCGCCGCCCTCCAGCGCGAAGCCGTCCTGGAGGCCCAGGTCGAACAGCTCGGGCCCGCGCTGGAGGCCGCCCGGCAGACCTGGTACCGGCTCTCCTCGCTCGCCGAACGCACCCGCGGCACCATCGGACTCGCCGAGGCCCGGGTCCGCGCCGCCGCCACCGCCGGACAGCCGGAGGAGCGCCGCGGCCGCGACCCGGAGGACCTGGAGCGCGAGGCCGCCCGGGTCCGCGCGGAGGAGGCCGCCCTGGAAGCCGCCCTGGAACAGGCCCAGGACGCGCTGGCCGAGGCCGTCGAGGACCGCACCGGACTCGAACGCGCCCTCGCCGACGAGGAGTCGCGGCTCAAGGAGGCCGCCCGGACGATCGCCGACCGGCGCGAAGGACTCGCCCGGCTCCAGGGCCGGGCCGCCGCCGCCCGCTCCCGGGCCACCGCCGCCGAGGCCGAGGCCGAACGGCTCGCCACCGCCCGCGACGAGGCACTGCTGCGCGCCGCCGCCGCCCGGGAGGAGCACCGGCGGCTCCGCGCGCAGGACGAGGAGAGCACCGCGGGGGAGGAGCGCGGCGAGGAACTCCACCAGCTGGCCCGGGAGTCCCTCCGGGACGCCGAGCACGCGGTCTCGGCCACCCGCGAGGCGCTCACCGCCGCCGAGCGGGAACGCGCCGCGCTCACCGCCCGGCACGACGCGCTCGCCCTCGGCCTGCGCCGCAAGGACGGCAGCGCCGCCCTGCTCGGACGCCCCGGCGTACTCGGCCCCGCCGCCGAACTCCTCACCGTCGCCCCCGGGTTCGAACTCGCGGTGGCCGCCGCGCTCGGCCCCGCCGCCGAGGCCGTCGCCGTCCCCGACGCCGGGACCGCCACCGAGGCGCTGGCCTGGCTGCGCGCCGAGGACGGCGGCCGGGCCGCGCTGCTGATCGCCGACGCGGGCGCGGGAGCCGCCGGGGCCGACGCGGCCGCCGGGGCGACCGGGGCGGTCGGGGCCGACACCGAGCGCCTGCCCGCGGGCGCCCGCCGGGCCGGGGAACTGGTCGGCGGACCGGACGCGGTGGCCGCCGCCGCCCGGCGGGTGCTGGCCCGCACCGCCGTGGTCGCGGACCTCGCCGCCGCCCGGCGGCTGACCGACCGCCACCCCGGCTGGAGCGCCGTCACCCGGGACGGCGACCTGCTCTCCGCCGCCCTCGCCCACGGCGGCTCGCCCGGCGCGCCCAGCCCGCTGGAGACCCGGGCCGCCGTCGCCGAGGCCGCCCGCGGCATCGCGGAGCTCGACACCCGCTGCGCCGGAGCGGCCGAGGAACTCGCCGCCGCCCGCGAACGGCGCGCCGAACTCGCCGCCGAGGTCGAACGGACGACCGCGCTGCGCCGCCAGGACGAGCGGCGCCGGGCCGACCGCGCCGGCGCCCTCGGCCGCTCCGGCGGCGCCGCCCGGGCCGCCGCGGACGAGGCCGACCGCGCCGCCACCGCCGCCGCCAAGGCCGACAGCGGCCTCGCCGAGGCCCGCGCCGCCGTCGAGGAACTCGCCGAACGCCTCGCCGCCGCCGAGGAACTCGCCGACGCCGGCGAGGACGAACCCGACCCCGCCGAACGCGACCGGCTCGCCGCCGCCGCCTCCGCCGCCCGGCAGACCGAGACGGAGTCCCGGCTCGCCGTCCGCACCCACGAGGAGCGCGTCCGCGCCCTCGCCGGACGCGCCGACCAGCTCGACCGGGCCGCCCGCGCCGAACGCGAGGCCCGCGCCCGCGCCGCCGAACGCCGCGAACGCGCCCGCCGGGAAGCCGCCACCGCCACCGCCGTCGCCACCGGCGCCCGCCGACTGCTCGGCCGGATCGAGGAGACGCTCGCCGCCGCCGAGGCCGGACGCGCCGCCGTCGAGGCCGACCGCACCGCCCGCGAGGCCGAACTGCGGCAGTTCCGCGAGCACGGCCGCGTCCTCAAGGCCGAACGCGACCGGCTGGTCGACGCCGGCCACCGCGACGAGGTGCTGCGCGCCGAGAAGCGGCTGCGGATCGAACAGCTGGAGGCCCGGGCGCTGGAGGAGTTCGGCATCGAGGCCGGCGACCTGCTGGCCGGCTACGGCCCCGACCAGCCCGTCCCCGCCCCGCCGCCCGAGGACGGCCGGGAACCCGGCGCGTCCGGTGCGTCCGGTGCGTCCGGTGCGTCCGGCGAGCCGGCCGAGCCCGGAGCGCCCGTCCGCTACGTCCGCGCCGAGGTCGAGCGGCGGCTCAGGGCCGCCGAACGCGCCCACCAGCAGCTCGGCAAGGTCAACCCGCTCGCGCTGGAGGAGTTCGCCGCCCTGGAGGCCAGGCACCGCTTCCTCGGCGAACAGCTCGACGACCTGCGCAGGAGCCGCCGCGACCTGATGGACATCGTCCGCGACGTCGACACCCGGGTCGAGCAGCTGTTCACCGCCGCGTACCGCGACACCGCCGCCCAGTTCGAGGGCGTCTTCGCCCGGCTGTTCCCCGGCGGCGAGGGCCGGCTGCTGCTCACCGACCCGGAGAACATGCTCACCACCGGCGTCGAGGTCGAGGCCCGCCCGCCCGGCAAGAAGGTCAGGCGGCTCTCGCTGCTCTCCGGCGGCGAGCGCTCGCTCACCGCCGTCGCCCTGCTGGTGTCGATCTTCAAGGCCCGGCCCAGCCCGTTCTACGTCATGGACGAGGTCGAGGCCGCGCTCGACGAGACCAACCTGCGGCGGCTGGTCGGGATCATGGAGGAGCTGCGGGAGAGCTCCCAGCTGATCGTCATCACCCACCAGAAGCTCACCATGGAGTCCGCCGACGCCCTGTACGGCGTCACCATGAAGGGCGACGGCATCTCCCAGGTGATCAGCCAGCGGCTGCGGGTACCCGAACCGGGGAGGCAGGCACGGCCGCCGCGGCAGGCGGAGCCGACGGAGCGGTCGCAGCAGGCCGAGCAGGGGCACAGGACAGCGCTGGAACCCGCGGAACCGGGCCCGGCATAGGCGCTACGTGATACTGGACGGGTTATGGAATACGTGATCCTTGCCGTTGTCATTGCGGTGGTCGCCATCGGCGCGATCACCGGACTCGTCGTCTCCGGCAAACGACGCAGAGAACTGGACCGGCCGAGCCAGCCGCCGACCGTCACCGCGCCCGCGAAGACGGACCCGGCGACGACCGCGACCGCTCCGGCCAAGCCCGCGGAAGGGGCCGCCGAGCCCACCGCGCCGCCCACCCCCTCCGGCGCCACCCGGGCTCCGGAGGCCCCGGGAGCCCCGGCCGGGGAACCGGCCGCCGGAGAGCCCGCCGTCGAGGCGCCGACCGCGGGGGAGCCGACCGCCGAGGAGGCCGAGGCCGCGCCCGCGATCGAGGTGCCCGAGCCCACCGCCGGGCGCCTGGTCCGGCTGCGCTCCCGGCTCTCCCGCTCGCAGTCCACCCTCGGCAAGGGCCTGCTCACCCTGCTCTCCCGGGACCGCCTGGACGAGGACACCTGGGAGGAGATCGAGGACACCCTCCTCACCGCCGACGTCGGCGTCGCCGCCACCCAGGAACTGGTCGACAACCTGCGGACCCGGGTCAAGGTGCTCGGCACCCGCACCCCCGACGAACTGCGCACCCTGCTCCGCGAGGAGCTCGTCAAGCTGATCGGCACCGACGCCGACCGCACCGTCCGCTCGGTCAAGCACGAGGAGGGCCCGGCCGTCGTCCTGGTGGTCGGCGTCAACGGCGTCGGCAAGACCACCACCACCGGCAAGCTCGCCCGGGTCCTGGTCGCCGACGGCCGCAAGGTCGTGCTCGGCGCCGCCGACACCTTCCGCGCCGCCGCCGCCGACCAGCTCCAGACCTGGGGCGAGCGGGTCGGCGCGCACACCGTGCGCGGCCCCGAGGGCGGCGACCCGGCGTCGGTCGCCTTCGACGCGGTCAAGCAGGGCATCGCCGACGGCGTCGACACCGTCCTGATCGACACCGCGGGCCGGCTGCACACCAAGACCGGCCTGATGGACGAGCTCGGCAAGGTCAAGCGGGTCGTCGAGAAGCACGGCCCGGTGGACGAGGTGCTGCTGGTGCTGGACGCCACCACCGGGCAGAACGGCCTGGTCCAGGCCCGGGTGTTCGCGGAGGTGGTCGACATCACCGGCATCGTGCTCACCAAGCTGGACGGCACCGCGAAGGGCGGCATCGTCATCTCGGTCCAGCGGGAGCTGGGCGTGCCGGTCAAGCTCATCGGCCTCGGCGAGGGCGCGGACGACCTCGCGCCGTTCGAGCCGGGGGCGTTCGTGGACGCGCTGCTCGGTTAGTGCCGCGTCCGGACGGCTGCCGAAGGGGCGGCTCCGGGAAGGAACTCCCTTCCCGGAGCCGCCCCTTCGCTCGTCCGCTCCCGTGGCCCCGTGGCCCCGTGGCCCTCGCGGCCGTCAGCCGGCGAACTCCGCCGTGCGGGCGCGGGTGCGGTGGCAGGCGTAGGCCAGGGTGCCGAGCAGCAGGCGGGCCTCGGGCGGGGCGCTGTCGGTGGCGGGGCGGCGCAGCCAGCGCATCGGGCCGAGCGGGCCGAGCGGGGTGGGCGGGGCGGCCAGGTAGGAGCCGAGGCCGTGGCAGGCGAGGTCGAGCGAGGCGTCGTCCCAGCCCATCCGGTAGAGCAGCTCGGGCAGGCGCTCGGCGGTGCCGGGGGCGACGAAGAACAGCAGCCGGCCGGCCGGGGAGGCCAGCACCGGGCCGACCTGGGTGCCCATCCGTTCGAGCCGGACCAGGGCCTGCAGGCCGGGCTGGGCCGGGACGTCCAGCACGTCGAACTGGTGGCCGGTCGGGAGCAGCAGCGGGGCGTCGGCCGGACATCGGGCGGCCAGCTCGGCGGCCGTCGCGCCGGGGGCGATCGCGGGCCCGACCAGGTGGTGCAGGTGGGGCGCGGCGCAGCGCGGGACGCCGCAGCCGCAGGCCGTCGGGGCGGTCGCGGGGTGCGGGTCCGGGCTGCCGGCCGCCAGCGTCCAGCCCCAGCGCCCGGAGTACTCGGCGGCGGCCTGCAGCGCGGCGGGCCGGGTGCGGCGGCGGGCGCCGAGGGGGGTGAGCCGCAGGGTGCCGAAGAGCTTGTCCATGCCACCCCCAACCGGTTCCGGTCGCCGCTGGTTACGGGACGGTGACGGCGCGTCGTCCGACGGGTGCGTGGTGCGTGGTGCACCGGAGGCGTGCGCGGACCGGCGCACACCGATTCGGGTGGCGCGGGCGAGCAGGCGCCTTGCACCAGCGCTGCGGATGCCGGATCGTCGTTGCCGCACGCGTGCCTCCGTCAAGTCCGGGCATGTGCCGGGGTCATGCCGAGCTGATTCCCAGTGAAGCGCGGTACCCGGCCCGGTAGTTCACTCGTGGGGGTGGCGAAAGGTGGCGTTTTTCCGGCGTTGCTCCCCCGGATGGCGCAGGGGCGCTACGTTCGGGATACGGAACGCAGCCGACCGGTCACGCGGACGGCGGTGCAGGCGATGAACACGAGTCAGGGCGAAGCGGGGCCCCGGGTTCGGGGCGGGATGGGGACGTTCCCATGGGTGAGAAGCAGCCGAACGAGAAGCTGGGCTCCTGGTTCGCGCGCAGCGGCTGGTCGAAGGGCGAGCTGGCGCGTCAAGTGAACCGCAGGGCGCGGCAGATCGGTGCCCACCACGTCTCCACCGACACCTCGCGGGTGCGCCGGTGGCTGGACGGGGAGCAGCCTCGGGAGCCGATCCCGAAGATCATGTCCGAGCTGTTCTCGGAGCGCTTCGGTTCGGTGGTCTCGGTCGAGGACCTCGGCCTGCGCGCGGTGGTCCAGGTGACCACCGTCGGCAGCGGGGTGGACCTCCCGTGGAGCCCGCAGCAGACCGTGCAGGCGATCAGCGAGTACTCGCGCAGCGACCTGATGCTCAACCGGCGCGGCTTCCTCGGCACTTCGCTGGCGCTGACGGCCGGCGCGGCGCTGATCGAGCCGATGCAGCGCTGGCTGACGCCCGGTCCGAACGGCGCCCCCACCCCGATCCTGGCGGCGGCCAACGGCGGCGAGCACTTCTCCGGACGGCTGTCCGAGCCGGAGATGCAGCTGCTGGAGCAGACCACCGAGATGTTCCGGAAGTGGGACGCGCAGAACGGCGGCGGCCTGCGCCGCAAGGCGGTGGTCGGCCAACTCCACGAGGTCACCGACCTGTTGCAGGAGACCTACCCCGAGGCGACCACCAAGCGGCTGTTCCGGATCACCGCCGAGCTGGCCCACCTGGCGGGCTTCATGTCGTACGACGTGGGCATGCACCCGAGCGCGCAGAAGTACTACGTGCTGGCGCTGCACGCGGCCAAGGAGGCCGGGGACCGCCCGTTCGGGGCGCACGTGCTGACCGACATGAGCCGGCAGATGATCCACCTGAACCGCGGCGAGGACGCGCTGGAGCTGATCCACCTCGCCCAGTACGGCAGCCGGGACACCGCCACCGCCCGCCAGCAGTCGCTGCTGTACGCGATGGAGGCGCGGGCGTACTCCACCATCGGCGAGGTCAACCGGTGCGCCCGGGCGGTGCGGCTGTCGGAGGACACCTTCAGCGACATCCGGGAGACCAACGAGGCGGCGCCGAGCTGGCTCAGGTTCTTCTCGTACGCCGAGCTGTGCGCGGAGAACGGCCACTCCTACCGGGACCTGGCGTACACCTCGGACCGCGGGCCGGCGATGGCCAAGGCCGCCGAGCCGCTGATCACCGAGGCGGTCGACCGGTTCCGGGAGGACGGCGACCACGTCCGCACCTACGCGTTCAACCTGGTCGGGATGGCCTCGGTGCGGCTGCTGCAGAGCGAGCCGGAGGAGGCCGCGAAGTACTGCGAGGAGGCGGTCGACATCGCCAAGAAGGTGCGCTCCGAGCGGCTGAACACCCGGGTCCGCAAGACCTCCGAGGCGGCCAGCCGGGACTTCCGCGGCGCCCCCGGGGTGGACCGGCTGGCCGAGCGGGTGGTGCACGACATCCCGGAGTTCGTCGCGGTGGTCTGATCCGCTCCGCCCCCGCCGCCCGCGGCCGTCCGCCCCCCGTCCGGACGGCCGTCGGCGTATAGCACGCGCTGTCCAGTACGCGTCACCTGCCGTGGTTCACCTCCCCGTAACGGGCGCGTCAACCGCGTCACTGCGGCGAAACACCGAGCCGCATCGGCCGAAACCCGCCTTCGGCACTCTCCTCTCATCGCCGACACGCCGGGATGGGCACGGGACAGGTAATCCCGGTCGTGGTGCGGCTCTCATTCGGAGGAGACGCCGATGCCGGACGGCTTCAGCGCGGGCGATACCGCCTTTGTGTTCATCTGTGCGGCCCTGGTCATGTTGATGACCCCGGGCCTGGCCTTCTTCTACGGAGGCATGGTCAGGGTCAAGAGCACCCTCAACATGCTGGTGATGAGCTTCATCTCACTGGCGATCGTCTCGGTGCTCTGGGTCCTGTACGGCTACTCGCTGGCCTTCGCGCCGGACGCCGGAGCCGGTCTGATCGGCAACCTCGACTTCCTGGGGATGCGCGGCATCGACCTGAACGCCCTGACCGGGACGATCCCGGTGACCGGGTTCGCGGCCTTCCAGCTGATGTTCGCGATCATCACCCCGGCCCTGATCAGCGGCGCGATCGCGGACCGGGCGAAGTTCACCGCCTGGAGCCTGTTCGTGGCGCTCTGGGTGACCGTGGTGTACTTCCCGGTCGCGCACTGGGTGTTCTTCTTCGACGGCGGCAACGGCGGCTGGCTCGGCGACCGCAACGGCGTGATCGACTTCGCCGGCGGCACCGCGGTGCACATCAACGCCGGTGCGGCCGGCCTGGCCCTGGCCCTGGTGCTGGGCAAGCGGATCGGCTTCAAGAAGGACCCGATGCGCCCGCACAACCTGCCGCTGGTGATGCTCGGCTCCGGCCTGCTGTGGTTCGGCTGGTTCGGCTTCAACGCCGGCTCCGCGCTGGCCGCCAACGGCGTGGCGGGCATGGCCTTCGTCAACACCCAGGTCGCCACCGCCGCCGCGATCCTCGGCTGGCTGGCCTACGAGAAGGTCAAGCACGGCGCGTTCACCACCCTCGGCGCCGCCTCCGGCGCGGTGGCCGGCCTGGTCGCCATCACCCCGGCCTGCGGCTCGGTCTCCCCGCTCGGCGCGATCGCGATCGGCCTGATCGCCGGCGTGCTGTGCGCCGCGGCGATCAGCCTGAAGTACAAGTTCGGCTTCGACGACTCGCTCGACGTGGTCGGCGTCCACCTGGTCGGCGGCATCATCGGCTCGCTGCTGATCGGCCTCTTCGCCACCGGCCACGTCGGCCAGACCGCCTCCGGCCTGTTCTACGGCGGCGGCCTGGGCCAGCTCGGCAAGCAGGTGCTCGGCGTGGTCGCCGTCCTGGTCTACTCGTTCGTGCTCTCCTGGCTGCTGGGCATGCTGATCCAGAAGACCATCGGCTTCCGGGTCGCCGAGGAGGTCGAGGTCTCCGGCATCGACCAGGCCGAACACGCCGAGTCCGCCTACGACTTCACCGCCGTCGGAGCCAGCCTGGTGCGCACCGCCCCGGCCGCCCCCGCGACCGCCCCCGCCGAGAAGACCGAGGTCGACGCCCGATGAAGCTCATCACCGCCGTCATCAAGCCGCACCGCCTGGACGAGGTCAAGGACGCCCTGCAGGCCTTCGGGGTGCACGGCCTGACCGTCACCGAGGCCAGCGGGTACGGCCGGCAGCGCGGCCACACCGAGGTCTACCGCGGCGCCGAGTACACCGTCGACCTGGTCCCGAAGGTCCGGATCGAGATACTGGTCGAGGACGAGGACGCCGAGCAGCTGATCGACGTGGTCGTCAAGGCCGCCCGCACCGGGAAGATCGGCGACGGCAAGGTCTGGTCGATCCCGGTCGAGACCACCGTCCGGGTCCGCACCGGCGAACGCGGCCCCGACGCCCTCTGACCCCCGCCCGCCCCTCCTCCGATCCACCCTGATCCACCGCTGAAACCCTCCTGGCGGACCTGCCCCCGTGGCAGGTCCGCCGAAGGCGTATCCGGCACCCGCACGCACCGGGAGCAGACGTGAGCAGCACCGACCCCGCCGAGTACGGCTACCCCGCCGAGCGCGCCCGCCTGCTGGCCGACCCCGACACCACCGGCCCGCGCCGGCGCGCCGCCCTGGCCCGGCTCACCGACGACTGGCTGGCCGCCCTCTACCGGGCCGCCGGCGCCCCCGCCCGCACCGCGCTGGTCGCCGTCGGCGGCTACGGCCGGGCCGAACTCTCCCCGCGCAGCGACCTGGACCTGCTGCTGCTGCACGAGGGCCCGCTCGCCGCCGACCTGGCCGAACGGATCTGGTACCCGGTCTGGGACAGCGGCGTCGCCCTCGACCACGCCGTCCGCACCCCCGGCGAGGCCCGCAAGGTCGCCGCCGAGGACCTCAAGGCCCAGCTCGGCCTGCTCGACGCCCGCCACCTGGCCGGCGACCCGCAGCTCACCGCCGACCTGCGCTCCGCCGTCCTGGCCGACTGGCGCGCCGCCGCCCCCGAACGGCTCCCCGAGCTCCAGGAGCTCGGCCGGGCCCGGGCCGAGCGCCACGGCGAGCTGTCCTTCCTGCTCGAACCCGACCTCAAGGAGGCCCGCGGCGGCCTGCGCGACCTGGTCGCGCTGAACGCGGTCGCCGCGACCTGGCTCGCCGACGCCCCCCGCGACGGCCTGGACGCCGCCGCCCGCACCCTGGCCGACGTCCGCGACGCGCTGCACCTGACCACCGGGCGGGCCACCGAACGGCTCTCCCTCCAGGACCAGGACCAGGTCGCCGAACGGCTCGGCGTGCTCGACGCCGACACCCTGCTGCGGCAGGTCTACCAGGCGGCCCGCACCGTCGCGTACGCCTCCGACGTCACCTGGCGCTCGGTCGACCGGGTGCTGGCCGAGCGCCGCCGCCCGGCCCGCCGCGCCGCCCGGTTCGGCTTCCCGTTCAACGGCGCCCGGCGGGCCCCGATCGGCCCCGACGCGCCCGAGCGCCGCCCGCTCGCCGAGGGCGTGGTCGAACAGGACGGCGAGGCGGTGCTGGCCCACGCCGCCCGGCCCGCCGCCGACCCGGTGCTGCCGCTGCGGGCCGCCGCCGCGGCCGCCCAGGCCGGGCTCACCGTCGGCTACGCCACCGTCCGCCGGCTGGCCGCCGAGACCGGGCCGCTGCCGGTGCCCTGGCCCGACGAGGCCCGCGCCCAGCTGGTCACCCTGCTCGGCGCGGGCGAGGCCTGCCTGCCGGTCTGGGAGGCGCTGGAGGCCGAGGGGCTGATCAGCCGGATGCTGCCGGACTGGGAGCGGGTCCGCTGCCGCCCGCAGCGCAACGCCGTGCACCGCTGGACCGTCGACCGGCACCTGATCGAGACCGCCGTCCGGGCCGCCGCGATGACCCGCCGCACCGCCCGCCCCGACCTGCTGCTGGTCGCCGCCCTGCTGCACGACCTCGGCAAGGGCTGGCCCGGCGACCACTCCGAGGCCGGCGAGGTGATCGTCCGCGACGTCGCCGTCCGGATGGGCTTCGACCGGCAGGACACCGACACCCTCGCGCTGCTGGTGCGCCACCACCTCACGCTGGTCGACACCGCCACCCGCCGCGACCCCGACGACCCCGCCACCGCCGACCTGATCGCCAAGACCGTCGGCACCCAGACCCACCTGGAACTGCTGCACGCCCTCACCGAGGCCGACGCCACCGCCACCGGCCCGGCCGCCTGGTCGAGCTGGCGCGCCTCGCTGGTCGCCACGCTGGTCGAGCGCACCGCCGCCCGGCTGGCCGGCGACACCAGCCCGCCCGCCGCCGACCCCGAGGTCACCGCCGACCAGGAGCGCCTGGCCGTCGAGGCCGCCCGCACCGGCGGGCCCGCGCTCACCCTGGCCGCCCACCCCGAACCGGCGGGGGAGCAGGGCACCGAGCCGATGGGCGTCGAACTCACCCTGGCCATCCCCGACCGCCCCGGCCTGCTCGGCACCGTCGCCGGGGTGCTCGCCGTGCACCGCCTCGCCGTCCGCAAGGCCGGGCTGCGCGAACTCGACCCGGTCGGCGCCGGACCCGTCCTGCTGCTCTCCTGGACGGTCGCCGCCGAGTACGGCGACCTGCCCGAGGCCGCCCGGCTCCGGGCCGACCTGCGCCGCGCCCTGGACGGCTCGCTCGACGTCGCCCGCAAGCTCGCCGAACGCGACGCCGCCGCGCCGCGCCGCCGCGGCATCAGCACCCCGCCGCCGGTGGTCACCGTCGCCCCGCACGCCGCCTCGCGGTCCGCCACCGTGCTGGAGGTCCGCGCGCACGACGCCCCCGGCCTGCTGCACCGGATCGGCCGGGCGCTGGACGTGGCCGGCGTGCGGGTGCGCACCGCGCACGTCTCCACCCTCGGCGCGGAGGCCGTCGACGCCTTCTACCTCACCTCGCCGGACGGCCGGCCGCTGGAGCGGGAGCGCGCGCACGAGGTCGCGCGGGTGGTCAGGGCCGCCCTGGAGACCCCCTGACCCGCGGTTCGCGCAGGGGCGCAGACCGTCCGCCGGGGGTACGGCTACCCTTGGGGCGACGACAGTACCCGTACTCGATGCCGCAAGGGACCCGCGACCGACGTGTTCGACACTCTCTCCGACCGCCTCGCAGCGACGTTCAAGAACCTCCGGGGCAAGGGCCGTCTCAGCGAGGCGGACATCGACGCCACCGCGCGCGAGATCCGGATCGCCCTGCTGGAGGCGGACGTCGCGCTCCCCGTGGTCCGCGCCTTCATCAAGCAGGTCAAGGACCGGGCCCTCGGCTCCGAGGTCTCCGGCGCGCTGAACCCCGCCCAGCAGATCATCAAGATCGTCAACGAGGAGCTGGTCAGCATCCTCGGCGGCGAGACCCGCCGCCTGCGCTACGCCAAGACCGGCCCGACCGTGATCATGCTGGCCGGCCTCCAGGGCGCCGGCAAGACCACGCTGGCCGGAAAGCTCGGCCACTGGCTCAAGAGCCAGAAGCACACCCCGCTGCTGGTCGCCTGCGACCTCCAGCGCCCCAACGCCGTCACCCAGCTCGGCGTCGTCGCGGAGCGGGCCGGCGTCGCCTTCTACGGACCGCAGCCCGGCAACGGCGTCGGCGACCCGGTGCAGGTCGCCCGCGACTCCGTCGAGTACGCCAAGCAGAAGCAGTACGACGTCGTCATCGTCGATACCGCCGGCCGCCTCGGCATCGACGCCGAACTGATGCAGCAGGCCGCCGACATCCGCGCCGCGATCGACCCGGACGAGGTCCTGTTCGTGGTGGACGCCATGGTCGGCCAGGACGCGGTCACCACCGCCCAGGCCTTCCTGGAGGGCGTGGACTTCACCGGCGTCGTGCTCTCCAAGCTCGACGGCGACGCCCGCGGCGGCGCCGCCCTCTCGGTCGCCCACGTGACCGGCCGTCAGATCATGTTCGCCTCCAACGGCGAGAAGGTCGACGACTTCGACGCCTTCCACCCCGACCGGATGGCCTCGCGCATCCTCGGCATGGGCGACGTCCTCTCGCTGATCGAGAAGGCCGAGCAGACCTTCTCCCAGGCCGAGGCCGAGAAGATGGCCGCCAAGCTCCAGGGCGGCGGCAAGGACTTCACGCTCGACGACTTCCTGTCGCAGCTGGAGCAGGTCCAGAAGATGGGCTCGATCTCCAAGCTGCTCGGCATGCTCCCGGGCATGGGCCAGATCCGGGACCAGATCAACAACCTGGACGACAAGGACGTCAACCGGGTCGGCGCGATCATCAAGTCGATGACCCCGGCCGAGCGGGCCGACCCGAAGCTGATCAACGGCTCGCGCCGGCTGCGCATCGCCAAGGGCTCCGGCGTCCAGGTCGGCGAGGTCTCCAGCCTGGTCGAGCGGTTCTTCGAGGCCCGCAAGATGATGTCCGCGATGGCCTCCGGCAAGGGCATCCCCGGCATGCCGGGCATCCCCGGGATGGGCGGCGGCGGCAAGCGCTCCGGCAAGAAGGCCCCGGTCGCCAAGGGCAAGCGCAAGAGCGGCAACCCGCTCAAGCGGGCCCAGGAGGAGGCCGCGGCCGCCGAGCGCAAGGCCCTCGGGCCGGGCCAGGGCGCCCAGTCCGGCGGCGCGTTCGGCGTCCAGCCGGGCCAGGGGCCGGCGGACTTCCAGCTCCCCAAGGAGTTCAAGGACCTGCTGTAGGCGGCGGGGCCGGGGGCGCGGGCAACCGCGCCCCCGTTCGCGTCCGCCCCCGCCACCCGTGCCCGCGCTTCCGCGCGCGGGTGCGCCATGATGTCCCGTATGCGCGTGACGATCCGAGCCCCCCGCCCCGATGACGTCGTCCCCTACGCCGAGGCGGTGCGGCGCTCCGCCGCGCACATCGGGCGGTGGAACCCGGTGGAGCCGGACGGCATGCCGGACCTGCTGAGCCGTCAGGGCACGGGCCTGCGGACGTTCATGATCGTCGACACCGAGACCGGCGGCCTGGTCGGCAAGTGCAACGTGGCCAACATCGTGATGGCGCGGTTCTGCAACGGGGTGCTGGGCTACGACTCGTACGAGCCGTTCGTCGGGACCGGCCGGATGTCGGAGGGCATGCGGCTGGTGGTGGAGCGCTGCTTCACGCGGCCGGAGCGCGGCGGGCTGGGGCTGCACCGGCTGGAGATCAACGTCCAGCCGGACAACGAGCGGTCGATCGCGCTGGCCCGCCGGCTGGGTTTCCGGCACGAGGGGCTCACGCCGCGGATGCTGTTCCTCCAGGACGCCTGGCGCGACCACGAGCGCTTCGCGCTGACCGCGGAGGAGTGGCCGACGCCGGTGCGCTGACCGGGGCGGTCGGCCGGTGCGCCGACCGGGGCGGCCGGCCGGGGCGGGGCGCGGCGTTGCGCGCCGTCCGGCGGGCCCGGGGTCCGTATCGTCCGACGGGTGAGCAACCCCGTGCCGCCGCGCCAGACCCCCGACCAGCCCTGGCGGTCCGAGGGGGCGCCGCCCCCTCCGCCGCCGAAGAAGAGGATGCCGGGCGGCTGGACGGGCCTGATCCTCACCGCGCTGGTGGTGTTCCTGCTCTCGGACCTGCTGCTGAGCTTCTTCGGCAACGGCGGGTCCACCACGATCTCGTACACCGAGTTCACCAAGCAGCTGAACGGCGGGAACGTCACCAAGGTCTACGCCAAGGGCGACGCCATCGAGGGCACGCTCAAGAGCGAGCAGCCCAAGCCGGACGGCGAGAAGGGGGACTACACGGAGTTCACCACCCAGCGGCCGGAGTTCGCCACCGACAACCTCTGGGGCACCCTGCAGTCGCAGAACGTCGAGGTGACGGCCCGTCCGGTGGTGCAGCAGCGCAGCTTCCTGGCGAACCTGCTGATCTCGCTGGCGCCGATGCTGCTGCTGATCGGGGTCTGGGTGCTGATCGCCCGCCGGATGTCCGGCGGGATCGGCGGCGGCGCGCTCGGCCGCAAGGCCCCGCCGAAGCCGGTGGACACCAGCCAGGGCAAGCGCACCACCTTCCGGGACGTGGCCGGCATCGACGAGGTCGAGGCCGAGCTCAGCGAGGTGGTCGACTTCCTGAAGAACCCGCAGGCGTACCGCCGGCTCGGCGCGAAGATGCCGCGCGGCGTCCTGCTGTCCGGTCCGCCCGGCACCGGCAAGACGCTGCTGGCCCGGGCCGTCGCCGGGGAGGCGGACGTGCCGTTCTTCTCCGCCTCGGCGTCCGAGTTCATCGAGATGATCGTCGGCGTCGGCGCCAGCCGGGTCCGCGAACTGTTCGCCGAGGCCCGCAAGGTCGCCCCGGCGATCGTGTTCATCGACGAGATCGACACCATCGGCCGCCAGCGCGGCGGCGGTGGCGGCATGGGCGGCCACGACGAGCGCGAGCAGACGCTCAACCAGATCCTCACCGAGATGGACGGCTTCTCCGGCTCCGAGGGCGTCATCGTGATCGCCGCGACCAACCGCGCCGAGGTCCTCGACCCGGCGCTGCTGCGCCCCGGCCGGTTCGACCGCCGGATCACCGTCAGCCCGCCCGACCGGGCCGGCCGCGAGCAGATCCTGAGGATCCACACCCGCCAGGTGCCGCTCGCCGAGGGCACCGACCTGGACGCCGTCGCCCGCACCACGCCCGGCATGACCGGCGCCGACCTGGCCAACCTGGTCAACGAGGCCGCGCTGATCGCCGTCAAGCGCCAGCAGGACGCCGTCGACCAGGCGAACCTCTCCGAGGCGCTGGAGAAGGTCCAGCTCGGCGCGGTGCGCCCGCTGGTGATGCCCCAGCAGGAGCGCGAGCGCACCGCCTTCCACGAGTCCGGGCACGCCCTGCTCGGCATGCTGCAACCCGGTGCCGACCCGGTCCGCAAGATCACCATCGTGCCGCGCGGCCGGGCCCTCGGCGTCACCCTCTCCACCCCCGACACCGACCGCTACTCCTACACCGAGCCCTACCTGCGCGGCCGGATCATCGGCGCGCTCGGCGGGATGGCCGCCGAGCAGGTGGTCTACGGGGTGGTCACCACCGGCGCCGAGAGCGACCTCGAACAACTCACCACCATCGCCCGCTCGATGGCCGGCCGCTGGGGCATGAGCGAGCGGGTCGGCCGGGTCACCGCCGTCCCCAACGACAGCCAGTCCCCGTACGGCCTGGCCGCCGCCCCCACCACGCTGGACGCGGTCGACGAGGAGGCCCGCCGGATCGTCGCCGAGTGCTGGGAGGAGGCCGTCGCCCTGCTGCACCGGCACCGCGACCGGCTCGACGCGCTGGCCGCCGCCCTGCTGGAGGCCGAGACCCTGGACGAGGACGCCGCGTACGCCGCGGCCGGGCTCGGCCGGTCCTGACCCCGCGCCGGACTCCGGGCCGGTCGCTCAGCGGCGCGGCCGCGTCCCCACCGCCCAGCGGAACTCGTTCGCCATCCGCACCGAACCGTCCGGGCGCAGGTACGGCCGCAGCGCCTCCTCCAGCTCCTTGACCACCAGCGCCGTCCCCGCGGCCGCCTCGGCCCGGTCGAACAGGCCGGTGGAGAGCAGGCCGCGGACCGCCGAGTCCAGGCCCGCGTAGGCGAACGGGCAGGCCGCCCGGCCGCCCCCGGACGGGCGCGTCCCCGCCGCCGCCAGCAGCGACTCCAGGGCGCCCGGGCCGGACGCGGCGAACGGGTCCGGCGCGTCGAGCGGCGCGTGCCGGCGGGCCACCTCCAGCACGGCGGCGCTCTCGCAGCGCTCCGGCCGGCCCCAGGCGGCCACCACCAGCTGCCCGCCGGGCAGCGTGCGCTCGGCCGACCAGGCGACCAGCGCGGGCACCGGCGGCTGCTCGAAAACCGTCACCAGGGAGTGCGCCGGGCGGGGGACGGGGTGCGCCGAACGGGCGAGGGCCGCCGCGCCCCCGCCGGGCGCCACCTGCAACCCGCGGGCCGCCGCCAGCTCCCGCAGTCCGCCGTCCGCCTCCACCCCCGCGACCTGCGCGCCGCGCCCGGCGGCGAGCAGCAGCGCCAGCCCGGAGCGGCAGCCGACGCCCAGCAGACTGGTGGCCGCGCCGACCTCCAACCGCCGGTAAACGTCCTGGTAGAGGGGGACGAGCATGCGCTCCTGGATCTCCGCCCAGTCCCGCGCCCGACCGCCGCGCCCCGCCGGGCCGTCCGTCCGGACCCGGTCCACGGTGCTGCCGGTCACCTGCGCTGAAGCCATCGCGGCCTCCCATTCGGTCCTCGGAATCGGCTGCGGCCCCCGCAGCCCGGCCCCCCGGCCCCCCTCCCAGCGAACAGCGGGCGGCCCCCGCCGTCCAGAGGGGTGCGAGCAGGTATCCGTGCGCCGCGGGTGTGCGCCCCGGGGTGTGCGCGGGCGCGGTTCGGTGCGGCGCGGTCCGGTGCGGCGCGGTCCGGCGCGGCGCGGGGGTCGGTGCGGCGCGGGGGCGGGGTTTCGGGCCGGGACGAAACGGATTCACGGTCCGGCCCCGGTTTTCCGTACCATTCGGCCCATGGCTAAGGCACCCGTTCTCACTCCCCAGGCGGACGACTTCCCCCGCTGGTACCAGGACCTCATCAACAAGGCAGAGCTGGCCGACAACGGTCCGGTGCGGGGCACCATGGTCATCCGACCGTACGGCTACGGCCTGTGGGAGCGGATGCAGCAGGAGATGGACGCGCGGATCAAGAAGGCGGGCGCGCAGAACGCCTACTTCCCGATGTTCATCCCGCAGTCCTACCTGACCAAGGAGGCCGAGCACGTCGAGGGCTTCGCCCCCGAGCTCGCGGTGGTCACCCACGGCGGCGGCAAGGAGCTGGAGGAGCCGGTCGTCGTCCGGCCCACCTCCGAGACCATCATCAACGAGTACTTCTCCAAGTGGGTGCAGAGCCACCGCGACCTGCCCCTGCTGATCAACCAGTGGGCCAACGTCGTCCGCTGGGAGCTGCGCCCGCGCGTCTTCCTGCGCACCACCGAGTTCCTCTGGCAGGAGGGCCACACCGCCCACGCCACCTACGAGGACGCCCGCGCGTACGCCTCGCTGATCCACACGGACGTCTACGGCGACTTCATGACCAACGTGCTGGGCATCGACGTGGTGCTCGGCCGCAAGACCGCCAAGGAGCGCTTCGCTGGCGCCATCAACACCCTCACCCTCGAGGGGATGATGGGCGACGGCAAGGCGCTGCAGATGGGCACCAGCCACGAGCTGGGCCAGAACTTCGCCAAGGCGTTCAACACCACCTACCAGCTGCAGGGCGCCGAGCGCGAGTACGTCTGGCAGACCTCCTGGGGCGTCTCCACCCGCATGGTCGGCGGCCTGATCATGTCCCACGGCGACGACAACGGCCTGCGGGTCCCGCCGCGGCTGGCCGCCGTGCAGGCCGTGGTGCTGGCCATCAAGGGCGACGACGCGGTGCTGGCGAAGGTCCGCGAGATCGGCGCCGCGCTGGAGGCGGCGGGCGTGCGGGTGGTCGTCGACGACCGCACCGACACCCCGTTCGGCCGCCGCGCCGTCGACTGGGAGCTCAAGGGCGTCCCGCTGCGGATCGAGGTCGGCCCGCGCGACCTGGAGGCCGGCACCGCGATGCTGGTGCGCCGGATCGCCGGCGGCAAGGAGCCGGTCACGGTCGACTCCCTGGCCGCGATCGTCCCCGGCATCCTGGAGGAGGACCAGGCGCAGCTGCTGCGCGAGTCCCGCGAGCGCCGCGAGGCCCGCACCGTGGACGTCAAGACCATCGAGGAGGCCGCCGAGGCCGCCACCACCGGCTGGGGCCGGATCTCCTGGGCCGACCTCGGCCCCGAGGGCGAGGCCAAGTTGGCCGAGCAGGGTGTTTCGGTGCGCTGCCTGATCGCCGAGGACGGCTCCGTGCCGGCCGCCGACGACCAGCCCGGCAACCTCGCCCTGGTCGCCCGCGCGTACTGAGCCGCCCGCCGCGGCCGCCCCTCCCGGGCGGCCGCGGACCGGTTCCCGGCCGGCCCCGGACCCGTGAACTGCGCGATCGGCGGCTCTCCCGGCGAATTCCGGAAACCCGGTCCGCGTCACGGCAGTTGAGCTACTCACCAGTCAACTCCCCGAGGTAGTCGACAAGCGGTACGGTGTACGGCCCGTGGCCCTGTCAATTTTCGGACAGGACGCGGGCCGTCCGTCGTGGGGATGTTGGGCTCCGCGGCGGATGCCGAGAGCCCGGCGAAACCCGCCGGTTCGATACGTGCAGGGGGTTGGTCTTGCGTCAGTCCGGAGCCGCGCAATTCGCGCGCGGAAGTGCGTTTCTGAGAGTCCGCTGGGAATTCCCCGACCTGGGTGCCCGCCGGAACACCACCTCTCTCTCCATCGTTGGTACAGCGTGAGCACGACACAGCCCCTCGTCCTCGCGGCCGAACTGGCCGCCGCCTGGAGTGACATCCAGGCCCACCACCGGGACCTGCCCGATCTGGCGTCGCCCGAGGCGCTGATCGGCGAGTCCTCGTCCGCCTGCGGCACCCAGCTCAACTTCGAGCGACTGCTGCACGAGGCCGCCCACGGCCTGGCCGCCGCCCGGGAGATCCGCGACACCTCGCGGGCCGGCCGCTACCACAACCGCCGCTTCCTGCTGCTCGCCTCCGAGCTGGGCCTGGCCCACCCGGTCGAGCCGCACGCCAGCAGCGGCTTCTCCCAGGTGACGATGGGGCACGAGACCCGCGACCGCTACGCCGAGACCATCGAGCGTCTCGACCGCGCGCTCGGGGCGCACCAGCTCGCCGTCGCCGGCGAGGGCAACCACCGCGCCTTCCGCGGGCCGGCCGCACGGCACGGCTCCTCGGGCGGCGGCGTCCGGGTCAAGGCGGTGTGCGGCTGCGGTCGCAACGTCCGCGTCGTCCCGTCCGTGCTGGCGCAGGCCTCGATCGTCTGCGGCGCCTGCCAGCAGCCCTTCAAGATCGCCTGAACCGTTCCGGGCGACGCCCGGCCGGGACGGTGTTCGGTCGGGATGCTGTTCGACCGGAACGGTGCTCGGCCGGAACGTTGCTCGACCGGGCCGCGGGCGGGGTGCCCGCGGCCCGTCGGCACCCGGAGGTCCCGTCCGGACCGTGCGGGGGCGCGGTCCGGGGGGCCCTCGGCGGTGTGGCACAATGGATGGCTGAGTACTCGGCAGCCTAGACAGGACCCTCTCTCCTAACGGCTGGCGTGTCCCTTGAACGGCACCTCGCGCCGCAGCCCCACGCGGCGGAGCGCTGCTCACCCACGTCAAAACCAGGAGAATCCACACCCGTGGCTGTCAAGATCAAGCTGAAGCGTCTGGGCAAGATCCGCTCCCCGCACTACCGCATCGTCGTCGCCGACTCGCGCACCAAGCGTGACGGCCGCGCGATCGAGGAGATCGGCATCTACCAGCCGACGTACAACCCCTCGAAGATCGAGGTCGACGGCGAGCGCGCCCAGTACTGGCTGTCCGTCGGCGCCCAGCCGACCGAGCCGGTCCTCGCCATCCTCAAGCTGACCGGCGACTGGCAGAAGTTCAAGGGCCTGCCGGCTCCGGAGCCGCTGAAGGTGGCCGAGCCCAAGGTCGAGGACTTCTCGCACCTGTTCGCCAAGGCCGTCGCCGGCTTCGAGGACGCCACCACCGGTGTCGCCATCACCCCGAAGGCCAAGAAGTCGGACAAGGCTGACGAGGCCGAGGCCGCTTCCACCGAGGCCTGAGCATGATCGAGGAAGCCCTCGATCACCTGGTGAAGGGCATCGTCGAGCACCCCGACGAGGTGCAGGTCCGCTCGCGGAACCTGCGCCGCGGCCACACCATCGAGGTGCGCGTGCACCCCGACGACCTCGGCAAGGTGATCGGCCGGGGCGGCCGCACGGCTCGCGCGCTGCGCACCGTGGTCGGCGCCCTGGGCGGACGCAACGTCCGGGTCGACCTGGTCGACGTGGACAGCCTCCGCTGACCTCCGCTCGACCGCCGAGGGCGCCGACCGCCAGGTCGGCCAACCGGGTTTCAGGACCGGCCGGGACGCATCCGTCCCGGCCGGTCCTTCCCGTTTCCGGGTCCTTCCCGCTATCCGGGATCTTCCCGGCTCCGGGAGCTCTCCGTTCCGGGGGCTCCCCGCTTCCCACCAGTGCCATCACCTCTCAGGAGAACGATCACCGTGCAGCTCGTCGTCGGCAGGATCGGCCGCGCCCACGGCATCCGGGGGGACGTCAGTGTCGAAGTCCGCACCGACGAGCCGGAGCTGCGGCTCGGGCCCGGCGCGGTCCTCTTCACCGACCCCGCCGCCATCGGACCGTTGACCGTCGAGACCGGCCGGGTGCACAGCGGACGCCTGCTGCTGCGCTTCGCCGGCGTCAAGGACCGCACCGCCGCCGAGGCCCTGCGCGGCACCATGCTGATCGCCGAGGTCGACCCGGACGAGACCCCCGACGACCCGGACGAGTACTACGACCACCAACTCATCGGCCTGGACGTGGTGCTGGCCGACGGCACCCCGGTCGGCGAGCTCACCGAGGTGCTCCACCTCCCGTACCAGGACCTGCTCACCGTCCAGCGCCCCGACGGCACCGAGGTGCTGATCCCGTTCGTCGAGCAGATCGTCCCCACCATCGACCTGGACGAGCAGCGCGTCGTCATCACCCCGCCGCCCGGCCTGATCGACGCCGCCGACGCGGGTGCGGGTGCGGGGGCAGGTGCGGATGCGGAGGAGGGCTCGGGCGACGGCTCGGACGCGGGCCCGGGCGCCGGTCCGGACGCCGGCGAGAACGGCGGCTCGGACTCCGGCGAGAACGGCGGCGGCGCGTGAGCGACCTGCGGATCGACGTCGTCACGATCTTCCCCGAGTACCTGGAGCCGCTGAACGTCTCCCTGGTCGGCAAGGCGCGGGCCCGCGGGCAGCTGGACGTCCACCTGCACGACCTGCGGACCTGGACCACCGACATCCACCGCACCGTGGACGACACCCCCTACGGCGGCGGGCCCGGCATGGTGATGAAGCCCGAGCCGTGGGGCGTCGCCCTGGACGCCGTCCTGGCCGCCGGGCCCGAGGGCGAGGTGCCGACCCTGGTGGTGCCCACCCCCAGCGGACGCCCCTTCACCCAGGAGCTGGCCCAGGACCTGGCCGCCCGCCCCTGGCTGGCCTTCGCGCCCGCCCGCTACGAGGGCATCGACCGCCGGGTCATCGAGGAGGCCGCGACCCGGATGCCGGTGGTCGAGACCTCGATCGGCGACTACGTGCTGGCGGGCGGCGAGGTCGCCGTGCTGGTGATGGTCGAGGCGATCGCCCGGCTGCTGCCCGGCGTGCTGGGCAACGCCGAGTCGCACCGCGACGACTCCTTCGCCCCCGGGGCCATGGCCGACCTGCTGGAGGGCCCGGTGTACACCAAGCCCGCCGAGTGGCGCGGCCGGGAGGTGCCGGAGGTCCTGCTCAGCGGCCACCACGGGAAGATCGCCCAGTGGCGGCGCGAGCAGGCGTTCGCCCGCACCCTCGCCAACCGGCCGGACCTGGTGGCCCGGTGGCAGCGCGAGGCGTTCACCAAGAAGGAGCGCGAAGCGCTCAGCGTGCTCGGCCTGGCCTGGGACGAGGCAGACGGCCGATTTCGGTCTGTGGCCGACCCTGTGGAACAATAGGCGACTGCTGTCTGTCGCCCGGCTCCCCTCGCGGGGAGCCAGTGGACCGGTGCCCCCGCCACGGGGGGCTCACCGCCAGCCGAAGCGGCCCGCAGCACCACCCAGTTGACACGAATATCCGTGGGCGGCCCGTGGCGCCTGCGATGGAGAGCAACGATGAGCAACAAGCTCGCTGCTGTCGACGCGGCCTCGCTGCGCACCGACGTCCCCGCCTTCCGCCCCGGCGACACCCTCAAGGTGCACGTCCGAGTCATCGAAGGCAACCGCTCGCGCGTCCAGGTCTTCCAGGGCGTCGTCATCCGCCGTCACGGCGCCGGCATCGGTGAGACCTTCACCGTTCGCAAGGTCAGCTTCAACGTCGGTGTCGAGCGCACCTTCCCGGTGCACACCCCGATCGTCGAGAAGATCGAGGTCGTGACCCGCGGTGCGGTCCGCCGCGCCAAGCTGTACTACCTGCGCGACCTCCGCGGCAAGGCCGCGAAGATCAAGGAGAAGCGCGACGCGTGATCGCGCAGGCTCACCCGGGGTCGGCCCTCCAACCGGTGTAGACCGGGGGGATAAGCTCACCTCCGATGAGCACGCACGAGCCACCAGCGGACCGCGACGGCAGTCCCGCACCCACGGGTGCGGACTCGCCGCCGCGGTCCGCCGCCGTTTCCGCCCCCGGAGCGGCGACCGGCACTGCCACCGTCACCGCCCCGGCTTCCGGCACGGACTCCGAAGGTGCGGAAGGCCCGGCGGGCGAGGACGGCTCCGAGGACGCGGGGGACGACGGCCACGGCGGCGGGCGGCGGTGGTCGCGGGACCTGCTGTGGATCGCGGCGGTGTGCGTGGTCGTGCTGCTGCTGGTGAACGCCTTCGTGGTCCGGCCCTTCGCGGTGCCGTCCGGCTCGATGGAGGGGACACTGCGACCGGGCGACCGGGTGCTGGTCAACCAGCTCGCGTACGCCTTCGGCAAGCACCCGCAGCGGGGCGACGTGGTGGTCTTCGACGGCATCGGCTCCTTCCTGCCGTACCAGGACGAACCGTCCGGCCTGAAGCGGCTGCTGGCCGGCGCGGGCCTCGCCCCGGCCGGTGACACGGTCTACGTGAAGCGGGTGATCGGCGTCGGCGGCGACCGGATCACCTGCTGCGGCACCGACGGCCGGCTCAGCGTCAACGGCGTGCCGCTGGACGAGAGCGCCTACCTGCTCCCCGGCGACGCGCCCTCGGCGGTACCGTTCGACATCGTGGTTCCTGACGGCAAGTTGTGGATGATGGGCGACCACCGCAGCGCCTCCCGGGACTCCCGCGACCACCTCGGCGAGCCCGGCGGAGGCGCCGTGCCCGAGGACAAGGTGATCGGCCGCGCGGACTGGGTGATGTTCCCCCTCGGCCGCGCCACCTCCCTCGACCGACCGGCGGCGTTCGCCGCGATTGAGGGGACCGGTGGCCATGGGGAGCAGAGGTAGACCCAGGACCGCCGCCGCTGCCGCCGGGCCGTCCGACTCCGACCTCGGAGTCGACCCCGACCACGACCCCGCGTCCGGGGCCGGGTCGGTGTACCTGCCGCCCGCGGGCGGGACGGAGGGCGCGACGGGAGCGGAAGGCGCGGACGACGCAGACGACGCAGGCGACGCGCAGGACGCAGTCGGCCACGGCGGCAGCGGTACGGTCGGCGCCGGCACGGGCGGTACGGACGGTGTGGCGAGTCGTCCCGTCCGGGGCCGCGCCGAGCGCCGCCGCACCGCCAAGCGTGCCGCGCGCCGCAGCCGTCGCTCCCTCCTGCGCGAACTGCCGGTGATCGTGCTGGTGGCCCTGGTCATCGCGCTGGTGATGAAGACGTTCCTGATCCAGGTGTTCGTGATCCCCTCCGGTTCGATGGAACAGACCCTGCGGATCGGCGACCGGGTCGTCGTGGACAAGCTCACCCCGTGGTTCGGCTCGGAGCCGGAGCGCGGTGAGGTGGTGGTCTTCAAGGACCCGGGCGGCTGGCTGGAGAACGACCACAAGCCGTCCACGGAAGGGCCCGTGCTGCGGAACGTGAAGTCGGTGTTCTCTGCGGTGGGGCTGCTCCCTTCCGACGACGAGCGGGACTTGATCAAGCGGGTGATCGGTGTCGGCGGCGACACCGTCGAGTGCTGCGACGAGCACGGCCGGGTGAGCGTGAACGGCACGCCGCTGGACGAGCCGTACGTCGCGGCCGGCAACTCGCCCTCGCGGATCACCTTCAAGGTGACGGTGCCTCAGGGACGGCTCTGGGTGATGGGCGACCACCGCGACCTGTCCGCCGACTCCCGCTACCACATGGGCAATCCTGGCTCCGGGACGATCCCGGTGGGGAACGTGGTCGGGCGCGCCTTCGTGGTGGCCTGGCCGCTCTCCCACTTCGGTCAACTCGGCGTTCCCGATTCACTCTCCTCCCTGCCGGGGCGGGCGGCCGGATCGGCGGCCATCGGGCCGGTTCCTGCGGAACCCCCGCTCGTTATGGGTGTGTTGGGCGTGCTTCCGTTCCTCACCCGGTACCGCGGCACGCGCCGGAGGGGCGGGCCGGTGGCCGACTGACATCCGGGTCGGCGCGTGGGAGCACGGGCGCGTCGACCGGTAGTGATAGAGAAGTGTGAAGTGCTCGGTTCCGGCCTGGTGTCGTGCCTGCCCCAGTGGGCAAGCCAGAGGCGGGTTTTCGATCGATCGCAGAGTGTGGTGCCCGCTGTGCGGCACTCGTGAGCGCGGGCGCACAGGCGTCCGCACAGCAGGGAGGAGATGTCGTGGGGGATCTGGTGATCGGTGCCCGCTCAGGTGCTCCGGAGCCCGACGGGGAACCCGTGGGCAACCAGGAGGGACTGCCCGCCGGTGGCGGCGAGGACCAGCGGGACGCCGAGGCGGGGGCGGAGGCCGCCGGGGATTCGGCGACACCGTCCAGGCGGGCGCCGAAGCAGCGTTCCTTCTGGAAGGAACTGCCGATCCTGATCGGCATCGCGCTGATCCTGGCCCTGGTGATCAAGACCTTCTTCGTCCAGGCGTTCTCGATCCCCTCCGGGTCGATGGAGAACACGCTCCAGGTCGGTGACCGCGTCCTGGTCGACAAGCTCACCCCGTGGTTCGGCTCGGAGCCGGAGCGCGGCGAGGTGGTGGTCTTCAAGGACCCGGGCGGCTGGTTGAACGACGAGCCGACCCAGCGCAGCGACAACTCCTTCGTGCGCGGCGTGCAGGACGTGTTCAGCTTCATCGGGCTGATGCCGTCCAGCGACGAGAAGGACCTGATCAAGCGGGTCATTGCGGTCGGCGGTGACACCGTGGAGTGCCAGGGCTCCGGCCCGGTCAAGGTGAACGGCATCGCGCTCGACGAGCCGTACATCTTCCCCGGCAACACCCCGTGCGGGGAGAAGCCCTTCGGCCCGGTGAACGTGCCCAAGGGACGGCTCTGGGTGATGGGTGACCACCGAGGCAACTCCCTGGACTCGCGGTACCACATGGACCAGCCCGGCGGCGGAACCGTCCCGGTCGACAACGTGGTCGGCCGCGCGTTCGTGGTGGCCTGGCCGATCGGCGACTGGGCGACGCTGCCCGTCCCGGACACCTTCGACCAGAAGGGTCTGGCCGCCGCCGGACCGCTCGCTCCGACGATGGCCGGTACGGCGCTCGCCGCCCCCGCCGTGTGGTGGGTGCGCAGGCGCCGCCGCTGACCGGAGGGCGATCGGTCGGCTACGCCTCTTGCGCGGGCCGTGGTACCGGCGAGTAATCTGCTCGCACGTGCCACGGCCCGCAGCGCTGTCCGGCCCCGGCCGGCCGGCGGTCGACCGGCGGCGGGCGGACCGGCCGAGAGCGCTCGGCCGGAGCGCCCGAGCACCAGGAGAGGGCGTAACCGATGAGCAGCGTCGCGGAGCGGACACCGCGCACCGGGGCCGGACCGGCCCGCCGCCGGAACACCGCGTCGATCGTGCAGGGCGTGGTGATCGCGCTCGGCTTCGCGATGCTGGTCGGCGGCTTCGGGGTGCTCGCCGTCCAGTACCGGCCCTACCGGATTCCGACCGGTTCGATGAGCCCGACCCTGGAGTCCGGCGACACCGTCCTGGCCCGCACCGGCGGATCCGCCGGCCGCGGCGACATCGTGGTCTTCCAGGACCAGGACTGGGGTGACGCGACCCTGGTGAAGCGCGTGGTCGCGGTCGGCGGCGACACCGTCTCCGGTGACCGCGAAGGACGGATCACCGTCAACGGGCACCAGGTGTCCGAGCCCTACCTGGCCCCCGTCCGGATGAACACGACCGAGTTCTCGGTCACGGTGCCCGAGGGGCGGCTGTTCCTGCTCGGCGACTTCCGCGGCAACTCCCTGGACTCGCGAAGCCACCTCGACGTGGCCTTCGGTTCGGTGCCCGCCTCCGAGGTGAAGGCGAGGGTGGAAGCGGTGATCCAGCCGCTGTCCCGGGCCGGGCTGGAGCGGCGCGTCCCGGCCTTCGACGCGCTGGGCGCGCCCGGCGCGCACCGGGCCGGTCCGCTGCTGCCCGCCGCCTGGACGGCGGTCGGCGGCGCGGTGCTGATCGTGGCGGCCTCCGCGGCGGGCTGGGCGGTCTCGCTGACCCGGTGGCTGCGGGGCCGACGGCGGAGGGCCTGACCCCGGGGCCGGCGGCGCGCCGGCCCGGGCGCCGCCACCGGCCAGGAGGCGCGCCCAGTGCCTCAGGACGGAGCTGAACCAGATGGCCGTCGAGCACCGCCGAGCCGTTCGGGTGCTGCTGCTGGACCCGGACGGGCGCGTCCTGCTGCTGCGCGGGACGGACCCGGCCGCGCCGGGGACCACCTGGTGGATCACGCCCGGCGGCGGCATCGAGCCGGGCGAGAGCCCGGCCGCGGCGGCCCGGCGCGAACTGGCCGAGGAGATCGGGCTGACGGACGTGGACTGGGGACCGCTGGTCGGGTACGGCACGGCGGAGTTCTCCTTCCGGGGCAGGGAGTACCGACAGGAGCAGTGGTTCCGGCTGGCCCGCACCACACGGACCGCCGTGTCACTGACGGAGGGTGGAGCGGACGAGCACGCGCTGTTGCTGGCCGTCCGCTGGTGGACGCCGGACGAGTTGAGGACCACCGGGGAGACCGTCCACCCGCGCGGACTGGCCGAACTGGTGGAACGGGTTCTGACCGAAGGGCCGCCAGAACCACCAGTAAGGCTCTGAGTGCGGGTCCGGTGGTCCACAATGGGGTGGACGTGACGAGTGAGGGGACGCTTGGAATGAGTGCCGAAGACCTCGAGAAGTACGAGACCGAGATGGAGCTGAAGCTCTACCGGGAGTACCGGGATGTCGTCGGCCTGTTCAAGTACGTGATCGAGACCGAGCGTCGCTTCTACCTGACGAACGACTACGACCTCCAGGTGCACTCCGTGCAGGGCGAGGTGTTCTTCGAAGTGTCGATGGCGGATGCCTGGGTCTGGGACATGTACCGACCGGCCCGGTTCGTCCGGAAGGTCCGTGTGCTGACGTTCAAGGACGTGAACATCGAGGAGCTGGCCAAGAGCGATCTTGAGCTGCCCTCGGACGACTCCGCCTTCGGGAACTGACCACCCCGCGGCCGGGCGGCCGGTCTCCCTCGGGCCCGGTGCCCGGCGGGGACGGCACGGCCGACCGTGCCCTCCTGCCAGGGCCGTCGCACCTCCGTGAGCTGCGGCGGTGCCCGGGCCACCGAGATTGGCCGTGCTGATCGGGCACTGTCCAGCGCATTTTTCGATTTGTCGCTCGAACGGGTGACCTGAGTTATCCACAGGCCCGGGTTATCCACAGGTCTGGCGATCCCGCTGGCCCGCCCCCGGCGCCTGACGGCAACCTTCCGGCCGGAGGTGATTGCCGTGCAGAACCCCAACAAGATTTCCACCAACGGCCTCGGACGCTACGGCGAGGAGGTCGCCGCCCGCCGGCTCGCCGAGGACGGCCTGTACATCCTGGAACGCAACTGGCGCTGCGCCGACGGCGAGCTCGACATCGTCGCGCTCGACGGGGACGCCCTCGCGATCTGCGAGGTGAAGACCCGCTCCGAGCGGGGCTTCCAACAGCCCGCCGAGGCGATCGACCAGACCAAGGCCGACCGGTTGCGCCACCTCGCCGAGCGCTGGCTCGCCGAACGCTGGCCGGTGCACTTCTCCCGACTCGTGCTCGCCGTCGAACGGGCCGGGGGCGCCGACCCGCAGCCCGACGCGGAGAGCGGCGGGCCGGCCCCGCCGCCGCCCGGCGGCATCCGCATCGACCTGGTCGCCGTGGTCAACCCCCGCCGGGGCGCGGCCGCGGTCGAGCACCTGCGCGGGGCGGTGTGAATGGCCTTTGCCCGCACCTGCTCGGTCGCCCTGGTCGGCGTGGACGGCGTCGTGGTCGAGGTCCAGGCCGACCTCGAACCCGGACTCGCGGCCTTCAGCCTGGTGGGCCTCGCCGACAAGGCCCTCCTGGAAGCCCGCGACCGGGTCCGCGCCGCCGTGTCCAACAGCGGAGAGAAATGGCCGCTGCGGAAACTCACCGTGGGCCTCACCCCGGCCTCCGTACCCAAGAGCGGCAGCGGGTACGACCTGGCGGTGGCCTGCGCCGTCCTGGCAGCCGCCGAACGGCTCGACCCCGCGTCGATCGACGGCCTGCTGATCATCGGAGAGCTCGGACTGGACGGCCGGGTGCGCCCGGTGCGCGGAGTCCTGCCCGCGGTGCTGGCGGCGGCCGACGCCGGCTACCGGCAGATCGTGGTCGCCGAGCAGACCGCCGCCGAAGCGAAACTGGTGCCCGGCGTCTCCGTCCTCGGAGTGCGCAGCCTGCGCCAGCTCATCGCGCTCCTCACCCACGCCCCCGTCCCCGACGAACCGCCCGACCCGCCCAACGGCCGCCCCGACTCCTCGTTCGCCGGACTGCTGCTGCCCGGCCTCGGCGTCCGCGACCTCGCCTCCGAACCGGCCCTCCGCCCCGACCTCGCCGACGTGGCCGGGCAGTACGAGGCCCGTCAAGCCCTGGAGATCGCCGCAGCGGGCGGCCACCACCTCTACCTGAAGGGCCCACCGGGAGCCGGCAAGACGATGCTGGCCGAACGGCTCCCGGCCCTGCTCCCACCGCTCACCCCCGCCGAAGCCCTCGAAGTGACCGCGATCCACTCCGTGGCCGGCCTGCTCCCACCCGACCGCCCCCTGATCGACACCCCGCCCTACTGCGCCCCGCACCACTCGACGACCATGCCCGCCATCATCGGCGGCGGAACGGGACTGCCCAGGCCCGGGGCCGTCTCCCTCGCCCACCGCGGCGTGCTGTTCCTCGACGAGGCGCCCGAATTCCCGGTCCGGGTCCTCGACGCGCTGCGCCAACCCCTGGAGTCGGGGGAGGTGATGATCGCCAGAGCCGCGGGCTCGATGCGGTTGCCCGCCCGCTTCCTGCTCTGCCTGGCCGCCAACCCCTGCCCCTGCGGCCGCTATTCACTGAGAGGAGAAGGATGCGAATGCACCCCCGTCATGGTCAACCGCTACCAGGCCAGGCTGTCCGGTCCGCTGCTGGACCGGGTGGACCTCCAGGTGCAGGTTGCCGGAGTCACCAAGGCCGAGCTGATGCAGCGAGGCGGAAAGGCCGAGAGCACGGCGACGGTCGCCGCACGCGTGCGGGAGGCCCGGGCGCGGGCCGCCGCTCGCCTCGTCGACACCCCGTGGCGGACCAACGCCGAAGTGCCCGGGCACGAACTGCGCACGCGCTGGCAACTCGCACCCGGATCGCTGGCCGACGCCGAACGTGACCTCGACCGGGGCCTGCTCACCGCGCGCGGCCTCGACCGCGTCCTCCGGGTGGCCTGGACGGTCGCCGACCTGGCCGGCCGGAACTGCCCGAACCGGTCCGACGTCCAGACCGCGCTCACCCTCCGCACCGGGGTCCAGCGCGTCCTCCGCCCGACCGACCGCAGGAACGACCCGCGCTACCCGTACACCGACGCGGGCGCGGACGCGGACACCGACCCGGGAGAAGTGTTCTGACCCGGCCTCACCTGCCGGGGTGGCAAGGCGCCGGCAGCGGAGCGGACCCGGCCGACGGGCGGGTCGTCCCTTCGGCCACCCAGTACGGCAGAGGCAAAGCGCGGCAGAGGCAGAGCACGGCACAGACAGAAGGAGCACCGATGACCGCACACCCCGTACCCCGCGACCACACCGGCCGGTCCGCCGTCCCACCGGAAGCGCCGACGGCCGACCGGCCCGCACCGTGCGGCGCCGCCCACCGGTTCGGCACCGCACGATCCGGCGACGGAGGCCCCGACCACTGGCGGCGCCCGGACGGCACCGGGTCGGGCGGGACACCCGGCCGCTCGGGCCTGCCGAACCTGCCTGACACCCCAGCCGACCAGGCCGGCACCCGCACGGCGTGCGACGGTGGCGAACGACTCCGGCAGCCGGTCCGTGGCGGCGATCCACCGGTGGTGCACCGGGCACGTCACGGACCGCCGGAACCGGTCCGGACCGCACCGGGAGCCGACGGCCCCGGCACCATGGCTCCGACCCCGACCCCGACTGCCGCGGACCGCCCCGAGGCCGTACACCGCGCACCGCCGGTCGCGGCCACCGAGCGCGCCTTCCCCGCCGGAACCGCGCGGGTCGAGCACCGGGTCATCCGGCCCACGGCGTGGGCCGCGCCGACGGTCCCGCCCGATCCACCGGAGCCCGAGCGGATCTCCCGGGCGGCGCTCACCCGACTGATCGAACCGGGTGACGCCGCGATCGGCCGAGCCGTCCAACGGCACGGCGTGGTGGGGCTGGTCCAGGGGTTCTACGAAGGAGCACCCGCGAACCGGCTGGGGCTCGGCGCCGACCGGATCACCGCCTACCAGGAGAGGCTGCGAAAGTTCAACCCGGTCACCGACCTGGAACGGATCGCCAAGCTCGGTGGGAGGTTCATCATTCCGGGCGACAGCGAGTGGCCCTCCCAGCTCGACGACCTCGGCGACAGCCGCCCGATCGGGCTGTGGGTCCGCGGCCTGCCGTCACAGCGGTTGCCGTCGCTGCGCCTGCTCGCGCTGCGGTCGGTCGCCGTCGTCGGGGCGCGGGCCTGCACCGCGTACGGGCGCCACGTCGCCGGTCAGCTCGGCTCCGAACTGGCCGAGCGCGGCTGGGTGGTGGTGTCCGGTGCGGCGTACGGGGTGGACACCGCCGCGCATCTCGGGGCGCTGGCGGTCAACGGAATGACGATCGCCGTGCTCGCCAGCGGCGTCGACATCTGCTACCCGCGCGGGAACGAGTCGCTGATCGAACGGATCGGCCGGGACGGGCTGCTGGTGAGCGAGCTGGCGCTCGGGATGAACCCCACCCGGTTCAGGTTCGTGCTGCGGAACCGGGTGATAGCGGCGCTCACCCGCGGCACGGTGGTGGTCGAGGCCGCACCGCGCAGCGGCGCGCTCAGCACCGCGCGGCGGGCCCGCGACCTCAACCGGCACACCATGGGCATCCCCGGCCCGATCACCTCCGAACTCTCGGCAGGCGTCCACACGTTGATCAGGAGCGGGGCGGCCACCATGGTCACCAGCGGCGCCGAGGTGGGCGAGCTGATCGGCGCGATCGGATCCGACCTGGCGCCGGAGCGGGTCGGCCCGATCCTGCCGCGGGACGCGCTGGAACCACCGGTGGCCCGGGTCCTGGAAGCCGTCCCGGCGAGCGCGGACGGCGCGCCGGTCCAGCGGCTCGCCCACTACGCGGCGCTCTCTGAGGCCACCACCGTCCAGCACCTCCACGAACTGAGCTCGCTCGGCTTCGTCGAGCGGCACGGAGCGCACTGGAGGCTGGTACGTCGGAAGTGACCGCATCCGGGCAGAGCCGGACAGGCTGCGGGGCTCCGAACGGGTCAATCGGTCAACAGGAGGTGATGCAGGCTGAGTTGAGGGACGATGGCGGACCGGCCGGTTCGGTCGGAGTGCCGCGACGAGGGCCGGACCCGGGCCGTCCGGAGGTGGCGCGCAGGTCCGTGCCGGTCAACGGGTCGGCCGGGCGGAGAGGGTCCGGGGCGCGCCGGAGACTCGCCCGCGACGCGCCGGTGCCGCCCTTTGCTGCCACCGGATCGGGCGACGCCCGAGTGGCGGTAGCACTGTGCAGCGACTCGGTCACGCTACGCTCGCTTATGGCGTCCCTATCAGCACATGACTCGGCAGAACGGCGCAGACCAACGCATGCCCACTCACATTCCCGGACACAGGGTGACCGGTGACGGTCGGTCCCCGGACGGGACGGGGGCCGAGACCCACAGCACCGCGGAACTGCGGCCCAGATCCTCGGGAGTCGTGGGAATGACGAGGCCGGGCAGCGCCCCGGCCGCGACCCCACAGCCCCAGGCCCGTCCCGTCCCGTCCTCGCCCCTCCCGCGCCCACCGGCCCCGTCGGGGCCCGCGGCCCGGCCCGGCCCGGTGCGCCCACCGGCCGACCGGCCGGGCCAGGTGCTGCCCTGCCCACAGGTGGCACCGCCCGGCGTGGCGGCGAAGCCGCGATCGCTCGGGGCCGAGGACACCGGTGCGGTGACCGGCACGGGTGCCCGAACGATCGGACCGACCATGGCGGGCGGCGCCAAGTCCACGGGTGCCCAGTCCGCCGGTGCCAAGACCAGGAGCGTGAAGGTCGGCGGCCAGGGCGGTGCCGGGCAGCCCGGCAGCGCCCCGGGCGGCGGTGCCCCGGGCGGTGGCGGGCAGGGTGGGGCAGAGCGGGACGGTGGAGAGTGGGGCGTCGACGGGTCGCGCTCCGGACCAGCCACCGCCGAGCCCCCGGTCTCGCCTCAGCTTCCGTCCGGAGCCGGGCGGTCGGCGCGCGGTCAGGCCAAGCGGGGCGCGCGGGCGAAGGCGAAGGACTCGTCCGTCCGGAGCCCCCAGGTCCGCAGGCAGGCGGGCGGACCACCACCCGCGCGCTCGCCGGAACCCCCGGACCGGAACCTCGGTGAGCGCCCGGCCACCGGGCAGGGCGCGCCACCGTCGGTGCCACTGCCCGCCCTTGCCCCGGGCCCGGCCCCGGGCTCGGCTCCGGCTTCCGGACCAGCGGCGACGCCGGCCCGGCCCGCGGCTCCGGACGGAGTCGACGGCGCGGTCGCGGTGCGGCCGGTCGAGGAGGCGTCCGCGAAGAGCGGCGGCCACCGGGGGGCGCCGGGCGGCGGCGGGGCAGGCGCGGGGACGGACCCGCGGGTCGGTGCGACAGTGCCCGCACCGGCTGCGGCACCCGCTTCGGCACCGGATGCGGCCGTCGGCGCGCGCGGCGGTACGGCGGACGAGGGCAAGGGCGGCGACCGCCCGAAGGACGCCGACCAGTCGGCGTTGCAGGCGCTGTGGCGCTCGTACAAGGACACCGGCGACCACGGGCTCCGGGACCAGCTGATCCTGCACTACTCGCCGCTGGTGAAGTACGTGGCGGGCCGGGTCGGGGTCGGGCTGCCGGCCAACGTGGAGCAGGCGGACTTCGTCTCCTCCGGGGTGTTCGGGCTGATCGACGCCATCGAGAAGTTCGACATCGACCGGGCGATCAAGTTCGAGACCTATGCGATCAGCCGGATCCGCGGTGCGATCATCGACGAGCTGCGGGCGCTGGACTGGATCCCCAGGTCGGTCCGGCAGAAGGCCAAGGCCGTCGAGCGGGCCTACGCCACGCTGGAAGCCCGCCTGCGGCGGTCTCCGCACGACCCCGAGGTCGCGGCGGAGATGGGCATCTCGCTGGACGACCTGCACACCATTTTCAGCCAGTTGTCGCTGGCCAACGTGGTGGCGCTGGACGAACTGCTGCACTCGGCGGGCGAGGGCGGCGACCGGCTGACCCTGATGGAGACGCTGCCGGACAGCGGCGCGGACAACCCGGTCGAGATCGCCGAGGACCGCGAGCTGCGCCGGCTGCTCGCCTCGGCGGTCAACACCCTCCCCGAGCGGGAGAAGACCGTCGTGACGCTCTACTACTACGAGGGCCTGACGCTGGCGGAGATCGGCCAGGTGCTCGGGGTGACGGAGAGCAGGGTCAGCCAGATCCACACCAAGTCGGTGCTGCAACTGCGGGCCAAGATGTCCGACGCCCGGTGAGCGGAGCCCGGCGCGGGGCGTCGGGTCCGCCGGGGCCGGGCGGTGCGGGCCGGGGCGCGACGGGACGTGACGGGCGTGGAGCGGCGCGTGATGGCCGGTGGGTACGCGATGTCGTGTCCGCCGGTCGTCGGCGTCCGTAGAGTTGGTCCGTGCCGAAAATCCGGGCGGCCACGGTGGCCGAGCATCGACAGTTGCAGCAGGCAGCGCTGCTGGACGCCGCACGCGTCCTGCTGGCGGAGGGCGGCCGGGAGGCGCTGAGCTTCGGCGCGCTCGCGGCGCGCGCCGGTCTCGCGCGCTCCTCGGTGTACGAGTACTTCCGTTCCAAGTCCGAGCTGGTGGAAGCGCTCTGCACGGTCGACCTCCCGCTCTGGGCCGCCGAGATCGAAGCGGGCATGGCCGCCTGCGACAGTCCGGCCGAGCGGATCGAGGCGTACGTCCGCGGCCAGGTGTCGCTGGCCACCGACCCGGTGCACCGGGCCGTGGTGGCCGTCGCCGAGTACGAACTCGACGACGCCGCGCGGGCCAGGATCAGGGCGGCCCACGCCGGGCTGACCACCATGGTGGTGCGCACCCTGGAGGAGCTCGGCCACGGCCGGCCCGGAGTCGCGGCCTCGCTGCTCCAGGGCGTGGTGGAGGCGGCGGTCCGCCAGTGCGGACGCGTCCGGGGCGAGGACGGCGCACCCGCGGCCGAGGCCGTCCGGGAGATCGCCGACACCGCGGTGCGCTTCGCCCTCGACGGCCTGCGCTCGGGAGACCGGCAGCGGGCCGACGCGCAGCACCGGCCCGGCCGCGCGCCCGAGGGCGGCGCGAGCGGCGCGGACGGCACGGACGGCACGGAAGATTCGAGCAGCACGAGCAGCACGAGCAGCGCGAACGCAGCGAACAGCCCTGGCCGGGCGTGCGGGCGGTCGCGACGGGGCGGAAGCTGACTTCGCGTCAGGGCGGGGTGAGCGGCAGCAGCCGGGCCCGGCCGGAGCCGAGCAGGGCGAGCGGGTCGAGGTAGCGCTCGCCGCGCAGCAGGCCCCAGTGCAGGCACCCGACCGGGCAGTGGCCGGAATCGGCGGTCAGCACCCCGATCGGGTCGCCCGCCGCGACGCCGGTGCCGACCGGCACGGAGCCCGCCACCGGCAGGTAGGTGGTCCGCAGCGGGGGAGTGCCCGAGCCGGGGTGCGTCACCACGACCACCGGACGCCCGGCCACCAGACCGGCGAAGGTCACCACCCCGGGCGCCGCCGCCCGCACCGCCGTGCCCGGGGAGGCCGCCAGGTCCACACCGCGGTGTCCCGCGGCCCAGCGCGCCGGCGGCGGCTCGAACCGTCGCAGCAGCCCCGAGCGTCCGCCCACCGGCCACACCCGCCCCGGCCCGGGTCCCAGCGCGGCGGTGCGCCCCACCAGGAGCGGCCCGGCCGCAGAAGCCTCCGCCGCCGCCCTCGGCGCGAACCCGCCGAACGCCGACAGCAGCACCAGCGTCGGCACCAGCACCAGCGGCAACGCCGGCCTCGCCCCCGCCCCCACCCCAGAAGCCCGCGCCGACACCCGCGCCCGCAGCGCCCGCAGCCTCCGTCGCCCCCAGCCACCCCGTCCGTGCACCCCGCACCTCCGCGTCGACTCCCGTACCGCCCGCCGGACCCACCCGCCGGACCCACCCGCCAGGCCCCTCCACCGGGGGCGGTCACCAGGGTGGGGTCGGCGGGGCCCGTCGCGCGCGTCGGTTCCGGGGCCTGTGGACAGACTGGGGGCTGTGGACAACTGCCGTCCCCCGCAGGGGTGAACGACGGGCGGCGGGCCGGTCCGGACGGCGCTGAACAGGGCGGTGGGAACGCCGGGAGTCGCCCGTCGCTCGGGGCTTCCCGTACACTTCACACGCGACCCGGTCTGCCGGGTCGACTTCGCACGCCCCGCCACCGGCGGTCCGGCCCCCTCGGGGGAGCGGTCGCGACGGTGCGAGTGCCGCTCGGTCCGCCGAGCCCGCCGAGGCCGCAAGCCTCGCGCAGGCCGAGCGGCTTGGCACGTCGGGGCGTCAGGCGTGACGGTCGCCCGACCGGCACGGACAAAACCGAGTACCCCGGCACCCCACAGGACGCAACTGCCTCACGGCGCGCCGGGCAACACACGAGGAGTACGGCACATGGCCGTCGTCACGATGCGGGAGCTGCTGGAGAGCGGCGTCCACTTCGGTCACCAGACCCGCCGTTGGAACCCGAAGATGAAGCGCTTCATCTTCACGGAGCGCAACGGCATCTACATCATCGACCTCCTGCAGTCGCTGAACTACATCGACCGCGCCTTCGAGTTCGTCAAGGAGACCGTTGCCCACGGCGGCAGCGTCCTCTTCGTCGGCACCAAGAAGCAGGCCCAGGAGGCCATCGCCGAGCAGGCGACCCGCGTGGGCATGCCGTACGTCAACCAGCGCTGGCTGGGTGGCATGCTGACCAACTTCTCGACCGTCTACAAGCGTCTGCAGCGCCTCAAGGAGCTCGGCGAGATCGACTTCACGGATGTGGCCGGCTCCGGCCTCACCAAGAAGGAGCTCCTGGTCCTCCAGCGCGAGTACGACAAGCTGGAGAAGACCCTCGGCGGTATCCGCGACATGCAGCGCGTGCCCAGCGCCGTCTGGATCGTGGACACCAAGAAGGAGCACATCGCGGTCGGCGAGGCCCGGAAGCTCAACATCCCGGTCGTCGCCATCCTCGACACCAACTGCGACCCGGACGAGGTCGACTACAAGATCCCGGGCAACGACGACGCGATCCGCTCCGTCACCCTGCTGACCCGCGTGATCGCCGACGCCGTCGCCGAGGGCCTGAAGTCCCGCGCCGGTGTCGCCAAGGGCGACGCCAAGGCCGAGCCGGGCGCCGACCAGCCGCTGGCCGCCTGGGAGAAGGAGATCCTCGAGGGCGAGAAGGCCGCCGAGGCCCCCGCCGCCGAGGCCGCTGCCACCGAGGCCCCCGCCGAGGCTGCTGCCGATGCCGAGGTCGAGGCTCCGGCCGCCGAGGCTGCTGCCGAGGCCGAGGCTCCGGCCGCCGAGGCCGAGCAGGCCTGACGTACCACCAGGGTGAGGGGCACCGGCCGGGCTGAGCCGGTGGGTGCCCCTCTCTCCCGTGCCGGGGGCCCGCACCACGGGCCGCGGCACTTTCCCACGCAGACACGCGAGACGTGAGAAGAGATCACAACCATGGCGAACTTCACCGCCGCGGACGTCAAGAAGCTCCGTGAGCTCACCGGCGCCGGCATGATGGACTGCAAGAAGGCCCTGGACGAGGCCGAGGGCGACGTCCAGAAGGCCGTCGAGCTCCTGCGCATCAAGGGCCAGAAGGGCGTTGCCAAGCGCGAGGGCCGCGACGCCTCCAACGGCGCCGTCGCCGCGCTGATCGCCGAGGACAAGAAGTCCGGCGTCCTGGTCGAGCTGAACTGCGAGACCGACTTCGTCGCCAAGGGCGGCAAGTTCGTCGAGGTCGCCAACGCGATCGCCGCGCACGTCGCCGCCACCTCCCCGGCCGACCTGGACGCCGCCCTGGCCTCCGAGATCGCCCCGGGCCAGACCGTCCAGCAGTTCGTGGACGAGGCCAACGCGACCCTCGGCGAGAAGATCGTGTTCCGCCGCTTCGCGCAGTTCGACAACGACGGCTTCGTCGGCCTCTACCTGCACAAGTCGGACCCGGACCTGCCGCCGACCATCGGTGTCCTGGTCGAGCTCGACCAGGAGAACGCCGACACCGCCAAGGACGTCGCCCAGCACATCGCCGCCTTCGCGCCGAAGTACCTCTCCCGCGAGGACATCCCGGCCGAGGACCTGGAGAACGAGCGCCGCGTCGCCGAGGCCACCGCTCGCGAGGAGGGCAAGCCCGAGGCCGCCCTGCCGAAGATCGTCGAGGGTCGGGTCACCGGCTTCGTCAAGGAGAACGCCGTGCTGGAGCAGGCGTTCGCCAAGGACAACAAGAAGAGCGTCGCCAAGGTCCTCGACGAGGCCGGCGTCACCCTCAAGCGCTTCGTCCGCTTCCGCGTCGGCGCCTGAGACCCGTTCCCCGCGGTCCGTCCCGCCACTCCAGGCCCCGTGCCGGACATAAGGTAGGAGGACCGCCCCCGTCCGCGAGGACGGTGGAGCGAGCCGACGAGCCCCCCAGCACCCCCGGGGAAGCGGCGTCGGCACCATGAACGACGAGGAGGCCATTGCCGTGCAGGAGACCGTACCGGTTCCCGCGGCAGTGGCCTCCTCTCGTGTACACGGCGCCGGGACCGCACGCCCCGCGCCGTGACCAGCACTTTGCAGATCTGCTGAACCAGCAGGCGGAGAAGGAGAAAGTCCATGCAGGAGACGCAGGAGACCGCTCCGGGCGGTGCACGCCGCCGGGTACTGCTCAAGCTGTCCGGCGAGGCGTTCGCCGGCGGAGGCGGCCTCGGCGTCGACCCGGACGTGGTGCACGCCATCGCCCGCGAGATCGCCACGGTGGTCCGGGCCGGGACGGAGGTCGCCGTGGTCATCGGCGGCGGCAACTTCTTCCGCGGCGCCGAGCTCCAGCAGCGCGGCATGGACCGGGCCCGCTCCGACTACATGGGCATGCTCGGCACCGTGATGAACTGCCTGGCGCTCCAGGACTTCCTGATCAAGGAGGGCATGGAGACCCGGGTCCAGACCGCCATCACGATGGGCCAGGTCGCCGAGCCCTACCTGCCGCTGCGCGCCATCCGGCACCTGGAGAAGGGCCGCGTGGTGATCTTCGGTGCCGGGATGGGCATGCCGTACTTCTCCACCGACACCACCGCCGTGCAGCGGGCGCTGGAGATCCAGGCCGACGTCCTGCTGATGGGCAAGAACGGCGTCGACGGCGTCTACGACTCCGACCCGCGCACCAACCCGGCCGCGGTCCGGTTCGACGCGCTGGACTACACCGAGGTGATCTCCCGGGACCTCAAGGTCGCCGACCTGACCGCGATCACCCTGTGCAAGGACAACGGACTGCCGATCCTGGTCTTCGAGCTGCTGGCCGAGGGCAATATCGCCCGCGCGGTCAAGGGTGAGAAGATCGGCACACTCATCAGCGAGGATTCCGCCCGGGCCTAGCCGTCGGGGTTCCGAGCAGCAACAGCCGTCCGGGGCACCGGTACGGGACAACAGCAGATGAACCGGACAGGGAGCACACAGTGATCGATGAGACCCTCCTCGAGGCCGAGGAGAAGATGGAGAAGGCCGTCGCCGTCGCCAAGGACGACCTCGCGGCCATCCGCACCGGGCGCGCGCACCCGGCCATGTTCGCCAAGATCGTCGCGGAGTACTACGGTGCGCTGACGCCGATCAACCAGCTGGCCTCGTTCTCCGTCCCGGAGCCGCGGATGGCCATGGTCACCCCGTTCGACAAGACCGCGCTGAAGGCCATCGAGACCGCGATCCGCGACTCGGACCTGGGCGTCAACCCGTCGAACGACGGCTCCGTCATCCGGGTGGTGCTCCCGCAGCTCACCGAGGAGCGCCGCCGCGAGTACATCAAGCAGGCCCGCGGCAAGGGCGAGGACGCCAAGGTCTCGGTCCGCTCCATCCGCCGCAAGGCCAAGGACGCGATCGACAAGCTGGTCAAGGACAAGGAGATCGGCGAGGACGACGGCCGTCGCGCCGAGAAGGAGCTCGACGACCTGACCGCCAAGTTCGTGGCGCAGATCGACGAGCTGCTCAAGCACAAGGAAGCCGAGCTGCTGGAGGTCTGACCCAGACCCCGCCCGCAACGCCCCGGACCGGCGGCCCGACCGCCCGGCCCGGGGCGCGGCTCCACCCGGGCCCGCCCCCGCTCCGGCCGGGCCGGCCCCGGCGGCCCGACCCGGCCGACACCAAACGGGTCACGCGCGGCGGCCTCCGGCATGACGAGGGGGCGGCGCGGCACAGACTCAGTTCATGCCCCCCGCCCAGGAGACCTCCGTGGCCCAGACCGACCAGCAGCCCCGCAAGCCGCGCGGCGGCCGCAACCTGCCCGCCGCGATAGGCGTGGGCATCGGACTCGGGGCGGTCGTCGCGGCCTCGCTGTTCGTGGTCAAGGCGGTCTTCATGGTGGTCGTCGCGGCCGCCGTGGCCGTCGGCGTCTGGGAGCTCACCAGCCGGCTCGCCGAGCGCAAGGACGTCCGCGTCCCGCAGGTCCCGCTGATGGTCGGCGGCGCGGGCATGGTCGTCACCGGCTACTTCGCGGGCGGCCAGTGGGCCGCCGCGATCCTCGCGGTGACCGGCCTGGCGATGATGGTGGCCCGGATGGCCGTCCCGCCGGAGAACTACCTGCGCGACATAACGGCCGGCATCTTCACCGCCTTCTACGTGCCGTTCCTGGCCACCTTCGTCGCGCTGATCCTGGCCGCGGACGGCGGCGCCTGGCGGATCCTGCTCTTCCTGGTCGTCACCATCTGCTCCGACACCGGCGCCTACGCCGTCGGCTACAAGTTCGGCCGCACCAAGCTCGCGCCCGCCATCAGCCCCGGCAAGACCCGCGAGGGCCTGGCCGGCGGCATCGGCCTGTCGATGATCGCCGGCGCGCTGCTGATGCAGTACCTGATCGACGACGGCACCTGGTGGCAGGGCCTGATCCTGGGCGGCTGCGCGGCGGTCACCGCCACCCTCGGCGACCTCGCCGAGTCGATGATCAAGCGCGACCTCGGCATCAAGGACATGGGCACCCTGCTCCCCGGCCACGGCGGCATCATGGACCGCCTGGACTCGCTGCTGCCCACCGCCCCCGTGGTCTGGCTGCTGCTCGCCGCCTTCGTCGGCAGCTGAGCCCGAGCCTCCCCCGGCCCCGAGGAGGGCCCGCCACCGGGCCGGTCCCCGCCGGAGGCGGGCCCTTCCGCACGTTCCGGGCCGCGCTCGACCCGTCCGGGAGCGGGCCGGCCGGAGGCCGGTGGGACGCCGACGAGGAGGTGCCGTGAACGAGGAGGCCCGGGACGGCGACCTGGCCCACGAAGCCGCCGTCGAGCGGGCCGAGCGCGTGGCCCGGTTCGGCCTCGGGGTGAGCGCCGGTGTCGCCGTGCTGGTCGTCGGCTTCGTGGCCCTGGCGGTCCTGCTCGGCTCCGCGGTGATGCTGGGCGGTGTCCACCTCCTCGCGCGCCAGTAGCCGCCCCGGCCTCCGTCACCGGCCCGGAGCGGGGCGGGACCGGTTCCCGGCGTCTGCGACACTGGAACAACCATGCCTAAGCCCGGAGAACTGACCTTTGTCGCGCCGCGCGGCGCCAAGCCCCCGCGACACCTCGCCGACCTCAGCCCCGCCGAGCGCAAGGAGGCCGTTGCCGAGCTGGGCGAACAGCCGTTCCGCGCGAAGCAGTTGTCGAACCACTACTTCGGCCGGATGTCCGCCGACCCGGAGACCTGGACGGACATCCCGGCGGCGAGCCGGACGAAGCTGACCGAGGCGCTGCTGCCCGAGCTGATGTCCGTGGTGCGGCACGTCTCCTGCGACGACGACGCGACCCGCAAGACGCTGTGGAAGCTGTTCGACGGCACGCTGGTCGAGTCGGTGCTGATGCGCTACCCCGACCGCGTCACCATGTGCATCAGCTCGCAGGCCGGCTGCGGCATGAACTGCCCGTTCTGCGCGACCGGCCAGGCCGGGCTGACCCGCAACCTGTCCACCGGGGAGATCGTCGAGCAGATCGCGGCCGGCATGCGCGACCTCAGGACCGGGGCGGTCCCCGGCGGCGAGGCCCGGCTGTCCAACGTGGTGTTCATGGGCATGGGCGAGCCGCTGGCCAACTACAACCGCGTCCTGTCCGCGATCCGCCGCCTCACCGACCCGTCCCCGGACGGCTTCGGCCTCTCCCAGCGCGGCATCACCGTCTCCACCGTCGGCCTGGTCCCGGCCATGCACCGCTTCGCCGACGAGGGCCTGAGCTGCCGCCTCGCGCTGTCGCTGCACGCGCCGGACGACGAGCTGCGCGACGAGCTGGTGCCGGTCAACACCCGCTGGAAGGTCGACGAGGTGCTGGACGCCGCGTGGAACTACGCGGAGAAGTCCGGGCGGCGGGTGTCCATCGAGTACGCGCTGATCAAGGACATCAACGACCAGGCGTGGCGGGCGGACCTGCTCGGCCGCCTGATCAAGAACCGCCGGGTGCACGTGAACCTGATCCCGCTCAACCCGACCCCGGGTTCGAAGTGGACGGCCTCCCGGCCCGAGGACGAGCGCGAGTTCGTCCGCCGCCTCCAGGCGCACGGCGTGCCCACCACCGTCCGCGACACCCGCGGCCAGGAGATCGACGGGGCCTGCGGGCAGCTGGCCGCCGCGGGCTGACGCGACCGCGCGCGCCGACGCGACCGAGGGGCCCGACCGGGAACGGCGGGCCCCTCCGTCCGTCTCACGGCAGCGGGCAGAGCAGCACCGTCAGTCCGCCCGTCAGCAGCAGGACCGTGCCCGCGGCGAGGGCGCGGAGGGTGACGGTGCCGGTGAGCAGGCCAGGCGGGGTGCCGAGGCGGTCGAGGGCGTCGAGGGTGGGGCCGCGGTCGGCGCGCAGTTCGTGGAGGCGGGCGGCCAGGGCGGCGACCGCGCAGGCGAGCACGAGGGCGCCCTCGACCAGGGTGAGGCCGGGGAGCGCGGTGCCGGTCCGGGCCCAGCTGCGCCAGGCGACCAGCGCCAGCGCGACGACCGCGGTGAGGACGGCCAGCGGGGTACCGAGGCGGCGGGCCTGGGCGGTGAGGGTCCGGCCGGCGAGCAGCCGGAGCGGGGCCGGGCGGCGCAGGGCGAGCAGCCGGCCGGCCAGGGCGAGCAGCGGACCGGTCCACAGCGCGAGGGCGAACGCGGTGAGCGTCCAGCCGGCGAGCAGCGCGGGGCTGGTGGCGGGGAGTCCGGCGGGGAGAGCGAGGGTGCGTTCGGCGTCGGTGGCGTCGGGGCGCAGCCCGTACAGTTCGAGGCCGAGTCCGGCGAGCAGGACGGGGGCGGGCAGCAGCACCCGCAGCAGGGTGTGGCGGGTGCGGGCGGGTTCGGCCGGCCGGCCCGGGAGGCTGTCGGGGAGGCGGATCGCGCCGGCCGCGGAGACCCCGGCGACCAGCGGGAGGACCGCGAGCAGGACGACCGGCGCGGCGGCGGGCAGCGGGACGCCCATGCCGACGGCGGGGGCGAGCGAGGGCCCGGCGATGTCGTTGCGCAGGATCAGGAACAGCAGCAGGGTGACCGCGGAGCCGAGCCCGCAGGCGAGCGCGATCTCCCCGGCGACCAGCAGCCGGATCCGGGTGGGGCCGGCCCCGGCGGCGGTGAGGCCGGTGATCCGCTCGGGGTGCTGGGCGGGGACGGCCCGGGCGGCGACGGCCGCGAACCAGGCGACGGCGGCGAGCGGCGGCAGGCACCAGAGCAGCCGTTCGAGGTTGCCCTCCGTCCCGTTGAGGGCCCGGCCGAGGGCGCGCAGCAGGAAGGCGGCGACCACGGCGGCGGCGGTCGCGGTGAGCAGCCAGCGGGCGAGGTCGAGGGCGCGGTAGCCGCGGGCGAGCCTGAGGTAGTACACGGCGCTCCCCTCAGTTCCCGGCGGCGACGGCGGGCGCGTCGGCGGGTTCGGTCGAGAGCCGGCCGTCGACCAGGTGGACGGTGCGGTCGGCGAACCGGGCGAGGGCCGGGTCGTGGGTGGCCAGGACCAGGGTCAGCCGGTGCGAGCGGGCGGCGCTGGCCAGTATCCGCATGACCTGTTCGCGGGCGTCGCGGTGCAGCGGCGCGGTCGGGTCGTCGGCGAAGACGACCGGCGGCTGGGGGGCGAGGGCGCGGGCGACGGCGATCCGCTGGCGCCGGTCCTGCTGGAGCTCGGCCGGGCGCAGGCGGGCGCAGTCGGCGACGTCGAGGCGCTCCAGCCACTCGCCGGCGGCGCGGTAGGCGGCGCGGTGACCGGTGCCGGCCAGCAGCAGGGGGAGGGCGACGTTCTCCCGGGCCGTCAGTTCCGGGACCAGGTGCGGCTCGGGGCCGACGTAGCCGAAGCGCTCGCGGCGGAGCTTCTCGCGTCCGGCCCGGCCCAGGGTGTGCACGGGGGAGCTGTGGAACCAGACCTCGCCCTCGTCGACCGGGAGCTGCGCGGACAGGCAGCCGAGCAGGGTGGACTTACCGGAGCCGCGCGGGCCGGTGACGGCGAGCATCTCGCCCTCGCGGACGCCCAGCGAGACGCCGCGCAGGGCGGGGGTGCCGTGGTGGGACTTGACGATCCCTCGGGCCCAGAGCACGTCGTTGTCGGGCGGGGCCGCTGACATGAGATCCATCCAGGTGCCGACGGGGATATGACAGTCGTCAGATTAGAACGATCGGACGGTGCCGCGGGCACGCCGCACGGGGTCGATCCGGGACGAATCACCCCGAACACGGCGTGTCGGACGGCAGATTCACCCCGGCGGCGGCCGGTGGCCGGACGTTCGGGGGCCCCGGCACCCGGATGCCCGGACGCTCGCGGCGGGCCGGGACGCACCGAAGGGCGGTCCCGGCGGTGAGGAGCCGGGGCCGCCCTTCGGTGGAGGGTGGGGAGAGGAGGATCAGATCTTCTGCCACGCGTCGGACAGGCTGGTCCGCAGGATCTGCTCGATCTCGTCGAAGGTCGACTGGTCGGAGATCAGCGGCGGGGCCAGCTGGACGACCGGGTCGCCGCGGTCGTCGGCCCGGCAGTACAGGCCGTTGTCGAACAGCGCCTTGGAGAGGAAGCCGTACAGGACGCGCTCGACCTCGTCGTCGTTGAAGGACTCCTTGGTGACCTTGTCCTTGACGAGCTCGATGCCGTAGAAGTACCCGTTGCCGCGGACGTCGCCCACGATCGGCAGGTCGCGCAGCTTGTTCAGGGTGGCCAGGAACTTCGACTCGTTGTCGAGGACGTGCTGGTTCAGGCCCTCGCGCTCGAAGATGTCGAGGTTGGCCAGCGCCACCGCGGAGGAGACCGGGTGGCCGCCGAAGGTGTAGCCGTGCAGGAAGGTGTTGTCGCCCTTGTAGAACGGCTCGGCGATGCGGTCCGAGATGATCGTGGCGCCGATCGGGGAGTAGCCCGAGGTCATGCCCTTGGCACAGGTGATCATGTCCGGCACGTAGCCGAACTTGTCGGCGCCGAACATGGTGCCGAGGCGGCCGAAGGCGCAGATGACCTCGTCCGAGACCAGCAGCACGTCGTGGCGGTCGCAGATCTCGCGCAGGCGCTGGAAGTACCCGGGCGGCGGCGGGAAGCAGCCGCCGGCGTTCTGCACCGGCTCGACGAAGACGGCGGCGACGGTCTCGGGGCCCTCGAAGAGGATGGCCTGCTCGATCTCGTCGGCGGCCCAGCGGCCGTAGGCCTCCGGGTCGACCGTGCCGTCGGGGCCGGCCAGGAAGGCCGGGGCGCGGTAGATGTTGGTGTTCGGGGCCTTGTGGGTGCCCGGCACCAGCGGCTCGAACGGGGCCTTCAGGCCCGGCAGGCCGGTGATGGACAGCGCGCCCTGCGGGGTGCCGTGGTAGGCGACGGCCCGGGAGATGACCTTGTACTTGGTGGGCTTGCCGGTCAGCTTGAAGTACTGCTTGGCCAGCTTCCACGCGGTCTCGACGGCCTCGCCGCCACCGGTGGAGAAGAACACCTTGTTCAGGTCGCCGGGGGCGTAGTTGGCCAGGCGCTCGGCCAGCTCGACGGCCTTCGGGTGGGCGTAGCTCCACACCGGGAAGAAGGCCAGCTCCTTGGCCTGCTTGGCGGCGGCCTCGGCGAGCTCCTCGCGGCCGTGGCCCGCCTGCACCACGAACAGGCCGGCCAGGCCGTCGAGGTACTTGCGGCCCTTGTCGTCCCAGACGTAGGTGCCCTCGCCCTTGACGATCGTCGGCACGGGGGAGTTCTCGTACGACGACATGCGGGTGAAGTGCATCCACAGGTGGTCGTAGGCGGTCTTGGAAAGGTCCTTCTGCGCCGGGTCGGCTGTCATCGGGTGCCCCAGGTGTAGGTCTGTTTCCGGAGTTTCAGGTAAACGAAGCTCTCGGTGCTCCGCACGCCGGGAAGCGCGCGGATGCGCTTGTTGATCAGTTCGAGAAGGTGCTCGTCGTCCTCGCACACCAACTCGGCGAGGAGGTCGAACGAACCCGCGGTGCACACCACGTAGTCGACCTCGTCGAAGGCGGCCAGCGCGTCGGCGACCGGTTCGATGTCGCCCTCCACCCGGATGCCCACCATCGCCTGGCGGGTGAATCCGACGGTGAGGGGGTCGGTCACGGCGACGATCTGCATCACGCCCTGGTCGAGCAGCTTCTGGACGCGCTGCCGGACGGCCGCCTCGGACAGGCCCACGGCCTTGCCGATGGCGGCGTACGGACGGCGCCCGTCCTCCTGGAGCTGCTCGATGATCGCCTTGGAGGCGGCGTCGAGGGGAACGCTGGCGTTCCGGTCACGGTTGGCCACGCCGCCACTGTGCCTGACGGGCGGCGGAATCGCAAGCGGCCGTGCTGCTGATTTCGTCGCCCTTTCGAAGATCGGACGCGGAAAGCGTGGCTCTTGATGAGAGCATCTGTCGATACCGGCAGTGGCATGGGTACCCTGGCCACATACACGCGCGACCCTGCACACCGCCGATCGTGGCTTGTCGCTGACATGCCGTGGCCCCCCGGACCCAGGGGTAACCTGGCGCCCGGAGCTGCAACGACGCAGGCCCAGACCGAGGAGAGACCGTGAGCGAGCTTCGTACGCTGCGCAACTACATCAACGGCGAGTTCGTCGACGCTGCGGACGGCCGCACGCTCGACGTCGTCGACCCGACCACGGGCGAGGTCTACGCGACCTCCCCGCTCTCCGGCCCGGCCGACGTGGACGCCGCGATGGCCGCCGCCGCGGCCGCGTTCCCGGTCTGGCGGGACTCCACCCCGGCCCTCCGGCAGAAGCTGCTGCTCAAGGTGGCCGACGCGGTCGAGGCCCGGGCCGACGAGATCGTGGACGCCGAGGTGCGCAACACCGGCAAGCCGCGCGGGCTGACCCTCTCCGAGGAGATCGGCCCGATGGTCGACCAGCTGCGCTTCTTCGCCGGCGCCGCCCGTCTGCTGGAGGGCAAGGCCGCGGGCGAGTACATGGACGGCCTGACCTCGATCGTCCGCCGCGAGCCGGTCGGCGTCTGCGCGCAGGTCGCGCCGTGGAACTACCCGATGATGATGGCGGTGTGGAAGTTCGCCCCGGCGATCGCCGCGGGCAACGCCGTGGTGCTCAAGCCCTCCGACACCACCCCGGCCTCCACCGTGCTGCTGGCCGAGATCATCGGCGGCGTGCTGAAGGACCTGGAGCTGCCGGCCGGCATCTTCAACGTGATCTGCGGCGACCGGGAGACCGGCCGCCTGATGGTCGAGCACCGCACCCCGGCGATGGCCTCCATCACCGGCTCGGTCCGGGCCGGCATGCAGGTCGCCGAGTCCGCCGCGAAGGACGTCAAGCGGGTCCACCTGGAGCTCGGCGGCAAGGCCCCGGTCGTGGTCTTCGAGGACGCCGACATCGCCGAGGCCGTCGAGGGCATCTCGGTGGCCGGCTACTTCAACGCCGGCCAGGACTGCACCGCCGCCACCCGCGTGCTGGTGCACGAGTCGATCCACGACGCCTTCGTCGAGGCGCTCGCCAAGGCCGCCGCCGACACCAAGACCGGCGGCGTGGACGACGAGGACGTGCTGTACGGCCCGCTCAACAACGCCAACCAGCTCAAGCAGGTGGCCGGCTTCATCGAGCGGCTGCCCGGGCACGCCAAGGTCGAGGCCGGCGGCCACCGGGTCGGCGACAAGGGCTACTTCTGGGCGGCGACCGTGGTCTCCGGCCTGAAGCAGGACGACGAGATCATCCAGAACGAGGTCTTCGGCCCGGTCATCACCGTGCAGAAGTTCACCGACGAGGAGCAGGCCGTCGAGTACGCCAACGGCGTCGAGTACGCGCTCGCCTCCTCGGTGTGGACCAAGGACCACGCCCGCGCGATGCGGATGTCCCGCCGGCTGGACTTCGGCTGCGTGTGGATCAACACCCACATCCCGCTGGTCGCCGAGATGCCGCACGGCGGGTTCAAGAAGTCCGGCTACGGCAAGGACCTGTCCTCGTACGGGTTCGAGGACTACACCCGGATCAAGCACGTCATGACCGCGATCTAGCGGGTCAGGACGATCGGGCGCAGTATGACCGCGATCTAGCGGGTCAGGACGATCGGGCGCAGTACGACCGCGGTCTGACCTGCTGACCGGCCTGTCGGCGGGGGCGCGGGGACTTCTCCCCGCGCCCTCGGCTTTTCACCCTGTCAGGGCGGCGCGCGACTCGCGTGACAGGATGGAGCTGCCCCGGGCCGGGGGCGCTCCCTACGCTGGTCGCATGAGCACTCCCACCGCTGACTCGGTCGCCGGGCAGGCCGTCAAGGCCGCCGACCGCGCGCACGTCTTCCACTCGTGGTCCGCCCAGGCGCTGATCGACCCCCTCGCGGTGGCCGGTGCCGAGGGCTCCTACTTCTGGGACTACGACGGCAACCGCTACCTGGACTTCTCCTCGCAGCTGGTGAACACCAACATCGGCCACCAGCACCCGAAGGTGGTCGCGGCGATCCAGGCGAAGGCCGCGCAGCTGTGCACCATCGCCCCGGGCTTCGCCGAGGAGTCGCGCAGCGAGGCCGCCCGGCTGATCGCCGAGCGGACCCCCGGCGACCTGGACAAGATCTTCTTCACCAACGGCGGCGCCGAGGCGAACGAGAACGCGATCCGGATGGCCCGGCTGCACACCGGCCGGCACAAGGTGCTCTCCACCTACCGCTCGTACCACGGCGCCACCGCCAACGCGATCGCCCTGACCGGCGACCCGCGCCGCTGGGCGAACGAGGCCGGCGTCTCGGGCATCGTGCACTTCTGGGGCCCGTACCCGTACCGCTCGAACTTCCACGCCGAGAACGAGGCGCAGGAGTGCGAGCGCGCGCTGGCGCACCTGGAGCAGACCCTCGCGTTCGAGGGCCCGGGCACCGTCGCGGCGATCATCCTGGAGACCGTGGTCGGCACCGCGGGCATCCTGGTCCCGCCGGCCGGCTACCTGGCGGGCGTCCGGGAGATCTGCGACCGCTACGGCATCGTGTTCATCCTCGACGAGGTGATGGCCGGGTTCGGCCGCACCGGCGCGTGGTTCGCCGCCGACCACTGGGGGATCACCCCCGACCTGCTGACCTTCGCCAAGGGCGTCAACTCCGGCTACCTGCCGCTGGGCGGCGTGGCGATCTCCGGGGCGATCGCGGAGACCTTCGCGCAGAAGGCGTTCCCGGGCGGCCTGACCTACTCGGGCCACCCGCTGGCCTGCGCCTCCGCGGTGGCGACGATCAACACGATGGCCGAGGAGGGCATCGTGGAGAACGCCAAGCACATCGGCGAGACCGTGCTCGGCCCCGGCCTGCGCGAGCTGGCCGAGCGGCACCCCTCGATCGGCGAGGTGCGCGGCCTGGGCGTGTTCTGGGCGCTGGACCTGGTGAAGAACCGGGAGACCCGCGAGCCGCTGGTGCCGTACAACGCGGCCGGCGCCGACAACGCGCCGATGGCGCAGCTCGCGGCGGCCTGCAAGCAGCGCGGCCTGTGGCCGTTCACCAACATGAACCGCTTCCACGTGGTGCCGCCGTGCAACGTCAGCGAGGAGGAGGCCAAGACCGGTCTCGCCGTGCTGGACGAGGTGCTCACCCTCACCGACGCGCACACGGTCTGACGATCCTTCACGAATGCTTCACAGTGGCTCCGGGGAAACCACCCGGGGCCCCTGGATGTCTTTGCTCATCGGATCAGTACGATGATTCGCCTGACCTGAGAGCAAAGGAACTGTCATGGGGGACACGGGGTTTCGGGTCGAGCCCGAAGCACTGACCGGATACGCGGCCGTACTGGACGCCCAGGCCGAACGGATCGCGCAGATCCGCTCGGCCCTGGCGGGCGTCCAGCTCTCGTCCGAGGCCTTCGGCAAACTGCCGGGCTCGGGCGAACTGCACGGCTCCTACCAGGAGCACGCCGAAGCGGAGCAGGAGAACTTCGCCGACCTGCTCGACCTGCTCGACGGCACCGCCGAGGGCGTCCGGTTCGCGGTGGACAACTACGAGAGCAACGAGCACGAGACCGCCGCGGTGTACGGGGGCGGCCAGTGAGCACCCTGGCTCCCGGCTCGTTCGGCGACGCGGTCGACGCGTACCGGTGGACCCGCGACCGGGTCACCGAGCAGCTTCCGCCGCTGCCCAGCTTCGAGAACCCGGTCAGCGAGGGCCTCGACGCGGGCCTCGACTCCATCGTCAAGGCGGCGCTGGACGCCACCGGGCTGATGGACGTGCTGGAGAAGGTCACCGGCGACCTCCAGGCGCTGACCGCCGCCTCGCACGAGTGGCAGGCCCAGGCGAAGGCGATGCAGGAGGTCGCCGAGGAGCTGCGGGCGGCCGGCACCCGGGTCGAGGGCGGCTGGGAGGGCGCGGCCTCCACCGCGTTCGGCGGCCACATGGCCACCGTCGTCGAGGCGGTCGACGCCACCGCCGCCGACATGGCCCAGGTCGCCCAGATCATCAGCCAGGCCGCCGCCGAGTGCCAGCTCGCCGAGAACCTGATCATCGAGATCATCCGCGAGGCCATCGAGACCCTGATCATCACCCTGGCCGCCTCCGTGGTGGTCGACATCCTCACCCTGGGCCTGGCCACCGCCGCCGAGGCGCTCATCGTCGAGGGCGAGATCGCCATCTACATCGCCCGGGTGGGCCAGGTCTCGCTCAAGCTGGAGAAGGCGCTCAAGGAACTGCACGAAGCCATCAAGGCGATGAAGGCGGCGCGCACCCTGGGCAAGTTCAACAAGGCCCGCAAGGCCGCCAAGGCCGTCCGCAAGCTCGGCGGCCGGGGCAACCGCTGGAAGTCCGGCCTCGACCTGGTCCGCAACCCCTCGATGGCCAACCTCGGCGAGTTCGCCACCGCGCAGGCCCTGGGCAAGGGCTTCGGCGTGGTCAAGGGCGGCGTCAAGGGCGGCCTGGGCGCGATCACCGGCGCCGGCGACTTCCCCGGCGTCCTCACCGACAACCTGCTCAGCGACCAGGGCCTGGACACCGTGGCCGGCGCGCTGGACGGCCCGCCCGACGGCGAGCCGTACCGGGTGCCGGGCAACCGCGTGACGGAGGCGTTCGGATGACCGGCGGCCCCCCGGGCGCGAGCCCGTACGGCGCCGGCCCGTACGGCCAGGGCCCGCACCCGCACCCGTACCCGGCCGCGCCGCCGGTGTACGAGCCGCGGCGGCTCGGCGGCGGCTCGTACCTGCCGCTGGTGGCGCCGCACCTGGCGCCCGGCGAGCAGGTGCACGCCGTGCTCGACATCCGGCTCAGCGACCTGCTCCGCCGCGTCCCGCGCCGCCACCGGAAGGAACGGGACGGCCTGTTCCAGGCGCTCGGCGTCCTGCTCGACCTGGTCGGCGCGGTCGTCGACGCGATCGAGGAGGCCATCGGCGGCTTCTTCCGCAACCTCCGGCGGATCTTCCGCGGCCGCGGCCTGTCCGGCGGCTGGGAGAGCCAGGCCGGCCGGTTCGCCGTCCAGGTGCTGACCGGCGGCCCGGGCGACCGGAGGTACGAGAACCGCGGCGTCGTACTGGTCTTCACCGACCGCCGGATCCTGCTCGGCAGCGCCCTCTCCGACGGCTACCACCCGTACGGCGAGATCCCCCGGCAGCAGCTCGCCCGGGTCGAACCGCGGATGGGCTCCTGGTCCGACCGGGTCGAGGCGTACTTCGCGGACGGCTCCCGGGTCGCCCTCGACGCCCGCGACCGGCACGACGCGCAGGCCCTGGAACTGCTGGTCCGCGGCCAGGTCCCGCCGCCCGGGCCGCGGGACTGACCGCGGCGCGCCGCTGACCCGCCGTCAGCGGCGCACCGCGTCCAGCGCCAGCAGCGCCACGTGCAGCGACAGGCAGGACTCCACCTGGTCCAGGTCGACGCCCAGGATCCGCTCCACCTTGTGCAGCCGGTCGTAGAACGACGGCCGGGACAGGTGCGCGGCGTCGGCCGCCGCCGACTTGTTGCGGCCCTGCTCCAGGTAGATCCGCAGCATCTGCACCAACTGGCCGCCGTGCTCCGCGTCGTACGCCAGCAGCGGGCCCAACTCCCGCTCCACGTACGTCTGCAGGCGCTCGTCGTCGCGCAGCAGGTGCAGCAGGCCGCGCAGCCGGACGTCCGGCAGCCGGTAGTACGCCGCCCGGCCGCCCGGCGCGTCGTGCAGCGCCGCGTCCGCGACCTGGGTGGCCTCCAGCAGGGTGCGCCGGGCGTCCCGGACCGAACCCACCGAGGAGCCGACCGCTATCACCGGCTCGGCCGCCGCCCCGTCCCGGCCCGCCTCCGCGGACAGCCGGCGCAGCGCCGCCGCGAACGCCTCCAGCGAGGCGTGCTCCTCCTGCTGGGAGCCCAGCGCCACCAGCAGGCCCACCCCCTCGTCGTCCAGCGCGCCGACCAGCGCCGACAGCCGGGAGGTGCGGATCGCGGTCGCCGCCAGCTCGGTGAAGTCCCGCAGCCGGGCCTGCGCCTCCAGCGCCGCCGGCAGCGGACCCTGCCGCTGCCGCAGCACCACGCCCACCAGCCGGCGGCCCTCCAGCGGCACGCCCAGCGCCTGTGCGCGCAGCGCCACCTCGGAGACCGTCAGCGCGTGGGTCAGGATGCCCGACAGCAGGGTGCGGTGGGTCTGCCGCTCCAGCGACTCCCGGTCGCGCACCACCAGCCGGTTCAGCGCCAGCGTCGCCGCACCGCGCTCCAGCAGCATCGCGTGCGGGTGCGGCACGTCCGGCGGCAGCGGCACCGGCTCGTCCACCAGCACCAGCCGCCCCCAGTCCTGGCCGCGCGCCCCGACCGTGGTCACCAGCCAGCCCGAGCGCGGGTCGTAGCCGGTGCGGCCCGCCGGGTGGACGCCGCGCGAGCGGTGCTCCCAGTTCTCCAGCAGCTCCTCCTCGCCGCGCCCCGCCGGGTCGTGCGCCAGCACCTGGTGCGCCAGGTTCTCCAGCACCACCGGCGCGCCCGCCATCCGGGCCACCTGCCGCACCACCTCGGCGGGCTCCGCGCCCTCGGTGGCCAACTCGTTGAACACCTGGTGCACCGCCTCGGACACCCGCAACTGCTCCAGCTGCGCGTTCACCACCAGCGCGTGCACCGCCTCGGTCACCGCGACGAACTTCAGCTCCCGGCGCAGCACCACCAGCGGCAGGCCGTGCCGCTCCGCCGCCGCCACCAGCGCCCGCGGCAGCGAGTCGAAGTACCGCCGGCCGAACTCGATCACCAGCCCCGCCACCCCGACCTCGGCCAGCTCCCGCACGTACCGGGCCAGCCCCTCCCGGTCCTCCGGCAGCGCGATGCCCGTCGACAGCACCAGCTCGCCGCCGCGCAGCACCCCCGCCACGTCCGGCAGCTCGCTCACGTGCACCCAGCGCACCGGCCGCTCCAGCGCCGCCGCGCCGGCCACCACCTGGGGCACCCCGCGCCGCATCACGTCGAGGTCGAGCACGCGGGCGACGGTGGGGAGCATCGCGGATACCTCCGGGGGGTTCTCAGGGGGACGGGGGTTCTCAGGGTGTCAGGACAATCATCCGCGACGGCGACGCCCTGTCGCCCGGACGCGGCCTTGCAGCGTGTAAGGCCCTTCGACCGGGCCGTTGCTGAGTGACGCTTGCCCCTGGGGCCGAACCGAGGCATCGTCGGCCGGGTCGAGTAGGCAATGGAGGCAGCTCATGGACCTGACCAGCTTCAACGAGGGCGCGCAGCACATCGCGGGCCGCCCGGCCCGGGGCTCCGGCGGTGAGCCCTTCGCCGTGGTCAACCCCGCGAACGGCGCCACCGTCCAGCAGGTCGAGCTCGCCACCGCCGCCGACGTCGACACCGCCGTCGCCGCCGCCCGCGCCGCCCTCCCCGAATGGTCCGGCGCCACCCCCGGCACCCGCTCCGAGGCGCTCAACCGCCTCGCCGGCATCCTGGCCGAGCACGCCGAGGACTTCGCCCGGGTCGAGACCGCGCAGACCGGCAAGCCGATCAAGCTGTCCACCGAGTTCGACGTCCCCGGCACGATCGACAACACCGCGTTCTTCGCCGGCGCCGCCCGCAACCTGGAGGGCAAGGCCGCCGGCGAGTACAGCGGCGACCACACCTCGTACGTACGCCGCGAGGCGATCGGCGTGGTCGGCAGCATCGCGCCCTGGAACTACCCGCTCCAGATGGCCGCCTGGAAGATCCTCCCGGCCATCGCGGCCGGCAACACCATCGTCCTCAAGCCCGCCGAGATCACCCCGCTGACCTCGCTGATGTTCGCCCGCGCCTGCACCGCCGCCGGCATCCCCGACGGCGTCGTCAACGTCGTCACCGGCGCCGGACGCACCGCCGGCGAGCACCTGATCGGCCACCCCGACGTCGCGATGGTCTCCTTCACCGGCTCCACCGCCGTCGGCAAGCGGGTCGCCGAGATCGCCACCGCCACCGTCAAGCGCACCCACCTCGAACTCGGCGGCAAGGCCCCCTTCGTGGTCTTCGACGACGCCGACCTCGACGCCGCCGTGCACGGCGCCGTCGCCGCCTCCCTGATCAACAGCGGCCAGGACTGCACCGCCGCCACCCGCGCCTACGTCCAGCGCCCGCTCTACGACGCCTTCGTGGCCGGCGTCGCCGAGCTCTACGACGGCATCCGGCTCGGCGACCCGCTCGACCCGCGGACCGACCTCGGCCCGCTGGTCTCCTACGCCCACCGCGACCGGGTCGCCGGCTTCGTCGAGCGCGCCCGCTCCTACGCCACCGTCGTCACCGGCGGCCCCGCCACCGGCAAGGGCCACGACGGCACCGACCTCGCGCTCGGCGCCTACCACCGCCCCACCCTGATCACCGGCGCCGCCCAGGACAGCGAGGTCGTCCAGGGCGAGATCTTCGGCCCGGTCCTCGTCGTGCTGCCCTTCGACAGCGACGAGGAGGGCCTGCGCCTGGCCAACGACACCCCCTACGGCCTGGCCGCCTCCGCCTGGACCCGCGACGTCCACCGCTCGCTGCGCGCCACCCGCGAGATCGCGGCCGGCTGCGTCTGGGTGAACGACCACATCCCGATCATCAGCGAGATGCCGCACGGCGGGTACAAGGCGTCCGGCTACGGCAAGGACATGTCGCAGTACTCGCTCGACGAGTACACCCAGGTCAAGCACGTCATGTTCGACACCACCGCGGTCGCCCGCAAGGACTGGCACCGGACGATCTTCGGCGACCGCTGACCGCGGGCCGCCCGCGGGCGGCCCGCCGATCCGTGTAAGAGATCCCCGGTACCCCGCTCTCCCGGGTGACGGCAGCAGGCACCCCGCCCGCCGCCCGCCACCCGGGAGAGACGAGGAACCGCACGTGAGCACCGTCCGCCACCCCAGCGCCCTGCACTGGCTGGCCGAGGCCGCCCCCGACCCCGACCACTGCCGGCGCACCTGGGAACGCACCCGGTTCGGCCTCGCCCTGCTCCCCGCCGGCCGCCGCTGGGACGTCCTGCACGCCCCCGGCCCGCTCGGCCGCCCCGCCGCCGCGCTGCTCGACCGGCTCGGCGGCGGCCCCGTCCTGGAGGACCCCGACGGCGACACCGTCGGCTTCCTCGTCCCCGTCGGCACCGCCGAACGCTGGACCGGCACCGGCATCCGCGCCTCCGGCGACGGCACCTGGATCGCCGTCCCGCACCCCACCCGCCCCACCCGCGGTCCGCACTGGCTGATCCCCCCGCACCCCGACGGCCGGCTCGTCGACCCCCGCGCCCTCGAACTCGCCCTGCACGACGCCGCCGCGCACCTGCGCGGGCCGTACCGGGACGGGACGGGTGGGGTGCGGGACGGACGGGAGCGGACGGGGCGGGACGGACTGCACTGGATCGGGCCGGACGGGACAGACTGACCCCATGGAGGACACCAGCCCCGCCGACCTCGTCGACGAACCCGGGCCGCCCGGCGACCGCGACCGCGAGCGTGATCGGGACCGCGACCGCGATCGGGACCGCGACCGCGACCGTGCCGCGCTGCTCGCCGCCGTCCAGCCGTACTGCCTGCGGCACGGCCTCACGCTGGCCGGACCGGACGCGCTGCGCCTGCACGGCCTGGCCGCCCCCGTCCGCGGCACCGAGCTGCTGCTGGTCACCGCCGAAGGCCCGCCGCTGGCCGACCTCGCCACCGGACTCGCCGAGACCCTGCGCGCCGCCGGCCACCGCGTCCAGGCGCCGCCCGGCACCGCCCGCCGCCGCCAACTCGCCGTCAGCACGGGGGAGCCGCCCCTGAACGGCGTCCCCGGAGAGACCCCGCGGGCCGAGCTGCCGCCGCTCGGCGTCGAACTGCGCCGCGAACCGCTGCGCCACCCGCCGACCCTCCCCGACGGCGCCCCCGTCCCGGTCGCCGCGCTGGACGACACCGCCGCGCTCGCCGTCCTCACCCTCTGCGAACGCGCCCTGCCCGCCGACCTCCAGGCCCTGCACGCCCTCACCGACCACCGGCGGGAGGGCGAACTCCTCTCCCTGGCAGGCGCGTTCGACGAGGACTTCACCGCCCGCGCGCTCGCCGACCGGCTGGAGACCGCCGCCGCCCTGCTCCCGCCCGAGGCCACCGGCACCCGGCAGTGGGCCGAGACCTGGGCCCAGGACCTGCGCCTCGACCTGCTGGAGACCACCGCCCTCGCCGACGGCCTGCACGACCCCTACCTGGACCACCTGGACCACCTCGACCGCCTGGACTCCCCGGACCCGGCGGACCACTCCGACGACCTGTAAGGGTGAATCGCGCTTCCCCGTCAGGGTGCTCGTTGAGCGGGCCCGCCGTCCCGCGCAGACTGGAGGACGAGCGCGGGACATCCGTGGACATCGGAGGCAGAGACCCTTGAGCAGCAAGCACATCACCCACTGGATCGGCGGCCAGTACGTCGCCACCGCCGGAACCGCGCCCCGCCGCGGCGACATCCACGACCCGGCCACCGGCCAGGTCACCGGCCAGGTGGACTTCGCCGAGATCGCCGAGGTCGACCAGGCGGTCGCCGCTGCCGCCCAGGCGTTCACCACCTGGCGCCAGGCCTCCATCGCCAAGCGCACCCAGGTGCTGTTCAACTTCCGCGAGCTGTTCAACGCCCGCAAGGACGAACTCGCCGCGATCATCGTCTCCGAACACGGCAAGGTGCACTCCGACGCCCTCGGCGAGCTGGCCCGCGGCCAGGAGGTCGTCGAGTACGCCTGCGGCATCCCGCAGCTGATCAAGGGCGGCTTCACCGAGCAGGCCTCCACCGGCGTCGACGTCTACTCGATCCGCCAGCCGCTCGGCCCGGTCGCCATCATCTCGCCGTTCAACTTCCCGGCCATGGTGCCGATGTGGTTCTTCCCGATCGCGATCGCGGCCGGCAACACGGTCATCCTCAAGCCGTCCGAGAAGGACCCGTCCGCCGCCAACTTCATCGCCGAACTGTGGAAGGAGGCTGGCCTCCCCGACGGCGTCTTCAACGTCGTCCACGGCGACAAGGTCTCCGTCGACCGCCTGCTGGAGCACCCCGACGTCAAGTCGGTCTCCTTCGTCGGCTCCACCCCCATCGCCCGCTACGTGTACGAGAACGGCACCCGCTACGGCAAGCGCGTGCAGGCCCTCGGCGGCGCCAAGAACCACATGCTGGTGCTCCCCGACGCCGACCTCGACCTGGCCGCCGACGCCGCCATCAACGCCGGCTTCGGCGCGGCCGGCGAGCGCTGCATGGCCGTCTCCGTCCTGGTCGCCGTCGACCCGATCGGCGACGAGCTGGTCGCCAAGATCAAGGAGCGGATGGCCACCCTCAAGGTCGGCCCCGGCTGCAACGGCGACTCCGAGATGGGCCCCCTGGTCACCGGCCAGCACCGCGACAAGGTCACCTCCTACGTCGAGTCCGGCGTCGCCGACGGCGCCGAGCTGGCCGTCGACGGCCGCAAGCACGCCATCGCCGCCGAGGACGCCACCGGAGCCCCCACCGCCGACGGCTTCTGGCTCGGCCCCACCCTGTTCGACCACGTCAAGCCGGGCATGTCCGTCTACAACGACGAGATCTTCGGCCCGATCCTGTCGGTCGTCCGGGTCCCCTCCTACGACGAGGGCCTGGAGCTCATCAACGCCAACCCGTACGGCAACGGCACCGCCATCTTCACCAACGACGGCGGCGCGGCCCGGCGCTTCCAGAACGAGGTCGAGGTCGGCATGGTAGGCATCAACGTGCCGATCCCGGTCCCCGTCGCCTACTACTCCTTCGGCGGCTGGAAGGCCTCGCTGTTCGGCGACTCCCACGCCTACGGCGCCGACGGCGTCCAGTTCTTCACCCGCGGCAAGGCCGTCACCCAGCGCTGGCTCGACCCCTCGCACGGCGGCATCAACCTGGGCTTCCCCACCAACAACTGAGCAGCCCACCGCACCCCGGCACAACCGAAGGCCGGCCCCCACCCGGGGCCGGCCTTCCGGCTGTCTTCCTGGCCGTCACCGCTCACTGCGGGCGGTTGTTTGCACCGGGCCCGGATCCGGCGTAGTGTTCACTGGTCGCTCGGCAGGGAGCACCGGACACGTGTCTGCGTGGACGGTCCCGGGGCGGCCAATCCCTTGAGAAACCGGTTCGGCTGATCCGTGACGGGTC
>NZ_JBIVKJ010000024.1:0-92741 GCF_044750705.1 Kitasatospora sp. NPDC088783
AGGCCCACCTCGACCAGCAGGGCATCCCGCGCCTACGCTCCTGGCGAGCCGTCAGCTGACGCGACGGCGATCAAGATCCCCGACAGAGTCAAGCTAGGAATCCCTGACGGAACCCCCCGTGCCTGGGGCGGCCCGGCGGGTCGTCACTCCTCCGGGAGTTCCACGATCACCAGGGTGCCCCGGCTGCCCGGGCCGACCGCGTGCGCGGTCCCGGCCGGGACCACGTACAGCTCGCCCGCGCGCACCGGCAGTGGGGTGCCCTCCAGTAGGAGTTCCAGCCGGCCGTCGAGGACGAGGAGTGCCTCGGCGGTGCGGTGGCTCTCTTCGGGCAGCGGTGTCCCGTCCATCCGCAGGACCTTCACGCAGGCCGGTCCCACCAGGCCCAGGGGGAGGGAGCTCCAGGCTTCCGGGAGACCGGCCGCCGTCTCCGTCAGGTTGACCGTCAAGTTGGCCGGGTTCACGGCGCACGCCTCCTGACGGACCCGCCCGTCCGGACGGGCCCGTGTCTCGACATCAAGGGGATGACCGGAAACTACCCGACCGGGAGCGGCGGTTGGTCGACCGTTCGGTAAAGAATGCATCCGGCCCGGAGCGGGCACACGGCCTGGCATGAACGAGACCGCACCGCCGAACCCGGAGCCGTCCGTGCCGCCGCACCCGGCGGCCCCGCCCCATCCGGTCGCCCCGCCGAAGCCGGGCGCGCCGCCGGCCGCCGTGCCGCCGACCGCCGCTCCGCCCGGCGGGCGCCGCCGCGCGTGGCGGTTCGGCGCGGCGGCGGCCGTGCTGGTCCTGGTGGGGGCCTGCGCGGTGGCCCTGGCCGGTCGGGAGGGGCGCGGGCCGGTGCACGGGTCGATGCCCGCGCCGGTCGTCGGTCCGGTGGACGGGCCGGTGGTCGGGGACGGGGCGCAGGCGCTGCCGGGGAGTCCGCACGCGCTGCTGCTGGACGGGGTGTCGGGCCGGGTCGAGATCGTCGGCTCCCGCGACTCCGCCGCCACCGCCGCGTACCTGCCCGAGGGCTCCGAGGCCCTCGGCCGGGTCGGGTTCGGGCCGGCCGGGAGCGACGGCGCCGTGCCCGTGCGGTGCGCCGCCGCGGACGGCGGGCCGCTCGCGCGGTGCGGCGGGGTGCTGCGGCTCACCGTCCCGGAGGACACCGCGCTGACGGTCCGCCAGGAGTCCGGGGAGATCGCACTGTCCGGGCTGCGCGGCGACCTCGCGCTGTCACTGGCCTCGATCCGCTGCACCGCCGTCGGCCTGCGCCCGGAGCACGCGACGGTGTCGGTCCGCTCCGGCAGCGCCGACCTCGGCTTCGCCGCCCCGCCCGGCGACCTGACCCTGGAGTCGACGTCCGCCTCGGTGGCCCTGCGGCTGCCGGCCGACCACCCCGACGACGGGTACGCCTTCGAGTCGGACGCGGCCTCCGCCGACGTCCGGATCGCGCTGCCCGAGCAGCCGGGCGCCGACCACCGGGTACGGCTGCGCACCACCTCGGCCTCGGTGGCCGTGCTGCCCGCCGAGGCCGGGTGACGCGGGGAGCGCCGTGGGGTCAGCCCGCCGCGCCGCAGCGCTCGGTGTCGATCTCCGGCAGGGTCGCCGCCGCGTAGCGCGCGCCGTGCACCGTCCGGTCGGACAGCACCCGGTCGGCCGCCGCCAGCAGCTCGGCGGGGACGTCCAGGTCGAGGGTGGCGACGTCCTCGCGCAGGTGGGACACCGAGCGGGTGCCCGGGATGGCCAGGACGTGCTCGCCCCGGGAGAGCACCCAGGCCAGGGCCAGCTGGGCCACCGTCAGGCCCGCGGCCGCCGCCAGGGCGGACAGCTCGGCGCGCAGGGCCAGGTTGGCCGGGTAGTGGGCGTCGGTGAAGCGCGGCATGCCGAGCCGGATGTCGCCGGGCGGCAGGTCGGCCGTCCGGGGCGGCTCGTCGGTCAGGAAGCCGCGGCCGACCGGGCTGAACGCGACCAGGGCGACGCCCAGTTCGCGGGTGGCGGCCAGGGTGCCGCGCTCCGGGTTGCGGGTCCACAGGCTGTACTCGTTCTGCAGCGCCGCCACCGGGTGCACCGCGTGCGCCCGGCGCAGGGTGGCCGCCGACACCTCGGACAGGCCGATCGCGCGGACCTTGCCCGCCGCGACCAGCTCGCCCAGCGCGCCGACGCTCTCCTCGACGGGGACGGCCGGGTCGAGCCGGTGCAGGTAGTACAGGTCGATCACGTCGGTGCGCAGCCGGGCCAGCGACTCCTCCGCGGTGCGCCGGATCGTCTCCGGGCGGCCGTCGATGACCCGCCGCCCGTCCACGCCGGTCATGCCGCACTTGGAGGCCAGCACGATCCGCTCGCGGTGCGGGCCCAGCACCCGGCCGACCAGTTCCTCGTTGGCGCCGAAGCCGTACAGCGCGGCCGTGTCGAACAGGGTGACGCCCGCGTCCAGCGCGGACAGCAGCAGTTCGGCCGCGTCCTCGGGGGCGGGCGGGGTGCCGTAGGCGTGGCTGAGGTTCATGCAGCCGAGGCCGACGGCCTGGACCTCGAACGGCCCGATCCCGCGCAGGGTGCTCATGCGCCCACCGGGGCGGCGGTGAGCTGCCGTTCCAGGTCGGCCAGGGTGCGGTAGCAGGGCAGCACCTGGGCGAGCGAGGCGTTCGGCTCGCGGCCCTCGCGGATCGCCGCGACGAACTCGCGGTCCTGCAGTTCGATGCCGTCCAGCGAGACGTCGATGCCGCTGACGTCGATCGGTTCGTCTTCTCCGGTCACCAAGTCATCGTAGCGAGCGAGGTAGGTGCCGGTGTCGCCGATGTAGCGGAAGAAGGTGCCCAGCGGGCCGTCGTTGTTGAAGGAGAGCGAGAGGGTGCAGATCGCGCCGCTCGCGGTCCGGAGCTGGACCGACATGTCCATCGCGATGCCCAGCTCCGGGTGGAGCGGGCCCTGGAGCGCGTTGGCCCGGACGATCGGCGAGCCGGTCTGGTAGGCGAACAGGTCGACGGTGTGCGCGGCGTGGTGCCACAGCAGGTGGTCGGTCCAACTGCGCTGCCGGCCGAGTGCGTTGAGGTTGCTGCGGCGGAAGAAGTAGGTCTGCACGTCCAGCTGCTGGATGGTCAGCTCGCCCGCCGCGACCCGGCGGCGCACCCACTGGTGGCTGGGGTTGAAGCGGCGGGTGTGCCCGGCCATCGCCACCAGGCCGGTGCGCTCGGCCGCCGCGGCGCACGCCTCGGCGTCCGGCAGCGAGGCCGCCACCGGGATCTCCACCTGCACGTGCTTGCCCGCCGCCAGGCACTGCCGGGTCTGCGCGGCGTGCAGCGGCGTCGGGGTGGCCAGGACCACCGCGTCCACGTCGTCCATCGCCAGCACCTCCTCCAGGCTGCCCGCCGCCCGGGCGATGCCCTGCTCGGCGGCGAAGCGCCGGGCGCCGTCCAGCGAGGAGGAGACCGCGGCGGCCACCTCCACGCCCTCGATCCGGCGCAGGGCCGCCGCGTGCTTGGCGCCGAACGCGCCGCCGCCCGCCAGGGCGATCCTCAGGGGCTGCTGCTTGGTCATCTCAGTTCTCCTCGGCGGGAGTCGGGCCCTGCGGGCGGTTGGTCAGGATCAGGTGGCCGACGGCCGTGTTGGACGCCGGCACGTGGTAGAAGCGGTGCTCGACGTCCACGGCGCCGCCGTCGTCCACGTCGCTCAGCGCGCCGCGCGCGATCAGCCACATCACCAGCTCGATGCCCTCCGAGCCGGCCTCCTCCACGTACTCCAGGTGCGGCACCCGGGCCAGGCCCGCCGGGTCGGCGACCAGCCGGTCCAGGAAGGCGTTGTCCCACTCCCGGTTGATCAACCCGGCGCGCGGGCCCTGGAGTTGGTGGCTCATCCCGCCGGTGCCCCAGACCTGCACGTCCAGCGGGCGCGGGTACGACTCGATCGCCCGGCGCAGCGCCCGGCCCAGCTCGAAGCAGCGCGCCCCCGACGGCACCGGGTACTGCACCACGTTGACGTGCAGCGGGATCACCCTGCACGGCCAGCGCTCCACCTCGCCGAACATCAGCGACAGCGGCACGGTCAGCCCGTGGTCGACCGGCATCTCGTTGGCCAGGGTGAGGTCGAAGTCGTCCTGGATCAGGCAGTGCGCGAGGTGCGCGGCCAGCTCCGGGTCGCCCTCGACGCCGGGCACCGGGCGCGGGCCGTAGCCCTCGTCGGCGGTCGGGTAGGCGGCGCCGGTGCCCAGCACGAAGGTCGGGATCAGCGAGAGGTCGAAGGCGCTGGCGTGGTCGTTGTAGACCAGGACCACCACGTCCGGGACGTGCGCGGCGGCCCACCGCCGGGAGTGCTCGTACCCGGCGAACACCGGCCGCCAGTACGGCTCCCCGGTCCTGCCGTGGTCCAGCGCGGCGCCGATCGCCGGGACGTGCGAGGTGAACACGGCGGCCGAGACGGCGGCGTGCTCGGCGGGCGGCGCCTGGCCGGCGTGCGCGGCCTCCAGCACGGCGTGGTCGATCCGGCTGCCCGAGGCGGTGGCCGAGCGGCCGCCGGAGACCATCATCTCCCGGTACTCCCGCTCGGTCATGCCGGTCATCGAGCCCGCCATCTGCTGGAACGACAGCCCCAGCGTGGCACCCCACTTGGCGAGGAAGTAGATGTTCCCGCCCTCGCGCACCGCCGCGTTCAGGTCCCGCTCCAGCAGCGCCCGCCGCTGCTCCTCGCGCAGCGGCCAGGCGTCCAGGTAGGCGCGCTCGTCGGCCAGGTACGCGGCCCGGTTCTCGGCCGTCATCAGCGACATGCAGAACTGGTTGAGGTGGTAGCCGCGGGCGGACTGCTCGGCGTCGAAGATCGTGGTGCCGGGGACGAGCCGGTAGGTGCGGTCCAGTGCCACGCCGTCAACTCCCTTCGTTCTCGGGCCAGTACAGGCGGTTCGGGTTGTCCACCAGGAGCCGCCGGCGCAGTTCGGGGGTGGGCGCGACGTGCGGCAGGAAGTCGACCAGCAGGCCGTCGTCCGGCATGTGGCCCTTCAGGTTGGGGTGCGGCCAGTCGGTGCCCCACAGCACCCGGTCGGGGAACTCCTCGACCACCCGGCGGGCGAACGGCACCACGTCCCGGTACGCGGCCCGCTCGCCGTCCAGCGCGGGCGGGCCGGTCAGCGAGAGCCGCTCCGGGCAGCCGACCTTGCACCAGACGTCCTCCCGGGCCCGCAGGAAGGAGAGGAACTCCGCGAACTCCGGGCCGTCCGGGTCCTTCGACACGTCCGGGCGGCCCAGGTGGTCGACCACCAGCGGCACCGGGACGGAGAGGAAGAACTCGCGCAGCCCGGCCAGGTCGGCGGCCTCGAAGTACAGCACCACGTGCCAGCCCAGCGGGGCGATCCGCGCCACCACGTCCCGCAGGTCCGCGCGCGGGGTGACGTCCACCAGGCGGCGGACGAAGTTGAACCGCACCCCGCGCACCCCCGCCTCGTGCAGCTCGCGCAGCTCGGCGTCCGAGATGCCGGGCCGCACCGTCGCCACGCCGCGCGCCCGGCCGTCCGACCGGCGCAGCGCGTCCAGCAGGGCCCGGTTGTCGGCGCCGTGGCAGGTGGCCTGGACGATCACGTTGCGGGCGAAGCCCAGGTGGTCGCGCAGGGCGAAGAGCTGCTCGGCGGAGGCGTCGCACGGGGTGTACTTGCGCTCGGGCGCGTACGGGAACTCGGCCGCCGGGCCGAACACGTGGCAGTGCGCGTCCACCGCGCCCGCAGGGAGGTCCAGTTCGGGGCGGCCGGGGGAGGGGTGCCAGTCCAGCCAGCCCGGGGTCTTCTGCTGTTCCGTCACGGCGATCAGTCCTCGTAGCGCAGGCCGAGCGCGGCCAGCGGGCCGCGCATCGCGTACATGTCCAGGCCGAGCTCGCCCGCGCGCAGCCGCTCGCGCTTGCCCGCCTCGTTCTCCTCGCGCCGCGCGGACGCCTCGGCGGTCCCGGCGGCCCGCTCGCGCGGCACCACCACCACGCCGTCCGCGTCCGCCAGCACCACGTCGCCCGGGCGGACCGGCGCGTTGGCGCACACCACCGGGACGTTGACCGAGCCCAGGGTGGCCTTCACCGTGCCGCGGGCGCTGACCGCCCGGGAGAACACCGGGAAGTCCATCGCCGCCAGCTCCGCGACGTCCCGCACCCCGCCGTCGATCACCAGGCCCGCGCAGCCCCGGGAGCGGAACGAGGTCGCCAGCAGCTCGCCGAAGAACCCGTCCTCGCTCTCCGTGGTGCAGGCCGCCACCACCACGTCGCCCGGCCGGATCTGCTCCGCCGCGACGTGCAGCATCCAGTTGTCGCCCGGCTGGAGCAGCACCGTCACCGCCGGGCCGCACAGCCGCGCCCCCGGGTACACCGGGCGCAGGTACGGGCGGGCCAGGCCGGTGCGGCCCATCGCCTCGTGGACGGTCGCCGTGCCGAAGGCCGCCAGCGCGGCCACCGCGGCCGGATCGGGCCGCTCGATCCTCGTGTGCACGACACCGAGTTCGGGGTGCGTCATGGTCTGCTCCTGGGGGTCTCAGCGGCCGGCCGCGGCGAGGCGGGCGGCCAGTCGGGGGTGGACGCGCAGCGCGTTGCCGGCGTACACGGCCGCCCGCTGCGCGTCGGTGAGCCGGTCGGTCGCGTCCACGTACCGCCGGGTGTCGTCGAAGTGGTGGCCGGTCAGCGGGTCGACCCCCCGCACCGCGCCGATCATCTCGCTGGCGAACAGCACGCCCCCGGACGGGACCACCGAGGCCAGTAGGTCGATGCCCGGCTGGTGGTACACGCAGGTGTCGAAGAAGACGTTCGTGCCCACCAGCTCCTCCGGCCGCGGCCCGCCCAGCGCCTGCGCCAGCCCGCGGAAGCGCCCCCAGTGGTAGGGCACCGCGCCGCCGCCGTGCGGGACCACCAGCCGCAGCGTCGGGAAGTCCGCGAACAGGTCGCCCTGGAGCAGCTGCATGAACGCGGTGGTGTCGGCGTTCAGGTAGTGCGCGCCGGTGGTGTGGAACGCCGGGTTGCAGGAGGTCGACACGTGCACCATCGCCGGGACGTCGTACTCCACCAGCGCCTCGTACAGCGGGTACCAGCTCCGGTCGGTCAGCGGCGGCGCGCTCCAGTGCCCGCCCGACGGGTCCGGGTTGAGGTTCACCGAGACCGCGCCCAGCTCCTCCACCGCCCGCCGCAGCTCCGGCAGGCAGCTCGCCGGGTCCGCGCCCGGCGACTGCGGCAGCATCGCGCCCATCGCGAAGCGCTCCGGGAACAGCGCGCCCACCCGGTGCACCAGGTCGTTGCAGATCCGGGCCCAGGCGGCGGAGACCGCGAAGTCGCCCAGGTGGTGGGCCATGAAGCTGGCGCGCGGCGAGAAGACGGTCAGGTCGGTGCCGCGCTCGTCCATCAGCCGCAGCTGGTGGGGCTCGACCGCCGCGCGCAGCTCGTCGTCCGAGATGCGCGGCCCGGCCGGGTCGGGGGCGGCGGCCGGGTCGCCCGCGGCGGCGACCTGGCGTTCGCGCCAGGCGGCGAGCCGGGGCGGGGCGGTGGTGAAGTGGCCGTGCGCGTCGATGATCACGGGGTTCTCCTGGGAGGTCGGAGGGGTTCAGGCGCCGGCGGACGGCCAGCCGGTGTACTGCTCGGCCAGGTACGCGCGGCCCGCGCGGGTGCCCACCACGCCGTCCAGCTCGCCCAGTTGGCGGCGCAGCTCGAACGGGGAGGCGTCCGGCGCGGTGTGCAGCAGGCGGGTCATCCAGGACGAGAAGTGCTGCGCCCGCCAGACCCGGCGCAGCGCCTGCGGCTGGTAGTCGGCCAGCGCCGGTTCGCCCTCGGCGCCCAGCGCCCGCAGCAGCACGCCCGCCAGCACCTTGACGTCGTGCAGCGCCAGGTTCAGCCCGCGCGCGCCGGTCGGCGGCACGGTGTGCGCGGCGTCGCCCGCCAGCAGCAGCGAACCCCAGCGCATCGGCTCCTGCACGAAGGACCGGAAGCGCAGCACCGTCCGCTCCAGGACCGGGCCCTCGACCAGCCGGAAGCCGTCCCGGCCCGCGACCCGGGCCTGGAGGGTCGCCCAGATCCGCTCGTCCGGCCAGTCCTCCGGCCGCTCCCGCGGGTCGCACTGGAAGTACATCCGCTGCACGGTCGCCGTCCGCCGACTGACCAGCGCGAAGCCGTGCTCCGAGTGCGCGTACACCAACTCCGGTGCGCTGGGCGGGGCCTGGGCCAGCACGCCGAACCAGGCGAACGGGTACTCGGCGCCGTACCGGGTGCGCAGCGCCGCCGGGACCAGGCCGCGGCAGGTGCCGCGCGAGCCGTCCGCGCCGACCACGTACCGGGCCCGCAGCTCGTGCCGCGTCCCGTCCGCCGCCGTGAAGCGCACCCGGGGGCGGTCGGTCGCCACGTCCAGCACCTCGGTGCCGCGGACGCCGAAGTGCACCGTCCCGCCGTCCCGTTCGCGGGCGTCCGCCAGGTCGGCGAACACCTCGGTCTGCGGGTACAGCCACACCGAGGCGCCCACCAGCTCCCGGAAGTCGATCCGGTGCGCCCGGCCGCCGAAACGCAGCTCGGTGCCCCCGTGCTCGTGGCCCTCGCGCAGGACCCGGTCGCCCACCCCGGTCTCCACCAGGTCACGGGCCGCGCCCGCCTCCAGGATGCCCGCCCGGTGGGTGCCCGCGATCTCCGCCCGGGTGCGCAGGTCGACCGCCACCGCCTCCACCCCGGCCCGGCCCAGCCGGTGCGCCAGCATCAGCCCCGCCGGGCCCGCGCCGACCACCGCGACGGGCACCTCGGTGACGGTGTCGACCGCGTCGTCGGTCGCATCGGAGCCGGAGCCGGAGCCGGAGCCGGAGCCGGAGCCGGAGACGGTGTCGGAGTCGGCAGCGGCATCGACGGCGGAGTCGGTGACGGATTCGGGCATGACGGCTCCAGGGCACGGCGGGGCGGGGGTGGCGGCGCCCGGGGCGACAGGCCGGCCGGGCACGCCCCGAACGTTGGCAGCTCGTTCCGCCGGCCGTCGCCACCCTTTCCGCCTGACGGAAACGCGCTGCTCGCGGCGGGCTGCGCGGCGCAGACTGCGGGACGGCCCACGGCGTCGTGCGCGGTGCGGTGTCGTACGCGGTGCGTCGTGCGCGTTACGGCGTCGTGCGCGTCACGGCGTCGGGCGCGCTACAGCGCCGTGCGGGCCCGCCGCCCCAACTCCTCGGAGATCCCGTGCACCGCCCGCAGCAGCGGCTCCCGCAGCCCCCGCGCCCGCTCCGCGCCGCGCGCCGCCACCACGATCCCCAGCGCCGCGCCCACCGGCCCGGTCCGGCCGATCCGCACCGGCGCGGCCACCGCCACCGTGCTCTCCGACAGCTGACGGTCGCTCACGAACACCTGCTCGCGGCGGATCAGGTCCAGCTGCGCCCGCAGCGTCCTCGGGTCGGTCACCGTGTGCGGCGTCCACGAGCGCAGCGGCGCCGCCAGCACCTCCTCCTGCAACTCGCGCGGCGCGTGCGCCAGCAGCACCCGGCCCATCCCCGTCGACCCGACCGGGAACCGGGTGCCCACCATCGTCAGCAGCTCCACCGAGCGGTGCCCCGCGATCCGCTCCACGAACACCAGCTCGGTGCCCTCGCGGACCGCCAGCTGGATGTTCTCGTGCGTCGCCTCGTACAGGTCCTGCATGAACGGCAGCGCCGCGTCCCGCAGGATCTGGGTCCGCGGACATCCCGAGGCGATCTCCCACAGCCGCAGCCCCACGTGCCACGACCCGTCCTCGGCCCGCTCCAGCGCGCCCCAGGACGCCAGCTCCGCCACCACCCGGTGCGCGGTGCTGATCGCCAGCCCCGTGCACTGCGCGATCTCCGACAGCGTCCGCGACGGGTGCTCGCGGTCGAACACCGCCAGCACCTGGAGGACCTTGCCGGCCGCCGAAACCCGGTTCGCACTCATCCCGCCAGTCTCGCACCCGCCCGTCCGGCCCCCGCCGGCCTCACCCCTGCCCCTGGAGGAACCCCCGTGGACCTGCTCGCCCTGACCTCGATGGCCGTCCGCCCCGCCCTCGCCGACCTCGTCCCGCTGCTGCCCCCGGTACGGTTCGAGGCCGCCGGCGGCGTCGAGGTGGCCCGCCGCATCCGCGCGGGCGCGTCCGCCGACCTCGCCGTGCTCGCCGCCGACGCGCTCGCCGCGCTGCACGCCGAAGGGCTGGTGGAACGCCCCCGCCCGCTCTGGGACTCCGCCACCGTCGCCGCCGTGCCCGCCGACGCCCCGCCCGCCGCCCTCGCCACCACCGCCGACCTGCGCACCCTGCTCACCACCGCCCGGGCCGTCGCCCACTCCACCGGCCCCAGCGGCACCGCCCTGCGCGCCTTGGTCGACCGGCTCGGCCTCACCGCCCGGGTCCGCCTCGTCCAGGCCCCGCCCGGCACCCCCGCCGGCCACCTGCTCACCGACGGCCGCGCCGACCTCGCCTTCCAGCAGCACAGCGAACTCGCCGACCTCCCCGGCATCCGCGTCCTCGGCCCGCTGCCCGGCGACACCGCCATCACCTCCACCTTCGCCGCCGCCGTCCTCACCGCCACCCCCCGCCCCGGCCCCGCCCGCCACCTGCTCCACCTGCTCGACCGCCTCGCCGCCGCCGGAGCCCCGCCCACCGCCCGGGCCCGCGGAATGCACCCGCACACCCCGGCGACCGGCCGTCCCGCCGGGTGACCCCCGACCGGCGCCGGACCGGCCCGGCCGAATTCGGTTCCGGCGGACCGGCCCGACCGCCTACCATCGCGGCCATGCCCAGACCCTTCGGCTTCAGCTACGACCGGCGCCCCGACGGCACCGTCACGATCACCCACCAGGGCCGCCCGGCCGGCACGCTGCGCGGGGCGCGCGCCGAGAAGTTCCTCGCGGAGGTCGACTCCGGTGACGCCCAGCTGGTGATGGCCCGCTGGACGGGCGCCTACAAGCACGGCAACGAACGCACGGCACGCGACCACCCGCGCAACCGGCGCTAGCCTTCCTCTCCCGGGCCCCGGCCCCGGGTCCGTCCAGCCGCCCGCCGGGCGATAGCGCACCGCCCGGCGCGCCGTCAACTCCGCGACGCGGCGCGCCGATAACGGCTGGACGGCCCCGCGCCGGGTGCCGAGACTGGGTGCGGTGACGACCCATACGGACCGCTCGACGGCCCCCTCCGCCGCCGCCCCCTCCACCGACCTCGGCGAACTGCGGCGGCAGTTGGCCGTCCTGCACGGCGGCAAGGTGACCTCGGTGCACGTCCCCGGCGGCGGCGCGGGCCTGTTCGCCCTGCTGCTCGGCCTGCCCGACCCCCGGCCCGACGGCCCGGCCGAACTCGCCCACCGCTGGCTCACCGTCGCCCGCAGCGGCTGGACCCTCGACCGCCCCACCACCGCCCGCACCACCCCCGGCCCCGGGGCCCGGCACCTGGCCGACGACCTGCGGGCCCTGATCGGCCGGGAGATCACCGCCGTCCGGATCACCGAACCCGACTGGGACACCCTGATCGAGTTCGGCGACCACCACCTGCGCATCCACCCCGCCGCCCCCGCCCCCCACGCCCCGCCCGACGACACCCCCGCCTGGGCCCTGCGCCTCCCCTCCCGCCACCTCCTCCTGATCGGCCCCGGCCCCCGCTGGCGAACCCGCCACTGACCTGCGACGATGCCCGGATGCTGCGCCACGTCCACCGCGTCACCGCGTACGATCCCGCCGACCGTGACGCGTACGGCCGCTTCACCGGCACCACGGACACCCGCAGCGACCGCGGCCCCGTCGAGGCCGCGTACGTCGCGGCCGTCGCCGCGTTCGCCGCGGACTCCGGTGTGACGGTGCTGGAGCTGCGGGAGCCGTCCCTGCCCCCGGTCCCGGTCCACCCCGGGCCGGAACCGGCGTACCGGGACCCGGAGCCGGACGCGCTGCTGCCCGGCGGCCGGGAGGCGCTGCACGACGGGCTGCGGGTGGACGTGCCGACCGCGCAGGAGCTCGTTCGGGCGATGCTGCGCGACAGCGGGCTGTGGTGCCGGCTGGAGGCCGAGGGCCGGTTCGCCGTGCACATCGGGTGGGACCAGTACATGTACATCGGCAGCCACCTGCCGTGCGAGCGGGCCGTCGCCGCGACGAACGCCGCCGGTCTGTTCGCCGAGCGGATCGACGCCTCCCCGTACGACCCCGAACCGGAGCCGCGCGCGGTCCAACAGCGCCCCGCCGACCAGGAGTTCTGGGACCGGCTGCGGTGGTGCGTCGAACAGGGCGAGGCCGCCCTGCTGGAGGAGCTGTACGCGGGCAACTCGGCCCGCTGGTACCGGCTCACCCCCGCGAACCTCGACACCGTCCGGGCCGGCCTCGCACCGCGCGCCCGGCTCTCGGTGCGGCCCGACGTCCTCGGCGACGCCGCCGCGGTGGCCGCCCGGATCGCCGCGATGACCGAGCAGGACGCCACCGTCGAACTGGTCGTCGAGCACCCGGACGGCCGGATCACCGCCGCCCTCCACCACCCCGGCGACCCGGCCCCCGACCTCTCCCGGGCCCGGGGCGCCGCACTGCTCCCGCTCCTCGCCGACGAGGACCCCCCGCTGTTCACCGCCGCCCGCCCCGACCCCGACGGCGTCCTGCGCCTGCGCCGGTCCGTCGACCCGGCCCCCGGCGACTTCCGGTGGGCCCGACTGCGGGCGCTGCGGCTCGGCGAGCAGGTCACCGTCCGGATCGGCACGGACGGCACGGCCGACCTGGACGGCCTGCCCGCCCGGCTGCGGGGCGGGCCGACGGCCGGGCCGGGCGGACGGGTGGCGGGGCGGATCACCGCGATCGACCTGGTCCGCGAACAGGTCGAGGTCGCGCCCACAGGACGGTGAAGCGACCGCCGGACAGGCGGACGCCCGGGCGAACTCCGCGACCCGGGTCTCCGGCGCGCGGCGGGACCACGCCACGGCCGTGGGCAGGGGGCGTGCGGTGGCGGTGGCGGAGCTGGTGCCACCTCGCTCCGGGTGCCGGCGTCCTGGACGCCGGGCTGAAGGGGTTCCTCGGCCGCGGCTACCGGAAGGGGGCGGACGGGCCCGCGCCCGCCCGGCTGATTCCGCAGCCGCCGGAGGTCCTGCGGAAGGTCTTCGCCGCGTTCACGGCCGGTGGTTGACGAGCTCGGCGGCGGAACGGCCCCGGTGGAGGGCGAGACGTTCGGCGCGGCGGGCGTGCGGGTGCGTCATGTTCCGGGTCCGGACGGCGGGGCTTCGCTGCTCCAGCGGGTCTCGCCGTCGACGACGGTCCCGGTCGGGGTCAGGCCGAGGGCGCGGGCGACGCCGGCGGACGCCCGGTGTTCGGGGTGGACGTGGGCGAGCAGGACGTCCACCCGCTGGGCGCGCAGCCAGTGGGCCATCGCGAGTGCGCCCGTGCGGGCGTGGCCGTGTCCCTGGTGGGCGGTGCCGATCACCCAGGCCAGTTCCGCCGTGACGCGGCCGTCCGGGGCGCGCTCCAGGGTGGCCTGGACCGTGCCGACGAGCTGCCGGTCGGAGGTGCGGCGCAGCATCCAGTTGAGCCAGCCCTGCTCGCCGTCCGGGGAGCGGCCCCGCTCCAGGCGGCGGTAGCGGGCGCGGAGTTGCTCCGGTGAGAGCGGGTGCCCGCCGATCCAGGTGTGCAGCCGTACGTCGTCCAGCAGGGTGAACGCCTCCGCGGCGTGCGCCGCCCGCAGCGGTTCGAGGCGGAGGGCTCCGGCGGTGATCTCGGTGGCGGCGGGCCACTGCGCTGGGTCGGGCATCCCGGCAGCGTACGCCGCGGTGCCCCGGCGCGTGGTCACCCGGTGCGGAGCGGGCCGTCCAGCTCGGGTCCGGGTGGGCGAGGACCGCCTCCGGCTGTTCCGGGTGGGGGAGGTGTCCGGCTCCGGGCACGACGGCGAAGCGGGCGGCGGGGAAGGCGTAGGCGGCGCCGTACCCGGGGGTGGCGACCCGGTCGCTCTCGCCCCACAGCACCAGGACGGGCACCCGGACGCCGCGCAGCCGCTCCCGCAGCCCGGGGTCGTGCACGGAGGGGTCGCCGGCCAGCACCCGCACGGTGGCCAGGTCGGCCCGGCGGCGGGCGAGTTCGGCCGGGGGGAGGGGAACCCGCCGGGGCGGCGGCGTGACAACCTGGCGGCGTGAACGACGTCCTCACCGCCGCGCTGCGCCGCGCCGCCGACCACCAGCACCGCTTCGAAGCGCGCTTCGCGGCGCACCTCGACGCCCTGGCCGACCCGGCGGCCGGCCCGCTGGAGCCGCCGCCGCACGGCAGGTTCCCGGCCCGGGCCCTCGCGCTGGTGCGCGAACTGTCGCTGCGCGGCGGCAAGCGGCTGCGGGTCGCCCTGCTGCACGAGGCCGCCGCCCTGGCCACCGACCGGCCGGTGCCCGGCCTGGACGCCGCCGCGATCGGCATCGAACTGCTGCACACCCACGGGCTGATCCACGACGACCTGATCGACGACGCCCCCGTGCGCCGGGGCGGCCCGTCCACCTACCACGCCTACCGCCAGGAGTTCCCCGACCGGCCCGACACCGCCCTCGCCCTCACCGTCCTGGCCGGGGACCTGGCCGCCTTCCTGGCCGTCCGGGCCCTGCTCTCCGGCGACCTGCCCCCCGAGCGCGCCCTGGCCATGGCCACCGTCGTCACCGACGCGGCGGCCGCCGCGGTCAACGGCCAACTCCTCGACCTGGAACGCGACTTCCACCCCGCGCCCGAGACCGGGTTCCTGCACACCGTCACCGAGTACAAGTCCACCCGCTACTCGATCCTCGCCCCGCTGCGCCTGGGCCTGCTCGCCGCCGGCGCCGACCCCGCCCCGCGCGACGCCGACCTGCGCGCCTACGCCACCGCGCTGGGCATCGCCAACCAGATCCACGACGACTGGCTCGACCTCTTCGGCGACCCGGCCGCCCTCGGCAAACCCCTCGGCACCGACATCCGGGCCGGTCGCCGCAGCTACCTCGTCCGCGCCCTGCTGGCCGCCACCGCCGACGACGCCCCCGCCCGCGCCACCCTGCACGCCGTCCTGGGCGTCCCGCACCCGGACGAGGACGCCCTCGCCGAACTGCGCGACCTCGCCCGCGCCCGCGGCCTCGACCGCACCCTGCACGACGAAGCCGCCCGACACGCCCGCCGCGCCGCCACCCTGGCCACCGCCTGGCAGCGGCACTGGCGCCCGGACGCCGTCGCCTTCTTCACCCACCTCCCGGCCTGGTCCGTCACCCGCGACCACTGAAACCCGCCGCGCCCGGCAGGACCGGCCCGTGCCGAGGAACCCCTCCGGAGCCGCTGCACCACGGCCAGTCCCCCGATAGGGCGGGGCGAGCCGTCGCGCTCCGGATCTCCCGCACCAGTGCTGAAGGCTGAGGCAGCCGTCAGGCCGTCGGTTCGTTCCCCGTCGTTGTCGCTCCCGCGTGAACACGGCGGCACCGGGCGTTTCGTCAACAGTGACAGGACACGTCACCGCATCCCGGCCGGAGGCGGCGGCACTCCTCGCGGCGGCGCTCGGGGGCGGGACCGGGGCGGACCCGGGCCGCTTCGACGTCCGGGCCGATCCCGACGCCGGGCTGGCGGAGGACTTCATCGGCCGGCCGGTCAAGACCGACGCCGAGGGGCCGCGGGAGGTCCTGCCGCCCGCCGTCTCCCGCCTCCCGGCCGCCGCCCGGGCCGCCGGGCACCGGGCCGTGGCCGCCTGCGACTTCGAGGGCGAGCTCCCGCAGGTCTGCGTCGGAGCCGGGAGTTCGGACCTGACCGGACGCGACCGGCCCGGCCGCCCGTGCGGGCCGGCCGGGCCGGCCGGGCCGACGGGGTGTCAGGGGGCCTCCGGGGCCGGGAGGAAGCCGGTGTCCCGGAAGTAGGAGAGGTAGCGGACGAGCACCTCCTCGGTCAGCGGCGCCGGGTGGACGCCGAGGCGGGCCGCGGCCTCGGTGGTGCGGCGGGAGTCGAAGCGGCGGGCCTCCGCAGGCTGCTCCGCGCCGCCGTCCGCGCCGCCGCCTCCGCTGCCGTCCTCGCCGAGGAAGAGCTGGGCGGCGTTGTCGTGGCGGGCCGCGACGGCGGCTCGCCACTGGTCGGCGGGCAGGGTGCGCAGGCGGTAGCCGAGGTGCTCGGCGGCGGCGAACACCCGTGCCAGGTCCGGCGGTTCGGGGTGGGTGAGGTGGAAGGTCCCGCCGCCGCCGGGGGCGTCGAGGACGAACGCGGTGATCGCCGCGCTGACGTAGTCCACCGGTACCCAGCCGGTGGAGCCCGGCGGCAGGTCGGGCACCGCCCCCGCCTGGAGGCAGCCCTTGATCAACTGCCAGAGCAGGTCCCGGTCCTGGCAGGCCCCGGTCACGCTGTCGCCGCTGATCCGACCGGGGCGGTGCACGGTGACCGGCAGCCCGCGCTCCCGGGCCAGCCCGACCAGGCCCTCGGCCACCCACTTGCTCTGCGCGTAGCCGTCCGGCAGCGCCGCCACCGGCCCGGCCGGGGTGTGCTCGGTCACGGTGCCCGGGCCGCCCGTCGGCGGGTGCACGCCGGTGGTCGAGACGTGGTGCAGGCCGGGGGAGCGGGACTCCGCCAGCAGCCGCAGCAGCTCCTCGGTGCCCGCGACGTTCGCGGGCCGCAACTCCCGGTAGCCCGCCGCGAAGTTGACCCGGGCCCCGTTGTGCACGATCGGCCCGAGCCGGCGCAGCAGCGCCGCGCGCGCCCCCGGGTCGAGACCGAGCCCGGGCGCGGCCAGATCCCCGGGCACCGGACGGACCAGCTCCCGGTACCGCTCCTGCCACAGGCCGTACCGGCGCAGGTTCCGCTCCAGCCGCAGCGCCCCGTCCCGCTCGTCCTCGGCCCGCACCAGGCAGTCCACCGGGCCGCCGGTCGCCTCGATCAGGTCGCGCAGCAGGAACGCCCCGAGGAAACCGGAGGCACCCGTCAGCAGCGGCCGGGCGGAGGACGGCACGGCGGCACCCGCCCGCGCCGCCGTTCCGGCCCCGGTGATGTCCGGGGCCAGCCGGACCTCGGCCGCCCAGTCCACCGCCTCCGCTCCCGTTCCCGTCCCCGCCTCCGCTCTCGTTCTCGCTCCTGTTCCCGCTCCCGCCTCCGTTCCGGTCCCCGGCCCGGCGTCGGCCGCCACGTCGGCCGCAGCCCCGACCGAGGCCGCAGCCCCGGGCCCGTCCAGCAGGCGGGCGACGCCCTCCGCCGTCGGGGCCGCGAACAGGGCGCGCAGGGAGAGGCGTCGGCCGCAGCGTTCCTCGATCCGCTGGGCCAGGGACACCACCAGCAGGGAGTGGCCGCCGCAGGCGAAGAAGTCGTCCGTGGGGCCGATCTCCGGCAGGCCGAGGGTCTGGGCGAACACCTCGCACAGGGCCGCCTCCCGTTCGGTGCGCGGCGCCCGGCCGGTGCCCCGGGGGTGCTCGGGGGCGGGCAGGGCCCGGCGGTCGGTCTTGCCGTTGGGCGTCAGCGGGAGCGCGTCCAGGGCGACGTACGCGGAGGGCACCAGGTGGTCCGGCAGGACGGCCGCCAGCCGGGCCCGCAGCTCCGCGGCGTCCGGGGGCGTCCGGCCGTCCGGCCCGCCCACGGTGTACGCGACCAGTCGGCGGTCGCCCGGCCGGTCCTCGCGGACCACGACGCAGGCGGCCGCGACGCCCGGCAGCGCGGTGAGCGCCGCCTCGACCTCGCCGGGCTCGATCCGGAAGCCGCGCAGCTTGACCTGCTCGTCGACCCGGCCGACGTACTCCAGCTGCCCGTCGCGGCGCCAGCGGGCCAGGTCGCCGGTGCGGTACATCCGTTCGCCCGGCGCCCCGGCCGGGTCGGCCACGAAGCGGGCGGCGGTCAGGCCCGGACGGCCCAGGTAGCCGCGGGCCAGGCCCTCCCCGGCCACGTACAGCTCGCCCACCACGCCCGGCGGGACGGGGGCCAGCCGGGCGTCCAGCACGCGCACCCGGGTGCCGTCCACGGGGACGCCGATCGGCACGGACCGGTCCGGGACGGCCGCGCCCGCGGCGGGCTGGAAGCCGCTCATGGTGGCGCAGACCGTGGTCTCGGTGGGCCCGTACGCGTTGACCAGGCGGTGCTCGGCGGCCCAGGCGCGGGCCAGCGCGGGCGGACAGGTCTCCCCGGCCAGGACCAGGGTCGTCCCGGCGGGCAGCGACCCCGGGGGCAGCGCCGCGAGCGCCGCCGGGGGCAGGGTCAGGTGGGTGATGCCGTGCTCGCGGACCCGGGCGGCCAGGGCCGGGCCGGGCAGCAGCGCCTCCCGGGCGTCCAGCTCCAGGCAGGCGCCGGACAGCAGGCCCATGCACAGCTCCCAGAACGCGGCGTCGAAGCTCACCGACGCCAGTTGCAGCACCCGGTCGGCCCCGGTCAGCCCCAGCCGCTCCCGCTGGGTGCCCGCCATCGCGGCGATGCCCCGGTGGGTGACCACCACGCCCTTGGGCCGCCCGGTGGAGCCGGAGGTGTAGATGACGTACGCCGGGTGCGCCGGGTCCACCACCGGCAGCCGGTCCGACGCCCCGGCGGACGCGTCCGCCCCCGGCTCGCCGGGCGCGTCCAGGTACAGGTGGGGCACGTCCGACGCCGGCAGCCCCCGGTGCACCTCGGGCGTGGTGAGCAGCAGCCGCGGCGCGGCGTCGTCGAGCATGTACGCCAGCCGGGCCGCCGGGTAGCCGGGGTCCAGCGGCAGGTAGGCGGCCCCGGCCCGGAGCACGGCCAGCAGGGCCACCGGCAGGCCGCCGTCGCGGGGGAGCGCCACGGCGACCCGGTCCTCCGGGCCGATGCCGCGGGCGGCCAGCCGCCGGGCCAGCGCCTCGGCGCGGGCGTCGAGTTCGCGGTAGGTCAGGGTGGTGCGCGGGTCGCGGACCGCGGGCGCGTCGGGGGTGCGGCGCACCTGCCGGGCGAACAGTTCGGGGAAGGCGGCGGGCGGTTCGGCCCGCGGACCGGTGCCCCAGCGCTCCAGGCGGGCCCGCTCGGCCGGGTCGAGCACCGGGTAGGCGTGCAGCGGCAGGCCCGGGTCGTCGGTGACGGCGCCCAGCAGCCGCACCAGCCGCCCGGCCAGCGCCCGGACGGTGTCGGCGTCGAACAGCGCGGTCGCGTAGTCCACGGTGGCCGCCAGCCCCCCGGTGCCGCCGGGGTCCGCGGCGAAGGTGAAGGACAGGTCGAACTTGCTGGCGCCCAGGTCCAGCGACACCGGGTCGACGCGCAGGCCGGGCAGTTCGACGGGCGCGGCGGGGGCGTGGTTCTGCAGCACCAGCATGGTCTGGAACAGCGGGTGGTGCTCGGCCCGGGCCGGGTTCAGCAGCTCCACCAGCCGCTCGAACGGGACGTCCTGGTGGGCGTACGCGGCCAGGTCGAACTCCTTGACCCGGTCCAGGAGTTCCCGGAAGGTCGGGTCGCCGGACAGGTCGGTGCGCAGCACCAGCGTGTTGACGAAGAAGCCCACCAGGCCGGCGGTCGCCTCGTCGGTGCGCCCGGCCACCGCGGTGCCCAGCGGGACGTCCTCGCCCGCGCCGTGCCGGGACAGCAGCAGCGCCAGCGCGGCCTGCAGCACCATGAACTCGCTGCACCGCCCGGCCCGGGCCAGCGCGGCGATCCGGCCGGCCGTGGCGGCGTCCACCGCGAAGTGGTGGGTGGCGCCGTCGTGCCCGGCCCCGGCCGGGCGCGGCCGGTCGCAGGGCAGCTCGACCCGCTCCGGCAGCCCGGCCAGCGCCCCGCGCCAGAACGCCAGCTGCCGGGCCAGCGGGCTGTCCGGGTCGTGCTCGTCGCCCAGCAGCTCGCGCTGCCACAGCGCGTAGTCGGCGTAGTCGACCGGCAGCGGGCTCCAGTCGGGGGCCGCGCCCGCCAGCCGGGCCCGGTAGGCGGCGCCCAGGTCGCGGAAGAGCGGCGCCAGCGAGGAGCCGTCCGCGGCGATGTGGTGCACCACCAGCACCAGCACGTGCGAGTCGGCCGCCAGCCGCAGCAGCACCACCCGCAGCGGCGCCTCCCGCTCCACGTCGATCGGCTCGGCCACCGCCGCGGCCATCCGGTCGGCGCACTTGCCCGGCTCGACGTCCTCCACCGCGAACGGCAGCCGCACCTCGGCGGCCGGCACGATCCGCTGCACCGGCCCGTCCGGGCCCGCCGGGAAGACGGTGCGCAGCACGGCGTGCCGGTCGACCGCGTCGTGGCAGGCCAGCCGCAGCGCGTCCACGTCCAGCGGGCCGTCCAGGCGCACCGCGAACGGCACGTGGTACGTCGCGGACGGGCCGTCCAGGCGGTGCAGGAACCACAGCCGCCGCTGGGCGGGGGACAGCGGCAGCGGCTCCGGCCGGGGCCCGCGGCGCAGCGCCGGGCGGGCCGGGCCGTCGGCGTCCCGGAGCGCCGCGGCGAGCGCCGCGACGGTCGGGTGCTCGAACAGGGTGCGGATCTGCGCCTCGGTGCCCAGCGCGGAGCGGATCCGGCCCACCAGCAGCGTCGCCAGCAGCGAATTGCCGCCCAGCGCGAAGAAGTTGTCGTCCGCGCCGACCCGGGGCAGGCCCAGCGTCTCGGCGAACAGCCCGGCCAGGATCTCCTCCCGGCCCTCCAGCGGCGCCCGGCCGCCCACCGGCGCGGCGGCGGCCGGCGCGGGCAGCGCCGCCCGGTCCAGCTTGCCGTTGGCGGTCATCGGCAGCGCCTCCAGCACCACCACGGCCGAGGGCACCAGGAACGCGGGCAGCCGGCCGCCCAGGTACCCGGCCAGCGCCGCCGGGTCCGCGGTGCGGCCCGCCGCCGGAACGGCGTACGCCACCAGCGCGCGGTCGCCCGGCCGGTCCTCGCGCACCAGCACGCAGGCCGCCCGCACCGACGGGTGGGAGCGCAGCGCCGCCTCCACCTCGCCCGGCTCGATCCGGTGGCCGCGCAGCTTCACCTGCTGGTCGGCCCGCCCGACGTACGCCAGCTCCCCGTCACCGCACCGGCGCACCAGGTCGCCGGTGCGGTACATCCGGGCGCCCGCCGCCCCCGACGGGTCGGCGACGAACCGGGCCGCGGTCAGCCCCGGCTGCCCCAGGTAGCCGCGCGCCACGCCCGGCCCCGCCAGGTACAGCTCGCCCTCCGCGCCCTCCGGCACCGGCCGCAGCGCGCCGTCCAGCACCAGGGCGCGCACCCCGTCCAGCGGCCGCCCGACCGGCGGCACCCCGGCCGGGGCGCCCTCGGCGGGCACCCGGTGCAGCAGGGCGAAGGTGGTGGCCTCGGTGGGCCCGTACGCGTTCAGCACCCGGGTGCCGGGGTGCGCCGCCGCCAGCCGCTGGAGCACCCCGGGCGCCGCCGCCTCGCCGCCGCAGGCCACCAGCCGCAGCAGGCCCAGCGCCGCCGGGTCGGTCTCGGCGACCACGTTGAACAGCGCCGTGGTCAGGAACGCCGCCCGCACCCCGTCCCGGGCCACCGCCTCCCGCAGCGCCGCCGGTTGCAGCACGCCCTCCGGCGCCGCCACCACCCGGCCGCCGCGCAGCAGCGGCACCCACAGCTCGAAGGTCGCCGCGTCGAAGACGTACGCCGAGTGCAGCAGCACCGCCTCGCCCGCGCCGTCCCCGTCCCAGGCCCGGTCGGCGGCCAGCGCGGCCACGTCCGCGTGCGTGACGCCCACCGCCTTGGGCCGGCCGGTCGAGCCGGAGGTGAACATCACGTACGCCAGCCGCCGCCCGCCCGCCGGGGCGGGCAGCGGGCCGGGCACCGGCGGCGCCCCGGCCAGCACCCGGCCCGCGCCGTCCACGGTCAGCACCCGCACCCCGGGCCCCAGCGCCCGCACCCACGGGTGCCCGGCGTTCGCGGCGTCCACCACCAGCAGCCGGGGGGCCGCCGCCGCGGCGACCGCGGCCAGCCGCTCGACCGGCCAGCGCGGGTCCAGCGGCACGTACGCCGCGCCCGCCCGCAGCACCCCCAGCGGCGCGGTGACCTGCGCGGCCGAGCGGCCCAGTAGCAGGCCCACGCCCTCCTCGGGGGCCGCCCCCAGCCCGGTCAGCGCGCCCGCCAACCGGTCCGACAGGTCGGCGAGCCGGCGGTAGGTCAGCCGCTCGACCGCCCCGGTCACCGCCGGTGCCTCCGGCCGCTCGGCGGCCCACCGGGCCACCGCCGCCGCCAGGTCGGTGCCCGCGACGTCGGCGGGCAGCGCCGCCCCCGCGCCCCGCGCCAGCAGCTCCTCCCGCTCGCCCGCCAGCAGCACCGGCACCGCGTCGGCCCGCCCCGCCAGGCCCGCGCCCAGCCGCTCCAGCAGCCCGCGCAGCCGGTCCACCGTGCGCTCCGCCCACGGCCGCTCCAGCACCGAGGGGCGGAAGGCGAAGGTGATCCGCAGCGTCCGGCCCGGCGCCACCGTCAGGGTCAGCGGGTAGTGCGCGGCGTCGCTGCCCGCCATGCCGGTCACGGCCAGGCCCGGCAGCGCCCGCCCGGCGGCCCGCAGGCCCTCCTGGTCCAGCGGGTAGTTCTCGAACACCAGCAGGGTGTCGAACAGGGTGTCCAGGCCGGTGGTCGCCCCGATGTCGGTCAGCCCGACGTGCTGGCTGCCCAGCAGCGCGCCCTGCTCGTCCTGCAACCGGGCCAGCAGCGCGGCCAGGCCCTCGCCCGGCCGCACCGCCAGCCGCACCGGCACCGTGTTGATGAACAGGCCGATCATCGACTCGACCCCGGGCAGCTCCGGCGGCCGGCCCGACACCGTCGTCCCGAACAGCACGTCCGACCGGCCGGTCAGCCCCGCCAGCAGCAGCCCCCAGGCGCCCTGCACCAGCGTGTTCAGGGTCAGCCGGTGCGCCCGGGCGGTGGCCCGCAGCCGCTCGGTGGCCGCCTCGTCCAGCTCCAGCACCAGCGTCTCGGGCAGCTCGCCCGCGTGCGCCCCCCGGGCCGCCGCCCGCCCCGCCAGCAGCGTCGGCGCCTCCACCCCGGCCAGCGCGCCCCGCCAGGCGTCCAGCGCCGCGCCCCGGTCCTGCCCGGCCAGCCAGGCCAGGTAGGACCGGTACGGGGCGACCCGGGGCAGCCCGGCGGCGTCGCCCCCGCTCCCGTACAGCTCGAACAGCTCGCGCAGCAGCAGCGGCACCGACCAGCCGTCCAGCAGGATGTGGTGACTGGTGATCACCAGCCGGTACCGGGCCGGGCCGGTGCGCAGCAGCGCGAAGCGCATCAGCGGCGGCGAGGCCAGGTCGAAGCGCCGCACCCGGTCGGCGGCCAGGAACTCCCGCAGCCGCTCCTCGACCGCCGCGCCGCCCGCCGCGCCGTCCCCCGCTGCGTCCTCCGCGGCGGTCAGGTCCGCCACGTGCAGCGGCACCGGCACCTCGGCCGCCACCGCCTGCACCGGCTGGTCCAGGTCCTCGTGCAGGAACCCCACCCGCAGGTTGGCGTGCCGGCGCAGCAGCGCGCCCAGCGCGGCCCGCAGCGCGGCCGGGTCGACCTCGCCCTCCAGGGCCAGCACGAACTGCGAGGTGTAGACGTCCACCGCCTCGGCGTCGTACAGCGCGTGGAAGAGCATGCCCGCCTGCAACGGCGTCAGCGGCAGTACGTCCTCCAACTGGAACCCGGTCATGCGCGTCCACCCCACTTGGTCTGCAGTCGGTCGAGTTGGGCCTGGTCCAGCGAGACCAGGGGAAGGTCGGACGGCGTCCAGCCGCCCGCGTCGGGCTGCGCGGAGTGCTCCGCGATCGCCCGCAGCGCCCGGTCGAAGGCGTCGGCGAGCGCCGCCACGTCCGCCTCGTCGAGCAGGTCGGCGGCCCAGGTCCAGCGGGCCGTCAGGCGCGGGCCGGCGGGCCCGTCCTCGGTGTGCGCGTTGATGTCCAGCACGTGGTGCACCGGCATCGCCGGGTCCGCCGGGGCCGGCGCGCCGCCCTCGGGCAGCACCTCCCAGTCCGCCTCCGGGCCGGCCCCGGGCGCCGGGTGGCGGCCCAGGTAGTTGAAGCCGATCCGCGGCTCGGCGCCGCCGGCCAGCAGCTCCCGGGCGGCCGGGTCCAGGTGCCGCAGCACGCCGTACCCGACGCCGTGGTCGGGCACCGCCCGCAGCTGCTCCTTGACGTTCTTCACCGCCCGGTCCACCAGGCCCGCGTCGAACCGGCCCGGCACCCGCGGGTCCAGCGGACCCGGGTCCAGCAGCACCGGGTACAGGCTGGTGAACCAGCCCACCGTGCGCGACAGGTCCAGGCCCTCGGCGAGCTGCTCGCGCCCGTGGCTCTCCAGGTCCACCAGCACCCCCGCCCGCCCGTCGTCCCCGGCCCGCCCGGCCCGCCAGGAGCGCACCGCCAGCGCCAGCGCCGTCAGCAGCACGTCGTCCACCCCGGCGTGGAACGCCTGCGGCGCGCTGGTCAGCAGCTCCCCGGTGCGGTCGGACGCCGGACGGGTGGTCAGCGACCTGGTCCGGCCCGCCGTGTCCCGGGCCGGGTCCAGCGGACGCACCCCCAGCGGCGGGTCGTCGGCCCGCGCCACCGCCTCCCACAGCGGCAGCTCGCCCGCCCGGACGCCGCTCGCGCCCTGCGCGGCCAGCAGCCGGGCCCAGGCCCGGTACGAGGTGCCCACCGCCGGCAGCACCGCGCCACCCGGCGCGACCCCACCGGACACCGCACCGGACACCGCACCCGGCACCCCGGCGGGCGCCGGGTCGGACACCGCCCGCCAGGCGGTCGCCAGGTCCTCGACCAGGATTCGCCAGGACACCGCGTCCACCGCCAGGTGGTGCACCAGCAGCAGCAGCCGCCCGCGCACCCCCGGCCCGGCGTCGCACCACACCGCCTCCAGCACCCCGCCGTGGGCCGGCCGCAGCCGCCCCCGGGCCCGTTCGCCCTCGGCGGCCAGCGCGGCGCGCACCTCCCGCTCGCCCAGCCCCGCGACGTCCAGCCGCACCAGCCGCGGCGCGACCGGCACCGCCCCGCGCGGCAGCGCCTCCAGCGCCGCCGAGCCGTCCGCGGCCCGGGTCACCCGGACCCGCAGCATGTCGTGGTGGTCGACCAGCAACTGGAGCGCCGCCGCCAGCCGCTCCCGGTCCGCCCCGGCCGGGGTGCGCAGCACCGCGGACTGGTGGTAGCCGTCGGTGGGGCCCGGCCGGTCCAGGAACCAGGCCGCGATCGGGGTCGGCGGCATGGTGCCCGTCCCGTCCTCGGCCGCCGCCGCGGGGGCCTCCTCGGCCGGCCGGGCCACCGCCGCCACCGCCTGCGGGGTGCGGTGCAGGAACACGTCGCGCGGGGTGATCCGCAGCCCCGCCTCGCGGGCCCGGCTGACCAGCTGGATCGACAGGATGCTGTCCCCGCCCAGCGCGAAGAAGTCCTCCTCCGGCCCGACCTCCGGCACCCGCAGCACCCCCGCGAACACCTCGCACAGCACCCGCTCCGGCCCGTCCGCCGGCCGCCCCGCGCCGCCGCCGCCGGCCGCCGCCGCCCCGGGCCGCGGCGGGTCGGGCAGCGCCCGCCGGTCCGCCTTGCCGCTGGGCAGCAGCGGCAGCGCCGCCAGCCGGACGAACACCGCCGGCACCAGCCCGGACGGCAGCAGCTCCGACAGCCCGGCCCGCAGCTCCGCGTCCGGCGGCAGCGCGCCGCCGTCCGCCGCGGGCACCAGGTAGGCCACCAGCCGCTCCGCCCGGACCAGCACGCAGGCCGCGCCCACGCCCGGCAGCGAGGTCAGCGCCGCCTCCACCTCCCCGGGCTCGATCCGCAGGCCGTGCAGCTTCACCTGGTCGTCGCCCCGGCCCAGGTAGCGCAGCAGCCCGTCCGCGCCGCGCCGCACCAGGTCCCCGGTGCGGTACATCCGGGCCCCGTCCGCCGCGAACGGGTCCGCGACGAACCGGGACGCGGTCAGCGCCGCCCGCCCCAGGTAGCCGCGGGCCAGGCCCGCGCCCGCCAGGTACAGCTCGCCCACCGCCCCCGGCGGCACCGGCCCCAGCGCGTCGTCCAGCACGTACGCGCGCAGGTTGTCCACCGGGCGCCCGATCGGCACCGCCGCGTCCGCCCCGTCCGCGGCCGGTCGCCAGCGGTGCGCGGTGGCGTCGATGGTCGCCTCGGTCGGCCCGTACAGGTTGTGCACCGCCACGCCCCAGGCCTGCTCGGCCCGCGCGGCCAGCGCCCCGGTCAGCGGCTCGCCGCCGCACAGCACCGCCCGCAGCGCGCCCGGGGCCGGCTCCCGCTCGGTCTCGCCCAGCACCAGCGCCAGCAGCGAGGGCACGAACTGGGCGACCGTCACGCCCTCGGCGCGCATCCGTCCCAGCAGCCCCACCGGGTCGTGGTTCAGCTCCGGCGGCACCGGGCAGGTCGCGCCGCCGTGCAGCAGCGGCAGCCAGGTCTCCCACACCGAGGCGTCGAAGCTCGGCGAGGTCCGGGCCAGCACCCGGTCGTCCGGGGTCAGCTCCAGGTGCCCGGCCAGCCAGGCCATGTGGTTGACCAGCCCCGCGTGGGTGACCACCACGCCCTTGGGACGGCCGGTGGAGCCCGAGGTGTGGATCACGTACGCGGCGTCCAGCGGCGCCGGGTCCACCAGCGGCACGTCCGGCGACTCCGGTGCGTCCGGCTCCCCGTCCCCGTCGCCATCGCCGTCGCCGTCCAGCGCCAGCACCGGCACCGGCAGTTCCGGCAGCGCCGCCAGCGCCCGCGCCGGGGCCAGCAGCAGCACCGGCCGGGCGTCCTCCACGACGAAGCGCAGCCGGGCCGCCGGGTACTGCGGGTCCAGCGGCAGCCAGGCCGCGCCCGCCTTCGCGACCGCCAGCATCGCCACCACCTGCTCCGCGGTGCCCGGCATCGCCAGCGCCACCACGTCCCCGCGCCCGACCCCGCGCCCGCGCAGCCGCCGGGCCAGCGCGTCCGAGCCCGCGTCCAGCTCCGCGAAGGTCAGGCCCGCGCCGCCGTCCCGCACCGCGAGCGCGTCCGGGGTGCGGGCGCACCGGGCGCGGAACGCCTCCGGCGCCGTCCGCTCCGCCACCGCCCGCACCGGGCCGCGGCCCGCCGCGGCCAGCGCCGCCCGCTCCGCGCCGTCCAGCACCGGCACCGACCGCACCCGCAGCCCCGGGTCGGCCGCCAGCACGGCCAGCAGCCGCACCAGCCGGTCCGCCAGCGCCCGCGCCGTCCCCGGCTCGAACAGGTCCGCGGCGAACTCCAGCGACCCCTCCAGCCCCAGCGGGCGGCCCCGCCCGTCCCGGCGCTCGGCGAAGGTGAAGGTCAGGTCGAACTTGCTGATCCCGGTGCGCACCGGCTGCTGCGCCACCGCCAGGCCCGGCAGGTCCAGGTCCGCCCCGGCGTTGTTCTGCAGCGCCAGCATCACCTGGAACAGCGGGTGGCGGCTCTCGGTCCGCTCCGGCGCCAGCGCGTCCACCAGCCGCTCGAACGGCACGTCCTGGTGCGCGTACGCCGCCAGGTCGAACTCCCGCACCCGGTCCAGGACCTGCTCGAACGTCGGGTCGCCGGACAGGTCGGTGCGCAGCACCAGCGTGTTGACGAAGAAGCCCACCAGCTCGTCCAGCGCCTCGTCGGTGCGCCCCGCCACCGGCGTGCCCAGCGCGACGTCCTCGCCCCCGCCGTGCCGGGACAGCAGCACCGCCAGCGCCCCCTGGAGCACCATGAACAGGCTGCAGCCGCGCGAGCGGGCCAGCGCGTCCAGCGCCCGGTGGGTGTCGGCGTCCACCGGGAAGGCGAACGCGTCGCCCCGGTGCGAGGCCACCGCCGGGCGCGGCCGGTCCAACGGCAGCTCCAGCACGTCCGGCAGGCCCGCCAGCGCCTCCTCCCAGAACGCCAGCTGACGGGCCGCCAGCCCCGCCGGATCGCCCTCGTCGCCCAGCAGTCCGCGCTGCCACAGCGTGTAGTCCGCGTACTGCACCGGCAGTTCGGCCCAGCCCGGCGCCCGCCCCGCCGACCGGGCCCGGTACGCCGCGCCCAGGTCCCGGGCCAGCGGCGCCAGCGACCAGCCGTCGCCCGCGATGTGGTGCACCAGCAGCACCAGCACGTGCGCGTCCGGCCCCAGCCGCAGCAGCCGGGCCCGCACCGGGCGCTCCACCGCCACGTCGAAGGCGTACGCCGTCTCGGCCGCCAGCACCGCCGCCAGCAGCGCCGGGTCCACCTCGCGCGGCGTCAGGTCCAGGTCCGCGCCGGCCGCGTCCAGCACCAGCTGGCCCGGCACGCCCCCCGCCTCCGGGAAGACCGTCCGCAGCGACTCGTGCCGCTCCACCACGTCCGCCAGCGCCAGGCCCAGCGCCGCCGCGTCCAGCGGCCCGTCCAGGCGCAGCACCAGCGGCACGTTGTACGTCGCGCTCGGCCCTTCGAAGCGGTGCAGGAACCACAGCCGCTGCTGCGCGTACGACAGCGGCAGCGGGTCGGGCCGGTGCGCCGCCCGCTCCAGCCGGGGCCGGGCGGCCCGGCCGCCGTCCAGCGCCGCCGCCAGCCCCGCCGGGGTCGGGTGCTCGAAGACCGTGCGCACCTCGGTGTCCACGTCGAGCGCCGCCCGCAGCCGGGCCGCCAGCCGGGTGGCCAGCAGCGAGTGGCCGCCCAGCGCGAAGAAGTCCTCGTCGGCGCCGACCGAGGCCCGGCCCAGCAGGTCCGCGAACAGCCCGCACACCAGCTCCTCGCGGGCCGTGCGCGGCGCCCGGCCCGGCCCGGCGGCCCCGCCGTCCCCGTCCCCGGGCACCGGCAGCGCCGCCCGGTCCACCTTCCCGTTCGGGTTCAGCGGGAACGCCGCCAGCAGCACCACCGCCGCGGGCACCATGTACCCGGGCAGCACCCGGCCCACCGCCGCGGCCAGCTCCTCCGGCCGCGGCGCGGCCCCGGCCGCCGGGACGACGTACGCCACCAGCCGCCGGTCGCCCGGCACGTCCTCGCGCACCAGCACGAACGCGTCGGCGACCTCCGGCAGCGCCGCCAGCACGCCCTCGATCTCGCCCGGCTCCACCCGGTAGCCGCGCAGCTTCACCTGCCCGTCGGCCCGGGCGACGTACGCCACCTCCCCGTCCGCCGTCCAGCGCACCAGGTCGCCGGTGCGGTACATCCGCGAGCCGTCCGCCGCGAACGGGTCCGCCACGAAGCGCTCGGCGCTCGCCCCCGGCCGCCCCAGGTAGCCGCGCGCCACGCCCCGGCCCGCCAGGTACAGCTCGCCCACCACGCCCGGCGCGACCCGGTTCAGCGCGCCGTCCAGCACGTACAGCCGCATGCCGTCCAGCGGCCGGCCGATCGGCGGCGGGCCCGGCGGCAGGTCGGGGGAGACCCGGTGGCGGGTGGCGAAGGTGGTGGTCTCGGTCGGCCCGTACACGTGCAGCACCGCGGTGTCCGGCGCGGTCGCCGCGACCCGCTGCATCGCGTCCGGCGAGGCCAGCTCCCCGCCCGCGCACACCACCCGCAGGCCCGCGAACGCGCCCGGGTCGGTCTCGGCGACCACGTTGAACAGGGCGGTGGTCAGGAACACCGCCGTCACCCCCCGCTCGTGCACCGCCACGTCCAGCGTCCGGGCCTCCAGCAGCCCGCCCGGCGCCACCACCACCCGGCCGCCGTTCAGCAGCGGCGTCCAGATCTCGAAGGTCGAGGCGTCGAAGACGTACGCCGAGTGCATCAGCACCGCGTCCACCGCGCCGTCCGCCCAGGCCGCGTCGGCCGCCAGCGCCAGCACGTCCGCGTGGCTGACCCCGACGCCCTTGGGCAGGCCGGTGGAGCCCGAGGTGAACATCACGTACGCCAGCGCCTCCGGACCCACCGCCGGGACCGGCCGCCCCGGGCGCGGCGGCGCGCCGCGCAGCACCCGGCCGCACCGGTCCAGCACCACCACCGGCAGGCCCAGGCCCGCCACCCACGGCGACCCGGCCCCCTCCTCGTCCACCAGCAGCAGCCGCGGCCGGGCCACCTCCGCGACCCGGTCCAGCCGCTCGACCGGCCAGCGCGCGTCCAGCGGCACGTACGCCGCTCCCGCCCGCACCGCGCCCAGCGAGGCCGTCACCTGCGCCGCCGACCGGCCCAGCAGCACGCCCACCCGGTCCTCCGGGCCCACCCCGTGCCCGGCCAGCACCCCGGCCAGCTCGGCCGACAGCCGGTCCAGCCCGGCGTAGGACAGCGCCTCCTCGCCGTCCACCACCGCCACCGCGCCCGGCGCGCGCCGCAGCTGCCGCTCGAACAGCGCGGGCAGGGTGCCCGCGACCGCGGCGTCCGGGCCGGCGGGCAGCTCCCGCGCGGTGCCCCAGCGGGTCAGCCGCAGCTGCTCCTCCGCCGTCAGCAGCCGGTGGCCCGACAGCCGGCGGTCCGGCTCGGCCGCCACCCGCTCCAGCAGCCGCACCAGCCGGGCCGCCAGCGCCTCGGCGGTGGAGCGGTCGAACAGCGCGGTGGCGTACTCCAGGCCCGCGGTCAGCCCGCCCGCCCCGGCACCCGTCCCGGCCCCGGCGTCCCCGGTTCCCCCGGTTCCCCCGGCGTCCGCGGCGTCCCCGGTGTCCTCGGCGAAGGAGAAGGTCAGGTCGAACTTGCTCAGCCCGTTGTGCACCAGCCGCTGCTCCACCGCCAGGCCCGGCAGCTCCGGCCGGGCCGCCCGCTGGTTCTGCAGCACCACCACGGTCTGGAACAGCGGGTGGTGGTCCCGGGCCCGCACCGGGTTGAGCTCCTCCACCAGCCGCTCGAACGGCACGTCCTGGTGGGCGTACGCCGCCAGGTCGAACTCCCGGACCCGGCCCAGCAGTTCACGGAAGGTCGGGTCGCCGGACAGGTCGGTGCGCAGCACCAGCGTGTTGACGAAGAACCCCACCAGGTCCGCCAGCGCCTCGTCGGTGCGCCCCGCCACCGGCGCGCCCAGCGGCACGTCCTCGCCCGCCCCGTGCCGGTGCAGCAGCGCCGCCACCGCCGCCCGCAGCACCATGAACAGCGTCCCGCCGGTGGACCGGGCCAGCCCCAGCAGCGCCGCGTGCAGCGCCGGGGACACCTCGAACTCCACCACCGCGCCGCGCGGGTCCGCCACCGCCGGACGCGGCCGGTCCCACGGCAGCGCGACCAGCCCCGGCAGCCCCGCCAGCGCCCCGCGCCAGTGCGCCACCTGCTCGCGCAGCAGCGCCCCGTCCTCGCGCAGCAGCTCGCGCTGCCACAGCGCGTAGTCCGCGTACTGCAACGCGGGCGCCCCGGACGCCCGGGCCGGGCCGTCGCCGTCCCCCGCCAGCCGGGCCCGGTACGCCGCGCCCAGGTCCCGCACCAGCGGGCCCAGCGACCAGCCGTCCCCGGCGATGTGGTGCAGCACCAGCACCAGCACGTGGTGCTCCGGCGCCGCCCGCAGCAGCCGCACCCGCAGCGGCGGGTCCACCAGCACGTCGAACGGCTCGCCGACGGCCGCCAGTACCGCCGCCTCCAGGTCCTTGGGCGCGGTGCTCTCCACCACCGGGCGCGGCACCGCCGCCGCGGCGTCCAGCACCACCTGGTGCGGCACCCCGTCCCGCTCCGGGAACACCGTGCGCAGCGACTCGTGCCGCTCCACCACGTCCGCCAGCGCCAGCCCCAGCGCCGCCGGGTCCAGCACGCCGCGCAGCTCCAGCACCAGCGGCAGGTTGTAGGCCGAACCCGGCCCCTCCATCCGGTTCAGGAACCACAGCCGGCTCTGCGCGAAGGACAGCGGCACCGGATCGGGCCGCTCCACCGCCCGCACCACCGGCCGCCGCGCCGCCCCTGGCTCCAGGACGCGGGCCAGCCCGGCCGCCGTCGGGTGCTCGAACAGGGTGCGCACCGCGAGGTCCGCGCCCAGCACCGACCGCACCCGGCCCACCACCCGCATCGCCAGCAGCGAGTGCCCGCCCAGCTCGAAGAAGCTCTCCTCCGGACCGACCTCCGCCCGCTCCAGCACCTCGGCGAAGATCCCGGCGACCAGCTCCTCGCGCACCGTGCGCGGCGCCCGGCCCGGCCCGGCGGCCCCGCCGCCGTCCGCGGGCACCGGCAGCGCGGCCCGGTCCACCTTCCCGTTGGGCAGCAGCGGCAGCGCCGCCAGCACCACCACCGCCTCCGGCACCAGGTGCCCCGGCAGCACCCCGGCCAGCGCCGCCCGCAGCGCGCCCGCCGCCGCGCCCGGCGCGACCGCGTAGCCCACCAGCCGGGCCCGGCCCGGCACGTCCTCCCGGACCACCGCGCAGGCCGCCGACACCCCCGGCAGCGCCAGCAGCGCCGCCGCCACCTCGCCCGGCTCGATCCGGAACCCGCGCAGCTTCACCTGGTCGTCGGCCCGCGCCAGGTAGTGCAGCAGCCCGTCGGAGCCCCACCGCACCAGGTCCCCGGTGCGGTACATCCGCTCCCCGTCCGCCGCGAACGGGTCCGCCACGAAGCGCTCGGCGGTCAGCCCCGGGCGGCCCAGGTACCCGCGGGCCAGGTTGGCCCCCGCCAGGTACAGCTCCCCGGCCACGCCCGCCGGCACCGGCCGCAGCCGCCCGTCCAGCACGTACGCCCGCATCCCGTCCACCGGGCGCCCGATCGGCACCGCGGCGCCCGCCACCGGCCCCGCCACCCGGTGCGCGGTGGCGTCGATGGTCGCCTCGGTCGGGCCGTACAGGTTGTGCACCGCCGCGCCCCAGCGCTCCCCGACCGCCTCGGCCAGCGCGCGGGGGAGCACCTCCCCGCCGCACAGCACCGCCCGCAACCCGCCCGGCGGCAGCCCGGGCCCGCCGCCGTCCGCCGCGGCCCCCGCCGGGACGGCGCCCTCGCCCTCGTCCTTGACCTCGTCCTTGACCTCGCCCTTGACTTCGACCTCGACCTCGACCTCGGCTTCGGCGAGCACCAGCGCGAGGTGCGAGGGCACGAACTGGGCCACCGTGACGTCGAAGCGGCGCATCCAGTCCAGCAGCTCGCGCGGCTCCCGGTTGGCCTCCGCCGGGGCCACGCACACCTCCGCGCCGCAGGTCAGCGGCAGCCACAGCTCCCACACCGAGGCGTCGAAGCTGGTGGAGGTGCGGGCCAGCACCCGGTCGTCCGGGGTCAGCTCCAGGTGGCGGGCCATCCAGGCCATGTGGTTGGCCAGCGCCAGGTGCGGGACGACCACGCCCTTGGGACGGCCGGTCGACCCGGAGGTGTAGATCACGTACGCGGCCTCCGCCGGACCGGCCGGCTCCCCGGCCCCCTCGCCGCCGGGGCCCGCCGGGACGGGCGGCAGCGGCTCGTCCAGCGCCAGCCGGGGCACCCCGGCCGCGTCCGCCGGCAGGCTCCCGGCCGGGAGGCCTGGGCCGGTGAGCAGCAGCGCGGGCCGGGCGTCCGCCAGCATCTGCCGAATGCGCGCGGGCGGGTACCCGGGGTCGACCGGCAGGTAGGCGGCGCCCGCCCGCAGCACGGCCAGCATGGCGACCACGGTCGCCGCCGACGGTGCCGCGGCCAGCGCCACCAGCGCCCCCGGGCCCGCTCCGCGCCCGCGCAGCACCGCCGCCAGCGCGTCGGCCCGGGTGTCCAGCTCGGCGTAGCTCAGCCGGGTGCGCCCGTCCCGCACGGCGGGCGCGTCCGGGGTGCGGGCGGCCCACCGGGCGACCTGCTCCGCCACGTTCGCGGTCGGCAGCGGGCGCTGCTCGCCGCGCCCGTCGGCCAGCAGCCGGGCCCGCTCGCCCGGGGTCAGCGGGTCGAGCTCCCCGACGTTCCGGTCGGGGTCGGCCGCGGCCAGGGCCAGCACCCGGGCGAACCGGTCCGCGAGCGCGCGCGCCGTGCCCGGGTCGAACAGCTCGGTGGCGTACTCCAGGTACCCGCCCAGCCGGACGGCACCGGAGCCGTCCGGGCCCGCGCCCGTGTCCACGGTGTCGGAGTCGGCGGTTCTCGCGGCGTCGGTGTCCCCGGCTGCCCCGGCGGCTTCGGCGGCCCCGGCGACCTCGGCCAGCGAGAAGGTCAGGTCGAACTTGCTGGTGGTCGGCGGACCGGACAGGTCCCGCACGGTGACGCCGGGCAGGTCGAGTCCGGCCGCCCGCTGGTTCTGCAGCACCAGCATGGTCTGGAACAGCGGGTGGTGGCCGCCGGAGCGGTCCGGGTTCAGCTCCTCGACCAGCCGCTCGAACGGCAGGTCCGCGTGGCCGAACGCGGCCAGGTCGAACTCCCGTACCCGGCCCAGCAGTTCACGGAAGGTCGGGTCGCCGGACAGGTCGGTGCGCAGCACCACGGTGTTGACGAAGAAGCCCACCAGCTCGTCCAGCGCCTCGTCGGTGCGCCCGGCCAGCGCCGTGCCCAACGGGACGTCGGTGCCCGCGCCGTGCGCGTGCAGGGTCACCGCGAGCGCCGCGTGCAGCACCATGAACGGCGTGCAGCCGCTCTCCCGGGCCAGCCGCACCACCCGCCCGTACGCCCCGGCGGGCAGCTCGAACGGCACCGCGCCGCCCCGGTGGCCGGGGACGGCCGGGCGGGGGCGGTCCCGGGGCAGCTCGACCGGCCCCGGCAGGCCCGCCAGCGCCCCGCGCCAGAACGCCAGCTGACGCGCCGCCAGCGACTCGGGGTCGCCGTCCGCGCCCAGCAGCTCGCGCTGCCAGAGCGCGTAGTCGGCGTACTGGACGCGCAGCGCCGGCCAGTCGGGCGCGCCGCCGCCGGTGGTCCGGGCCCGGTAGGCGGCGGCGAGGTCCCGGCACAGCGGGGCCAGCGACCAGCCGTCGGCGCCCACGTGGTGCAGCACCAGCACCAGCACGTGCCGCTCGGGGCCGGTGCGCAGCAGCCCGGCCCGCACCGGCAGGTCCGCGGTCAGGTCGAAGGGCGCGGCGGCCAGCCGCCGCACCGCGTCCGCCACCCAGCCGTCATCGCCCGCGCCGTCATCAGTGCGGTCGCCCGCCGGGGCCCGCTCGACCTCCAGCGGCACCCGCGCCGCCGCGTCCGCCGGTGCCAGCACCAGCTGCTGCGGCACGCCGTCGCGCTCGGCGAGCACCGTGCGCAGGCTCTCGTGCCGGGCCAGCACGTCGTCCAGCGCGCCGCCCAGCGCCGCCGGGTCCAGCGGGCCGTCCAGGGCCAGCACCAGCGGCACGTTGTAGACGTCCCCCGCGCCCTCGACCCGGTTGAGGAACCACAGCCGCCGCTGCGCGAAGGACAGCGGCAGCGGGTCGGGCCGCTCCGCCGCCACCAGCGCGGGCCGCGCCGCCCCCGCCGGGCCCAGCACGGCCGCCAGCTCGGCCACCGTCGGGTGCGCGAACACCTCGCGCAGCTCCAGCTCCGCGCCGGTCGCCGCCCGGACCCGGGCCGCCAGCCGGGTGGCCAGCAGCGAGTGGCCGCCCAGCGCGAAGAAGTCGTCGTCCACGCCCACCGCGGGCAGCCCCAGCACGTCCGCGAACAGCCCCGCCAGCACCTCCTCGTACGCGGTGCGCGGCGCGGGCCCCTCGGCGACGGCGGTCGGCGGCGCGGGCAGCGCCCGCCGGTCCACCTTGCCGTTGGCGTTCAGCGGCAGCGCGTCCAGCAGCACGAACGCGCCCGGCACCGTGTACGCGGGCAGCACCCGGCCCAGCGCCCGGGCCAGCGCCGGACCCTCCACCCGCGCCCCGGGCTCCGGCACCACGTACGCGACCAGCCGAGGGTTGCCCGGCACGTCCTCGCGCACCAGAACCCGCGCGTCCCGGACGCCCGGGCGGGCCAGCAGCGCGTTCTCCACCTCGGCGGGCTCGATCCGGAAGCCGCGCAGCTTCACCTGCCCGTCGGCCCGCCCCACGTAGTCGACGTCCCCGTCCGCCGTCCAGCGCACCAGGTCGCCGGTGCGGTACATCCGCTCACCGCCCGCCGCGAACGGGTCGGCGACGAACCGCCCGGCGGTCAGGCCCGGGCGGCCCAGGTAGCCGCGGGCCACCCCCGCCCCGCCCACGTACAGCTCGCCCACCACGCCGGGCGGGACGGGGCGCAGCGCCGCGTCCAGCACGTACAGCCGCACGCCGTCCAGGGCCCGGCCGATCGGCGGCACCCCGGACGCGCCGGGGCGCACCCGGTGCCGGGTGGCGAAGGTGGTGGTCTCGGTCGGCCCGTACACGTGCAGCACCGCGGTGTCCGGTGCGGCCGCGGCGATCCGGCCCAGCACGCCGGGGGCGGCCGCCTCGCCGCCCGCCGCCACCAGCCGCAGGCCCGCGAACGCCGCCGGGTCGGTCCGGGCGATCTCGTTGAACAGGGCGGTGGTCAGGAAGAGCGCGCCCACCCCGTCCCGCTCGACCGCCGCCCGCAGTCCGGGCGCGTCCAGCACCCCGGGGGCGGCCACCACCACCCGGCCGCCGTTCAGCAGCGGGGCCCAGATCTCGAAGGTCGAGGCGTCGAAGACGTACGCCGAGTGCATCAGCACCGCGTCCACCGCGCCGTCCGCCCAGGCCGCGTCGGCCGCCAGCGCCAGCACGTCCGCGTGGCTGACCCCGACGCCCTTGGGCAGGCCGGTGGAGCCCGAGGTGAACACCGTGTACGCCAACCGCCCGCCGGGCACCGCCCCCGGCAGCGGGCCGGGCCGCTCCGGGCCGCCGCGCAGCACCGCGCCCGCCCGGTCCACCACCAGCACCGGCAGCCGCCCGGCCGCCGCCGCCACCCAGTCCAGCCCGGCCGCCGCCCCGTCCACCACCAGCGCCCGGACCCGGCCCACCTCGGCCACCCGGTCCAGCCGCTCGGCCGGCCAGGCCGGGTCCATCGGCACGTACACCCCGCCCGCGCCCACCACGCCCAGCGAGGCCGTCACCACCGCGGCCGAACGCCCCACCAGGACGCCCACCCCGTCCTCGGCCCGCAGGCCCCAGCCGGTCAGCGCCCCGGCCAACCCGGCCGACAGCCCGTCCAGTTCGGCGCAGGACAGCACCCGCGCGCCGTCCACCACCGCCGGCGCGTCCGGCGCGGCCCCGGCCCGGGCCGCGAACGCCGCCGCCAGGCCGTCCGCCGCCGGGCCGTCCGTCGCCCGCCGCGGCAGCGCCCCGCCCCGGCCCTGCTCGACCAGCTCCCGGGCCCGGGCCGCGTCCACCAGCGGCAGGCCGTCCACCGGGGCGTCCGGGTCCGCCCCGGCGAACGCGGCCAGGAAACCGGACACCGCCCGCTGGTGCAGCCGCACGTCCTCGGGGTGGTACAGCGCCGGATCGGTGTCGAAACCGATCAGCGGACCCGTCCCCTCGGCCCGCTCGGAGACGAACAGCGACACGTCGTTCACCGGGCCGATCGACAGCAGCCGGGAGGTGGCCCGGCTGCCCGCGAAGTCCAGGTCGTAGTCGTAGCCCATGACGTTCACCACCAGGTCGGTCAGCCGCGACCCGCCGTCCGCCAGGTTCAGCTCCCGGGCCAACTGCTCGCGCGAGAAGCGCCGGTGGCGCAGGGCGCCGCGCATCTCGGCCGCCACCGCCCGCACCAGGCCGCCCACCGTCGTCCCCGGCTCCACCGCCAGCGGCAGCGGCAGCACGGTGGCGGTCATCCCCACCGCCTCCCGGAACCCGCCGGGACGCCCGTGCGAGGCCAGCCCCAGGCAGACCTCCCGCCGCCCGGCCACCCGGGCCGCGTACGCGGCGAGCGCCGCGACCAGCACCGCGCTCCAGGTGGTGCGGTGCTCGGCGGCCAGCCGCCGCAGGCCCTCGAACACCGGCAGCGGCAGCGTCTCGCCGGTGTGCAGCGCCCCGCCGTTGCCCGTCCCGCCGTTGTCCGTCCCGCCGGTGCCCGGCGCGCCGGTGTCCGACCGGTCCGCGCCGCCGCCGTCGGTGCGCCGGCGCAGCAGGGTGCCCGCGCCCGCGCCGCTCCCGTCGGTGGCCCGGTCGGCGAACCGGCCGACCCAGTACGCCCGGTCCGCCGCGTACCGCTCCGAGGCCCGGTACGCCGCCTCCTCCTCCACCAGCGCGCGCAGCGGCCCGCCGACCGGCCCCGGCACCACCACCGGCTCCGCCCCGGCCGCCGCCCCGGTGTACAGCTCGGCGACCGTCCGGGCGAGCACCGCGCCGCTGAGGCCGTCCACCGCGATGTGGTGGTAGCGCACGTACCAGTAGTGCAGCTCGGGGCCCAGCCGCAGCAGCGCCCAGTGGTGGGTGGGCGCCTCGACGTCGTCGACGGTGGCCATGTCCCCGGCCATGTACCGCTCCGCCGCCGCCACCGGATCGGCCGTCCCGCTCAGGTCCACCCGCAGCAGCCGCGCCCGCGGCACCCCGGACCGGACCACCCGCTGGCGCACCGCACCGTCCCGCTCGACCAGCACGGCGTTCAGGCTGTCGCACTGGTGGAACACCCGGTCGGCCACCTCGGCGAACAGCTCCTCGTCGAGCCCGCCGCGGATCTCCAGGCATTCGCCGATGTTGTACTTCGGGCTGTCCGGATCGACCAGCTGGCCGTACCGCACGCCCTGCTGCGCGGCGGTCAGCTCCAGGAGTTCGGAGTCCGGGAGTTCAGCGTCCGGGAGTTCGGAGCCCGGGAGTTCAGCGTCCGGGAGTTCCGGGTCCAGGAGTTCCGGGGCGGTTTCGTCCGACGGGACGGGACGGTATTCAGGCATGCCGACGACACCTTCGGTGAGGTTTTCCAGCGACGAATGGGAAGAACCGCGGACACGGTCGAGCGCGCGGTCGGCCGGGGCGCGTCCGCGGGGTGAATTCCCACTGAAGGGAGGGATTGCCGCCGGGCCCGTGGAAGGCGCCGCCGGGCCCGGAGCGGAAATCCCGTAAATAAGATGATCAGATCAAGATGATCGAATCGGACGGCCGGACCGCCCGGACGGCCGGACCGCGGGTCAGTCGGTGTCGGACTCCATGGCCGCGACCAGGCCGGCCGGGCGCATGTCGGTCCACAGGCGGTCGATCCGCGCCACGCACTCCTCCCGCGACCCCTCGGCGCCCACCTGGTCCCAGCCGCCCGGGACCTCGATGTGCGCGGGCCAGAGCGAGTACTGCGCCTCCGCGTTCACCAGCACGACGAAGCGCCCGGATTCGTCATCGAAAGGATTGCTCACGTTGCCCACCCCTTGTATCGCCTTGTCTCGGTCGCCGTTCCGCGTTTCGAGCGTCCTGCGGTCCGGGAGCGACGGCACTCCGGTGCGGAACCCCCGAAAACCGCCCGGCGCACAACCCGGCGCACAACCCAGCGCGTATGTCATGGATGTGATGCGCCGGGGCACGACTGCCCCCGAAAAACATATCTATTCCTATCACGTCATTGGATCTGTCGAGGCCGCTCCCGGTGATCGCCACGTTACCGGTCCGTAATCATTCAAGTGAGCGAATTAGAAAAGGCCCCGGTCATATGCCGAACCGCCCGGACCGGCGCACATGCGGTCGCGACCTGCCCGCTGCACCCCCGCATGTACCGATATGGAACGATCCGTTCCCCTCGGCTCCCGGTGCTCTCCCCGTGATCCCCTGCGCCCTTCCGGCCCCCGCCGTGCTCCCGTGCGCCCGTCGTACGCCCCGGGGCCGCCCGTGTCCTCCGGTGTCGCCCCGTGTCCCCCGATGTCCCCCGGTTTCCCGGCCGCTTCCCCGGAGCCACCCCGGGGCCGCCCGGGCCCCGCTCCCGGGGCGGACCCTCCTGCCGCCGCCCGTCCGGGGCCGCGTAGAGTGACCGCTCCGCCCACCGGGAGAGGACGGCAGCGTGCGTGAGCGTTCCGGAATCCTGTTCGTCACCGACCTCGCGTACCCGGCCCAGGGACGCCGGTACTGCGACGAGGACATCCTCCTGACCGCGCGGCTGCGCGAGGAGTTCGACCTGGCGCTGTGCCACCCGCGCGACGCCGCCGCCCTGATGGACGGCTTCGACGCGGTCGTCATCCGCAACAGCGGGCCGGTGCTGCACTACCGCGAGCAGTTCGACGCCTTCCGCCGCCGGGCCGCCGAACGCGGCACCCGGGTCTACAACCCGCTGACCGGCCGCGGCGACATGGCCGGCAAGGACTACCTGCTCGACCTCACCGCGGCCGGCCACCCGGTGATCCCCACCGTCGACCGTTCCGCCGACCTCCACCTGCTGCCCCCGGCCGAGCGCTACGTGGTCAAGCCCAAGGCCGGCGCCGACTCGATCGGCCTCTCCGTGGTCGACCGCGCCCAACTGACCGACCGCGCCCCCGGCCCGGTCCCCTCCTGGGACGGCATGCTCGTCCAGCCGCTGGTCGACTTCCGCTACGAGGTCTCGTTCTACTTCGTCGACGACGCCTTCCAGTACGCCCTGCACGCCCCCGACCCGTCCCGCCGCTGGGAGCTGACGCCCTACCACCCCACTGCGGACGACCTGGACTTCGCCCGCCGGTTCATCGCCTGGAACACCCTCGACCACGGCATCCAGCGCGTCGACGCCTGCCGCACCGCCACCGGCGAACTCCTGCTGGTCGAACTGGAGGACCTCAACCCCTACCTCTCGCTGGACGTCGCCCCACCGCCGCAGCGCGAGGCGTTCGTCACCGCGATGGCCGCCTCGCTCCACCACTTCCTGCACACCACCCCGGGGGAGTGACCACCCCGGGCGCGGTCGCCGCCGCCCGCCGCTCCGGCTAGACGCCCTTCGCCGCGGCGACCTTCACCTCTGCGCCCTTCGTTCCTGTGCCCTTCGCCCCGGCGGCTTCCGCTCTGCCGCCCTTCGCCCTGCCGTCCCGCGTCGGTCGTTCGGCGTGGGCGGCCCGGGCCGCCAGGACCTCGGGGGTGCGGGTCTCGGCCCAGCGGGCCAGTGTCCAGACGTGCCGGGCGGCCTCCTCGCCGAGCGGGGTCAGCGAGTAGTCGACCCGTGGCGGGATGACGGGGTACGCCTCCCGGTGGACCAGGCCGTCCTGCTCCAGCGTCTGCAGGGTCTGGGCGAGCATCTTCTCGCTCACCCCGCCCACCGCGCGGCGCAGTTCGCTGAACCGGTGGGTGCCGTCCAGCAGGACGGCCAGCACCAGCACCGCCCAGCGGCTGGTGACGTGCTCCAGGATGCCGCGCGAGGGACAGCAGACCGAGTTGACGTCCACCGGGATCCCGCCGGTCAGTTCCTTCACCCTGGTGTTCATGGAAGTACCTTACCTGAAAGTGGGTACTTCCGAATGGTTAGTGACTTTCCTAGGGTGGGTCTCCAAGCGTTGTCCCACCTCAGGAGTTGCATCACCATGAGCATCGTCGTCACCGGCGCCACCGGTCAGCTGGGCCGTCTCGTCATCGACGCCCTGCTGGCCCGCGTCCCGGCCACCGAGGTCGTCGCCGCCGTCCGCGACGAGGGCCGGGCCGCCGACCTGGCCGCCCGCGGCGTCGAACTGCGGGTCGCCGACTACGACCGGCCCGAGACGGTGGCCGCGGCGATCCGCCCCGGCGACACCGTGCTGCTGGTCTCCGGCAGCGAGGTCGGCCGCCGGGTCGCCCAGCACACCGTCGTGATCGAGGCCGCGAAGGCCGCCGGGGCCGCCCGCCTGGTCTACACCGGGGTGCTCGGCGGCCCGGACGCCGACTTCCGGCTCGCGGACGAGCACAAGGCCACCGAGCAGCTGATCCTCGACTCCGGCCTGCCGTACACCTTCCTGCGCAACGGCTGGTACACCGAGAACTACACCGCGCTGATCCCGGTCCAGCTGGAGCACGGCGTGGCCGGCAGCACCGCCGGCGGCCGGATCGGCTCGGCGTCCCGCGCCGACTACGCCGCCGCCGCGGCCGAGGTGCTGACCGGCGAGGGCCACGAGAACCGGGTCTACGAGCTCAGCGGCGACACCGCCTGGACGCTGGAGGAGTACGCCGCCGAACTCTCCCGGCAGAGCGGCCGCCAGGTCGCCCACCACGAGCTGCCGGCCGAGGCCAACCTCGGCGTGCTCACCGGCGCGGGCCTGCCCCCGCAGCTGGCCGAGATCCTGGTCGACGTCGACGTCTCCGGCATCTCCCGCGGCCTGCTGGCCGGCGGCAGCGGCGACCTCTCCCGCCTGATCGGCCGCCCCACCACCCCGCTCTCCACCACCATCGCCGAGGCCCTCGCCACCACCCGCTGAGCCCCCGGCCCGCCCGGCCCCGGTCCGCCCGGCCGCGTCCTGCCCGACCCCGGCCAGCTCGACCCCGGCCCGCTCGGCTCCGGGGCCCTGGGCTCAGCCCGATTCGTCCTCGTCGCTGCGGCGGCCCGCCCGGGCCGCGGCGAGGAAGACGGCCAGGGCCACCACGGGGCAGGCGAGTCCGAGACCCAGCAGGACGTAGCGCACGACGACCCCCTCCTTCTGTTCACGAACCCTTTCGGCGTGAAGGGCGGTCAACCTGACCCCTGCGGGCGGACTTTCACCCGTCGGTGTCGTGGGCGTCGTCGCTGTTGCCGCCGTCGTCGTCGCTGCCGCCGTCGCCGCTGCGGCTGTCGGCGACGGCGGTGCGGATGCGGCCGAGCAGGGTGCGCAGCTGCTCGCGTTCGGCGGCGCCGAGGGCGCCGGTGGCCGCGGCGAGGGCGGCGCGGTCGAGTTCCTCGGCCTCGCGGTGGCGGCGCACGCCCTCCGGGGTGAGGGTCAGCAGGAACGCGCGCCGGTCGGAGGGGTGCCGGACGCGTTCGACCAGGCCGTCGCGTTCGAGGCTGTCGACGATCGTGGTGGTCGTGCGGGGGGCGTTGCCCACGTACTCGGCGAGGTCGCGCATGCGCAGCGGGCCGCCCGCCAGGGCCAGGACGCGCAGGGTCCGCAGCCGGGCCACCGAGGCGCCGTGCTCGCGCAGCCGGCCGTCCACGAAGGTGCGCAACTGCTGGGTGGTGGCGAACAGTTCGTCGATCAGGACGTCGCTGCTGCCGAACCGGTGCCGCGCCTTCGCTTCCGCTGCCATGCCGTGTGCTCCCCATCCTCGTCCGGTTCCGCTGCGGAATCCGGTGCGTTCCCGCCGGGCCCTCGGACTTCATGAGCATACTCATACTGAGTATGCTCAGCTTCTATGAGCACCCGCCTGGGCCAGCGCCGTGTCGTGCCCATCATGGCTGTCCTGACCACCTTCATCTGCATCGTCGACGGGGCGATCACCACCGTCGCCCTCCCCAGCATCGCCCGGCAGTTCGACCTGACCCCGGCCGCCCTCACCGGCGTCGTCGTGGTCTACCCCGTCTGCCTGGGCATGATGATCCCCGCCTCCGCCTGGCTGGTGGAACGCCACGGCGGCCGCCGCCTGATGCTGCTGTCGCTGTCCGCCTTCACCGCCGCCAGCGGCCTGTGCGGCGCCGCCCCGAACCTGACCGCCCTGGTCGGCGCCCGCGCCCTGCAGGGCCTGGCCGCCGGTCTGCTCATGCCGACCTCGCAGGCCCTGCTCTTCCGCACCTTCAGCCAGACCGAGCAGGTCAGGCTGTCCCGGCTGATGGTCATCCCGCAGCAGATCGCCCCGGCGATCGCCCCGCTGCTGGGCGGCCTGCTGATCACCGGCCTGTCCTGGCGCTGGGTGTTCTACGTCAACGTGCCCTTCGGCGCCGCGGCGGTCCTGTTCGGCGCGCTCTTCCTGGCCGAGCACCGGGACCACGCCGCCGGCCGCCTCGACCTGCCCGGCCTGCTGCTGTGCGGCGCGGGCACGGCCGCCCTGATGTACGGCGTCTGCGCGGGCCCCGACCTCGGCTGGACCCGGCCGCAGGTGCTCGGCACCCTGGCTGCCGGCGCGGTCCTGCTCGCGGTCGCCGTCCGGCACCAACTCCGCACGCCCGAGCCGATCCTGCGGCTGCGGCTGTTCCGCGACCGGCTGTTCCGCGACACCAACCTGGCCAGCCTGGTCGGCTACGTGCCGATGATGGGCGCCATGTTCCTCGGCCCGATCTTCATCCAGGAGGCCCGCGGCGGCACGGCGCTGGAGAGCGGCAGCACCACCTTCACCGAGGCGTTCGGCGTCCTGGTGACGATGCAGGTGGTCGGCGCGGTCTACCACCGGATCGGACCGCGCCCGATCATCGGCACCGGCCTGCTGGGCGTCGCCGGCGTGATGCTGCTGTTCGCCACCGCCGACGCCGACACCGGCCTGTGGGCCTTCCGCGGCTACATGTTCCTGCTCGGCCTGGCCATGGGCGCGGTCTTCATCCCCACCACCATCGCCTCCTTCAGCACCATCGCCCGCGCCGACGTCGCCCACGCCGCCACCCTCAACACCGTCGTCCGGCAGACCGGCAGCGCCCTGGCCCCCGCCGTCGTCACCTCGGTCCTGGTCCTCGGCGCGAGCGGCTCGCAGCGCGCCCACCCGCCGCTGGCCGCCTACCAGCTCAGCTACTCCGTCCTGGCGGCCGTCGCCCTCGTCGCCGCGCTCTTCGCCCTCACCCTCCCCGCCGGCCCCGGCACCACCCGCCCCGCGGACGGCCCCACCACCGCCCGCACCCGCCCCGGGCCCCGCCAGCAGGTCGGCTGACCGCCCCGCCCCACCGCCCGGTCCGGACCCCGGTCCGGACCCCGAGCCGGGACGGGCCGGGTCAGGGCGCCGGGACGGTACCGAGAGCGGGGAGCATCCGCGCGACCTCCTCGTCGTCGGCACCCTCGACGTCGACGTCGCCCGCCACGCGCAGCTCCAGGTGGGCGAACCGGGGGGCCAGCGCGGCGAGGAGGGCCGGCGGATCGAGGTCCCCGTCCGCGTCCGCGGCTCCGATCACCAGTTCCCTGATGTCCAGGTGCTCGAGTTGGGCGAGCAACGGGTGCTCCGCGAGGAGGACGAAATCACCGGCCTCCTCGGGCTCGAAGTGCGCCCCGCCCAGGTCGAGGCTCCGCAGCCGGGGGTACCGGGCCGGGGCCGGCTCCGCCAGTTGGGCGTTCGTCCCCATCGTGCCGTGGACGTCGCAGTCGATCTCCACCTCCAGTGAGACGAGGGCGGGCGTCGCGGAGGGGAACAGGGAACCGTCCGCGAAGACGGACCCCCGCACCCGCAGGTGCGCCAGGCCGTCGTGCTCCACGTCGTCGAACAGGAACGCGCCCTCCAGCTCCAGCGAGCGCAGCGCGGGCAGCGACCCCCACAGCGCCCGCGCCACCGCCTCGGGGACCACCGCGGCGTTCAGGTACGCCTCGGGGACGACGGAGTTCCCCGCCGAGGTCGTGTGCGACTCCAGCAGCGTGTCGAACCCGTGGCCGAAGGACAGGGACGCCAACCGGGGCCACCGCCGCCGCCCCAGCGCGACCGCGGCCCGCTCGGCGGAGTGGTGGTAGTCGGTGAGGTGCAGCTCCGGACCGCGCAGCAGCCGGGCCGCCGGATGGGACAGCAGGGCGTCGACCAGCACCCCCTCCCACTGCTCGGGATCGGCCGGGTCGACCTCCCCGCCCCCGAACGGCCCGGTCGGCGACCGCTCCGTCAACAGCCGCTCCGTCAACAGCCGCTCCGCCAGCAGCCGCTCCGTCAACAGCCGCTCCGCCAGCACCCGGCGCCGCCGCCCCGGGTCCGGCGCGAGCCGGAAAACGGCCTTGTCGACGAACCCCCGGGACCAGGTGAACCGCCAGGACCCGTCCGCCCGGAGCAGGTCGAGCCCGCACTCCCGCTCCACCCGCCCGTACGCCGCGACCGTCTCCGCCGACTCCCCGCCGCTGCGGTGCTCCCGCCGGATCGCCTCCCCGCGCGGATCGCCTCCCCGCGCGGATCGCCCACCGCGGCGAGCGCGTCCGCGTGGGCGAGCCACTCCGCCCACCCGTCCGACACCGGTACCGCCACATCACCGGCAAAGCCCACGTCGCCCTCCTGGCCTCGGGTGTCGGTGGGCACCCTACGGGCACCCACCGACACCCGCCGCCCCCGGCCGGTCTCCTGACCGGCCGCCGGCTCGGGCGATCCGATGACGCGGGGGAGTCGGCCCGGACGCTAGGACTTCCACGCCCCCAGCATGTCCTTCATGGAGTCCGTCAGCGCGAGCTGGAGCAGCGGGCCGTAGGTGATCCGGCCGACGCCGAGGCGGCGGAAGCGGTCGAGGTCGTGCCTGACGGGGTGGGCGGTGGAGTTGACGGGGACGCCGAGGGCGCCGGTCACCGCCGTGAGCAGGGCGTCGTCGTCCTGGATGCGCACCGGGTAGACGCTGTCGGCACCGGCCCGCTCCAGGGCCAGCAGCCGTTCGACCGCCTCGTCGAGGACGGCGGAGGCGTCCTGCGCGTGCAGGAAGAGGTCGGTGCGCCCGTTGATCCAGACCGGGACCCCCGCGTCGTCGGCCGCCGCGCGCAGCCCGGCGACGTACTCCGCGTGCTCCTCGGTGCTGCGCAGCCGCCCGCCGTCCGAGTGGACGGTGTCCTCGACGTTGAGGCCGACGCCGCCGACCTCGATCAGGCCGGCGATCAGGTCGGCGGGCCGCTGCCCGTACCCGGCCTCCAGGTCCACGGAGACCGGGACGTCGACGGCCGCGATGATCGGCCTGACGGCGGCGAGCACCTCCTCGAAGGTCTGCCCCTCGTGGTCCTCGGCGCCCCGGGACTCGGCGAGCGGATGGCTGCCGATCGTCAGCGCGGGAAACCCGGCGCCGGCCGCCGTCCGCGCCGACCACACGTCCCAGACGGTGGGCAGCACGAGCGGCTTGTGGTCGGCGTGCAACTGCTTGAGGCGTCGAGCGCGCTCGACGGTGGTGGGAAGGTCCATGCCCAGGACGCTACCCCCGGATCGGCCGCGCACAACGCCTTGACGGGCCCGACATGCGCCCGGGCCGGACGGTCAGGCGGGATCGGGATCGGGATCGGGATCGGGATCGGGGTCAGGGCTGTCGGCGGAGGTCGCGGCCAGCAGCCGCTCCAGGGCCGCCAGTACCGCGTCCAGGGTGTCGGAGCGGGTGAGCTCGTCCAGCGGCAGGCTGGGCCACAGGTTGTAGTCGCGGGCTGCGGCGTCCGCGAGTCTCCCCGCCAGCGTGGGCAGTCGGCGCAGGTCGGCGGTCAGGGCGGCGGCGGCCGTCGCGCCGAGGCGCTGCCGGACCGCGCCCAGGCTGAAGTCGAGCCGGGCCTTGTCGCTGCGGGGGGTGAGAGTCAGGGCCCAGAGGCGGCAGTTGCGGCCGGCGGTCGTGTACTCGGCCAACGCACTGGGGTGTTGGCCGCGACCCCCTTCCCAGCGGCCGTGGCGGGAAGCGTGCTCCAGGAGGTGGCGGGCGGCGGCCTCGTGGGCACGGGGGTAGCCGCTGACTGCCTGTTCGATCTCGTCGCGGGACCAGGCAGCCCGGCGGGTGGCGGTCGAGGAGGACTTCCCGGGCACCGCGGCCGTCTCGCCGTAGACGCGCGGCACCAGGACGCGGAGCGCCCCGGCACCCCGGTAGTGGGTCAGTTCGACCGCGTACACGTCGGTCTGGCGCAGTTGTCGGTTGAGGAACTCCACGACCGCCCGCAGCTCGACCGGGATCCGGTCGGCCACGAAGAGCAGCCGCATGCGGCCGGCGGTCAGCCGCTCCTCCACCACGGCCCAGAACTCCTGCGGGGTCCGCTCGCCCAGCAGGGCCTCGTACGCCTGATCCAACGGGACGCCGTCGGTGGCGCAGGTGTCCTCGAAGGTTTTCCGCAGCAGGGCCGCCGGCCAGTAACGGGCGCCGTTGGCGGCGTAGTCGAGCATCTGGCCGACCACCTCGCGCCGGATGCGGGTGTCGCCGGCCCGCTTCACCTCCACCAGGGTCGGCACCGCGTCCTCGTCCACGAACAGGTGGTCCAGCGCCAGCGTCGGTCCGGTGTGCTCCCCGGTGGCCACGCCCATCTCCCGTGCCACCAGGGACAGGCGCAGCGGACGGCCGTCGGCCAGCGAGCCGAAGTCCAGGACGCGCGGATGACGGGCCAACAACCGCTGGAACTCCTCCTCGGAGTCGAAGCCGACCGCCTCCAGGGTGTGCACGTCCTCGTCGCCCACCACGAACACCGGTTGCAGTGTCACCGACACCCCTCCGCCACCCAAGCCGTCCCCGCGGGCACCGAACCTACCAGCGGCCGGTCTCCGGGGTCGGCGAGCCGGGGACGCCCGGGACGGCGAGAGGGAGCGGGGCCTGGTGGTGAAGCGCCGTCAGCTTCCGGCGGGCGGTCGGAGAGCAGTGCGGCGACGGCCTCCGGCTGCGGTTGCGTCGCCGCCCGCCCCGAGGGCCGGTACGTGCCGGAACCCTTCGGTGTCCGCGACGGGCAGCATGCCGAGGACCGCCGACCTCCCGGCACCGGCACTGGAAGCCCGTCGGCACCCCCGCCGCTTGTCGGCCCGGGGTGCCAGGCTGTGTCCCATGGACGAGCACCACGAGCAACTGCTGCGCGGCCGGGTCTACGGCGCCGACCACGAGGATCCCGGCCCGCGCCCCGGCCGTGAGTACCGTGAACTGGTGGGCGGCCCCCTGGACGGCCTCCTCCTGGACGTCACCGGCCGGGACCCGGCCGACCTCGAACGCGGGGCCGCCCTCGTCACCGGTCTCAGCCACTACGGCAGCGAAGGCCGCGCGCACTACGCACCCCGCCCCACCGCCCCGCACCGCTGGGACTGGACGGGCGACACCCCGTAGCGCCCCCGCGCACGCGAGACCGCCCGGCGCGGCGGGCGCGGGTCGACCCCGTACGGCGGGGGCCCGGCCGCAAGGGGGGATTGGCCGGGCCCTCGTCCGCCGCACCCGACGCCTGCCCCGGCGGGGCGCTCTCATGCGCCCTCCTGTCCCTGCCCTTGCTCTTGCTCCTGTTCCTGCCCTTGCTCTTGCTCCTGTTCCTGCGGGACCCGGCCGAGGCCGTCGAGGAGTTGGAGGATCTGCTGGAAGGGCCTGCGCAGGGCCACCGCGGCGGGGCGGGAGTCGGCGCGGGCGTAGGCGGCGAGGCCGTCGCGGACGGTGGCCAGGGCCGGCCCGGGCCCGCCGGTGTCCAGGAGGCCGGTGATCGCCCGGCCGGTGGCGGCGGTGAGGGCGCGCAGGTGCGGCCGGGCGTCGGTGACGACCGGGGCGAGGTCGTCCCTGGCGGTGAACGCGGCGACCTCCCCGGCCAGGGTCTCCAGGTGCGGGGCGAGGCGGTCCACGGCGGTGACGGCCCGGGCGGTGCGCCCGGCGCTGTCGCGGTGCCGGTGGTGCAGGGGGTTGAAGCGGACGGAGCGTTCGGCTTCGCGGGCCCGCGCGGCGTTGTCGTGGACCGCGTCGACGTGACCGGTGACGGCGGCGACGTTGTCGTGGGCCACCGCGGGATCGGCACCGAGGGCGGTGGCGGCGCCGATGGCGGCGTTGATCGCGGTCTCGTCCGAGCCCGGCCGGGAGCGGGTGAAGATGGCGGCGGCGTAACGGCGGCCGTCGGGGTGGGAGATCACGCCGACCTCGTTGCGGACCACGCCGAGCAGGCCGCCGCTCTTGGCCGCGACCCGCACCGGCGGCCGGAAGCCGCTCGCGATCCGGTGCCGGGTCAGCTGGCGGCCCATCAGGGTGCGTACCCGGGCGCACGCGGCGGCCGGTCCGGCCCGGTCGGTCCAGATCAGCCGCAGCAGTTCGGCCATGTCGCGCGGGGTGGTGCGGGTCCCCCGGGACGGGTCGAGCGCGCGGGCGGTCGGCAGCAGTTCCTCGACCCGGGCCGACTCGGCCGCCGACGCCCGCTCCCCCCAGGCCACCGCGTCCGCCCAGCCGGTGCGGCCCAGGTCCCGGCCGATGGAGTCGAGCATGGTCCGCAGGTCGGACTCCAGCACGGTGCCGGTCAGTCCGAGCCGTTCGGCGGTCGCGTTCACGGCGTCGACGCCGATCCGCCGCAGCAGCACGTTGGTGGTGTGGTTGTCGCTGATGGTGAGCATCAGGACGACCATGTCCCGCCAGGAGAGCACCGCGTCGTCCTCGAACAGCGAGGTCCCGGTCGGGCCGAAGGTCCGGTCGGCGGCGCTCAGCGTCACCCGCTCGCCCGGGTCCAGGCGGCCCTCGGCGAACCAGGTCTCCACCTCCAGGGCCACCTGCACCTTGACCACCGAGGCCGGAACCGACGGCTCGTCGGCGCGGAAGCCGGACTCACGGAAGCCGGACCCGTCGGAGCCGGACCCGCCGAAGCCGAACTCGCCGTCGTCGTCCAGCGGCAGGACGCACAGCGCGCCCTCGCAGCCGGCCCGCTCGAAGATCCCCCGGATGTCGTCCGTCACGGCGCCCATCCTGCCAACAGGGCTCCGGCAGGGTCCCAACAGGGCCCCGGCAGGGCGGTCACTGCCGGTGCAGCGCGTCCAGCCGGGTGAGTTCGGCCGCGGACAGCCGCAGGCCGCCGGCCGCGACGTTGGCCTCCAGGTGTGCGGGGTCGCCGGTGCCGGGGATGGCCAGCACGTGCGGGCCGCGGTGCAGCGTCCAGGCGATCCGGACCTGCGCAGGGGAGGCCCCGTGCGCCCGGGCGACCTCGACCACCTCCGGGTGCTCCTCGGCGCCCGCCCCGTACTGGCGGCCCGCGGCCGCGATCGCGTAGAACGGCACGAAGGCGACGCCCTGTTCGCGGCACAGCTCGACGAGGGCGTCCTGCTCGGGCCGGACCCCGAGGCCGTACATGTTCTGCACGCACACCACCGGCGCGACGCCCTGCGCCTCGGCCAGCTGGTGGGGCTGGACGTTGGACAGACCGAGGTGCCGGACCAGCCCGGCCGTCCGCAGCTCGGCCAGCGCGCCGAACCGCTCGGCGACCGAACCGTCGCCCACCACCCGCAGGTTCACCAGGTCCAGGTGGTCGCGGCCGAGCTGGCGCAGGTTCTCCTCCACCAGCCCGCGCAGCTGGTCCGGCCGGGCGTGCGGCAGCCACGCCCCCGACGGGTCGCGCGGCTGCCCGACCTTGGTGGCGATCACCAGGTCGTCGGGGTAGGGCGACAGCGCCCGGTTGATCAGTTCGTTGGCCGAGCGCAGCGGCGAGAAGTAGAAGGCCGCGGTGTCGAGGTGGTTCACGCCGAGCTCGACGGCCCGGCGCAGCACGCCGACCGCCTGCCCGCGGTCGCGCGCGACCGCGCCGGGCACCAGGGCCGCGCCGGTCTGGGCCAGCCGCATCGCGCCGAAGCCGATCCGGTGGACCACGCGGTCGCCCAGCGTCCAGCTGCCCGCCGCGGCGGCGGTGATCGTCTGTGGGGTTGGGGTCATGCCGCCGATGATCGGCCGGCGGCTACAGTGGCGGCCACTGATTCGGACATCTGCGAATCCTCGGAGAGCAGTCCTGGAGAGCAGTCCTCGGAGAGCAGGAGGTGGCCGTCCTGGCCGAACTGGCCTTCCCGGCCCGCGACGTGGCGCGGGTGCGGTTCGCCGTCTCCCCGATGTGGCAGCTCACCACCGGCTACCGCCTGCTGGCCGCCGGCACCGCGGACCCGGTCCACCGGCGCTGGCTCGACCAGGTGCGCCCCCGGGTGGCCGCCGCCGCGCTCGACCGGTGCCGGCTCGCCGAACTGCTCCCGCCCGGCACCCCGTACGTGCCGGACTTCCTCAACCCCGCACCCGTCGGCCCCGCCCCCGCCCTGGAGGAGGAACTCGCGGCGATCGCCGCCACCCCCGCCGAACGCGTCCGCGCCGACCTCGACCACCTCCGCCACCACCAGGGCCGCACAGGCCCCCGGACGCGCGCCCTGCACGCCGACCCGGCCGCCCGGCTGCCCGCACTCCTCCGGGAGATCGCCGCCTTCTGGGAGACGGCCCTCGCCCCGTACTGGCCGCGGATCCGCGCCCTGCTGGACGCCGACGTCCTGCACCGCTCCCGGCAGGCCGCCCGGCACGGCACCGGACGGCTCCTCAACACCCTGCACCCCCAGCTCAGTTGGGACGACACCGCGCTCCGCCTGGACCGCCGGAGCCGGACCCTGGCCCGCCACACCACGGGCGGCGGACTGCTCCTGATCCCCACCGCCTTCAAGGGCCCCGGCCTGTCCACCCGGATCGCCCCGCCCGACCCGCCCCAACTCGCCTACCGCGCCCACGGCGTCGGCCGCCTCTGGCAGCCCCGCACCAGCTCCGCCACCGAGGCCCTCGCCGCCGTCCTGGGCCGGGCCCGCACCCTCCTGCTGGCCGAACTCGACGCCCCCGCCACCACCACCGAACTCGCCCACCGCACCGGCCTCTCCCCGGCCCACGTCTCGCAGAACCTCACCGCCCTGCGCGCGGCCGGCCTCGCCACCGCGCACCGCACCGGCCGCACCGTCCTGTACGCCCGCACCGCCGTCGCCGACGCGCTGCTCGCCGCCGACCACTGACGGTCTGTCATATTCCTTTATGTACAAGCGACTTGTTGCCCAGCTCGGCCGCGTGGAACGATGGCCGTTCCGCGCCGGACTCGGCGTCGGGGGGTCGGGCGGGCGTGGGGGTGCCCGCCCTCTGCGGTGGGGGAGTACACCATGGCACTGCAATTCGTCGGTCTGTTCGCGAACGACCCGGCCTACCAGGCGGCGCAGGCCCAGCTCACGCTCTGTGACCGGCCGGCCGCCCCGGCCGACGCGGCCTGGGGGCTGTGGCCGGCGCCCGCGGTGCTGGGGGCGACCCTGCTGGGGAAGCTGGCGAACGTGCCGGGCGCCAACGTCGTCGTGCGCGGCGCCCGGGGCCGGATGCCGGTCGGGGACACCCAGCTGATCGGGGTCCCGGCGGGCGGCCAGCAGCACAACCTGACGGCCGAGACGGCCGGATCGCTGCGGACGTGGCTGGCGGCGAACCCCGGGGCGGCGCTCACCGTCGTGGTGAACGTGACCACCAGCCCCAGCACCACCTTCGCGGGGACGATCGTCGAGATCCTCAACCACGAACTGTCCGCGCACGCCGAGCCGTACGCCGACTTCCTGATCGCGGAGGCGGCCGCCGCCGGGACGGGCGTCCTGGACACGGCCGACCAGCAGCACCGGGCCCTGGCCGCCGGCAACCCCCGCTACCGGCTGATCGGGGCGGAGTACGTGACGACCCACCCGGCGGCCGACCAGGCGCCGCGCTACCGCACCCGGATGGCGCAGGACACGGTGGCCAACGCGACCCTGCCGCCGGGCGTCTGACCGCGCGGCAGCCGACCGCGGCCGAAGTGGCGCCGGGCCCCGAGGAGGGGGCCCGGCGCCACTTCGTCGTCCGCCCGGCGGCGGGCGGGCCGAACGGGGGCGCGCCGGGCCGTGGCGGGTCGGCGCCGGGTCGGTGCCCGGCCGTGGCGGGTCGGCGGCGGGTCGGTGCCCGGCCGTGGCGGGTCCGCGACGGGTCGGCGGCCGGGTCCGCAGCAGCGTTCCGGTCGCCGGCCCGGTGACGTCCGGAAACGCGGAGGAGGTCCAGACCATTGACCGGGTGCCTCCTCGCTCCCTAGCATCCGCCGTGTCACAGCAGCCCCATTTCAGCCATCCCGGCCCGGACGTCCCGGCCCGGGTGGCCGGCGTACCCGCGTGCGGCCCCACCCGCCCGCGCCGCCGCCGAACGGGGCCGCCGGGACGGCCCTCGACGGCGGAGGGCCCCGCACCGCGTACCACGGGAAGACCAACGGGGAGCTCGATTCATGTCTACCGGGAACACCGGACCGGAACCGGTGGCCGAAGCCACCGCCGCGCTGTCGGTGGGACAGGAACGCCTCTGGTTCCTGGCCCAACTGGAGCCGGGGGACCCGTCGTACAACATCCCGTACGTCCTGCGGCTCACCGGGCGGCTCGACCCGGCGGCGCTGCGGACCGCCCTGGACGCGGTCGTCGCCCGGCACGAGGCCCTGCGCTGCCGGTTCCCCGCCGCGGACGGGCGGCCCGCCGTGGTGGTCGAGCCGCCCGGGCCGGTCCGGCTCGATGAGCGCGACCTGCGGGACGCCCCGGCGGGGGAGGCGGAGGCGGCGCTGGCCGAGCTGAGCAACACCGCCTTCGACCTGGCCGCCGACCCGCCGCTGCGCGCCGCGCTGCTGCGCACCGGGGACGAGGAGCACCTGCTGGCCCTGGTGCTGCACCACATCGCCGCCGACGGCTGGTCGCTGGGACTGCTGCGGGCCGAACTCGCCGCGCACTACACCGCGCACCGGGAGGGCCGGAGCGCCGAACTCCCGCCCGCCCCCTCCTACCTGGCGCACGCCGCCGCCGAACGGGCCTGGCTGGACGGCCCCGAGGCGGCCCGGGCACTCGCCCACTGGCGCGAACGCCTGGCCGGAGCGCCCCCGCTGGAGCTGCCCCTCGACCGGCCCCGGACCGGCGCGCCCAGCAGCGCCGGGGCCTACCACACCCGGGTGCTGCGCGGCCTGCGGCCCGTCCTGGAGTCCTTCGCCCGGGCCCGCCGGGTGACGCCGTTCATGGTGCTCGCCGCCGCCTACCAGGCCCTGCTGCACCGGTGCACCGGACAGGACGACTTCTGCGTCGGGGTGCCCACCGCCGCCCGGGACACCGTGGAGAGCGAACGGATCGTCGGGTACTGCTCCTCGGCGCTCGTGCTGCGCGCCGACCTCTCCGGGGCGCCCACCTTCGACGCCCTGCTGCGCGCCGTCCGCAGCGAGTGGACGCGCGCGCTGAGCCACCGGCGCATCCCCTTCGAACGGCTCCTCGACGAACTGGGCACCGACCGGGACCCGGACCGCGCGCCGGTCTTCCAGACCATGCTCACCGTGCACACCCACACCGGCGGCGAACTCGGCGAGGAGCCCTTCGCCGACCTGCGCTGCGCGGAGGCCGACGCCGGCCACACCGCCGCGAAGTCCGAACTCGGCCTGGACGTCCGGCCGGACGGCGACGACCTGCACGCCGTCTTCGGCCACCGCACCGACCTGCTGGACCCCGCGACGGCGGCGGCCCTCGCCGCCCGGTTTGAGACACTGCTGCGCGCCGCCCTCGCCGACCCGGAGACCCCGGTGCACCGGCTGCCGCTGCTGACCGACGCCGACCGCGCCCTGCTGGCCGACGGGGCCCGCGGGCCCGCGCTCCCGGCCGGACCGCCCACCGTCCTGGCCGCCGTCGACCTGGCCGCCCGCCGGCGCCCGGACGCCCCGGCGGTGGTCGGCCCGGACGGGACGCTCACCCGCGCCGGGCTCGCCGCCGCCTCCCGGGCGCTGGCCGCCCGGCTCGCCGCCCACGGCGTGCGCCGCGGCGACCTGGTGGCGCTCTGCCTGCCGCGCGGCCCGCGCGCCGTGACCGCGATGCTGGCGGCCTGGCGGCTGGGCGCCGGCTACCTCCCGCTGGACCCCGGCTACCCGCCGTCCCGGCTGGCGTTCATGCTCGCCGACAGCGGCGCCGCCGTCCTGCTCACCGAGGACGGCACCCTCCCGGACGGCCTGCGCGCCGACCTCCCGGTGCTCACCGCCGACGCCCCGGCCCTCGCCGCCGACGCTCCGGCCCTCGCCGCCGACGGGCCGGACCCGCAGGACCGGGCCGTCCCCGAGGAGAGCCCGGCCACCCCCGCGGACCCCGCCTACCTGATCTACACCTCCGGCTCCACCGGCACCCCCAAGGGCGTCCTCGTCCCGCACCGCGCCCTGGCCGCCCGGGTGGCCTGGATGCGCGACGGGTACGGCCTGACGGCCGACGACCGCGTCCTGCAGTACGCCACCCTGTCCTTCGACACCAGCGCCGAGGAGGTCTTCCCCGCGCTCGCCGCCGGCGCCGTCCTGGTCACCGCCCGCCCGGACGCCACCCTGCCCGACCAGCTCGCCGAGCCGTACTGCGCCGGCCTCACGGTGCTCGACCTGCCCACCCCGTACTGGCACCACCTGGTCGCCGACCTCGACGAGACGCCCTGGCCGCCGGGCCTGCGGCTGCTCGTGCTGGGCGCCGACCAGGTCCGCCCGGAGGCCGTCGCGGCCTGGCGGAACCGGTTCGGGGAGCGCGTCCGGCTGGTCAACTCCTACGGCCCCACCGAGACCGCGATCATCGCCACCACCGCCGAGCTGGGCCCCGCGGACGCGCACCGCCGCCCGCCGATCGGCCGCCCGGTCGGCGGCACCACGGTCGCCGTCCTCGACCGGCACGGCACCCCGGTGCCGCCCGGCACCCCGGGCGAACTGGTCATCGGGGGAGCGGGGGTGACGGACGGCTACCTCGGCCGCCCCGGCGCCACCGCCCGCGCCTTCGGGCCCGACCCGGACGGCCCGCCCGGCGCCCGCCGCTACCGCACCGGCGACCTGGTGCGCCGCCTCCCGGACGGGACGCTGGAGTTCCTCGGCCGGATCGACGACCAGGTGAAGGTCCGCGGCTACCGGGTCGAACCCGGCGAGGTGGAGTCCGCGCTGCTCGCCCGCCCGGGCGTCACCCAGGCCGCGGTGGTCGCGCACCGCGACACCCTGGCCGCCTACGTGGTCGGCTCCGGCCTCGACCCGGACGCGCTGCGCACCGCCCTCGCCCGGACGCTCCCCCCGCACGCCGTCCCCGGCGCGATCGTCCCGCTGGACGCCCTCCCGCTCACCCCCAACGGCAAACTCGACCGCCGCGCCCTGCCCGCCCCCGACGCCGTGGCCGGCGCCCGCCGCCGCCCGCCGCACGTGCCGCCGCGCACCGAGGCGGAGGAACTGGTCGCCGACGTCTGGCAGGAGGTGCTGGGCGTGGCCGCCGTCGGCACCCACGACGACTTCTTCGACCTCGGCGGCCACTCCCTGCTCGCCACCCGGGTCGTCGCCCGGATCCGCGCCGCGATCGACCTCGCCGTCCCGCTGCGCGCCCTGTTCACCCACCGCACCGCGGCCGCCTTCGCCGAGGCCGTCGAAGCCGCCCTGGTCGCCGAGATCGACAACCTGTCCGACGACGACGCCGCCCGGCTGCTCGCCGCCCCGGACGCCCCGTAAGGAGACCGGCTCCCGTCATGAGCTCCGACACCACCACCCCGGACGCCCCCGCCAAGGCCGGGCTGTCCGCCGCGAAGCGCGAACTCCTCAGACGCCGACTGGCCGGCCGCCCCTCCGCCCGGACCACCACCGTCCCCCGGCGCGCCCCGGACGCCCCCGTCCCGCTCTCCTTCGCGCAGGAACGGCTCTGGTTCATGGAGCAGTTCGCGCCGGGCACCGCCGCCTACAACATCCCCGTGGTCCGCCGGCTGCGCGGCCCCCTCGACCCGGACGCCCTGCGCGCCGCCCTGGACGCCGCCGTCGCCCGGCACGAGACGCTGCGCTCCCGCTACCCCGCCACCGAGGACGGCCGCCCGCTGCTGGTCGTCGACCCGCCCGGCCCCGCCGAACTGACCGTCACCGACGCCGCCGACGAGGCGGCGGCCGAACGGATCGTGGACGCGGACGCCGCCGTCCCGTTCGACCTGGAGCACGGGCCGCTGCTGCGGGCCCGGCTGATCCGGCTCGCCGCCGAGGACCACGTCCTGCTGCTGGTCGTGCACCACAGCGTCAGCGACGGCTGGTCCAGCGAGGTGCTGCTCGGCGAGGTGCTGCGCGGCCACGCCGCCCGGGTCGCCGGCGCACCCGATCCGCTGCCCGAACTCCCGGTCCAGTACGGCGACTTCGCGATCTGGCAGCGGCAAGAGCTGAGCGGCGACCGGCTGGCCGCCGAGGTCGCCCACTGGGGCGCCGAACTCGCCGGGGTGGAGCCGCTGGAGCTGGCGTTCGCCCGCCCGCGCCCGCCGCGCCAGACCTTCGAGGGCGCCGGGTACGCGTTCCGGGTCGAGCGCCCCCTGCTGGAGCGCCTCACCGCCCTGGGCCGCCGCCACGACGCCACCGCGTACATGGTGCTGCTGGCCGCCTTCCAACTGCTGCTGGCCCGCCACAGCGGACGCACCGACTTCGCGGTCGGCTCGCCCGTGGCCGGCCGCCCGGAGGCCGAACTGGAGCCGCTGGTCGGCATGTTCGTCAACGTCCTGGCGCTGCCCGCCCGGCTGGAGGGCGACCCGGACTTCGCCGAACTGCTCGCCCGCACCCGGGAGACCTGCCTGACCGCCTACGGGCACCAGGACCTGCCGTTCGCCCAGCTGGTGAGCGAACTCAACTGGCCCCGGGACGTCTCCCGGCCGCCGGTCTTCCAGGCCGTCCTGGCGGTGCAGAACTACGCCGTCCAGGGCGAGGGCCCCGACACCGCGCCGCTCACCGCCGAACCGTTCGGCGTCCGGGCCAGCGGCACCCGCTTCGACCTCGAACTCTTCCTCCAGGAACGGCCCGAGGGCCTGAACGGCTCGTTCAACTACAACACCGACCTGTACGACGAGGCCGACATCGCCCGCCTCGCCGACCACCTCGGCCGCCTGCTGGCCGCCGTCGCCGACGCGCCCGACACCCCGCTGTCCGCCCTCGACACCCTCACCGCCGAGGAGCGGGCGTTCGAGACCGAGCGCTTCAACGACACCGCCGTGGACCGCCCGGCCACCACCCTGACCGCCCTGGTCGCCGCCCAGACCGCCCGCACCCCCGACGCCGTCGCCGTCGCCACCGAGGGCCGCCCCGCCCTGACCTACCGCCAACTCGACGAGCGGGCCGGCCGGATCGCCGCCCGGCTCGCCGCCGAGGGCGTCGGCCCCGGCAGCCTGGTCGCCGTCAGCGCCGAACGCTCACCCGACCTGGTGGCCGGCCTGCTCGGCGTGCTGCGCACCGGCGCCGCCTACACCCCGCTGGAACCCGACTACCCGGCCGAACGCCTGGCCTTCCTGCTCGCCGACAGCGACGCCACCGTCCTGCTCACCCAGCGCAAGCTGCCCGTCCCGGCGGGCTGCGCGGCCCGCGTCCTGCTGCTCGACGACCCGGCCGAGTGGCCCCGGGCCCGCACCCGCCCGGCCGGACCCGCCCCCGACGACCCCGCCTACGTCATCTACACCTCCGGCTCCACCGGCCGCCCCAAGGGCGTCCCCAACACCCACCGGGCGATCGCCAACCGCCTCCAGTGGATGCAGGACGCCTACCGGATCGGCCCCGAGGACGCGGTGCTGCAGAAGACCCCCACCGGCTTCGACGTGTCGGTCTGGGAGTTCTTCTGGCCGCTGACCACCGGCGCCCGGATCGTGCTCGCCAAGCCCGGCGGCCAGAAGGACAGCGGCTACCTGCGCGACCTGATCGCCTCCGCCGGGGTCACCGTCGCCCACTTCGTCCCCGCCATGCTGCGGGCCTTCCTCGCCGAGGAGGACGTCGAACGCTGCACCACCCTGCGCCGCGTCGTCAGCAGCGGCGAGGCCCTCCCGCCGGACGCCGCCCGCGAACTGACCGCCCGGCTGCCCGGCCTGCGCCTGGCCAACCTGTACGGGCCCACCGAGGCCGCCGTCGACGTCTCCTCCTGGGAGTGCGCCGGGCCGCTGACCACCGTGCCGATCGGCCTGCCCGTCGACAACACCCGGCTGTACGTCCTGGACGCCCGGCTGCGCCCCGTCCCCCCGGGCGCCCCCGGCGAACTCCACATCGGCGGCACCGCCGTCGCCCTCGGCTACCACCGCCGCCCCGGCCTCACCGCCGCCCGCTTCGTCCCCGACCCCTACGGCCCGCCCGGCTCCCGCCTCTACCGCACCGGCGACCTGGCCCGCCGCCGCCCCGACGGCACCCTGGAACACCTGGGCCGGATCGACGACCAGGTCAAACTGCGCGGACTGCGGATCGAACCCGGCGAGACCGAGGCCGCGCTGCGCGCCCGGCCCGGCATCGCCGACGCCGCCGTCGTCCTGCACCGGGACCGCCTGGTCGGACACCTGGTCCTCGCCCCCGGCGCCGAGGAACCCGACCCGGTGGCCCTGCGCGCGGCCCTCAAGCGGACCCTCCCCGACCACCAGGTCCCGGCCGCGTTCACCACCCTCCCCGCCCTGCCGCTCAGCCCCAACGGCAAACTCGACCGGCGCGCCCTGCCCGCCCCGCGCATCCACCGCCCCGACGGCGCGGCCAAGCCCGCCACCCCCGCCGAGACCGTCCTCGCCGAGATCTGGGCCGAGGTGCTCGACCTGCCCGAGGTCGGCACCGACGAGAACTTCTTCGACCTCGGCGGCCACTCCCTGCTGGCCACCCAGGTCGTCGCCAGGGCCCGCAAGCGGCTCACCGCGATCGGCGCCCGCCCGGTCGGCGTGATGGACCTGTTCACCCACCGCACCGTCCGCGACCTGGCCGCCCTCGCCGCCGCCGACCGGCCGAGCGGCCCGCGCGCCCTGCTGCACCGCCTCACCCGCGCCGTCCCCGCCGCCCGCCGCACCCTCACCCTGGTGTGCGTCCCCTACGGCGGCGGCAGCGCCGTCGTCTACCAGCCGGTCGCCGACGCGCTGCCGCCCGACGTCGAACTCTGGTCCGTCGCCGTCCCCGGCCACGACCTCGGCGTCACCGAACACCACCTCGACTTCGACGACCTCGCCGAGGCCGTCGCCGCCGAGGTGCGCGCGAAGGTCGACGGACCGCTCGTCGTGTACGGGCACTGCGCCGTCGGCACCGCGCTCGCCGTCGCCGTGGCCCGCCTGCTGGAGGGCTCCGGCCGGGAACTGGAGGCCGTCTACGCGGGCGCCCAGTTCCCGTTCGCCCGGCCGCGCAACCGGCTGCTCGCCGCGCTCGGGAAGATCGCCGCGCTGGAACCGCTGGTCGGCGACCGCTCCTACGCCAACTGGCTGACCGGCATGGGCGTCGACACCTCCGAACTCGACGAGGACCAGGTCCGGTTCGTCATCGGCAACATGCGGCGCGACACCCGGGCCGCCGAGGACTACTTCACCCGCGCCCTGGCCGAGGTCGAGGCCGGCGCGCCCCGGCTGCGCGCCCCCGTGGTCTCGCTGGTCGGCGACAAGGACCCGGCCGCCGACTTCTACCAGGAGCGCTACCGCGAGTGGCTGCTGCTGGCCGAACGCTCCGCGGTCGCCGTGCTGGACGAGGGCGGCCACTTCTTCATCGCCTACCGGGCCGCCGAGACCGCCGCCGCCGTCACCACCGTCCACCGCGCGCTCCTGGACGGCACCACCGCCGACCTCCCGCGGCGGGACCCGGAGAACTCCTGGTGGTTCCACGGCGAGACGGCCCCCGCCGCGGACGGCACGGACGGCGCGGACGGCTCCGCACCGGGCTCCGCGGACGGCCCGGCGGGCCGGGAACCGGCCGCCGCCGCGGACGGTCCGCAGCCCGGCATGGGCCGCTTCCTCTGGGTCGTCGGCGGCCAGCTCGCCTCCATCACCGGCTCGGCGCTCACCGAGTTCGCCCTGCCGATCTGGATCCTGCTGGAGACCGGGTCGATGGCCCGCTTCGCGCTGTACGCCGTGGTCGCGATGCTCCCCGGCATCCTGGTCGGCCCGCTCGCCGGCGCCCTGGTCGACCGCCTCGACCGCCGCCGCGTGATGCTGCTGGGCGACCTCGCCGCCGGCGCCACCCAGGCCGGACTGCTGACCCTGCTGCTCACCGGCCGCCTGCACACCTGGGAGGTGTACGCGCTGCTCGCGGTGCTGTCCGTCGCGCTCACCTTCCAACGCCTGGCGTACGCCTCCGCCGTCCCGCAACTGGTGCCCAAACGCCACCTCGGCCACGCCAACGGAATCGTCCAACTCGCCTTCGGAACCGCCCAGTTCGTCGTCCCGCTGGCCGCCGTGGCGCTGCTCGCCGCGATCGGCCTGCGCGGCATCCTGATCATCGACGTGGTCTCCTACGCCGTCGCCGTCACCATCCTGCTCGCCGTCCGCTTCCCGAAGACACTGCCCTGGACCCGCCGGGAGTCGCTGACCGCGGAGATCCGGCACGGCATCGCCCTCTCCTGGCGCCACCGCGGCTTCCGGGCGATGCTGCTCTGGTTCGCCGGCCTGAACGTCTTCCTGTCCCCGCTGTTCCTGCTCACCACCCCGCTGGTGCTCTCCTTCGACGACCTCGGCGGCGCCGCCCGGGTCGCGGTCGCGGCCGGCGCGGGCGCGATCCTCGGCGGCGTCGCGATGGGCTTCTGGGGCGGACCGCGCCGCCACAAGCTGCGCGGCATGCTCGCGCTGGCTGCCGTCCTCGCCCTGGCGGGCGCGGTGGAGGGGCTGCGGGCCAACCTGTGGACGGTGGCGGCCGGCGCGTTCGGCATGTCCTTCGCGCTGGCCCTGGTCAACGGCATCTACGCGACGATCGTCCAGGTCAAGGTCGCCCAGCGGTTCCACGGCCGGGTGTTCGCCCTGAACACCCTCGTCGCCTGGTCCACCCTCCCGCTCGGCCACGGCGTCATCGCCCCGCTCGGCTCCGCCCTGTTCGGCCCGCTGATGGAACCGGACGGCGCGCTCGCCCCCGTCTTCGGCCCGCTGATCGGCACCGGCCCCGGCCGCGGCATCGCCCTGATGTACCTGCTGTTCGCCGCCGCCATGCTCGCCCTGGTCGCCCTCGGACTGCGCCTGCCGGTGCTCGCCCGCTTCGACCGCGACGTCCCGGACGCCGAACCCGACGACCTGGTCGGCCTGCGCGAACGCGCCCGCACCGCCGCCGCCCGCCGCGCGGCCGGGACGGGGGCCCGATGAGCACCGCCCCGCACACCCCCGCCACCCTGCCCGCGCTGCTCGCGCACCGGGCCGCCGCGCACGGCGGGCGCACCGCCGTCGTCTGCGGCGCGCAGCGGCTCGACTTCGCCGCCTGGCAGGCCCGTTCCGGGACGCTGGCCGCCGCGCTGCGCGCCGAGGGCGTCCGGGACGGCGACCGGGTCGGGCTCTGCTTCGGCACCGACCGCTGGGCGGAGTACGCCGTCGCGTTCCTCGCCGTGCTGCGGGCGGGCGCCGTCGCCGTGCCGCTCTCCGACCGGACCTCGCCCGCCGGGACGGCGCACGCCCTCACCGACGCCGGGGCCCGCCTCCTGCTGCACGCCGACGGCGGCCCCCGCCCGCCGGGCGTCCCGGACGGCGTCCGCACCCGCACCGAGGCCACCGCCACCGCCCACCACCCCGCCGACCCCGGCGCCCCGGGCCTCCCCGAACCCGACCCGGACGCCCCGGCGCAGATCCTGTACACCTCCGGGACGACCGGCACCCCCAAGGGCGTCACCGCCCGGCACGCCAACCTGGTCCACGGCTGCACCCTCGATGAGCGCCGCCGCCCGCTGCGGCACTCCCGCACCTTCCTGCACGCCTTCCCGGTCGGCACCAACGCCGGGCAGACCATGCTGGTCAACGCGCTCAACGCGCACGCCGCCTGCGTCACCGCCCCGCAGTTCACCCCGGCCCGGTTCGTCCGGCTGATCGCCGAGCACGCGGTGGGCAGCGTGTTCCTCGTCCCCGCGACGGCCGTCGAACTGCTCGCCTCCCGGGCGCTGGCCGCCGCGGCCGAGCGCGGCGACCTGGACACCGTCCGGCTGGTCGGCTCCACCGCCGCCGCGCTGCCGCAGCCCGTCGCGCTCGCCCTCGACCGGGCGTTCGGCAGGGCCCAGGTGGTCAACTACTACACCTCGACCGAGGCGGCCCCCGCCCAGATCACCCTGCTGTTCGACCCGGCCCGCCCGGACTCCCCGGGCCGCCCCGCCTCGCTCGCCGAGCTGCGCGTCACCGACGCCGACGGGCACCCCGTCGCGCCGGGGGAGCCCGGCGAGCTGTGGCTGCGCTCGCCCGCCGCCCCGCGCGCCTACCTGGGGGAGCGGGACGGCGCGGTGTTCCGGGGCCGCTGGGTGCGGATGGGCGACCTGGGCCGGGTGGACGTCGATGGGTTCCTGCACCTGCTCGACCGGGAGCGCGACGTCGTCAAGTCCGGCGCCCACAAGGTCTCCACCCTCCAGGTCGAGAACGCCCTGCACGCCCACCCGAAGGTCGCCGACGCCGCCGCGTTCGGCGTCCCGCACCCGGTGCTCGGCAGCGTCGTCGCCGCCGTCGTCGTCGTCCCGGACGGCGAACTGACCGCGGCCGAGCTGCGCACCTTCCTGCTCGACCACCTCGCCGTCCACGAACTCCCCGCCACCGTGCACTTCCGCGCCACCCTGCCGCGCAACGAGGGCGGCAAGGTCCTCAAACGCGAACTGCGCCGCACCCTCACCACTCCGGACACCCCCGAGGCCACGCCATGACCACCCCGCTCACCCCCGCCCAGCACGGCGTCTGGCTCACCGGGCGCACGCTCGACACCGGCACCGCCTACCACCTCGCCGTCACACTCGACCTCACCGGCCCGCTCGACGCCGACGCCCTCGACCGGGCCTGCGCCGCCGTCGTCGCCCACCACCCCGTCCTGGCCTCCCGGTTCGCCCCCGACGGCACGGCCGCGCCCACCGCCGCCGTCGCCCCGCCGCGCCGGGCCGACTGCGCCCCCGCCGACCTCGACAAGCTGCTCGACGAGGAGCGCGCCGCCCCGTTCGACCCCGCGACCGGGCCGCTCTGCCGGTTCGCGCTGTTCCGCCCCGGGGCCGAACGGCACGTGCTGCTGATCACCGCCCACCACCTCGTGCTGGACGGCGAGTCCAAGGAACGCCTGGTCGCCGACCTCGCCGCCGCCTACCGCGGCGAACCGCTCGACCCCGCCGCCGCCCCGGCCGACCCGCCGACCCCCGCCCTCGGAGCCCCCGACCTCGAAGCCCCCGCCCTGGCGGCCGCCGCCGCGTACTGGGCGCCGCGCTGGCGGGAACCCGCCGCGCCCGTCCTGCCCGGCCTGGCCCCGCCGCCCGACGGCGGCGTCCGGCCCGCCCCCGGCGCCGAGACCGCCTTCCGGCTCGACGGACGGCGCTGCGCCGACACCGCCCGCGCCCTCGGCGTCACCCGCTTCGAACTCCTCACCGCCGCCTGGCACGCCCTGCTGGCCCGCTACGGCGACCCCGCGCCCACCACCGCCGTCGAACTCTCCCTGCGCCGCCCCGGCGAACCCGTCGCCCTCGGCCTCGCCGTCAACGAACTGCCGCTGCGCCCGGGCGAGCCCGCCGACCGGACCTTCGCCGACTGGGCCCGCACCGTCCGGGCCGAACTGCGCGCCCTGTACGCCCACCGCGCCGTCCCGCTGGGCCGCGCCGTCCCGGGCCTCACCCCCCGCACCGCGCTCACCCCGCTGTCGGTCAGCTACCGCCGCCGCCCGGCCGCCGCCGCCCCGGACTTCGGGCCGCTCACCGCCCGGGTCGGCTGGACCGGCTTCGCCGGCACCGCCCGCAACCTGCTCCACCTCCACCTGGTCGACTGCGGCGAGGAGATCCTCGGCAGCCTCCAGTACCGCACCGGCGCGCTGGACGCCGCCACCGCCGCCCGGATCGCCGGGCACTACACGGCCCTGCTGGACGCCGCCCACGCCGCCCCCGACACCCCCGTCGCCGCCCTGGAGTTCCTGGCCCCCGACGAACGCGCCGCCCAGCTCGCCGCCCCCGCCCCCCGCCCCGACCTGCCCGCCACCACCGTCCCCGCCCGGTTCGCCGCCCGCGCCGCCGCCCACCCCGGCGCGGTCGCCGCCGTCGCCGACGGCACGCCCGTGACGTACGGCGAACTGGCCCGCCTGGTCGCCCACGCCGCCGCCGCCCTCACCCGGCACGGCGCCGGGCCCGGCCGCACGGTCGGCATCGCGCTGCCCCGCGGCCTGGACCAACTCGTCGCCGTGCTGGCCGTGCTGGCCACCGGCGCCGCCCACCTCCCGCTCGACCCCGACTACCCGGCCGCCCACCTGGCCTTCGTCCGCGACGACGCCCGGCTCGCCCTGCGGATCACCGGCCACCCGGAGCAGCCCGGCGACCTCACCCCCGCCGATCTCGCCCCCACCGACGACGGCACGCCCCCGCTGCCCCCGGCGCCCGACCCCGCGCTGCCCGCCTACGTCCTCTACACCTCCGGCACCACCGGCCGCCCCAAGGGCGTCGAAGTCCCGCACTCCGCGCTGGCCAACGTCCTCGGCAGCCTGCGCGACCGGCTCGGCGCCACCGCCGCCGACCGCTGGCTCGCCCTCACCTCGCTCGCCTTCGACATCTCCGCCGTGGAACTCCTGCTGCCGCTGACCACCGGCGCCCGGGTCGTCCTCGCCCCGCCCGGCGCCCACCGCGACGGCCCCGCCCTGCTCGCCCTGCTCCGCGAACAGCGGATCACCCACGTCCAGGCCACCCCCAGCGGCTGGCAGCTGCTGCTGGACGCCGGACTCGCCGACACCGCCCTCACCGCCCTCACCGGCGGCGAGGCCCTGCCCGCCCCGCTCGCCGCCGCCCTGACCGCCGCCACCGCCCGGCTGGTCAACGTCTACGGCCCCACCGAGACCACCATCTGGTCCACCTGCGCCGACCCGGCCCTCGACGAGCACGGCGCCGTCACCCTCGGCGAACCCCTGGACAACACCCGGGCCTACGTCCTCGACCAGCGGCTGCGCCCCGTCCCGTACGGCGTCCCCGGCGAACTCCACCTGGCCGGGGACGGCGTCGCCCACGGCTACCGCGGCCGCCCCGGCCTCACCGCGAGCCGCTTCCGGCCCGACCCGTACGGGCCGCCGGGAGCCCGGATGTACCGCACCGGGGACCTGGTGCGCCGCGCGCCCGGCGGCGCCCTGGAGTACCTGGGCCGCGCCGACACCCAGGTCAAGCTCCGCGGCCACCGCCTCGAACTCGGCGCGGTCGAGGCCCGCCTCGCCACCCACCCCGGCGTCGCCCGGGCCGCCGCCGCCCTGCACGGAGCGGACCGGCTGGTCGCCTACGTCGTCCCGGCCGGCCCGCCGCCCGACCCGGCCGAACTGCGCGCCCACCTGGCCGCCGTCCTCCCCGCCGCCGTCCTGCCGAACGCCTACGCCGTCCTGGACGCCCTCCCGCTCACCCCCAACGGCAAGCTCGACCGGGCCGCGCTGCCCGACCCCGGGCCCGCCCGCCCCGACCCCGCGCCCGCCGCCGGGGGCGAGAACGCCGGGACCACGAACGCCGGGACCACGAACACCGGGCCCGGGGACGCAGTGCTCGACGCGGTGCTCGCCATCTGGGCCGACGTCCTCGAACTGGACGACCTCGGCCCCGACGAGGACCTCTTCGACCTGGGCGGCCACTCGCTGACCATCACCGCGATCGCCGCCCGCGTCTCCCGCACCCTCGGCGTCGACGTCCCGCTCGACGTGTTCTTCGACGAACCCACCGCCCGCGGCGTCGCCGCCGCCGTCCGCGCCCTGCAAGGAGCCACCCCGTGAGCAACGAGATCCGCTACGTCGTCGCCGTCAACGACGAGGAGCAGCACGCCCTGTGGCCCGACGGCGCGCCGCTGCCCGCCGGCTGGCGCCCCGAGGGCTTCGCCGGCACCGAGGCCGAGTGCACCGCCCACGTGGACCGGGTCTGGCCGGACATCCGCCCGCTCAGCCTGCGCCGCCGCCTGGCCGGCCACCCGGACGCCCGCGAGGACGCCCGGTGAGCGCCCTGCGCGACCGCGTCGCCGACCTGGTCTCCCGCGCCACCGACGGCGCCGTCGGCACCCCCGAACTCCTCGGCTCCGCCGCCGTGCCGCTCGCCGCGCTCGGCGTCAGCTCGCTCGCCCTGCTGCGGCTCGCCGACAGCCTGGAGGAGGAGTTCGGCATCCTGGTCGACCTGGCCGACCGCACCCTGTACACGGCGGACCTCGACGGGCTCACCGCGCGGGTGCGGGAGCTCGGCGGCACCCCGTGACCGCCCTGGAGGTGCCGTTCGCCGGCGGGCGGGCCGGAGAGGCGCCGCTCACCTGGGGACAGCGGGCGATCTGGCACGCGATCGGCCGCACCGCGCCCAACGACCACTACTTCAACCTGGGCCGCGTCCTCCCGCTCGCCGACCGGGGCGCCCCCGTGGACGCCCCCCGGCTCACCGCCGCGCTGGCCGCCCTCATGCACCGGCACGAGGCGCTGCGCACCCGGATCGCCGACGGCCCCCGCCAGCGGCTGCACGGCGCGGGCCGGATCACCGTCGACCTCCGCGACGCCCCCGACGCCGACACGGCCGCCCGCACCGCCGACGGCCTGCTCGCCGAACTCACCGCCCGCCGCTTCGACTACGCGGGGGAGTGGCCGGTCCGCTTCGGCGCGGTGCGCCACGACGGGCGGATCAGCCACGTCGTGCTCGCCCTGTGCCACCTGGCCTCCGACGGCCACGGCGCCGAGGTCCTGGTCCGGGACCTGCGGCTGCTGGCCCGGCGCGGCTCCGCCGGACCGGCCTGCCCCCAGACCCCGCACGACCTGGCGCACCACCAGCACTCCCCGGCGGGCCGCCGGGCCGGCGAGGCGGCCCTCGCGTTCTGGGCCGACGGGCTGGCCGCCGCCCCGCCCACCATGTTCCCCGCGCCCGTCGCCGCCCCCGAGCACCCGCGCTACTGGACCGGCCGACTGGTGTCCGCCGCGCTGCCCCGGGCGGTGGACGCGCTGGCCCTCGCCCACCGGGTCAGCGGCTCCACCGTGCTGCTCACCGCCGCCGCCGCGCTGGTCGCCGCCGACCGGGGCCACCGGACGGCGGCCGTCATGCCGATCGCCGGGAACCGCGCCGGAGCCGACCGGCGCACCCTGGTCAGCACCCTCTCGCAGGACGCCCTGTTCGTGCTGCGCACCCCCGACGACCCGGACGCCGTCCTCACCGACCTGCTGGCGGACGCCTGGCCCGCCGCGCTGGCCGGTTACCGCGCCGCCTCCTACGACCCGGTGGCCTGGGACGCCCTGCTGGCCCGCGCCGCCCGCGAACGCGGCACGGAGGTCCACCCCTACTGCTGCTTCAACGACATGCGCCTGGTCGACCGTCCGCCCGCCACCGGCCCGCTGGACGCCGCCACCCTGGCCGGGCTGCGCCGGCGCACCGCGCTGGACTTCCCGGCCACCCAGGACCGGGTGGCCTGCCGCTACTGCCTGCACCTCACCGGCGACGAGGACACCCTCACCGTCACGCTCACCGCGGACACCGCGTACCTGCCCAAGGCCGCGATCCACGCCCACCTGCGCGCCCTGGAGAACGTGATCGTCGACTCGGCGGCGGGCCACCCGCCCCGGGTGGCCCGGCTGCGGGAGGCGCTGCGGTGACCGGGGGCGCCGCGACGCCCGCGGGCGTCCCGACGGCCGGACCCGGCCCGGTGCCCCGCCCGGTCGCCCGGGCCGCGGACGGGGCCACCTCGTGCCCGCAGGGCGGCCGGATGCGCTTCGAGGTGACCGCCGGCGACGGCGGCCCGCTCACCGGACGGGTCCTGGTCACCGACGTGGTGGCCGGCCGGGTGCGCGCCGCCGCGGACCTCCGGGGCACCCGCTGGGAGCTCACCGTCCCCGCGCACTGGCCGAGTTCGCTCTACCGGGCCAGCTTCCACGACCTGCGCCCCGAGGAGCCCGAGCCGGAGCGCGACGCCGAGCACGAGGTGTGGTTCGCCGTCCGGGCCGCCCGCCCGGCCGCCCCGATCCTGGTCTCCGTCCCGTTCGCCACCTGGCGGGCCTACCACCGGGCCGGCCAGCCCGGCCGGAGCCTCTACTACGCCGAACAGCCCGACCGGGCCGCCCGGGTGGCGCTGGACGCCCCCGGCGGCGGCCCGCCGCCCGAGCGCTGGGAGGAACCGCTGCTGCACTGGCTGCACCGCACCGGCCGCCCGGTCGAGTTCTGCTCCGGATTCGACCTGGACGACGGCGGCGAACTGCTCTCCGCCCACCGGCTGCTGGTGGTCAACGGCCACGACGAGTACTGGACCGCCGGGATGCGCGACAGCGTCGAGGGCTTCGTCCGCCGCGGCGGCAACCTCGCCGTGTTCGCCGGGAACACCGCCTGGTGGCAGATCCGGCTGGAGGACGGCGGACGCACCATGGTCTGCCACCGGGACGCCGCCGCCGACCCCGTCGCCGCCACCGACCCCGCCCGGGCCACCGTCGAGTGGTCCTCCGCGCCGGTCGACCGCCCGGAGAACACCATGACCGGCGTCAGCTTCCGCAACGGCGCGGGCGCCTGGGGCGAGGGCATGGCCGTCATCGGCGAGGAGGCGTACACCGTCCGGTTCGCCGACCACTGGGTGTTCGAGGGCACCGGCCTGTCCGACGGCGACACCTTCGCCCGCGGCTCCCTCGGCTACGAGACCGACGCCGCCGAACTCGACTGGTCCCTCGGCGTCCCCCGGCCCACCGGCCGCGACGGCACCCCGCGCTCCTTCGCCGTCCTCGCCACCGCCGACCTGCGCCACTGGCGCGCGTACGGCCAGGGCGGCTGGGCCACCCTGGGCGTGCACCGGCTCGGCGCCGGGACGGTCTTCAACGCGGCCACCATCAACTGGGGCCGGGCGCTGGACGACCCGGCCGTCGACCGGGTCACCCGCAACGTCCTCGACCGGCTCTCCGGCACCGTCCCCGCCCCCCGCTGGCACACCGTCGGCCCGGCCCCCGCGCTGCGCGCCCTCGCCGCCTGCGAGGGCACTCTGTTCGCCCTCGCCGCCGACGGCCGCACCCTGCTGCACCGCGAACCGTCCGAGCAGAACCTGCCCTGGCGGCCCTGCGCCGACCCCGACCCCGACCCCGCCCCCGTCGAACTGCGCTGCCTGACCGCCCCCCGCGAAGCCTGCCGCCCCGTCCCGCTCGCCCTGCTCGCCGTGACCACCGAGGACCGCCTCGTCCACCGCGACCCCGTCACCGGCCCCGCCCCCTGGCGGGACGCCGGACCGGTGCCCGCCGGAACGACCGCACTCGCCCTGTGCGACACCACCCTGTTCGCCCTCACCCCGCACGACGACACCCTGCACCACCGCCCCGCCCAGCTCCCCGACGCCCCCTGGACGGCGCTCGGCGGCGCCGGGAAGGCCACCGCCCTGACCGTCCTCAACGCCCGGCTGTACGCCCTCGGCCCCGACGGCCTGCTCAGCCGCCCGCCCGTCCGCACCGACGAACCCTTCCGCCCGGCCGCGCCCTTCCCCCCGGCCACCGCGCTGGCCGCCCACGCCGGCCGCCTGCTCGCCGCCACCCCGGACGGCCGACTGATCAGCCACCCGCCGGCCTGAACCCCGGCCGTCCGCCGGGGGCCGCTCGAACACCGCCCGGGAGCACCCCCGCGCGGCACCGGGACCACGAGCCCGACGCCCGCCCCTTGCCGACCCTTTGCCCGCCCTTTGCCGCCGCCTGACCTGCCCTCCTGCCGCGTTCCGGGTCGGTCGCAGGAGGACTGCGATCCGGCGATCCGGTTAGACGCCCACCGTGCTGAGATTCCTGTGGGTGGCCTTGCTGGGGTGCGGAGCGGCGGCGGCCGTGGTGGTGGCGTCGGTGGTGTCGCCGTGGTGGTGGTTCCTGGCGGTGCCGCTGCTGGCGCTGGCGGCGCTGGCGGTCGCGGACGTGTTGCAGACCCGGCACTCGGTGCTGCGCAACTACCCGGTGCTGGGACACCTGCGGTTCGCGCTGGAGGACATCCGGCCCGAGGTGCAGCAGTACTTCGTCGAGCGCAACGTGGACGGCCGCCCCTTCGACCGGGACACCCGGAGCATCGTCTACGAGCGGGCCAAGGGCACCGACGCCGAGGAGCCGTTCGGCACCGAACTGGACCTGTACGAGCCCGGCCGGGAGTTCCTCGTCCCGTCGCTGGCCCCGGTCGCGGTGCCGAAGGAGGCCCCCCGGGTGCGGATCGGCGGCCCCGACTGCACCCGGCCCTACGACATGGCGCTGCTGAACGTCTCCGCGATGAGCTTCGGCTCGCTCTCGGCCAACGCCGTGCTGGCGCTGAACACCGGCGCGGCGCAGGGCGGCTTCGCGCACGACACCGGCGAGGGCGGCCTGTCCGAGTACCACCTGCGGCCGGGCGGCGACCTGGTCTGGGAGCTCGGCACCGGCTACTTCGGCTGCCGCACCGAGGACGGCGGCTTCGACCCGGCCCAGTTCGCCGAGAAGGCCGCCCACCCGCAGGTCAAGTGCCTGTCGCTGAAGCTCGGCCAGGGCGCCAAGCCCGGCATCGGCGGGGTGCTGCCCGGCGCCAAGGTCAACGCCGAGATCGCCGAGGTGCGCGGCGTGCCGGAGGGCAAGACGGTCATCTCGCCGCCGTACCACCGGGTCTTCTCCACCCCGCGCGAACTGGTGCTGTTCCTGGCCCGGATGCGGGAGCTGGCGGACGGCAAACCGGTCGGCTTCAAGCTGTGCGTCGGCTCGCGGCAGCAGTTCCTGGCGGTGTGCAAGGCGATGCTGGCGGAGGGCGTCACCCCGGACTTCATCGTGGTCGACGGCGCCGAGGGCGGCACCGGCGCGGCCCCGCTGGAGTTCGCCGACCACGTCGGGATGCCGCTCACCGAGGGTCTGCTGACGGTCCGCGACGCACTGCTCGGCACCGGCCTGCGGGACCGCATCCGGATCGGCGCCAGCGGCAAGGTCGCCACCGGCAGCGACCTGGTCAAGCGGCTGATCCAGGGCGCCGACTACACCAACGCGGCCCGGGCCATGATGTTCGCGATCGGCTGCATCCAGGCCCAGCGCTGCCACACCAACACCTGCCCGGTCGGCGTCACCACCCAGGACCCGCGCCGGGCCCGGGCCCTGCACGTCGGCGACAAGTCGCAGCGGGTCGCCCGCTACCAGGAGGCGACCGTCAAGAGCGCCCTGCAGATCATGGCCTCGATGGGCGTGGACGACCCGGCCGACCTGCACCCGCGGATGCTGCGCCGCCGCCTGGACCAGCAGACCGTCCGCTCCTACGCCGACCTGCACCCGCCGATGGCACCGGGCCGCCTGCTGGACGACCCGCCGCAGTCCTGGGCCCGCGACTGGCGCGAGGCCGACCCCGACCGCTTCACCGTTTGAACCGCTTCACCGTCGGAACCGCTTCACCGTCTGAACCGCCCACCCGCGACAAGGAGCTCCCCGTGGCACGTACCGTGGCCCGCGTGATCGTCGACGCCCTCCGGGAACTGGAGGTGCGGCACGTCTTCGGCGTGGTCGGCGACGCCCTCAACCCACTGACCGACGCCATCCGCACCACCGAGGGCATCGAGTGGGTGGGCTGCCGGCACGAGGAGGCGGCGGCCTTCGCGGCCGGCGCCCAGTCGCAGCTCTCCGGGGGGCTGGGCGTGTGCATGGGCACCGTCGGCCCCGGCTCGGTGCACCTGCTGAACGGCCTGTACGACGCGGCCAAGAGCCGCACCCCGGTGCTGGCGATCGCCGGGCAGGTGCCCTCCGCGGAGATCGGCGGCGACTACTTCCAGGAGGTCGACAACGACCTGCTGTTCCGGGACGTCGCGGTGTTCCGGGCCACCGTCTTCTCGCCCGAACAGCTGCCCCGGCTGCTGGAGGCGGCGGTCCGCGCCGCGCTCGCCGAACGCGGCGTCGCCGTGCTGACCGTGCCCGGCGACCTGGGCGAGCAGGAGCTGACCGACGACCGCCCGGCCCGCTTCCCGCACACCCGCCCGGTCACCCGCCCCGACGACGAGGGCGTCCGGCGGGCCGCCGAACTGATCAACGCGGGGGAGCGGGTGACCCTGCTGGTCGGCCGCGGCGCCCGGGAGGCCGGACCGGAGGTCCGCGAGCTGGCCGAGCGGCTGTCCGCGCCGATGGTGCTCACCCTCAAGGCCAAGGAGGGCTTCGAGGACGCCAACCCGTACCAGGTCGGCCAGACCGGCCTGATCGGCAACCCGGCCGCCGCCCACGCCCTGGACTCCTGCGACACGCTGGTCCTGCTCGGCACCGACTTCCCCTACCGCGACTGGTACCCGCAGGGCCGCAAGGCCGTCCAGATCGACCTGGACGAACGCCACCTCGGCCGGCGCACCCCGGTGGACGTCGGCCTGGCGGGCGACACCGCGGCCACCCTGCGCGCGCTGCTGCCGCTGCTGGACGCCGTCGAGGACCGCACCCACCTGGACGAGGCGCTCGGGAAGTTCGCCGACTGGCAGCAGGGCCAGCGCAAGCTCGCCGACACCCGGCACGACCACCGCCTGCTGGGCCGGCTGCGCAGCGCCTTCGACAACCGCGACGGCGACGTCCGCCCGGAGGCGCTGGCCGCGGCGGTGGACGCGGCGGCCGCCGACGACGCGATCTTCACCTCCGACACCGGCATGGCCACCGTCTGGCTGTCGCGCTTCGTCACGATGCGCGGCGGACGGCGGCTGCTGGGCTCCTACAACCTGGGCTCGATGGCCAACGCCATGCCGCAGGCGCTGGGCGCCCAACTGCACTACCCGGACCGCCAGGTGGTGGCGTTCTGCGGGGACGGCGGGCTGAGCATGCTGCTCGGCGACCTGATGACGATCAAGACCCACCGGCTGCCGGTGAAACTGGTGGTCTTCGACAACCGCCGGCTCGGCATGGTCAAGCTCGAACAGGAGCAGTCCGGACTGCCCGAGTTCGGCACCGAGCTGGACAACCCGGACTTCGCGGCGGTGGCGACCGCGCTCGGCCTGACCGGCATCCGGGTCACCGGCCCGGACGAGCTGGCGGACGGCGTCCGGCGCGCCTTCGACACGCCCGGACCGGTGCTGCTGGACGTGCTCACCAACCCCCAGGAGATCGCCGTCCCGGCGAAGCCGACCGTCGAGCAGGGCTGGGGCTTCGCCATCGCCAAGGTGAAGGAGACGCTGCGCAGCCATGGCGAGTGACACCCACCGGCCCCTCCCGACCGGTCGACCGGCCTGCCGACCGGCCTGCCGACCGGCCTGCCGACCGGCCCGGTGCGGGGCCGGTGCGGCAGGGTGGTCGGCATGAGCGCCCCGGAGGAGAGCGACTACGCCGTCAGCGCCGAGTTCTACGACCTGCTCCAGGCGGAGGGCGACCGGCGGCGGGCCCGGCGGTGGTTCGCCGACGCGGCCGGCCGGGCCCGGCACGGGATCGTCGAGTTCGGCGCCGGGACCGGGCTCGTCACCGAGGTGCTGCTGGAGTCCTCGGGCGTCCCGGTGCACGCCGTCGAGCCCGCCCCGGCGATGCGGACGGTGCTGATGTCCCGCGCGGCGGCGCTGGGCGCGGACCGGCGGGCCCGGCTGACCGTCCACCCGGGCCGGGCCGAGGACGCCGGGCTGGTCGAGGCCGCCGACCTGGCGGTGGCCGCCAACGTGGTCGGCTGCGTCGAACCGGCCGCCCGGCGCGCCCTGTGGCGGACGGCGGCCCGGGCCCTGGTACCCGGGGGAGTGCTGCTGTTCGACCCGCCGCCCACCGGACTCCCCGACGAGGCCGAGACCCTGACCGGCCTCGGCCCGGTCCGGCTGGGCACCGACAGCTACCGGGCGGACATCACCCGGCTGCCCGACCGCGGGCTGCTGCGGATGGTCTTCGACTACCGGGTCGAACGGGCGGGCCGGGCGGTGCGCCACGCCCGGGAGGAGTTCCCGATGTGGCCGGCCGACCCCGCGGCCCTGGCGGCGGAAGCTGCGCAGGCGGGCCTGGAGTTCGTCGCCTCCCCGCACCCGGAGCTGCTGGCGGCCCGCCGCCCGTCCGGCTGAGCCCGCCGCCGCTCCTGCCTCCGCCCTTGCTCTTGCAGCCTGGGCCGGACTGAAAGTCAGTCAATTTCCATCATGCGTTGGGTATTTGCGTGAAACGGATAGCTTGCTACGGTCCACTCGCCAGAAGTTGCACACCGGTCGCGGGCGGGGCGTTCCGCCGTCGACCCCCAGCACGAGGAGACCCACTTGTCGCGCGCCCGTTCCGCCGCCGCCCTCGCGGCCGTCGCCCTGGCCACCGTCGGCTTCACCGGGTTCATGGGCCTGACCGCCACCGGGGCCTCGGCCACCACGCCGCCCACGCCCTACATGTGCCCGTCGTTCCTCACGGACGGCGCGCACGGCCTCTACGGGTGGACCTACGGCCAGGGGTGGCTGGTGTGCAACTACGGCGGCGGCCCGGCCGCCCCGCTGACCTGCCGGTACAACGCGTTCAGCGGCGACGCCTGGTTCAGCGCGCCGAACCCCGACTACTGCCCGACCCGCGCGGTGCCCACCGTCGCCTGAGCCCGCCTTCGGCCGCGCCCACCGTCGCCTGAGCCCGCCTTCGGCTGCGCCCACCGTCGCCTGAGCCCGCCTTCGGCCGCGCCCACCGCCGCCCGAGCCCGCCTTCGGCCGGGCCCGCCCGCGCGGGTTCAGCCGAAGAGCCGCGCCAGGGCGAGGCCCGCGGCGCCCTGGGGGACCGCCAGGTCGGTGGCGCGGGCGAGGGCGACGTGCTGCCAGTGCGGATCGGGCAGCCGGGCGGCGAGCGCGGCGCGGATCGCGCTCTCGTACGGCTCCGGGTCCGCGAGGAGGGCGTCGCCGCCGAGGGTGACCTCCTCGACGTCGAGCAGACGGACCAGGTTGGCGACGCCGATCGCGAGGGCGCCCGCGGCCTCCCCGGTGCGACCGGCCCGCAGGGCGGTGAGGCAGACGGCCTCCAGGCACCCGCGGGCGCCGCAGGCGCACGGCGGCCCGGCCGGGTCGATGCACTGGTGGCCGAACTCGCCGGCGTTGGTGCGGGCGCCGCGCTGGACCCGGCCGCCGAGGACCAGGCCGGCCCCGACGCCGTCGCCGAGGTGGACGAAGGCGCGGTCGTCCGGGCCCGGGCGGCTCAGGACGCCGGCGGTGGTGTTCTTCTCGACGACCACGGGCAGCCCGGTGCGGGTTCGCACCGCCTCGCGCAGGTGCAGGCCGTGCCAGCTCGGCATGCCGGTGACCTGATGCAGGACGCCGTCGCGGGTGTCCAGGGGGCCGGGGCAGGCCAGGCCGAGGCCGAGCACGTCGCCGGTCCCGGAGGCCGCGGTGAGCGTGCGGACCATGGCGGCGAGCCGGTCGAGGACCGGGCCGGGGCCGCCGTCCGGGTCGATCGGCTCCTCCGCCCGGGCGGTGACGGCGCCGGTGAGGTCGACCCGGAGCAGGCGCAGTTCGCGGCGGCCGATCTCGGCGCCGAGGGCGGAGCGGGAGCCCGGGACGAGGCGCAGCAGGGTGCGCGGCTTGCCGCTCTGCCCGGCGACGCGCTCGTGCCCGGCCTCGGTGAGCAGGCCGTCGGCGAGCAGCCTGGCGGTGATCTTGCTGATGGCCTGGGCGGTGAGCCCGGTGCGGGTGGCCAGTTCGACCCGGCTGGTGCCGCGGTCGGCGGCGGCGCGGACGGCGCGCAGGACGGCGGTGTCGTTGCGGTCGCGGAGCAGGGCGAGGTTGAGGGCGCCGTGGCGGGCCGGGTCGGTGGTCACCCGTCGATTATGCGAGCTTGCCGGTTAGTCCACGCTGTTGTTTAACTTGGGGCATGGACCTCCCGACCCTGAACGTGGGACTCATCGGCTACGGCATCGCCGGTGCGGTCTTCCACGCGCCCCTGATCAGCACCACGCCGGGTCTGCGCCTCGCGGCCGTAGTGACCTCCGACCCGGAACGCCGCGCGCGGGTCTCCCGCGAGCACCCGCGGGCCGAGCTGTTCGCGGACGCCGACGCCCTCCGGGCCGCCGCGCCCGGCCTCGGACTGGACCTGGTCGTGGTCGCCTCCCCCAACCGCACCCACGTCCCGCTGGCCACCGCCGCCCTGGAGGCCGGACTCCCGGTCGTGGTCGACAAACCGCTCGCCGCCACCGCCGCCGAGGGCGAGCGGCTGGCCGACCTGGCCCGGGACCGGGGCCTGCTGCTCAGCGTGTTCCAGAACCGGCGCTGGGACGGCGACTTCCGCACCGTCCGGCAGCTGGTCGCCTCGGGCCGGCTCGGCCGGGTCAACCGGTTCGAGTCGCGCTTCGAGCGCTGGCGCCCCGAACTCAGCGGCGCCTGGCGGGAACTGGGCGACCCGGCCGAGGCCGGCGGCGTGCTCTACGACCTGGGCGCGCACCTGGTCGACCAGGCCCTGGTCCTGTTCGGCCCGGCCGAACGCGTCTACGCCGAACTGGACGCCCGCCGCGACGGCGCGCAGACCGACGACGACAGCTTCGTCGCCCTCACCCACGCCGACGGCACCCGCTCCCACCTGTGGATGAGCGCCACCGCGGGCGACCTCGGCCCCCGCTTCCGGGTACTGGGCTCCCGGGGCGCGTACGTCACCCACGGCCTGGACGGCCAGGAGGACGCGCTGCGCCGGGGCCGCACTCCCGCGGACCCGGACTGGGGCGCCTACCCGCGCGAACGCTGGGGCGCGCTGCGGGCCGGGGAGGAGACCGAACCGGTGGCGACCCTGCCCGGCAGCTACCAGGACTACTACGCCGACCTGGCCCGGGCGCTGCACGGCCGGGGCCCCGTCCCGGTCGAGGCCCGCGACGCCGTCGAGGCGCTGCGCGTGCTGGAGGCCGCCCAGCGCTCCGCCCGCACCGGAGCGGCGGTGGCGCTGTGATCCTCGACATCCCCGAACTGGAACGCCAGCACCGGGAGTTGCAGCTCCCCTCGGCCGACCTGGACGACATCTGGCGGCTGGGCTCGCTGATCGTCGCCGAAGCCCGGGCCCGCGACCTCGCGGTGACGGTCGACATCCGCCACGGCGAACAGCAGGTCTTCCACGCCGCGCTGCCCGGCACCAGCGCCGACAACGACCACTGGGCCCGCCGCAAGGCGGCCGTGGTGCGCCGCTTCGGCGAAGCCTCCTACCTGGTGGGCGAACGCCACCGGGCCGCGGGCCGCACCTTCGACCTCGACCCGGCGCACTACGCCGCGCACGGCGGCTCCTTCCCCCTGCTGGTGCGCGGCACGGGCATGGTGGGCACGGTCACCGTCTCCGGCCTGCCGCAGGTCGAGGACCACCGCCTGGTCACCGACTGCCTGGCCCGGTACCTGGAACAGCAGCGGTAGGGGAGCGTCCTGCGGCCCCGGCCGGACGGCCCCGCAGCCCCGCGTCCGCACGGCCCCGCGTCCGCACGGCTGCGGGGCCGTCCGGCCGGGGCCCGTCCGGTCCGGCGGGCGCGGGAAGCCCGCGCCCGAACGTCCCTGACCGCCACCGCAGTTCACCGCCGCCCGTCGCCGGGACACCGGCGTGTCGGCCGGACACGGCCCGCCCCGCTGCGCAGGATGGCCGGTATGGAAGCGATCTGGAACGGCACCGTCCTCGCCCGCAGCGACGACACGGTCCTCGTCGAGGGCAACCACTACTTCCCGCTCGAAAGCGTCGAGCGGGCGTACCTGGAGGAGTCCGACACCCACACCACCTGCCCCTGGAAGGGCGAGGCTTCGTACTACAGCGTCGTGGTCGACGGCCGGAAGAACCAGGACGCGGCCTGGTACTACCCCGACCCGTTCCCCGCGGCCGAGCAGATCCGCGGCCGCCTCGCCTTCTGGAAGGGCGTGCAGGTGGTCTGACCGGCCCGCTCCGGACGGCCCCCGCCCGGTTCCCGCGGCGCCCCGTCGGCACGGTGCCTGCCTGCCTTCCTGCCGGCTCAGGCGGTGGCGGCCGGCAGGTGTGCGTGCGCCCACTCCTCGAAGCCGGTCAGGTCGATGCCCAGCGCCCGGGCGAACTCCGGCCGGGCCGGCTGGCCGACGACCTCCATGAACTCGTGCGTGGCGCCCATGTCGCCCATCCCGGCGCCGCGGGCCTGTTCCTCGGTCATGTCCGGGGCCGTCAGCTGGACGCCCCAGGCGCGGGAGAGGACCTCGGCGATCTCGGCCATGGTCAGGCGGTCGCCGGCGAGTTCCAGTTCCACCCGGTGGAACGCGGCGGGGTCGGCGACGGCCGCCGCCGCGGCCCGGCCCACGTCCGCGGCGGCGACGAGCGACAGGTGCGTGCCCGGTTTGACGACGGTGACCAGGCCCCCCTCCAGGCCGCGCGGGAAGTAGAACCGCATGGCCGGCTCGAAGTTCTCCATGAAGAACGACGGCTTGAGCAACGTCCAGGAGGGGAAGTCGAGTTCGCGCAGCCGGTCCTGGATCGCGGCCTTCGTGCCGAGCGGGACCTCCAGCCGCGCCCACCGCCCCTCGGCCCAGCCCGGGGCCTCGACGTGCTGCCCCACGCCGCTGGTGGAGGACTGGACGAACTGCCGCACCCCGGCGGCCCGGGCGGCCGTCATGAGGTTGTCCGCCTGGCGGACCTCGCCGGCGAAGTCGAACCCCTGCCCGGTGTACGCGGGCATCTGCACGGAGAAGACGGCCCGCACGCCGTCCACGGCCGCCTCCAGGGTCGCGGGTTCGGTGAGGTCGCCCACGCACAGGACGGCGCCGAGTGCCTCGACGGCCCGGGCGCGCGGCGTGCCCGGGTCGCGCACCAGGGCGCGCACCGGTATCCCCCGCTCCAGCAGGGCGCGGGCGGTGGCGCCGCCTTGGCGGCCGGTGGTACCGGTGACGAGAACCGGCGTTTCGGCAGTGGTCATGGGGACGTCTCCTCGGCGGTCGCGCGCAGCAGAAACGGCGGGGCCCGCCGTTTTGCGTTCGCTACGATACGGCGGGGCCCGCCACTAATCAACGTTGGGGAGACCATGACCGGCCAGCGCTCGGACGCCCGCCGCAACCGCACGCACATCCTCGCCGTGGCCGAGGCCGAGGTGGCGGCCCGGGGCGCCCGGGCGTCCCTGGAGCAGATCGCCCGCGTCGCGGGCGTCGGCTCGGCCACCGTGCGACGCCACTTCCCCACCCGCAAGGCCCTGCTCGAAGCCGTCTTCCAGCAGCGCGTCCACGACCTGTGCGAGCGCGCCCACGCGCTCCGCGCCGAACCCGACAGCCGCGCCGCGCTGCTGGAGTGGCTGCGCGAACTGCTCGCCTACTCGCTCGCCGCCCGCGGCCTGGCGGACGTCCTCTCCTACGAGCCGCTCCGGGACGGGGCCGCCGACAGCTCCTGCGCGCCCGCCCTCGCCGCGGCCGGCGACCTGCTGCTGCGCAGGGCCGTCGAGGAGCGGACCGTCCGGGCGGACACCACCATCGACGACCTGCTCGTCCTGGTCATCGGGATCGCCCTGGCCACCGAGGACTACACCGACCCGGCGACCCGGGCGGACCGCGCCTTCCGACTCGCCGTCGCGGGCCTGGGCGCCGACGGCGGCTGAGCACCGACGGCGGCTGAGCACGCCCGTACGCCCCGGCCGGTGATCCCCGCACCGCCGGGGCGCCCGGCCCGGGAGGAGCGGGGCACGCGTACCGTGGGCGGGGTGAACGAGCGCAGCGAATGGCGGGTGGCGGTGGACCGGGGCCTGGTGGACCAACCGGTCTGCCACCACCTGGACGGGCTCCAGCAGGTCCCCGCGAACACCGTCCCCGGCTGCGAGGAGTGCCTGCGCTCCGGCGGCACCTGGGTGCACCTGCGGGCCTGCCTGAGCTGCGGGCACGTCGGCTGCTGCGACAGCTCGCCCGGGCAGCACGCCCACCGCCACGCGCACGCCGCCGACGGGCACCACCTGGCCCGGTCCCTCCAGCCCGGCGAGGACTGGGCCTGGTGCTACACCGACGAGGTCTTCCTCCGACCCGCCTGACCGCGCGGACACCGCGCGGACCCGACCCCGCTCCGCACCGGCCCGGCGCGCGGGTGCGCCGCGTCCTTCCGCCCTCCGGCCCGCCCCGTGTGCTGGAGTGACGGCATGGACATCACACCTGGACGCCCGTACCCCCTGGGGGCGTCGTTCGACGGCGAGGGCACCAACTTCGCCCTGTTCTCCGCCTGCGCCGAACGCGTCGAACTCTGCCTGATCGACGACGACGGGAACGAGCGGCGCCTGCCGCTGAAGGAAGTCGACGGCGACGTGTGGCACGGCCACGTGCCCGGAGCGGGACCGGGCACCCGCTACGGCTACCGGGTGCACGGCCCGTGGGACCCGGCGGCCGGGCACCGCTGCAACCCGGCGAAACTGCTCCTGGACCCGTACGCCAGGGCGATCGACGGCCAGATCGACGCCGACCCCGCCCTCTGCGGCCACCACCCCGACGACCCGGGCCGCCCCGACGACCGCGACAGCCTCGGCCACGTCCCGCTCGGCGTGGTCACCGACTCCGCGTTCGACTGGGAGGGCGACCGCCCGCCCGGCCACGCCTACCACGAGACGGTCGTCTACGAGGCGCACGTCAAGGGCATGACCCAGCGGCACCCCGACGTCCCCGAGGAACTCCGCGGCACCTACGCCGGACTCGCCCACCCCGCCGTGATCGAGCACCTCACCGCCCTCGGCGTCACCGCGATCGAACTGATGCCCGTCCACCAGTTCACCCAGGACGGCTTCCTCACCGACCGCGGCCTGTCCAACTACTGGGGCTACAACACGATCGGCTTCTTCGCCCCGCACAACGCCTACGCCGCGGCGGGCAGCCGGGGCGGACAGGTCCGCGAGTTCAAGTCGATGGTCAAGGCCCTGCACGCGGCCGGCATCGAGGTGATCCTCGACGTGGTCTACAACCACACCGCCGAGGGCAACGAGAACGGCCCCACCCTCTCCTTCCGGGGCATCGACAACGCCTCCTACTACCGGCTGGTGGACGACGACCCCGCCCACTACTTCGACACCACCGGCACCGGCAACTCGCTGCTGATGCGGCACCCCAACGTGCTCCAGCTCATCATGGACTCGCTGCGCTACTGGGTCACCGAGATGCACGTCGACGGCTTCCGCTTCGACCTGGCGGCCACCCTCGCCCGGCAGTTCCACGAGGTCGACCGGCTCTCCTCGTTCTTCGACCTGGTCCAGCAGGACCCGGTGGTCAGCCGGGTCAAACTGATCGCCGAACCCTGGGACATCGGCGACGGCGGCTACCAGGTCGGCAACTTCCCCACCCTGTGGAGCGAGTGGAACGGCCGCTACCGCGACACCGTCCGCGGCTTCTGGCGCGGCGACGACGGCACGGCCGGCGAGTTCGCCGAACGGCTGCTCGGCTCCTCCGACCTCTACCAGCACGACCGCCGCCGCCCGCGCGCCGGGATCAACTTCGCCGTCGCGCACGACGGGTTCACGCTGCGCGACCTGGTCTCCTACCAGGACAAGCACAACGAGGCCAACGGCGAGGACAACCGGGACGGCGAGAGCGACAACCGCTCGTTCAACTGCGGCACCGAAGGCCCCAGCGACGACCCGGCGGTCAACCGGCTGCGCGCCCGCCAGCAGCGCAACCTCCTCACCACCCTGATGCTCTCCCAGGGCGTCCCGATGATCGCCCACGGCGACGAGATCGGCCGCACCCAGCAGGGCAACAACAACGCCTACTGCCAGGACAGCGAACTCTCCTGGATGGACTGGGACCTCGACCCGGAGCGGCGCGAACTGCTCGACTTCACCCGCCGCGTCGTCGCCCTGCGGCACGAGCAGCCCGTCCTGCGCCGCCGCCGCTTCCTGCGCGGCCCGGACGGCCAGGACGGCCCCCCGGAGCAGGCCGAGGCCGTCTGGCTGCGCACCGACGGCGAGCTCATGAACGACGGTGACTGGGAACGCGGCGACACCCACGCCCTCGCCCTCTACCTGTCCGGCGACGGCATCCGCACCGGCGACGGCATCCGCACCGGCGACGGCATCCGCACCGGCGACGGCGCCCGCACCGGCGACGGCATCCGCACCGGCGGCGGCACCGAGGGCGCGGACTCCCTGCTGCTCCTGGTCAACGGCTGGTCGGGCGAGGTCGCCTTCCAGCTGCCGCCCGCCGCCTTCGGCGAGAGCTGGACCACCCTGGTGGACACCGCCGACCCGGCGCTCACCGACGCCGACGAGACCGACTTCAAGGCGGGCACGACCGTCCCCCTCGAAGGCCACAGCCTGCGCGTCCTGCGCCGCGCCCACCGGAGCCCGGCCGCCTGACGGCCGCCCGCCCCCGGCGGTGCCCCGCCCGAGCGCGGGGCACCGCCGACCGGTTTGGTACCGGCCGGTTTCGCGCCGGCCAGGGCGGGAATCCGGTGCGGGCGGCCGGTCGGGCGCGTTCAGGTCCTTTCGGTGGGCGGGGGTTCGTGGTGGCGGGGTCGTCGAGCGGCAGGAGACGCTGGTGGCGGGCGCTGCGGCGCACGCCGCTGACGATGTGGAACGACGACATCACCGACTTCGCGGCGGCTCTGACGTACTACGCGGTCCTGGCGGTGCTCCCGGCGCTGCTGGCCACGGTGGTGGGCTTCGCGCTGATCAGTCCGGCGGCGGCCCGGGACGCGGCGGTGCAGTTGGCGGGGCTGGTGCCGGGCCAGGCCGGGCCCGAGCTGGGCGGGGTGCTGACCCAGGCGCTGGGCGGCGGATCGACCGGCTGGACGCTGATGGCGGCGGGCGCGGGCAGCGCGCTCTGGTCGTGCTGCAGCTACCTGGCGGTGTTCCGGCGGGCGCTGCACCGGATGCACGGCACCAGCGACCGGCGCTCCCCGTGGCGCAGGGCCCCGCGGATCGTGCTGACCGCGGCCGTGCTGCTGGTGCTGCTGGCGGTGAGCGCCCTGGCACTGATCCTGAGCGGCCCGGTCGCCAGGGGCGCGGGCCGGGTGCTGCACCTGGGCGGGACGGCCCCGCTGGTGTGGTCGGTGGTCCGCTGGCCCGCGCTGCTGGTGGTGGCGGCGGCGCTGGTGCTGATCGTCTTCCGGACCGGCCCGGAACCGGCGTGGCGCCGGTGGGGCAGCCTGCCGGGCGGCGCGCTGGCGGCGGCGCTCTGGCTGGCCTTCTCGGCGGGCTTCGCGCTGTACACCGCCACCTTGGGCACCTACAGCCGCCTGTACGGCTCGCTGGCCGGGACGGTGGTGTTCCTGGTCTGGCTCTGGCTCTCCAACCTCGCCCTGCTGGCCGGTGCCCAGTTCACGGCGGAACTGCACCGCGCCGCCGCCCGTCCGACCCGCACTCCCGGGGCGTCCGGTGCGTCCGGCGCGCCCGCCGGGCCCGAGCGCACCGCCGAGCCGCCCGCCGCCGATCCCGCCCCGGCCGGAGGCTGAGCACCGCGCCCCGCCGACCGGCCGCCCTCCGCCTACCCGCCCTCCGCCTACCCGCCCTCCGTCTACCCGCCCACCGTCGACCCGCCCGCCAGCCGGGCGTACTCCCACGGATCGTGGGCGCTGAAGGGCACCACCTCTCCGCCGTGCCGGCGGACCAGTTCGCGCAGCCGGGCGTGGTTGCCCAGCCGCAGCGGCCGGTCGACCTCGGTGAGCCGCTGCAGCACGTCCATGCCGGGGTGGCCCTCGGGCCGGTCCGGGTCGATCTCCCGGTGGAAGTAGTAGGCGTCGCCGCAGTGCAGCAGCCAGCGGTCGGCGCCCCGGTCGCGGACCGCGACCGCGGCGTGTCCGGCGCTGTGCCCGCCGAGCGGGACGATCGCCAGGTCCGCGGCGAGCTGCGGCAGCGGGCGGACGGCGTCGAAGCCGAACCAGGGCTCCCCGTCGGCCTGCCGGTGCACCGTCCAGGCGGGCCGGTGCGCCCAGTGGGCGGGGCGGTAGCGGATCCGGTCCTCGGGGTGCGGCCCGGGGGAGCCGAGCGCGGCGCGCTGCTCCGCCTCCAGCAGGTGGACCTCGGCGTCGGGGAAGTCCGGCAGCCCGCCGGCGTGGTCGAGGTCGAGGTGGGTGAGCAGGACGTGCCGGACGTCGCGCGGATCGTGGCCGAGCGCCCGGACCTGGTGCAGCGCCGTCTCCGCGAGGTCGAGCACCGGTTGGGCGCGCCCGCGGAAGTCGGGGCCCAGGGTGCGGTCGGGGTCGGCGACGTCGGCGGTGCCGAGTCCGGTGTCGACCAGGACCAGGCCGTCCCGGTCGGTCTCCAGGAGCAGGCAGTGGCAGACCGCCGGGAGCTGTTCGCCCTCGTGCTCGATGCCGCGCAGTGAACCGCAGTTGAGGTGGTGGATCCGCATGTTCCCTCCCGGGACGGCGGGCGTCCGCCCCGGAAATGGCGAACGACCGATCGCTAATAACGAACGGTCGTCAGGTTATGCTCGTGCCATGAGTCCTCGCAAGTCCGCCGCCGAAGCCGTCGCCACCCGCGCCCGCATCCTCGACCGCACCCTCGCCCTGGCCGTCGCCACCGGCCTGGAGGGCGTCACCATCGGGGTGCTCGCCGACGACCTGGGCATGAGCAAGGCCGGCGTGATCGGCCCGTTCGGCACCAAGGAGGAACTCCACCTCGCCGCCGTGGACGAGGCGGTGGCCCGCTTCCAGGAGGCGGTCCTCGCCCCGCTGGCCGGCGCGGACCCCGGCACAGGGCGGCTGGTGCGGGCCCACGACGCCTGGTTCGCCTCCATGACGGCCGACGGGCACGCGGGCTGCCTCCTCACCGCCGTCGCCGCCGAGTTCGACGCCCGCCCCGGCCCGGTCCGCGACCGGGTCCGCGAGGCGCTCGCGCGCTGGGACGCCTTCGTCCTCGGCGAACTCGACGCGGCGCTCGCCGCCGGCGAACTGCCCCCCGGCACCGATCCGGCGCAACTGCTCTTCGAACTGCGCGGCGTCGCCCTGGCCGCCGACCAGGGCGTCCAGCTCTGGCACGACCCGCAGGCACCCGCCCGCGCCCGCCGCGCCGTCCGCCGCCTCCTCACCGCCCCCTGACCGCCCGTCACCGCACCCCGGCGGGCGCTCGGGCGCCCCACCCCGGCCGTCAGAGGCTGAGCAGTCCGACGGCGTGGCCGTCGTGGTCCACCACCGGCCAGGCGTCCAGGCCCCGGGAGCGCATCGCGGCGGCCGCGGTGTCGGCGGCCATGTCGGCGGTGGCGAACGGCGCGCGGTCGTGGACGACGTCGCGCACCGGGGTGCGTTCGGTGTACCAGGAGCGGGCCTGGAACGGCGCGAGGTGCAGGCGGGTCAGCAGCCCGGCGCAGCGGCCCTCCTCGTCGCGGACCAGGAGGTGGTCGGCGCCGGAGCTGTGCAGGATGTCCATCGCGGTGTCGACCATGACGTCGTCGCTGATCTGCAGTTCCGGGTGGTTCATGAGATCGCCGACCGTGGTGGCGGTCGTGGGGCGTTCGAGGGCGATGGTCATGGCGTGGCTCCTTCTGGTCTCCGCCGCCGGGCGGCGGTGGTCGGGGCACTGGCAGGGGGGACGGCCGGCGGGGTCCGCCGTGGGCCCGGCTCGCGGCGCGAGCCGGGCCCGGCGGGCACTACGCGGCGAGGTCGACCTGCCGGGCCGGCCGGCGGTCGGCGGACCCCCGGGTGCCGCCGCCCACGGCCGTGCGGGTCTCGCCGGCCCGCCGGTTGCGCCGGGCCCGGCGGCTGCGGCCGGTGGCTGAGTCGCGGCGGGGCCGCTCGACGACGGGGGCGGCGATCACGGTGGGGATGCCGGTGGGGACGCGGGCGCCGGTGATCCGGGTCAGCTCCTCGTCACCGGCGCTGACCTCGGTGGTGACGGGGGTGATGGCCGCGGTGGTCATCATCCGGGCCATCTCGCGGCGCTGGTTGGGCAGGACCAGGGTGACGACGGTGCCGGACTCGCCGGCCCGGGCGGTGCGTCCGCCGCGGTGCAGGTAGTCCTTGTGGTCGGCGGGCGGGTCCAGGTTGACCACCAGGTCGAGGCCGTCGACGTGGATGCCGCGGGCGGCGACGTCGGTCGCGATCAACGCCGTGACCTGTCCGGACCGGAACTGCTCCAGGGTCCGGGTGCGCTGCGGCTGGGACTTGCCGCCGTGCAGCGCCGCGGCCTTGACGCCGCTCGCCAGCAGGCTGCGCACCAGGCGGTCGGCGCCGTGCCGGGTGTCGATGAACATGATCACGCCGCCGTCGCGGGCGGCGATGTGGGCGATCGTGGCGTCCTTGTCGGCGTTCTGCACGTGCAGCACGTGGTGCTCCATGGTGCTGACCGCCCCCGCCGAGGGGTCCACCGCGTGGGTGACCGGGTCCTTGAGGAACTGCCGCACCAGGCGGTCGACGTTGCGGTCCAGGGTGGCGGAGAACAGCAGGGTCTGGCCGCCCTCGGCGACCTGGTCGAGCAGCCAGGTGACCTGCGGCAGGAAGCCCATGTCGGCCATCTGGTCGGCCTCGTCCAGCACGGTGGCCTCGACCGCGTCCAGCCGGCAGTCGCCGCGCCGGATCAGGTCGGCGAGCCGGCCGGGCGTGGCGACCACGATCTCCGCGCCGCGGTTCAGCGCCTGCGCCTGGCGGCCGATCGACATCCCGCCGACCACGGTGGCCAGCCGCAGCCGCACCGCGTGGGCGTACGGGGTGAGCGCCTCGGTGACCTGCTGGGCGAGTTCGCGGGTCGGGACCAGGACCAGGGCCAGCGGGCTGCGCGGCTCGGCCTGCCGCCCGGCGGTCCGGGCCAGCACGGCCAGGCCGAAGGCCAGCGTCTTGCCGGAGCCGGTCCGGCCCCGGCCCAGCACGTCGCGGCCGGCCAGCGCGTTCGGCAGCGTCGCGGCCTGGATCGGGAACGGCGCCGTGACGCCCTGGCGGGTCAGCACCGACAGCAGGGCCTTCGGCAGGTCCAGCTGGTCGAAGGACTCGACGGGCGGCAGCGCCGGGGTGGTGCTCACCGGCATCGCGAACTCGCCCTGCGGCGAAGCACTTTGACGGCCACCGCGGCCGGCGGGGCGCCGACCGGAGCCGGCCTGCCGGCCGCCGTGCGAGGAGCCGGAGCGGGAGCCGGCGTTCTGCTGGGCGTACGGGGAGCGACTGGAGCGATTCATGCGGAAAACCTTCCTCGGGTCGGCGCGTCACGAGGAGGGCTCCGTGGCGCGGGGCGCCGGCGGAGACCGCAAGGGAACGGGCCGGAAGTGTGACGGGTGGAACGTGGACGGCAGAACCGTGCGGCACGTCACCCGCGGTCGGCGCTCACCGCAAGGGGGCGGGAGCACGCAACCGCGAACCGTGAGACGTCACAGCGAGACGTCACGGCGGGGCGCCGATCCGGGCGCGACGCCGTGCGTCTCGCGCGGGGATGGCCGCCGGTGGCGGAGCCTGGGGGAGGCCCGAACGGGCCGGGAACGCGCCGATGGCGCAATGCCGAGGGGCCCGCACCGGGCATGTACGCGGTGCGGGCCCCTCGCTGCTGGGCGGGTGCCGGAGCAGGAACTACAGCGGACGGATGTTCTCGGCCTGCGGGCCCTTCTGGCCCTGCGTGACGTCGAACTCGACCTTCTGGCCCTCGAGCAGCTCGCGGAAGCCGTTGGCGTTGATGTTCGAGTAGTGGGCGAACACGTCAGGACCGCCGCCCTCCTGCTCGATGAAGCCGAAGCCCTTTTCCGCGTTGAACCACTTCACGGTGCCATTAGTCATAAATAAATCTCCTTCTTGGGCTGTCCGGAACCCGCACCTCGCGGGCCCCGAGTCGCCGAGATGAGCACCCACCCGGCGAAGAGCCGGGAAACAAAAATGCGCCTGCGGAACATCAGCAGGCGCACACAGATTTCATGGGAACCATTACTGCAACTAAGACGACTGTAACAGGCCGAGGTCCGCCGCGGGGGGATGTTTCCCCGCGGGTTTTTTCCGGACCCCTCCCGCGGGGCGCCGACCCCGCCTCGGCCCCGGTCCGCCGGGGCGGTCTGCGAGGATGGCCCGTATGGACGTGCGGAGCAGGAACCACGTGACGGTGACCGGGCGGGCCGGCGCGCCCGTCCTGGTGCTGGCGCACGGCTTCGGGTGCGACCAGAACATGTGGCGCCTGGTGGCGCCGACGCTGGAGCGGGACTTCACCGTCGTCCTCTTCGACCACGTGGGCTCGGGGAACTCGCGGCGGTCGGCCTGGGACCCGGAGCGCTACGGGACGCTGGCCGGGTACGCCGACGACGTGCTGGAGGTGTGCCGGGAGGTGGCGCCGGGGCCGGTCACCTTCGTGGGCCACTCGGTCAGCGCCATGATGGGCGTCCTGGCCGCTGCCCGCGCGCCGGAGTCGTTCAGCGGCCTGGTGCTGCTCGCCCCGTCCCCCCGCTTCGTCGACGACCCGGCCACGGGCTACCGGGGCGGGTTCAGCGCCGCCGACATCGACGAGCTGCTGGAGTCGCTGGACGCCAACTACCTCGGCTGGTCCGGCGCGATGGCCCCAGTGATCATGGGCAACCCGGAACGGCCCGAGCTGGCCGAGGAGTTGACCAACAGCTTCTGCCGCACCGACCCGGAGATCGCCCGGTCCTTCGCCCGGGTGACGTTCCTCTCCGACAACCGCGCCGACCTCGCCGCGGTACGGGTGCCCACGCTGGTCGCCCAGTGCTCGCACGACGCGATCGCCCCGCCCGAGGTGGGCGCGTTCGTCCACGCGCAGGTGCCGGGCAGCCGGCTGGTCACGCTGAACGCGACCGGGCACTGCCCCCAGCTGGCCGCCCCGCAGGAGACCGCCGCGGCGATCGCCGCCTTCGCCGGGGCCGCCCGGTGAGGCGCGCGCCCGGCGAGAGGGCGGGCGACGGGGAACCGGCCCGGGACGACACCCCGGCCGACGAGGCCGCCCGGTTCTCCGCCCTGCTGGAGGACAGCGTCGAGGACCTCTACGAACACGCCCCGTGCGGCTACCTCTCCACCCTGCTGGACGGCCGGATCGCCAAGGTCAACACCACCCTGCTGGACTGGCTCGGCTACCGCCGCGACGACCTGGTGGGCCGGATGGCCTTCACCGACCTGCTGACCGTCGGCGGCCGCCTCTACCACGAGACCCACTTCGCCCCGCTGCTGCGGATGCAGGGCGAGGTCAGCGGCATCGCCCTGGAACTCAGGGCCGCCGACGGCTCCCGGCTGCCCGTCATGGTCACCTCGACCGTCAAGACCGGCGGCGACGGACAGCCCCTGCTGATCCGCACCACCGTCTTCGACGCCCGCGACCGCCGCGCCTACGAGACCGAACTGCTGCGCGCCCGCCAGGAGGCGGACCGGGAACGCGACCGCCTCAAGCTGCTCAACACCACCCTGCAGAAGACCCTGCTGCCGCCCGCGCTGGCGAACGTACCCGGCCTGGACGTCGCCGCGCACTACCACATCGCCTCCGTCGACGAGGTCGGCGGCGACTTCTACGACCTGTTCCCGCTGGCCGCCGGAGCCTGGGGCCTGTTCCTGGGCGACGTGTGCGGCAAGGGCGCCGCCGCGGCCGCCGTCACCTCGCTGGCCCGCTACACGCTGCGCGCCGCCGCCGTCTACGACCCGGACCCGGCCGCCGTCCTGCGCAACCTCAACACCGTCCTCCACCACGAGTACCACGGCCCCGACCCCCGCTTCTGCACCGTCCTCTTCGGACGGCTCACCCCCGACTCCCGGGGCGGCTTCCGGATCACCCTGGCCAGCGGCGGACACCCCCCGGCCCTGCTGCTGCGCGCCGACGGCACCGCCGACCACCTCCCCACCCCCGGCGGCCAGCTCGTCGGCGCCTTCGCCGACGCCCACATCGCCACCACCGCCGTCCACCTCGCCCCCGGCGACACCCTCCTGCTCTACACCGACGGCCTCACCGAAGCCCGCACCACCACCCCCGGCGGCGAGGACCGCTACGGCGACGACGCACTCCTCGACTTCGCCCGCGCCCTCGCGCCCACCACCGCCTCCGCCACCGTCGACGCGATCCGCGACCTGCTCGACACCTTCGGCACCGGCGTCGACGACGACACCGCCGTCCTCGCCATCCACGTGCCCCGCACCCCGTAACCGGCCACCTGCCGCCGCCACCGCGCCCCGGCCGTCCCGCCCGAACCGGCAGGCCCGAGAGCCCACCTGATCGGACGTCGGAAAATTCGAGGGGTTTGGAAACCCGAGAAAAGCGAAGACGACTCCCGTCACCGACAGTTCTCGTGGAGGTAGGGAAACACATGAGCATCATCGCCTGGATACTGATCGGTCTGATCGCCGGTGCCATCGCCAAGGCCCTGATGCCGGGCAAGGACCCGGGCGGCATCATCATCACGATGCTCATCGGCATCGCGGGCGGCCTGCTCGGCGGCTGGCTCGGCAAGGTCATCTTCGGCGTCGACTCGATCGACGGCTTCTTCGACATCTCCACCTGGGTCGCCGCCATCGTCGGCTCGGTCATCCTGCTGATCATTTACCGCATGGTCACCGGCAACAAGCACCACCACAGCCACGCCTGATCCTCCCGACAAGCCCCCCGCAGTGCCCCCCACCACAAGGGGGGCCGCTGCGGGGGGCTTGTCGCGTGAACACCGCCCGCACCTTCCGCGTCCCCCTGCGCCCCGGGCCGAACCGGTACGCGACCCCGGAGCCGGATTGAGTACGCGTGCTCAGGTACTTTCCGCCGGGGCCCACCAGGATGGCTGACGTCACAACAGCTGTGGAGGGGACGACCATGACGTGTGCGAAGGCTTTCGGCGCAGCGGCACTGGCACTGTGCGCGGTGACCGGCCTCGGCGCCGGCCCGGCCGGCGCGGCCGACGGCGTCGCGCTGCCCTACCCCGGGCCGGACGGCGTGGTGTGGGTGAACGGCCAGGTCGGGGACGGCGGTCTGGTGTCGGGCGGGACGTCCAGGAGCCTGCCGACCGTTCTGACCGTGGCCTGCGAGGGCGGCGGCAGTGTCCGGGTGACGATGGAGTCCCAGCAGACCCAGGTCGCCGCCTTCACCGTGGACTGCCCGGCGGGCACCACCGGAGTCGGCTCCGCCACCATGGCACCGGGCCTGGTCGAGGGATCCTTCTCCGTGGGCATCGACGCCTCCGCCGACACGATCGGCTGGGCCCTGGTGGTGACCCAGCCGGAGTAACACCCGGCGACACCACCCCCGCCCGGGCCGACGCCAACCGCCCTACGAAACAGGCACTTTCCCCGTACGACGAACGCCGCCCGACACGGTGGGGCCTCCACCCGGCACGGCACCGTCGTCACCTGACCCGCTCGCCGTAGACCGTACGGGCAGGCCGCTCACCGCCACCCTCGCCCGCTGACCGCCGCCGCGTCGTACCGCCACACGTACAGCGCGAACTGGATCGCCATCAAGAGGAGTTGAACGAAAGCCGGGCTCTTCCGGTCGGTGCGCCAAGGCGGCCGGTTCCGTGGCAGCAGGGAAAGCGCGGACCGGGCAATCAGGTCTGTGCCGCACCCATCAAGGGGCGGCACAGACCTGACGCCGTCAACAAGCCGTCTGCGGGCTCAGGACCGCCGGGTCAGACGGAGATGTCGGTGGTGCAGTAGGTCCACCACGGGCTGGCGTAGGGAATGCCCAGCCACTTGGTGCCGCAGATCTTGATGCTCCCGACCTGGATGAACTTCTGCGCCGTGGCCTTGCCCCGGTCGGCCGTCAGTTTCTTCGTCTCCCCGTTGCCGAGGCCCACCGAGATCTCGACGGTGGCCGTGTAGTAGGTACCGTCGCCGGTGTAGATCCAGACCCAGCCGTCGGAGCAGTTGTCGACCTGGACCTGGACGTTGTCGAATCCGTAGTACTTGGTGCAGCCGGCCGTGGCCGAGGCGCTCGCCCCGGCCGGGGAAGCCGACACGGTGGTCAGCGCGGCCACGGCGAGGCCCAGGACGCCCGCCGTCTTCACCAGTTTGCCCGACAGTGTGTTCAAGGTGACAACTCCCCTGCTGTGGATCCGGCCTGTCCGTTCGTCCGATCCCCTCACTGTGCCGTTCCGTTCACGCATGGCGCTTCAGTCATACGACTGCTTCCTGCGCTTCGCTTTCGCCGAGCGCCCCACCGCCCCCGGCCGGCGGTAGCGGGTGGTGCTGCGGAACCCGATCGACCTGACAGGCCCGTTGCCCAACGCCACCGCCCAACCCCGCCACCAGGGCCACGTCCAGGGTGTCGCCGCCCGGCCCTGCCCGGTCCGGGCGCGTCCTGCCGGCCGGGGGCACAAAGTGCGGGGGATCTTCTCTCCCGTAAGTGGTCAAAGCGGCTGTGAGCTGGGATTTTGCGTGGAGATCGGTCGTGGGCGGACGGTAGGGTGCGGCTCTCTTCCCCCTTTGTACGAAGACGGAGTACGCATGTCCTCGCCCGCCTCCTACGCCTCCCCGCGCGTGCTGGCAACCGCCTGCTCGGTGCTGCTGGGCCTGACCGG